>CAZDKY010000041.1:0-20690 GCA_964506505.1 uncultured Syntrophomonadaceae bacterium
GACCTCCTGAATATTTGGATAATGAAGAAAGGTTTTTGAGGAAGCGTCTCTAATTGCCCGTGAAGATCTGAGTATAATAATGACATCCGTCGCTGCCGAAAGCAATCCCGATACCAACGCTGTTATAACTCCCATTGAGCATATTGGCCCGATGTGGCGGTGACCCGAGCAAAGCATTGTGAGCTGCAGATACGCTGCCGTTCGAATTCATGGCCAGGTTTTCACCTGCCGCCCGGTAGCTGACCCCGAACCGGCTCAGTATACTGCCCAGATCGCCATATACTGGCGAAACATGGCCAAAATAGTTGTGATCAACCATATCATTACTCTTGGCCCGGGCAACACCGGTCAATTTACTGGAATACTGCAAAGCGTGTAACCCGGAATTTTTTCGTGCTTCGTTAAGCAAAGCGAACATCTGCTGCTCTTTACTGCTCAGGCCGTTTGGAGAAGCAGCTACTTCCGAAGAAGGAGCAGTAACTGCCGGTTCTTGACCTTCGGTTGATTCATCCCAGGAAGGAACAGGTTCTTCGGGGCTTCCCTCAGGTTCCGGTTCAGATTCCGGTTCCGGTTCGGGTTCGGGTTCCGGCCGGACCTTTTCTCCCGGTTCTTCCCTGGCCTCTTTGTCGGCAACAAAAATTAAAGCCGGCCAATCCAAGGTCTTTTCATCCGGCTCTTCAGTGCTGCCATCTTCCAGGATTTTTCCCCCAACAATTGAAGAGGGACAATCAACGGAACCATACTCCTTTATACAGGCAAGGACAAACAACAGTCCCAAACAAACAGCAATAACAAAAACGGCTACCCCGATCTTTTTTCTGGTCATGAGTTACTGCTCCTTACTATTCTGGCCCAGTTCAAGATGAATCTGAGGCAGATCGCGGTTGGTTATTATTCCAATCAGCGGTTCATCTTTTTTGCCATTCTGGGTAATAAGAACCGCTTCCAGCTTGCGCCCTTTCTTCTGCCAGAGGTAAAAGAGATCAGGAATATCAAACAGAGGTTTAGTTGCCGGCACAATTTCATATTCTTTTTCATAACCCACTACTTCGATGACATCTATTACTGAAGTTTTATCAATATCGAAAGAATCATCAGCCAGGCTGATCCCCATCCACTTAACAATCATGTTCGACGTAAGCAGGCCAACCAGCTTACCCTTTTCGATAACCGGCGCCTGGGTGAATGAATGTTTGCTGAAAGCACGAACCGCTTTCGAAACTGGATCGGAAGCTTTCAGAGAAAGGACATCCTTCAAAAAAAGGTGCGATACTTTGGGCGGTTCGAGAAGAAGGGTGGCAATATGTTCAATAGAGTGCACGACTTCATCGTTTGGTTCGGCAATAATTTCGCCTCCTACCCGATCGTGAACGATCGCATTGCGCAATTCACTGTACTCTCTTAAATCAAAGCGGAACCGTTCGATTACCGGATTTACACGGGCACTTCTGTCCACAAGTTCAAAAAAACGGCGGTGATCCTTGATGTTGAGAATCCGTTCCATTTCATGTTCAATTGCTGAAAAAGCGTTCAGAAAACGCTCCGAATTACTTTGTTCAGTCATTTAATAACCTCCCTGCCCCTTTTAGGCCACCTGATAATATTCAACTCCCACCAGGTAATATCCTGCCCCTGGCTGCCTTCTCGGCTGAGGCTGATCAGATCCCGGTAGAAATCGACTATCTTGCCCCGCTTTTCCGCCGGATACGCTCATCCACTCCATGGATATTGTGCAGTTTTTCAACAGGCATGGCAACGGAAGGTATCTTCACCCTGGCGGCCCCCTGCAGAAGATACTGCTGCCCTATTTGAGACATGATCCGACATTTTTCCCAGGGGATCGTCCGCGGCAGGAACTGGGCGGCTACCCGTAAAATAATGAATGATAGTATACTATTACCCAAAATGTTTGAACTTAAACTCTTTGTATCATTTCAACCCTGCCGGCAGCCAGGATCCTGTTTACTGTTTATGATATAGTTAAAGGGTGGCTTTTTTAACCGGAACAGAATGCCTTGTTATATACTTGACGCGCAAAGGAGGGACACGATGAAAGACTGTGTATTTTGTCATCCCGAGAAATTAGATATTATTGCTGAAAATGACCTGGCCCTGGCCTTTCACGATGCCTGCCCGGTTAGCAGGGGGCACTGCCTGGTAATCCCCAAACGGCATGTGGAACAATATTTTGCCGCTACCGCGGAAGAACACGCCGCCATGGTCAACTTGATTTTCAATGTCCGCCAGCAACTGGAGGAAAAATTTAGCCCCGACGGCTACAACATCGGTTCCAATATCGGGTTCGATGCCGGGCAGACCATATTCCATTTTCACATTCATATCATCCCGCGCTACCACGGTGATGTAATCGATCCCCGCGGTGGAATCAGGAAAGTTATTCCCACCCGCAGTCACCATCGACAGTACAGGAAAGATTCCCCTCTTTCATTCGAAGAGCATACTCAAGAGCCGTGAGCATAAAAGTATAGGCAACAGGATTATCAGTTAGTTTTTCTCGCTGTCTTTTTAAAACCATTTCGCCCTTATTCAGCAATTCATCATCTGGAAGTTGATACCCCAGGCGCAGCATGTTCATCGCCGTTACGGAAACTGCCGAAGGATGTGCCCCATCATAAGCTTCGGCAGTAACCAGCAGATCAATCCCCACTTCATTGGTGGTACTGAACAGCAAAGTTCCATCCTGCTGATAATATTTTTGAACTACATAGGAAGTCAGCTGGTGAGCCCTATCCAGGTAATACTGTTTTCCTGTAGCCCGGTACAGCTCAATCAAACCCCAGGTTAAAAATGCATAATCCTCGAGAAAAGCCTCCACCGCCACCTCTTCTTCCCGGTATCGTCTCATGAGAATCCCCCGTCTGTCGAGCATACGGCGGTAAATAAAATCGACAGCCTTTTCTGCCGCAGCAAGCCAGGCAGGTTCATCAAGGAAAACGGCACCGCGGGCCAAAGCGGCAATCATCAATCCGTTCCAGGCAGCAATGACCTTGTCATCCAGAAAAGGCTTCGTCCTGCGGTTGCGCACCTCCCTCATGATTTTTCCGGCTCTGCTGAGGATCTCCCTTAGTTGGCCAATACCAACATCCTGCATCTCAGCGAATTGCTGATCATCATGAAGACGGTGTAAAATATTTTTCCCTGCCTCGAAATTACCTTTTTCTGTAACATCATAATAATCGGCAACAATGTTTCCCTCATTTTCTCCGAGCAAATTGAGCAGTTCAGCTCTTTTCCAGAGATAAAATGTCCCTTCTTCTCCCTCGCTGTCAGCATCTTCGGCCGAATAGAATGCACCGGTTGGAGAAACAAGGACGGTTAAAACATACTGACAGATCTTTCGGGCAAAATCAGACATCTCAGGCTCTTTTGAGACATGATATGCTTCCATGGCCGCCAGCGCTGTTAGTGCCTGATCATAAAGCATTTTTTCAAAATGAGGCACCAGCCACCGGCGGTCTACTGAATAGCGGTGTATACCGAAACCGATCTGATCAAAGATACCGCCGTTATACATTGCCTTAAGAGTATTTACCGTTATAGTCAGGGCTTCTTTACGCCCCGTTCTTTTCCAGTAGCGGAGCAAAAAAATAAGACGATGTGGTGACGGAAATTTCGGCGCCTGGCCAAACCCTCCGTGATGATGATCGTACATTTCTGCCAGCTGCTGATAAGCCCTGTCAAGCAGTTCATCAGAAGGCATGCCCTCCTCCTCTCTTTTTGACGTCTTTATCTCTTGCAGGGACTGCCGGCGCAGAAAATCAGCCAGTTCCCCGGCCGTTCTGGTAATGCGCGGGCGATCATTGTTCCACAGCTCATGTAATCGCGGCAAAAGCTCCATTAATCCTATCAGTCCGGGACGCGAATGTTTGGGCAAATAGGTGGCGGCAAAAACGGGGATTTTATCGGCTCCCATCACTATTGTCAACGGCCAACCACCCTGGCCGGTTAAGGCCTGACAGGCAGTCATATAAACCTGGTCGATATCGGGGCGCTCTTCGCGATCAACCTTGATGGATATATAACATTTGTTTAGCAGAGTCGCTATCTCCAAATCCTCAAAAGATTCCTTCTCCATTACATGGCACCAGTGACAAGTTGAATAGCCAATACTTAAGAAAATCGGCTTATCCTCAACCTCAGCCCTGGCAAAGGCTTCTTTCCCCCAGGGATACCAGTCAACCGGGTTATAAGCATGCTGAAGTAAATAAGGAGATTTTTCTTTGATCAGGCGGTTCGGTCCTTCTCTACTGTCTTTCTTCATTGGGCACTCCTTCTTGGTTAGCAGAATGGGAAAAGGAACTATCGCCTGAAGAATGATTCGTTGATAAAGGTTTCATACTTTACCTGATTCTTCTGCTGCCGGTTAAATTACCGAAAGCAGTAAAATACCGGCGATGGTCCCAAAAACCGCGCCGAATGTACCTGCATGGCCGCTTCCGGAATCCTGTGCTCCCGGGATAAGCTCGCCAAAAATTATATAAAGCATTGCCCCACCGGCAAACCCCAGGGCTAGAGAAAGCATTGCCGGAGATACCGTCCCCAGGCTGGAACCGATTAAAGCACCCAGCCCCATGGGCAGTCCGGCCATGGCCGTGTAAAGCAAAACCCAGCGGGTACGCATGCCTCCCACACAAAGCGGGCAGGCCATGGCAATCCCTTCGGGTATGTTGTGTAGAGCTATGGTCAGGGCAAGGGTAAAACCGAGAGCGGGCGAAGCAACATAACTGGCACCAATGGCAATGCCTTCGGGTAGATTGTGCATTGCGATACCCAGTCCTAGAATGGTCCCGGTACGAATAAAACGGGCCAACTCTTCGGTTGTTTCAAAAAAATGAAAATGAGGCATTTTCAAATCGAGCAGCAGGATAAAGATGGCGCCCACGAGCAGACCGGCAAAAGCAGTTACAAAATTTCCCGCCTCCACTGCTTCGGGCAGCAGATCATTAAGAACGATAGCCAACATTATCCCTCCGGCAAAGCCAAGAATGAAACTGAGCATATTCTTTCCGGGGTTTTTGACAAACAAGGCGATGATAGTCCCCGATCCCGTGCCAATTACCCCGGCTGCCAGTCCGATCAGCGATATTCTCAAGATATCGTTCATTATCTGCCCCCTTTCATGAAAGAGAAGATACTGCCATATTATATCCGGAAGCAGTGAATTTCGCAATCATATATATTAAGAAAACTTAATATATATGCCACAGATCTGCCTGAAAAGCCCTGTAAAATAAAATTGTAAAGGAACCAAATCAAAGTAGGCTTAGACTGATAAAAAAACATTGCTGACTGTAACAATGATTACAATTATTTTTCTGGCTCTCTTTTCAACCGCTTTTGCTTATGGCGGTTTTGGGTGTTGCGGCCAGCAAGGAGCCTGCCTCAGAGATTCCCTGAGTGAAGAAGAACAACCCCGCTTTGAAAAAATCATTGAACAGTTTCAGAATAAAATGTTTGAAATCAGAGAGAAGATGCTTGATTTCCGTAAAAACGGAGATGACAAAGGACCTTAGGCAATAAGAGAAGAACGCTTTAAACTGATGGAAGAAAAAAGAGTTGCAATCGGTGACGCTTTTCTTGAACTTGCCGAGAGGTTCCAAACTTTTGATAATGGAAAGGGCAACTGTTGCGGTTGAAATGGCAGCGTTTTTAACCGGTAAGAAAGAATTCCTGCCAGCTGTGGTTCCGGGAAATGCTGGTTCCCGGACCTTTTCTTTCACTGGCAATTATCACGCCCCGTTCCAATTCCGGCCGCTTTTGTTTACAATAGAATCAAAACAGACACTAGGGCAATGCCGGGACGGCAAAGGAGCACCATCATGTCGGGAAAGACAATCTGGATTGTTGACGACGAAACTAATATCCGGGAACTGATCAGGCGCTACCTGAAAAAGGAAGGCTACCAGGTGCGCCTCTTTGCTTCTGCGGAAGAACTTGAGCGGGCCCTGGTCGGTGGAGTACCAGATATGTTTATCCTCGACATTATGCTCCCCGGCTCAGACGGTCTTACACTATGTCGCAAAATCAGGGAAACTTACGATCTTCCCATAATTTTCGTCTCCGCCCGGGGCGAAGAATTTGATCGCGTTCTAGGACTGGAGCTGGGCGGAGACGACTACCTGGCCAAGCCGTTCAGCCCCCGGGAACTGGTTGTCCGGATAACCAATATTTTTAAACGTTACCGCCCACCCGCAGGGGAACCGCACAATCTGAGCTTTAAAAATATGACTGTTTATCCTGAACAACGAAAGATCACCATTAACAGTGAAGAAACCTCTTTTACGGGGAAGGAATATGAACTGCTCTACCTGCTTGCTTCTTCTCCAAACCGTCCTTTCAGCCGAAAACAACTTTTAGATCAGATATGGGGTTATGATTTCGAAGGCGAAGAACGGGCAGTTGATGACGCGGTAAAAAGAATTCGTAAAAAAATGCGCCAGAAAGGAGCCTTGCCGCAGCTGACCACAGTGTGGGGTTACGGGTATAAGCTTAATGTTTAAACGTATTTTCACCGGCTATCTGGCCGTTCTGCTTATCTCTCTGGTCGCCCTGACCCTCACCTTCAGCTTAACCGTACGCCATTATTTAATCAATGACACCATCGACAGCCTGACCAGGGTAGCGGAAAGCCTCGCTCTCAATCCCGGCAGTAACGGCATGCACGGGGGAGGCCACATGCGCGGCATCTATTTCGGTCTGGCCAATCGCATCGCCTATGCCGATTATCTTCTGCTTCTCGAAGATGGCACCATTGTAGAGAGCAGTGACGTAGAGACCTATCCTCCGGGCAACATCCTTGAAAACGAACCTTTGACAGCACTGTCATCAGAACTGGACAGGGAAAACCACCTGGTGGAAAAAGACCTGGTCGCCGTCTGTATCCCGGCAATTTTCAGTGATCAGCAAGGATTCCTGATCCTTTATTCCCATCTGGATCTGCTGACCCAGCTCAACCGCAGCCTGCTCGGTTTTTTAGCTTTGGCCCTGGTTGCCGGCTTGGCTGTATCTGTCCTGTCAGGGGTACTTATCACCCGGGTGATCGTCGATCCTCTGCAGAGACTGAAAGATAAAGCTTCCGCCCTGGCCCGACGGGATTTCGGAGGCAGGGTAACTCTGAAAACCGGCGATGAACTTGAAGAACTGGCCGATACCATCAACGAAATGGCCGGGAAACTGGCTGAATATGATAGTGCTCAGAAATATTTTTTTCAGAAAGCATCGCACGAGCTAAAAACGCCGTTGATGTCAATCCAGGGCTACGCCGAGGCAATTAAAGATGGCACCATCTCTCCGGCAGAAAAAACCCAGGCCCTGGATATAATTATCAAGGAAAGTGAGAGAATGAAAACACTGGTGGAGCAATTTATTTACCTGTCGAAGATGGAACAGGTGAAAGAAACCTACACTTTCGAAGAGGTGGTTCTTTATGATGCTGTTCGGGAAGCAATTTATGCCCTGCAAAGTCTGGCCCGGGAAAATAATATTGACCTTGAAACAGTAAACACCAGCGAAGAAACAGTGCAGGGCGATCCGGAAAAAATACACCGCCTGCTGCTCAATATAATCGGTAATGCTCTGCGTTATGCAAATCATTCAATATGGATTAAAACTGAAAAAGGCCGCATTGATATCGCCGATGATGGTCCGGGCTTTGAAAATGATGAACTTGAAAAAGCGTTCGAACCATTTTACCGGGGCAGGAACGGCGGCAGCGGACTGGGACTGGCCATATCACAGGCTATTGTGAAAAAACACGGCGGATCAATTACTCTCGGCAATCAGCCGCAGGGTGGGGCAGTGGTAACCATTTCTTTTCCTCTTTCGAGAACCTGAACAATTTATTCGGCAGTTGAACCCTGCTGTTTACATTCCTGTCCTGCAATAAGATCAAGAACCTTTTTCAAGAAAGGCAACAGCTGAGAATACAAATTGCGCACCACTGCAAAGCTCCAGTTCTCCGAGTGTTTCTTATTCGCTGTAGAGGCAGTCATAAGAACGGGGATAGAGGCCTTGGGGATAACTACTCCCGTCCCAGTTTTAGTACAGATGCAGGATCGTGCCGGCAATGCCGGCCAGGCCTGTCGCTGAAAACATATTTTTCATTTTTTTCTTTACCACCAGGAGTAGCTATTTCATAAAGATCTTTTCGTTGATCTTTAAAATGGGTTACTATCCCAGCCAAAGGTTGCGGCGCAGGATCTTTAAATCAACTTCACCGGTGACATTGGTTTCAACATTGACCCTGTATTTCATGGTTTGCATACGAATAACAAGCCGTTTGAAGGTCGGAGAACAAGCGTTTTTTAATTTCCCACCTTGCAAGTCTAAAAACATCACACCACTGCTTCATCGGCCGTTAATTTTTTATAGTGAATTTTAACCGAATTATAATTACTTGTCCTTTGGCCCGACCGGATAAACAGGGCCGGGATTGTATTCAACGCTCGGTCGCGCTGTGCGAGGCTGCGGGAACATGCTCATCAGGCTATATATTTCCTCGGGCACGTCAATGTTAACATTAATTCCTAGTTCGGCAATCTGTTGTACATCGATGGGATAATCATGCGTCCATGTACCCTGGGTCAACTTCTCGGCTGTTTTTTCAGCCGTTTCTTCATCCACATGTTTTAGGAGCAGGTTTTTGGCGGTGATTTTAACCTGTCGAAGGGCCTTTTCGGCAACATCGGCCAGGATCACGGTCTGATCATCAATCTCCTTGATCGGTTTTCGCTCCAGGACCCGAATCAGAGAAGCAGCCGGATACTGCCCCAGCTGGGGATCGAGAGGTCCTAGAACGGCATTCTCATCCATGACGAGCTCATCGCCAGCCAGGGCAACCATTGTCCCGCCGGACATGGCATAATGTGGGACAAATACAGTTACCTTGCCGGGATGACGCAACAGCGCTTCGGCAATCTGCTCCGAAGCCAGGACTAAACCACCGGGAGTATGGAGAATGAGATCAATGGGCACATTTTTATCTGTGAGTCTGATCGCTGTCAGAACCTGTTCAGAGTCTTCGATATTGATATAGCGGGTCAGGGGAATACCAAGCAGATTCACCGCTTCCTGGCGGTGGATGAGGGTAATGACCCTGCTGCTCCGTTTCTTTTCCAGTTCCACCATCTTACGGGTCCTGGAGGCCCGTAGTACCTGTTGCTGCAAGTACGGCGTCAGCATAGTCAGGATTAAAAATATCCAAAATACCTGGGAGAGTAATTCCATTTCCATTAACCTCCTTGCTCTAATCGGTCTAAAATTCTCCGGGCGGGACTAACAGTAATCACGCCAGCACTCCCAGAAGGGATCGGCACGGTAATTACGCTTGGGGCGCAGGATTAATATCAGCACCAGGCCAAGTAGAAAACCACCGACATGGGCCCACCAGGCTACCCCCGGGACAGCAGAAAAACCGCTGATAAACTGGAGGACTATCCAGTAACCGAGGTAAATAGGAGCCGGTAACCAGAAAAAGAAAAAGATAAATGGCGGAATGATAGTCAGGACCCGGGCCCTGGGAAACAAGATCAGATAAGCACCAAGAATGCCGGAAACGGCTCCCGAGGCACCAATCATGGGAACCATACTCTCCGGCAGGGCAAAGCCCTGAAGCAAAGCTGCCGCCACTCCCGAGAGCAGATAAAGCAGCATGAAACGCCCTAAACCGAGGCGGCCTTCCACAGCCGGTCCGAATACCCAGAGAAACCAGAGGTTGCTCAGCAAATGCAGGAGGGATCCGTGTACAAACATACTGGTAAAAATTGTGAAAACTTGACCGGCCGGATCCTTGAAAAATGAGGCAGGGATAAATCCGTAATCATAAAAGATCACTTCATAACTGGTAATGCCAAGGGAAAGCTGGTATAAGTAAGCCAGTCCGGTAACGATCAACAGGCCAAAGGTGGCAATTTTAGTGCCGTGATAGGTAATTGTATCGCGCAGCGGGAACACCGGGCTGCCACACTCCTTCAGCAAGATTTTAGACAGGACATTTTTTATTATACCATTGATCGGGGCAGCGGGAATAAATTATTATCTTCCTTATTCCCGGGCCCGCCTGCCATTCTGCCAGTGGAGAGAAATGTATTTCAGTTGCCTTGTGATAAAAAAATTACGCAGCAGATAATTAATCAATTTATGTTTCTTCGGAACCTGTCAGATTTTATATTGCTTTTTGGCCTGGGATTGATCGGCTGGCACATTCATCACTACAACACCTTCAACATCTCCATAATTCATCTCTGCCAGCTGCTGATTATAAATATTTTGATCCCCATTGTTTTTCTACTTTTAATGCAGCATTAGTTTCCCCCACAGCGACAAGCGAAAAACAGGTGGCCGAAGAACCGTTGTTTCTAAAAATGAAACAAAGATGCATCCGGGTAAATCATTAAAAAAGGGCTTTTCCGACAATCGGAAAAGCCCCGTCTTTATTCGTTAACTTTTACAGAATCAGATTTTTTCAATACTTATTGCACATACCTTCGTTTCCGGGATTTTGGATATCGGATCGAGGGCGGCACTGGTCAGCAAATTTGTAGGGCATTCAGCAAAGTGGAAGCTGAGAGAAGCCACCCCCTGATGGGTGTGGTCTGTTACCTTCGCCTTTACTTTAATTGTTCCTCGCCTCGACTTGACTTCCACCAGATCTCCGTCCTCAATATCAAGTTCGTCAGCATCAACCGGATTGATCAAGATATGCTCATCGCCGCTTAATTCATCGAGTCCCTCGGCATAACGGGTTACCGTGCTGTGAAACTGAAAGAGGTTGCGCTCGGTGGTTAAAACGATGGGATACTCGGAATCACAGGTTTCCGCCGAAGGTCTGAAAACCAGGGGAACCAGCTTTCCTTTCCCGCTGGGAGTGGCGAATTTTTCAGCGTGTAGATATTTTGTCCCTGGATGATCCTTAGACGGGCAGGGCCACTGAATGCCCTTTTCGGCGATCCGTTCATATGTTAGACCGGCATAACTGGGGGTCAGAGCAGTCATCTCGTCGAATATTTCCTCGGCGCTGTTGTAAGCAAAACCTTCAGCGCCCATTTCGTTGGCAATGGCACTTGTAATCCACCAGTCCGGTCTCGCTTCGCCAATTGGATTGATCACCTTGCGCACGCGCTGGACCCTTCTTTCGGTATTGACAAATGTCCCGTTCTTTTCAGCAAAGGAAGTAGCCGGCAGGACCACGTCAGCCAGGACTGCCGTTTCGTTGAGAAAAATGTCCTGCGCTACAAAGAATTCCAGTTTATCCATCGCTTCACGAGCATTAGAAGCATTCGCTTCTGATAATATTGGATTTTCACCGGCCAGGTAAATAGCTTTGATTTTCCCTTCGTGGACGGCGTCAAATATTTCCGTATGGGTAATACCAGGCGTCCCGCTCAAAGAAACATCCCAGGCCTCCTCAAACTTTCGCCGTGCTTCCTCATTGTCCACCTTCTGGTAACCGGTAAAGACATTGGGAAGCGACCCCATGTCGCAGGCTCCCTGGACATTATTCTGTCCGCGCAGGGGATTAACCCCTGTTGACGGTTTGCCCATATTGCCGGTAATCAGAGCCAGATTGCTGGTAGCCAGCACATTATCAGTGCCATGTGAATGCTGGGTTATTCCCATAGCGTAAAGAATGGAAGCCGGACTGTTTTCCGCATACATCCTGGCTGCTTTAACAATTAGGTCCCAGTCCAACCCGGTTTTTTCGCTGACAAATTGCGGGGTGAATTCTGCCAGCGATTCCTTAAACTGCTCAAAATTCTCACAGTGTTTTTCAATAAACTCGGCGTCATGCAGATTTTCTTCGATGATCACCCGGACCATACCCATCAGCAGGGCAACATCACTGCCCGGCTTGAGAGGCAGGTGCAGATCAGCAAACTGGCAGAGCTGAATATCCTGCGGATTGATCACGATCAGTTTAGCCCCTTTCCGCACCGCTCTTTTGACGCGGTAACCGATAACGGGGTGAGCATCGGTAGTACTGGTCCCAACAGCCAGAATGCAAGCTGCATCTTCAATTTCAGCGATTGAGTTGGTCATCGCTCCGCTCCCCAGTGAGTTGGCCAGACCGGCCACAGTGGGAGCGTGTCAGAGACGGGCACAGTGATCGATGTTGTTTGTCTCCATCACCGCCCGGGTAAATTTTTGTATCACATAATTGTCTTCATTGGTACACTTGGCCGAAGCAATAGCCGCAAATTGCTCACCCTTGTATTGAGAAAGCTTTTCGGCCACCAGGGAAAGAGCTTCTTCCCAGCTCGCTTCAACCAGTTCGCCGTTTTTACGAATCAGCGGAGTAGTCAAGCGGTCAGGATGATTAACAAAGCTCAAACCGAAACGCCCCTTGACACAAAGAGAACCCTCGTTGGCTGGATTGTCCGGAGCAGCCCGTGAGCTAACTATTTTCTCCCCGCGGGCTCCAACCATTATCCCACAGCCGCAGCCGCAGAATGGGCAAACAGTTTCCACTTCGTAGGTCGGTTCAACAGCATTTTTGGGAACCAGGGCTCCCACGGGACAGCGAGCCACACATTCACCGCAGGAAACACAGGTGGAATCAAGAATCGGTTTGTCTCCGAGAACTGCAATTTTGGTCTTGATTCCGCGGTAGGCAAAATCGATGCATCCATCGCCCTGTATTTCATCGCAGGTACGCACGCATATACCACAGAGGATACATTTATTCATGTTGCGCAGAAAATAAGGGTTTGAATCGTCTATGGGGTCATCCAGAGGCGGTTTGCGCATCATCGCCAGCCTTTCCTCATCCACCCCGATAAAACGGGTGACCTCCTGCAGCTGGCACCTGCCGTTCATGGGACATTCCTGGCAGTTGTAATCATGATTGGTAATCAGCAATTCCAAATTTGCCCGGCGTACTGACTCCAGCTCCTCGGTGGAAGTATGAACAATCATCCCTTCTTCAACCGGGGTCATACAGGAAACAGTTGGTTTACGCCCTTCGATCTCCACCAGGCAAACCCGGCAGACACCGACCGGTTTAAGATCGGGGTGATCACACAAATGGGGAATGTAAATACCATTAGCCAGGGCAGCCCTTAAAACTGAAGTTCCCGGAGCAGCTTTTATTTCTCTTCCATCAATTGTTAATGTAATTAACTCTGACATTTGGATCCCTCCTCGCTTGCTTCAGCCTGTTCTGTAGCTTTGATCCCTTCCGAAGCAACGGATACTGCGCTCACCTTTTTCGGACAGGCTTCCAAACAGGCCCCGCATTTTATGCACTTTTCCTGGTCAATGACATGCGGTTCTTTCTTCTCACCACTTATTGCCCCAACCGGGCAAGCCTTTGCACAGAGCCTGCAACCAATACATTTTTCGGGATCGATGCTATACTTCAGCAGCGCCCGGCAAACCAGGGATGGGCATCTTTTTTCAATAACATGGGCTTCATATTCGTCCCGGAAATACCGCAGTGTGCTCAAAACAGGGTTGGGAGCGGTCTGCCCCAGCCCGCACATGGATCCTTTTTTAACAGCCACTGCCAGTTCTTCAAGGAGATCAATATCCTCAGGTTTCCCACGCCCCTCGGTGATATCCACCAGTATTTTATACATCTGGGTCATGCCAAGCCGGCAGGGTATACACTGGCCGCAAGATTCTTTCTGGGTAAAGCTCAAGAAATAACGGGCCAGGTCAACCATGCAGGTCCGTTCATCCATAACCACGAGACCACCCGACCCCATAATGGCCCCTGCGGCATTGAGCGAATCATAATCGACAGGCAGGTCGAGATGTTCTTCGGGTATGCAGCCTCCCGAAGGACCACCCGCCTGTACAGCTTTAAATTTTCGTCCTTCTTTTATACCCCCGCCGACATCATAAATAATTTCCCTGATGGTCGTGCCCATGGGCACTTCACAGAGGCCGGTGTTACGAATTTTTCCGGCGAGAGCAAAAACTTTTGTCCCCCTGCTGCCCTCGGTTCCGACTGAAGTAAATTCAGCCACTCCACCTTCTTTAAGGATCAGCGGTATGTTGGCAAATGTTTCTACATTATTGATGCAGGTCGGCTTGCCCCACAGGCCTTCCACAGCAGGGAAAGGCGGTCTGTGCCTGGGCACCCCGCGTCGGCCTTCAATGGAAGCAAGAAGAGCTGTTTCTTCGCCACAAACAAAAGCTCCGGCGCCTTCCTTTATTTTAATCCTGAGGTTATGGCCCGAGTTCAGGATATTTTCACCGAGGAGGCCGTACTCCTCAGCCTGGCTGATGGCTTTATGCAACCGTTTTATAGCCAGGGGATATTCGGCGCGGCAGTATATATAAGCGGAATCGGCACCGATCGCTTTGCTGCAGCAAATTATCCCTTCGATAACCGCATGGGGGTCACCCTCAAGGATACTGCGATCCATGAATGCGCCCGGATCTCCCTCGTCGGCATTGCATACTATATATTTTTTGTCTCCCGGGCTGCTGAGGGCAAACTGCCATTTCATGCCTGTGGGAAATCCGGCTCCGCCTCTACCCCGCAGTTTCGATTCTTTGACCTCAGCACAGATGTCGGCTGGCTCCATTTCCAGAATCCTGGAAAGAGCCCGATAACCGCCGCGCATAATATATTCGTCTATGTTTTCCGGATCGATAATCCCGCTGTTACGCAGGACATTGAATTTTTGCTTGGCATAAAAAGGTATCGTGTCGTAAAAAGTAGCAGGCTTGTCCACATCCGGCCCGTCATAGAGCAGTCTCTCGACAACCTCACCGCCGACCAGGTGTTTTTCAACCAACTCGGCCATATCTTCCGGCTTAAGCCGGCAGTAAAATATTTCGTCCGGGTAAACAACAATTATGGGGCCTGCTTCACAGAATCCTACGCAACCCCCCATAACAAGACGATATTGATCCCTGATCCCTCTTTTTTCAAGTTCCTCAACCAGAGCTTCATGAACCTTGTTTGCTCCCGAAGCGATACAACCTGTTGCACCGCAAATCATCAGGTGCTTTCGAAAAGACATTATTCCACCTCCATTGGAACTGCTTGTTCAGCAATTTATCTTTATCAGCAAATCACGAATTTGTCATTTAAAGCTACTTTATCAACGATGGCCTTCCTCTTGGCCCTGCAGGTTTCATCATCATGGCAAAGCGGTCCTTCAAGGCAACAGCGGATAAAGTCTTTACAGGGGTTTTCTTTTGTGTGGGTGCACTTTTCACAGCAGTGATCGATAAACCTTTCCATCATAATCCCTCCCATCTTTATTCATAACTGTCGAGAATACCTTTGACCTTGTCCGGTACCAACCTGCCGTGGGGATTGTCGTTAATCATCATCACCGGTGCCAGGGCACAGGCACCGATGCAGGCTACCTCTTCCAGGGTAAACTTCAAATCATCAGTGGTATCACCACTCTCTACATTGAGAAGATCTTCGATACGTTCTGAAATCTTGTCACTGCCCTGAATATGACAGGCCGTACCTTTACAAACCCGAATAATATATTTGCCCCGTGGTTTCATCTTAAACTGGGCATAAAAGGTCGCTGCTCCAAACACTTTACTTTCAGGGACCCTGACAAAATGGGCAATTTTCCCCATCGCTTCTTCGGGCAGATAGCCAATTTCCTTCTGCACATCCTGCAGGACGGCTATCAGTTCGCTTCTTTCTCCTTTATAGGAGGCAAAAACTTTTTTCAGCTGTTCTTCCACCAGATCACTTCCTTTAGCAATAGTTGTAACGATATTCAGCAGCTAAACACGAAAAAAAATATAATCCTGCGAAAAAATAAAAATGGACTTTAAAACATTCGCTTCATTGATCAGCGAATCCTGCCATGGGAACCTAATTTTGACGGAAGACAAAAAGACGCAATTAAAATTATTGTCTGTATTTACTAACTATTTTTTTTCTTTTACTACTATCTTTTTTAAAATGCCAATTGCCATCCGGCCGTATATCTTCCGGTAACTGCCAGGTCTTTAATCCACAGGGTGAATCAGATCGGTGTGCGGCATAATTTGATCACTAAAGATTATCAATTCCCGTACGTCTACAGCAAGTCCCCTGGTTTCATCGTCATCGCTGTTCCGCAAGGTGGCGAAGACAATACCGACCACCTTTCCATCTTCGTTAAAGAGGGGACTCCCGCTGTTTCCCGGGTAGATCAGGGCTTTTATTACAATGTGCGGAAAATCCCGGCCGGGGTTGGAGCGATAGCTGCTCAACACCGCCTTGTTGGCCACCCTGGTATACTGGAGGGGGTTCCCAATCACCAGCAGCTCTTCTCCCGGAACTGGCAGTTCTTCAGCGATTTCAACTGAGGGGAGATCCCCGGCATCAAGCTCTATTAGGGCGAGGTCAACATAATTAGAAAGATGCCACCGACTGGCAGTGAAAGTTCCCCGCCCTGGAAAAGAAACCCTCACGTTCACCGCATCTTCCAACAGGTGGCGGTTAGTAACCACCAGTCCCGCCGGGGCAATATTAAAACCACTGCCACGCAACTGCCGGCTGTTGCCGGAATGTATATCTACATAGATCTGCACTACTGCAGGACGTACTTCCTGCACCAGTGGATCGTCAGATAACTGCCAGGATTCTCGAAGAAAGGTAAAAATAGGGGTGCTGAAAACGACGAGCCGGGAACCGATTACCGTAAAAAGAAAAATCAAGGCTAAAAAAAGGGCGGTAAGACCCAGTAAAAATCTACGTCTTTTTAGGCGTTCGGGATAATCACGGTCCCATTCTGCCTGATCATTTTCATAGCGGCGGTTGATTTCTTCTTTCATCTTTCGATCATAATCTTTATCTCCACTGGAGGTGATTGCTGCTCCCTCCCCTGTTCCGGCAATCCGGTGACCCGAACATTTTCTACCAAAGGGTAGAAGAAATTCTTTCGACAGACCGGGATTCCAGGTTTATCCACCCACCCGGAAAGAAAGTGGACCCGAAGGCCTCTCTAACTTTCACCGGGCCAGCATTTTAAGTTTTTCCACCTGTTCTTCCTGTCCCAGGACAATGAGGGCATCTTTTGCTTGGAGAGTACAATCTGGACCAGGGTTAATTCTTGTCTCATCACTACTGCGCTTGACCGCCATGACAATCAAGCCGGTCTGTTCGGGAATACGGGCTTCAGACAGGCTGATCCCGTCGAGGGCGGACCCTTTGCCAATTGATACTTCTTCCAGATCAATAGTCATTCCCCCCGCGCGGGTGATTACATCAAGGAACGAAACCACTGCCGGGCGGAGAACCAGGGAAGCCATTCGCACCCCCCCGATTTCATTGGGGGAAACCGTTTTATTCGCTCCCGCTTTGATCAGTTTAAGATCCGCCTTGTCATCAATGGCCCGGGAAACAATGAAGAGGTTGGAATTGAGCTCCCGGGCAGTGAGGACGGTAAAAACGTTGTCAGCATCGTTGGATAAGCAGCAGAGCAATCCTGTTGCCCTTTTAATCCCCGCTTTCAACAGATCTTCTTCAACAGTGGCATCACCAAGAATGGCCAGGCTGCCCTGCTCGATAATCTGCTCCACCTTGGCCGGATCCGTTTCAAGCACCACAAAGGGCACTTTTCTTTTCTTAAACTGATCAACAATGTAATGGCCAGTTTCCCCGGCACCACAAATAATATAATGAGCTTTCAGATTAGAAACATTTTTTTCCATCATTCTCCTCCGCAGAATAAATCTAAATTCACCTTCAATTACAAAAGAGGTAACCACAGTTACAGCAAAAGCAGCTATAAAAAGCCCTGTAAAAATTAAAAGTATGGTAAACATTTTGCCCGAGGCACTCAGATAGTGAACCTCGCGAAAGCCGACCGTGGAAATGGTTATAATTGTCATATAAAGAGCGTCTAAAAAGGCCATTTTTTCAACGGCCATATAGCCTAAAGTCCCACCAAATACTACGCTAAAGAGTAACAGGAACATTAATAAGACTTTATTCTGTGCTTTCAACTTTTTGCAACACCTCCGGGGACATCAAATGCCTTTAATTCTTCTCTCTTATCCGTCCTTTCCTGGGATGGTGATTCAAAATAATTAATTACACTAAATCGTTGTCCCGGGCCAGCCGCGGAAGTATAATAATTGCAGGAAACTGTTAACCTGTTACGGTTAAAAATAATTGGCATAAGCCGGAAGGAGGGAGTACCCGGACAGGATCGTCGCTCCGGATCACGCTATGAAAAGCAGACCCAAAAACCGAAAAACACCGGACGGCCGGAAAGTGCTGGAAAATAAAATCCATCGTGCTCTGGTTGAAGCCAGGACTGCTCTCCACAATGGTGACAAAAAAAACGCCCGAAAAATTGCCCGCCGGATAATGAAAGAAGCTGCTCCCTTCGCATACGAAGCGAAAATACAGGGTAACTTTAACTGGGTAATCAAAGCCCTTGAACCAATTGATGAGTTATTTTTACCAGACGACCCGGAAGATAGTAATCATTGAGTCAATATAAAGCAACCTCAGATCTCTGCAAATAAAAATGCTTAACTTTGCTCCCACTGATTCAAAAAAATAAATCTTAATAAAGTTTTACTTAGACATTGGCGGGTTAAATCCTTCCCCAGTTATTTATTAAAAAGATGTTGTCAATAGTACTGAATTATGATATTATGATATCTAACCAGTTTAGTTATATTTATTTGATTGATCGGGAGGTGGTTAAGTGAGAGAAAATGAACTGCTGTGGGAAAGGGCTTTGCTAAAGGGTTTGGCTGATTACCAGGAGAGCTCCGTGGTTAGCCGTGAAGTGGTAAAAAAGGAGTTCGGAACAGTAACAATATTTGCTTTCGATCAAGGCCAGGGATTGAGCGAACATACCGCCCCGTTTGACGCTCTTGTCTGTGTCCTGGACGGGACGGCGGAAGTAATAATTAATGGAAAGATAAACCAGGTGAAGGAAGGCGAAGCGATCATCATGCCTGCCAACGAACCGCACGCCCTGAAAGCAAATGAGCGCTTCAAAATGATGCTGATTATGATTCGTTCCTAAATAAAAGGAGGCCAGAAAATGTCTTTCAAAATTAATGACAGTGTGACATGGGTCGGAAAGATTGACTGGGAGCTGCGGAAATTTCACGGGGAAGAACTTAGTACACATCGAGGCAGTTCTTACAATTCCTACCTGGTGAGGGGAAATAATAAAACCGCCCTTATTGACACGGTCTGGAAGCCCTTTGCCGGAGAATTTGTCGAAAACCTGAAAAAAGAAATTGATCTGAAAAAAATAGATTACATCATAGCCAATCACGCTGAAAGCGATCACAGCGGGGCCCTTCCGGATCTGCTGCGGGAAATTCCGGACACCCCGGTTTATTGCACCAGAGGCGGGGTTAAATCGCTCAGCGGGCATTACCACGAAGACTGGAATTTCAAACCGGTTAAAACGGGAGACAAACTTGACCTGGGCGACAAAGAGCTGATCTTCATCGAGGCAAAGCTTCTGCACTGGCCGGACAGTATGTTCAGCTATTTAACAGAGGATGCCATTCTATTTCCCAATGATGCTTTCGGACAGCATTATGCTTCGGAACTGATGTATAACGACCTGGTGGATCAAAGTGAGTTGTACGGTGAAGCAATCAAATATTACGCCAACATCCTTACACCCTTCAGCAAGCTTGTCGCCGCCAAGATCAAAGAAGTCCTGGAATTGAATCTTCCGGTAAACATGATCTGTCCCAGCCACGGAGTGATATGGCGCCAGGATCCTCTGCAGATTGTAAATAAGTACGCTGAATGGGCCGACGCTTACCGGGAAAACCAGGTCACTATTATTTACGATACCATGTGGGACGGCACCCGCAGGGCAGCCGAGTCCATCGCTACCGGCATCAATGATGCCAACAATTCAATTAATATCAAGTTATACAATGCCGCCCGTTCCGACAACAATGATATAATAACTGAAATATTTAAATCAAAGGCCATTGTCGTCGGTTCGCCAACCATAAACAAGGGAATTCTTCATTCCATCGCCGCTCTGATGGAAGTGATAAAAGGTTTGAATTTCCAGCAGAAGAAAGGATCCGCTTTCGGCTGCTACGGGTGGAGTGGCGAATCAGTTAAACTGCTTAACGGAATGCTGGAAGAAGCCGGCTTTGATCTGATCAACAAAGAAGGCCTGCGGCTGCTGTGGAATCCGGATCAGGAAGCAATTCAATCTGCCAAAGATTACGGACGCAAAATAGGAACAGCCCTTGTTTAGCCGATTTATTCGTTACCAGGCAGTAGAAAATATTCATCAAATGAATAAGTCTTTCATGAAAAAGCAGAGTAAATAAAACTTCGGTTCCCATAATTAAGAAAAAGTTATTATGTTTTTCCAGGCCCTGAATTTGATAAGGGCCTTTTTATTGCCTTTTGAAACACCGCAATAACCTGCTGCCGGTAAATCACTGTTCAGTAATAAACAACTGCCGCAGCAATTTTAACAGATCTCTGTTGATATTTCCTAACCCATCAACCTGAACAGGTAAAAAACTACCGCGGCAATAGCCAGGACCAGGATCATGCGTCCAACGAGGACGATTATTTTTTTATTACTTCTTTTTTGACCATTTACATCCGTCCGTGATAAAAATTCCTTTTTTTCACCACTATCATTGGCTGAAGCAAGATCAACCCCGGTATTTTGTTCTTTCGTAGTTACCCTGTAGATAGATGGAATAACCAGTAAAAGTAAAAGAGTCCCGGTAATCTGTCC
>CAZDKY010000042.1:0-23138 GCA_964506505.1 uncultured Syntrophomonadaceae bacterium
CAATCACCAGCACAATGATAATAGCCAGGGCAATGAGCAGCTCGAACCAGACTGTGCTCAGCGGTTCTCCCATAATTGATACCTCCCAGATTGGGCTGATAACCCAGTAGAGAGGGAAAATCTTGGCGATCCATTGCGGCCAGTCGGGAAAAAGGTAAAAAATAACGGGGATGAAAAGAAAGAAACCCAGGCCTTTGATCAGGGTAAAAAGCATGGTTGCGGTTTTTGAATAAATACCGATCAGTAAACCGATTACTGAAGTGAGAGCGGCAGCGACAATGACAACAACCATTACTTCCAGCGGCCGTGGTCCAAAAGCGCGATTTAAAAGAAGGGTAACAGCTGCCAAAAAAGTGGCAAAGAGAAAGCCCAGCAGCCACTTGGCAACAAGCACTTCATCAATCCTTGCCGAGGTTACCAGCATGGCGGTGAGGGTTCCTTTTTCTTTTTCTTCCACAAGGCTGGAACTGGGCACCCACATGCCGGACATGGCCAGGGCATAGAAAACAATGATCGGCACCAGCCGGATTGAAATGGGCAGGCCTGGTTCGCCAAAGAAGACCGTTTCCACCTCGACGGGAGGTTCTTCG
Organism: uncultured Syntrophomonadaceae bacterium; assembly: GCA_964506505.1. GTDB lineage: Bacteria > Bacillota > Dethiobacteria > DTU022 > DTU022 > M55B129. The sequence continues at coordinate 591 of CAZDKY010000042.1, forward strand.
CCTTCAAGGCCGCGGATCATTTCAATAGCTGTTATCGAGATAATAATCCGTTTTGAAGCAAGGCTTTCTCCGCTTAAATAAAATTCCAGAGTTGGTTTTTCTCCTGCCTGAACTGCTCCGTCGAAACCGGGTTCAAGCACCAGGCCGGCATCGAAATCGTATTTTTCCACCTGTTCGATCAGTTCATCGGGGTCTTCCAGTATTGTCACTTCAAAATTTTCCAGTTCCTGCACGGCGGAGGTAAGTGATGATTCTCCTAGATCAACTATCCCCAGCCTCGGTTTTGGCTCGAAAAGCGAGCCAAAAGCAAACTGGAAAAGGAGAGTCAGGGCAAAAGGCAGCAGCAGGGCCCAGATAAAAAATGGTTTCCGCGGTCCAACGGAGAAATCTTTGCCTAAAATTTTTAAAATCCGGTTTATGCTCATAATGTGGCCACCTTCCTTTTTAGGACAAACAGGCCGGCGCTGTATATGATTGCTGCCCACAACAGGGCATAGAACAGCCACCCAAGGGAATCTGCCCAGAGGGCGTCATAAATGGTGACATCGTAAAGGAGCCTGACGATAGGGTAGCTGGGCAGCACGCTGACCCAGGAAGCTACAGAACCGGGAAATAGCACAGCAAAGGAAGGGATGAGCAGGGGGATCAGGAACAGCAGGCTGAACATCAGCTGTCCGATAAAATCTTTCCCGGCGGCTCCGACAAACATTGCTACTGCAGTGAACAGCAGGGAACCCAGCAGAATGATAGTCAGGAGCAGGTGCCAGTTGTCAGCGGTGAATGACCCGACGAAGAGCAGAACGATCACCGATTGTCCCATGGCCAGGGCTGTGCCGAAAATAGTTTTGGCCAGGAGGAAGTGCCAGACTTTTAGCGGTGTGACCAGCAGGGCGGTTACCGTTCGCTGGAGGACTTCGTTGGAAATCAGCGAGGCCAGGGCGAAAGTCTCCATCATCATTATGAAGAAGGCCAGGAGCGGTCTCATTTTTTCCCGCAGCGATATTTGATCTCCCAGGCGGTCTTCACCGAGAATTATAGCTTCTTCATCTGGCAGTTCAACCGGCAGCTCATAACCGGCTACCTGGTAAGCCAGTTCGCTGATAAAACCTTCCATGGCATTCCTGATTTCATCAGGCACTGCGGCATCGGCGTAAACAGTCACTTTCGGTTTTTCACCCAGTGCAGCGTCCCGCAGGAAAGTGGGCGGAAAAGACATGCCGATGTCCAGATTAACTTTTTCTGCATCAGCCGGTTTTTTTTGATCCCCTGCCGGGTCATGGATAACAAACTGACCTTGATCAGTCTTGTAAACTTCCAGTTCCCCGCGGATCACCCTTTTGAGCTCTTCTTCATTTTCGAGTTCAACCAGGCCGAGGCCCTCTTCTTCAAAACCCGCTTCAATCTCTTTTGCCTGTTCATGGACTGATTCCGGAACGCCTTGAGCGGGCAGCGATTTCAGCCCATCGTTGACGAGAACGGAAATTGGAGGAGTAATGGCAAAGTTAATATCTTCATCGACCGTGTCCGGGACAATCCAGTAGATGACCACAAAAAAAATCAGGCTGATTACAGTAAGGAATATATAAATCATATTGCGGCTGTAAAGCCGGAGATCTTTTTTCAGAACAGCCAAAAGCAGTCTGCTGTGGGATGTCTGATTTTTCATCCTGCCAGCCCCCTGCCGGTTAGTTTAATAAATATTGCTTCCAGGGTGGCTTCTTCGGTGTGAATGGTCAGCAGATCAGGCGAGGCGGCCAGTTCACTGAGGCGGGTGGATGATCTTTCACCGTCCAGGGGCAGTTTTTCTACCCGCACGCCGTCTCCGTCCCGCAGACGGACCCGTACTGACCTCTGGCCATATTTCTGTTTCAGATTTTCCGCTGTGTCCAGGGCCACAATCTGGCCTTCATTGATGAAGGCCACTCGATCGGAAAGCTCATCGGCTTCAAGCATATTGTGAGTGGTGAGCAGAACTGCTGCACCCCGGTCAGCTTCTTCCTTGATTGTTTTTCTAATCTGGGCGGCGGTTACCGGATCGAGTCCGTCCGTCGGTTCATCGAGAAAGAGGATGCTGGGTTTGTTGATGAAGGCCCGGGCAACCATCAGGCGCTGCCTCATTCCCTTGGAATAATTGGCGACTCGATCTCTGGCCCGATCGGCCAGTCCCACACGACGCAGGGCTGCCATTGATTCTGGATTGCGGATGCCGAAAAGAGAGGCAAAAAAATCGAGGTTTTCAAGAGCGGTCATTTCGAGATAGAGATTTTTTTCTTCAAAGGTTACCCCGATCTGAGCTTGAATTTCCGGATCATCCCGGCCTGCTTCCCGGCCCAAAATGCGCGCTGAACCGCTCTGCAGGGCCAATTGTCCCGTCAGCACCTTGATGGTTGTTGATTTGCCGGCTCCGTTCGGGCCAAGAAAACCGAGTATTTCACCGGGGTAGACATGGAAGCTGATTTCTTTGACCGCAAGCAGGCTGCCGTACCGGTGGCTGAGATTTTCTACATCTATAGCCGGCGTGGTGGCTTTATCGATTTTGACCCGTTTTTTCACCGCAGCTTGCGGTTCGTTTTTTCCCTCCGCCTGCGGTTTTTCTGCCGGTCCGGCGAATTGGCCCTCTTTCCACAGCCCCTTTAATTTCTGGCCGTCCGGCCGGGCATAGACGCCGTATCCGTGCCGCTGCCCATTAGAAAATTCGCCTTTATAGCCGGATCCGCTGGCAAATACCATGATTCCCTTTCCGTGTGGTTTTCCCTTACTCCATTCACCATCATACCTGGTGCCGTCGGGCATAACTAATCTGCCTTGACCGTGGGGCACACCGTCTTTCAGCTCCCCGGCGTATTTTCCTCCCATCCAGGGGATACTCTGACGTTCAGGAGTCTTTTCATGTTCAGCCAAATTTGCCACCTGCTTTTCTGATTACTGGTTAGTGCGAACACAGGGGACGGTTCTTTTGTGACATTTTCCAGCCTTGACACAGGAGGTGAAATTTTAATCTTAAAACTTCAACAAGTTCGGTTTTCCGGGATCTCCTTACTGTTTATTCAGGATGACATTGCCAAAATTTTTGCCGAAAACTTCACCCTTTTTGAAGTCTTCCATGGTTGGCCCTCCGGCAAAATCGAAGGAATCGACCAGTTCCCATTTCAACGTTTCAAGTATTTTGTCCAGCTCACGCCGGGCACCTCCCGACCATCCATAGCTTCCGAAATAAGCGAGCTTCTTGTTTTTAATGCTCTTTCTTCCGGCCAGATCGAGAAAGTGGGCGGCTGGTGGAAAGAGGCGGCCTTCATAGGTCGGTACGCCGAGAACAACTCCCTGTTTCTCCCAGAGCGATGGCAGGATATAGCTGCCATGGGTTCTGCTGACATCAAAAAGATCGACAGAGATGCCGGTGCTTGTGAGCCCTTGCGTCACGGCGTCCATCATTGCCCCGGTGTTTCCGTACATGGATCCGTAGAGCACGGTTACAGCTGGTTTCCCGCCTGTTTTGGCATATTCTGCCCATTGCTTATACAGATTAATTATTCTGGTGGGGTTATTGCGCCAGATTAAGCCGTGAGATGGAGCGATAACTGAGACGGGTAATTCTTTTAGTTTTTCAATCGCCCTGAGGGTCTGGGCGCTGAATGAAGCGACGATGTTGGCGTAGTAACGGAGTGCTTCTTTTTCGTAGAAATCGAAATCAACATTTTTATCATCAAAAATGCCGCCCCCGAGGGCCCCGTAGCTGCCGAAAGCATCGCAGGAAAACAGGATCTGCGATCCTGTTTCATAGGTCATCATCGTTTCCGGCCAGTGGACAAAGGGAGTCATGAAAAATTTTAGTTTTTTCCCGCCCAGGTCGAGCTCTTCTCCATTTTCCACAGCCCGCACTCTATTGGTGATGCCATAGAAATTTTCAACCATGGGGACGGCTTTTGCTGAGCAGAGAATTTCTGCTTGTGGCGCAAGGTTCCTGATTAATTTCAGGATACCGGTATGATCGGGCTCCATGTGATTGAGGATGATGTAGTCGATGCCCGATACATCGGTAATTTCATTGAGCCGGTCGATGTATTCATCTACCTTGATTGACTTGGCCAGATCAATGATCGCGGTCTTTTCCGCTTTGACTATGTAGGAATTATAGGATACTCCCTCTCTGCTGATAGGCCACAGCCCTTCAAATAAATCGGTGGTATGGTCATTTACTCCAATCCAGTGTATTCCGGGTTTTATAGTAACTGCCGGCATAGCTGAACCTCCCTTAGAAGTAAAATTGCCAGATGTAAAGTGCTCTGGTTATTTATTATAACAGAGGGCTGGCATCCTCTGATATAGCTGATTTTTATTGGCGTGGGTCCGTAAAAGCTCCGATAAAGAGAATACATTCAGCATGATCATCCCTGATAACAAAGAAAAATGGCCGGTCGGCGATTACTTCGAATGGTTCAGGAGGTTCACCCAAACCGAAAGCCCCGGTAACAGCAGCTGCTTCGGTGCCCTTTTCATTTACCTCGATAATTGCTTTATGCTTGATTTGATCCAGGAAAATTTGATTTCCCAGAGACGACATGGCCGAAAAATCAGCCCTGCTGTCGAAGGCTTTCTCCATCCCCAGATCTTTTAAAATAGTGGTCAAATCTTTTTCGTATTCAATCTCGAAGCGGGGCATCCCCACTTTCCCGTCGAGGTAAAAGAATTCAGTCATCCAGGATTCCCAGTTTTCTACATTAAGGCTATTGTAAAAATCATCAAGATCATTGTCCGGGACAAAGATATACATAGCTATGCGGGTATCCTCAAAAGGATTTTCTTTTTCTCCGTAAGGTATGCGCACAGCTTCAAACCCTTCACCGTCAAGATATTTGTACTCACCCATTTCTTTGCTTTCTCTCAACATCATTGATACTTCGGTGGCCGAACCGTCAGGCAGTGTAAAACTCCATGGTTCGGTATTAGCGGGGTCAAACTCTTCGGTCCAGTTCCCCATGAAATAAATAGCATTTAAAAGGATGAAATACTCTGCCGGAACAGGCTGATTTTCAGGTATTAATCCCTCGAGCATTCCCTCAGTATGGTCGGAAATCCAGTTATTAATAATAGAAGATGATCCGGGATCGGCAAAATCTATTTCCCTGGCTTCTGCTCCGTGGTAGCGATTTATGGTTTCCAGGTAGTGACCGTCAATGGGAAAGCCTTTATCAAGCCAGATAGAATCGGCAAGGGCAACTTTAATACCTGATCCCTTACTTTCCAGAGAATCCCGGAAAGCCCGGCATCGCTTGTTGAACTGATCCAAATCCAGTTCTTCTGTCTGCAGCAGCCCTCCTATTTCTTCCCTCGTTTCTCCTTCTGCGCTGTTATAAACCAGGGCCAGGGCCAGGTAGATGCTGAGCGGCGAAATAAAAGTATTTTCATCGGGTGATAAAAGTCGGTTATAAATCTTAAAGGCAAAGTTGTCAGTCATGATCCTGCTAACGCCGAAAACGGCAGTTAATTCAAGATCTTCTTTCACCATGACCTCATATTCTTTCCCGGTATGGCCGGTCATCATCCCGTTTTCCAACCAGTATCTAAATGAGTAACCTTCCGCGGGAGAAGCTGTTAAGTTAACCCTTTCCCCTGCCTGGTAAGTGCCTGTGCCAAAAACTTCGCCCATTTTTTCATCGTTTATTTTCACTTTGATCTCGTGTTTGTTTATACCGGTTTCCATGAAAACTGCGGTCAGCTTCCGGTCTTCTGTGTGGGCAAAACGGTAGGCGGGTTCACTGTTAACTGTTTCTCCGTTTTCCAGCCATGCATCGAAAGCATACCCTTCGTTGGGAATGGCTTCAAGTGTAACTTCATTTGACAGGGAATCTGATGAGGCAGTTATCGTACCTGCTTCTTCAGGTTCGGATTTAAGACACAGTTCAAACTCCGGATCTTCGACTTCGACCCTGCAGGAAGATAAAATAACGATAAGGAGCAGGGCAAGGACTACCAGCAGGCAAATATTTTTAATCATCCCTCAAACCTCCGGCATAACATAACTTATATGTAGAACTAATTCTGTGATTATTCTAAATTCCCTCCCTGAAGAGAGATTATCAACTATAGAAATACCTGAAATTATTAGGATATCGGCCGATTGGTTTTTAACACAGAGGCAGCCGCCCGGGTGTTATTGAAACAATCTAAGATATTCTTCGTAGCCTTCTTCTTCGAACTTTTCTATGGGAATGAAGCGCAGGGCAGCTGAATTAATGCAGTAACGCAACCCGGTAGGCGGTGGTCCGTCTTCGAAAAGATGGCCAAGATGTGAATCGGCTTTCCGGCTACGTACTTCAACACGCACCATCCCGAAACCGGTATCTTCCTTTTTGACAATGCTTTCCTCATTGATAGGACGGGTAAAGCTGGGCCATCCCGAGCCGGAATCAAATTTATCCAGCGAACTGAACAGTGGTTCTCCTGAGACAATATCGACATAGATACCTGCTTCCTTGTTGTCCCAGTATTCATTGTTGAAAGGTGGCTCGGTGGCATTTTCCTGGGTTACTGAATACTGCAGGTCGGTCAGGCGTTCGCGAAGCTCGTCCATGTTTACTTCCTCCTCCATCGTAGGATATTCATCATTAACAAGATTTTCTTCTATTGTAGAATTATCACAACCGGTTAAAAATATTAGAACTGTAAAGAAAAGTCCCAACAACGCATGAGCAAATCTTGTTTTTGTGTTTTTTGTCTTAATCAATTAGAGCCCTTCTCTCTATTGCAAAGTTATCTTAACCATTATTTTTTACCAGCCATTGCAGTGTAAACATAAAATATTAGTAATCCTATTATATTATAATATTACGGTATATACAAGGATGATCATATTACATCATCTCCGTAACGTAAGATAAAAAATGTCTCAAATTTCTGAAACATCCCTGATATATGGTATAATCCAACGGAGATTATTTTCAGTTTGAGTGGAGGTTCATCTTTTGAAACCTGAAAAGATCAGGAATTTTTGTATTGTTGCTCATATCGATCATGGTAAATCAACCCTGGCCGATCGGTTGCTTGAAACAACAGGGACCCTTACAGCACGCCAGATGAAAGAACAGGTTCTTGATCAGATGGATCTGGAGAGGGAGAGAGGCATTACTATTAAGCTGCAGGCGGTTCGCTTGCAATATCGGGCTGCCGACAGCGAGGAGTATATTCTAAATCTAATTGATACTCCGGGACATGTTGATTTTAGCTATGAAGTATCGAGGAGCCTGGCCGCCTGTGAAGGTGCGATCCTGGTTGTTGATGCTGTGCAGGGAATTGAAGCGCAAACCCTTGCTAATGCCTACCTTGCCCTGGAGCATGATCTGACTATCGTTGCGGTTATCAATAAAATTGATCTTGACAGTGCCGATCCGGAAAGAGTGAAAAAAGAGTTAGTTGGCTTAATCGGTGATGAAGCAGGGGAGGCCATTCCCATTTCGGCAAAATACGGAACAGGTGTGACCGAGGTTCTCGAAGCTGTGGTCAAAAAAGTCCCCCCTCCGCCTGCCGGCGATCCCGTTGCGCCTTTGAAGGCCCTGGTTTTCGATTCGCATTATGACAAATACCGGGGAGTAATTGCTTATATTCGAGTGATGGAAGGCCAGATCCAGAAAGGTAACCGCATCAAGTTTATGAACACGGGTAAAGTTTTTGAAGTTACCGAGACAGGTGTGTTTCGTCCAGGAATGGAGCCAAAAGAAGGTTTATTGACAGGCGAAGTTGGTTACTTCATGGCATCGATAAAAAATGTAGGTGATGCTCCCGTCGGTGATACAGTCACCGGGGCTGACAACCCAGCCGCAAGAGCCCTGCCTGGATACCGCAGGGTTTTACCCATGGTTTTCTGCGGCCTTTTCCCCAGGGACGGTAGTGACTTTGAACTTCTTCGGGAAGCCATCGAACGGTTAAAGTTGAATGATTCTGCGCTCACTTATGAGCCGGAAAAATCTGCTGCCCTTGGCCTTGGTTTCCGCTGTGGGTTTCTCGGTCTGCTGCATATGGATATCGTCAGGGAAAGGCTCGAAAGGGAATATGATCTTGCCCTGATCATTTCGGCGCCAAGTGTAATTTACAGGGTCCATTTGAAAAACGGCGACCTGATTGAAATTGATAACCCTGCTTTAATGCCGGCCACTGACGAGCGGGAATCTATTGAAGAGCCCTATGTTGAAGCGGACATTTTAATTCCTGCAGAGTATATTGGGGCGGTTATGGAACTCTGCCAGGAGAAAAGGGGAGAATACCGAACTACAGATTACCTGGAATCCGGGCGGGTAAGGCTTTCTTATTATTTGCCACTGGCTGAAATTATCTACGACTATTTTGATCAGCTCAAATCGCGCACCCGTGGTTACGCTTCCCTTGACTATATAATGCATGGTTTCAGGGTATCCAATCTTGTCCTGATGGATATCCTGATTAATGAAGAAAAAGTTGATGCCCTATCCTTCATTGTCCATCGGGGCAGCGCTTACCAGCGAGGGCGGGAAATGGTCGAAAAACTGAAAGAAATTATCCCCAGGCAGATGTTTGATGTCCCGATTCAGGCAGCTGTGGACAACAAGGTTATTGCCCGGGAAACGATCAAAGCCCTGCGTAAGAATGTCACTGAAAAGTTATACGGGGGAGATGTTACGCGCAAACGCAAACTTCTGGACAAGCAGAAGGAAGGCAAAAAGAAAATGAAAAAGATCGGTAGGGTTGAAATTCCGCAGGAAGCATTTACTGCCGTGTTGAAAATTAAGTAAAGGCTCGAGTGTGTCAAATTTTCCTTTTTTCCTGACATACTCAGGTGAAATGATATAATTATTTAAAAGGGCTGAAGTGAATAATGAATAAAGCTGCGGATAAATTTCTTGAGGCGGTCAAAAAATATAAGACCATTGTTATCTATATCCCCGGATCTCCGGACCCGGATGCTATTGCCTCGGCTTATGCCATCAAATATATACTCAGGCAGCTTGGAATTGATTCGGACATCATAGCAGAAAAACGTCTTTCGCTGACCCAGAACCAGGCTTTCATAGATCGCCTGAAGATACCGGTTTTCTTTGGGCGGGAAGTCAATTTAAACAAATATGAAGCCTATATTGTCCCAGATTTTCAGAATAACAGAATTGACAGTATAGGGGACAGTATACCCTGTGCAGTGCATATAGATCATCATGGCAGGCCAGAAAAGGCAGGCAAAGCCGACTTTTCGCTGGTCAGGAATGATGTAGGCTCAACGAGTACCCTGGTGGCCCTGATTATAAAAAATCTCAATTTTGATATACCAGAAAATAAGATGGTTCTCATATCCACTGCCCTGATATTTGGTCTCCAGACAGACACCGACCAGTATAAAAATATCTCCGCCCTGGATATTGAAGCATTAAGTTTTCTATCCGCATTTGCAGACCGCGCTATTTTGGAAGAGATAAACAGCATTCCCCCCTCATTGCAAACCCTCCAGCTATACAATCAGGCCAGAGAAAATGAAACGATTTACAAAGACTGGGCTTTTTACGGCTTAGGTTATGTTGATGCCCGACACAGGGATTCCATTGCTATTACCGCCGATATGATTATGAAAAATTCAACATCTAAAGTAATTGCTGTTTTTGCCGTAATTGAAAACTACAGCAAGAAGGAAAAATATCTCGACGTTTCCTTGAGATCAAACAGCGGTGATGTTGACCTTAACAGGATCATCAAAAGAATAACGCCAAATGGGGGAGGCCGAAAATATAAGGGCGCATACCAGGTTAAACTAAACTATCTGCAGAATGCTCCTGATAAAGAGATGCTGTGGAAAGTCGTGGAGGATGCTACAATCGAAACTTTGCGCAAGAGCAGGGATAATTATTACATGACGGAGATAGAAAAAGTATATGCTGGTATCAGGGACAAGATCAGTTCATTATTTAAAAATGCAAGGGTTTAAAATCATTGGGGGGCCGGTCTGCTCTATTTATAATCTTCCAGGGTGCACCCGCATGTATTTCCACAGCATTTTCCTTTCAAGCTGAACATATTAATTAGCACGGCCTAAGGGCAGCTGACGTTGATGACATCCTGCGGGCAGTTTGCCAGGGCGGCTTTTACCGGTGAAGATCCATGAAGCGTTCCATGTAATAAAGGAAGATCTGGTTGTAGTAGCCGCCGAAGAGGTAATCAGCGGCATGGGCGGCATAGGGCATGTAAATAACCACGCAGCAATCATTGTTGGCTTTGGCATAACTTTCCTTGAAATACCTTGCTGTTTCCATGGTGACAAGGCCGTCGTTGGTCCCCTGGAAGATCAAACAGGGAGGGCTGTCTGGACGGATCAGGTTTTCTACGTTAATCCACTCGTCAGCGCCGCCGATCATTTTCAGAAACAGTGTAGCCCGGTTCGCCGGATAATAGGGGATATATCCTTTGACTTGAATCTTTGGATTGAAGAGGTCCTCATATTCACCGCTGCTTATGGCTAAAGCCAGGGCGGTAGACAGGTGCCCTCCGGCTGAACCACCGCTGATAAAAACAGACCCAGTTGAAGCTCCCAACTCGTCGGCATTTTCTACCAGGTAATCTGTAAATATGCCCAGGTGATTCATCATATCATCAAGAGTAAAAGGCCCTTTCAGATGATCCGGGGTGCCGATAGATAAATTGACTGATCTGTTGGGCAATATACCGGCTGCACGGTCGACAATGTTATATAAGACGGTTAGCTGGGGAAAATCCACACTATCCGTTAAACCGTACTGAATGTCGAAGACCGTGTAACCAAGTGAAGCAAGATGTTTATTCATCTGCAGCATATTTGAAGTTCCCTTGTCGCCAACGACCCATGCTCCGCCGTGAATGCGGATTATGGTTGAACCCTCTCCCGGAAGGTTTTGAGCACCGGGAAGTGGTTTGAAGAGATCATAATATAGTTTTAATCCCTCATCTGTGCCATCTGAGTCCTCATAATAAAGGATATCTTTCCGGTATTCATAATTGCCCGGGAAATAGCCTAAGAAGTAACCGGGCAAAGAAAACCTGGTTGTTCGCAGCCGGGAAACAGTTTTAGGATCGATCTTCTCCTGCCAGTTATCACCAAAGGTGGTTTTGAAATCGGTTTCAATATCCTGGAGCGTTGAGGGGATGGCAAACAGGGGCAGCATAAAAACGATCATCAGGATAAGGCCGACAGTGGTTGCAGCCAGACTAAAGGGGCGGTTGATGCTGCCATATGACTTGAGAACGAGAATCGCCAGGGCCGGAGAGACGAAGGCGAGGAAGAGGGCGCAGGGGGAAACCGCAACCTGAAGCAGCCCCGGATAGCGGCTAAGCAGAATATAAGCGGGAAAGAAACCCAGAAGAAGAAAAACAGTCAGTACCACAGTCAGTGTTTTTCTTTTTCCAGCTGAAGCAGGCTTAGCCTGGTTGTTTTTTCCTGACTTAGCGATATTTACTGTACCTGCAGGGGCAGCTTGCCAGGTCAGGGCGGAATGGGCAGCCCCGATCAGCAGTATTGCCAGAAAGGGAGCATACACGGCAGCAAGCATAATTGCAATGGTCATATTGTGTTCGTAAACCGATGAGGCGGCGAAACCGGCTGCAGGTAGTAAAATCATTACTGCAATTGAAATTATCAGGTAAGCCGTTCCCCACTTCTTCAAACCTATGCTTATATCCCGATGGTAGTTTATATAGACCAGGTAAATGTTTAGTAGCAGTGCGGCCGGGATCAGGGGCCCCAATACAGGCTGAAAAGGAGTTCCGTCCTGTAAGAAGGCAAAAATTATTATGTAGCAGGCGGAAATGATGTTGAGCAGAAAGGCGGCGCCAGCTGGGATTTTTCTCTTTAAAATTTCCTCCTTCATACTTGCTCCTTTAGGGCCAGTTGGGTTTTCCTTCAATAACTTTTTAGCTGTATTTATATTGCGAGAACGGTTTCTGTTGCTGCCCGGATTGACAATAAATGTTGCTTTTTAAAATTCGCTGAATATCAGTAGTCCCCCTTACAGTTAATTATTCTACTTAAACCTGCTTTAACTCTGAGCGAAGAAAATTCTGTTGTTTACAACTCTCCCCGCAGATCGAGTTCATCGGCGGCTGCCTGCATGCCCTTGATTGTTTCATCGATTACTTCGCTTAAATCCATCCCCAGCATGGCGGTGCCTTCTTCGATAAGTCCGCGATCCACACCGGCGGCAAAGTTTTTATTTTTAAATTTTTTCTTGACCGAGCTTACTTTCAGGTCCAGAACACTTTTGCTCGGTCTCATCAGAACAGTGGCTACAATCAGGCCGGTCAACTCGTCAATGGTATAGAGGACTTTTTCCATCGTTTCTCTTGGTTCCACGTCGGTGCATATTTTCCAGCCGTGGCTCATGATCGCCCTGATATATTCTTCAGGCCAACCTTCCTCTGTTAAAAACTCTTTTGTTTTGGTGCAGTGCTGGTCCGGGTATTTCTCGTAATCCAGATCGTGTACCAGGCCGATAACCCGCCATTTTTCAATGTCTTCTTCGCCGAACTTTTCAGCGAAGTGCCCCATCACTGCTTCTACGGCCAGGGCGTGTTTGATCAAGGCCTCATTCTGATTATACTTTTTTAGCAGGGTCATTGCTTCTTCCCGGGTTGGTTTTTCTGCCATCTCAGCCTTCACTTCTTTCGTTAAGTTATTTGTCAAAGTATATCTAAATAAACAGGTCCAGGTAATACGGACTGTTTTTATCTTCTATTACACTGCTCCGAAATCCTGCAATAAAAAACCGGCTCTGCATGGGAACTGAGAACCGGTTCGGCTGATTCAGCGGCAGCAGCAGCTTTTATCTCTGATGAGATCAAAGATCAGGCAGCTATAAAGGATTGAAATGCTATCTGTAGAAAGTCGATCCGTTCAGGTTGGAGATGAAATGGAGTTTATTATATATCTGCTATAATATACTTTAATAAAAGGTAAGTAATGACCTGATCCCGCTTTGGGCAAAAGGAGCAATTGTATTATGGAAATAAGAGAATCAACTGAAGCGGATTTAAAAGGACTGCTGGCAGTGGAACGACAGGCTTTTGGAGATGAGGAAGGACCGGAAATAGTGGAGCTTGTTCAGCGGCTGATGGTAGACCCTACTGCGGAGCCGCGTCTTTCCCTGGTGGCGGTAAAGGGACGCCGGATAGTCGGTCATATTCTTTTTACGAGGGCAAAGATTGAGGCAAATGAGCAGATTAAGACGGCATGCCTGGCTCCGCTTGCAGTGGCCGTTGACTATCAGAACCGCGGCATCGGCAGAAGGCTTGTCGAGGAGGGCTTAAGGATATTAAAGGAAAGAGGCATTGAACTGGTTTTTGTCCTCGGGCATCCCACTTATTACCCGCGCTGCGGGTTTAAACCGGCAAGCCCTTTTGGTTTTGCCACTCCCTATCCGATCGCGGAGAAAGATACCGATGCATGGATGGTCCGTGAGTTGAGACCCGGCCTTACAGGCAGTGCTAAGGGCAGGGTGCTTTTTGCCAATACCCTGCACAATCCGAAATACTGGAGCAGTTAATTTTCTATGATAATGATATTTTACTGTTTGAAACGTTAATAAAAGGCAGCTGTCTGCGGTTGGCGAAGAGTTTTACTGGATTGCCTCTTACCTGGTTGTTTTTATTTGCACCGGTATTGTTTCCTTCTGGTGGTAAACAAAACGATGAACAATAAAAAAAGGCTGGTTCCTGATCGGGTGAATAAGCGGTAATCCGGCAAGCTCATCTCTCAAGGAGAAGATAATCGCCGGTGATGGAACAATAAACAGGCTATCAGTACTAATAGAGACAGCCTGTTTATTGTCTTGCCACTAAAGAATTTCATGGGTCTTTAAAATTTATATTCTGCTATAACTGATGCTCTGATGATAACATCTTCGGGAGTAATTGGAGTTGATGCTGCACCCATGGCCATTTCTTCCTGGGGCATCTCGCGCATTCTGAACGGTGTATATTCAGTTCTTTCTTCTGTTATACTGTGCAGGGCGCTGATCTTTTGACCGGCACTTTCGGCAATCGCTTCAGCCTTGCGGGAAGCCTGTTCCGTTGCCGCTTTCAGTGCTTCCATTAATAGATCCTGAGGATCCTGCAGCTCAAAAGAGATGTAATTGATATTATTTGCCCCCGCCTTTACTGCCAGGTCGACGATTTCTCCTACGTCATCCAGCCTGTCGGTAGTGGCGATAATCTCATTTGTAGCCTGGTAATATATTATCTCTTCCTCCGGAGCCGGTTGCTCCCGGATCCATTCCCGGTAAGTGTGAAGGGTGTAGGAGCCAGTTTTAAGCTCCTCATTGGCTAACCCGTAATTTTTTAAAGTGTCCAGAACTGCATTGGCCAGCATGGCATTTTTTTCAACCGCTTCTTCCGCCGAAGTGCTGCGGGTCGTGATGGCAATGCTGATTTTGGCCTGATCCGGTTCGGCAGTTATTTCTGCTTCCCCGTAGGTCTGAATTAGGCTCGGAGAATCAGCAGAAACCGCAGCCGGTTGGTCTCCTCCACAGCCGGAGAGCAACGCTGCCACAGCCAATAAAACTGCGAGAACAAGAAACCCAGTTTTACCACGCATTTTCCAAAGCCCCCTTTTTAATGGTATTGCTGATTTATAGGTAACCATGGAAACCTTAATGAATAATATTCATTCTGTTTCATTTATATCATAAACGATTTTATTGGGGAAGAGGCAGTATGCTGAGTAATTTAAATTAACCCGGCATAGATGTGGGGATTATACTTGAATTGGAATAATAGCACATTAAATGATTATCTTTTTACCTACTTTAAGTGGGAGATAGCTGTCCTGAAAAGCATTTTGAAAACGATCCAGACTCCAGTCGGAGCTATCATGAGCTGACAAAGCTATTTTCTTAATCCCTTTGTTTTTAATGGCTATGATAGTCTGTTCTACTTTTTTTTCATCAAGTCCTTTCCATGGGGGATCATCGGAAGCTACAATGTGCTGAAGATTAAGAGGGCCGATGTTCATCCTGCCACCGTTAACTGGAAAATGCAGCCCACCGATTAAACCGTAGATTGGTTCATCAAATAAAGAGCCGGTTCTTTCCAGAATATTTTCAACGCCCTGGTGTCCGCAGCCAACTATGATCACTATTCCTTTCCCGGCCACATTGACAGCAAGACTGTGTTCCAGAGTTTCACCCAGCAAGAACAGGTAGCGGGGGATAATGCCAATACTGGCTATTCCCCTGTCAAGACGGGTGGGTTCTTCGATCACATGGACTTCCGGTCCGGGATTCCATGCCGAAGGCTTAAGGGGAACGGGAGCGTAAACAGGAATTTTAGGTAGATCAACAGGTCCCTGTGAGATACTGAATGAAGCATTCTTCTCTTCTTTTTTCCCTCCAACATGATCGAGATGAAGATGGCTGATAAAGATCAGGTCAATATTTTTTTCACTGTAGCCAAGGGCGTGAAGATTATGGAGAAGCGGTGAAGGATGCTCTCGATTTTTATTTAAGCCTGTATCCATAAGGATCCTTCTATCATTTACCTCTATGAGGTATGAAACTCCGGCTTCAGTGCGCAGTTCTTCATTATCTGTGTAGTAATCCACCAGTGGAATGACAGTTAGTTTATCAACAGTTCCCAGCGAAGGGATTTTTTTTACCGGTATGTTGTCCATTTTTTCTGCAGTTCTTTTCTTGCCCGACTTAAGTTGGAGCAGCTTAACAAGCAAAAAGATTATGATAAGAAGAATCATGGCCAGGATAACGTAGAATAAAACTTGTAAAGCTATCATTTGCATTCCTCCAGAAAAGAAATATTTATACCTCATGGGGCGGTGTCGAAATGAACTAAAGTCGTTCTTGCCAGATGCCGGGCAAAAAACTTTTAGGACATTTATGCTATATATTCATTATTACAGTTTAAATATTGTTTGTAAACTAGTAATTAGTTTAATCGGCTAATATTGGGAAGGCTTTAGGTTTATAATTAAGTACATATTTGCATGTATTGTTTCTTTGCTGAAATGAAGTGGATCGCTACTGATTAAGTAATTTCGCGGCCAGGTTATGATGAAAGAAAAGTGAGTTTACAGCCTGGATTTTAATTCGGCTATATGATGCACCAATCGATGTGGGTGGATTAACTTTATATCTTGCGCTGTCAATCCTCTTCCTGGTGCTTGCAGTGTTTCATCTCCGCAGTCTTGAGATATAGCAATGCTTAATATTTATGAAGGTAACAATCTAAAGATGGAAATGGTAAAGCCGGTCGGACCAGCTGAATAATTAATTTCCGTTATTTGTTAAACTTCAACTTTCCTGATTCTCTATCGCGCGGAAAAAGTTATCATGAATATCATGATACCAATGACCGGAGCAGGCGTCACTGATCAGCGAAATGGAGTTGGATAGATTCCTCAATTTTACCATTAAAAAGTGTTATAATGCCTGTATAATTAAAATTTTGACCAGAAGCAATTTCTGATGTGTCGGAAGTTATTTTTGGGATGGAAAGAGGTTTGATAGCGTGTTCAAGAAAGCCATCGGGCAATCATATAAAGCGGGCTTGCCCCCGGGTTCTTTAGTTCATGTTGGAGAATTAAAGAGTAATACGAGTGAAGTTACGGTTTGCGGATATGGTAAAGATTTTTACCGGGAGAATAAAACATCTGAACCCGAAGAATGTCTCTCCCTGCTTGAAGAGGAAGCTATTGTAGTATGGGTCAACCTTGACGGCCTGGCTGATATTGAAATGCTGCAGAGAATAGGCAATTTTTTTAATCTGCATCGTCTAACCCTGGAAGATATTTTAAACAATGAGCAGAGGCCGAGGCAGGAAGCCTATGAAAATTATACCTATATTGTTTTAAAGGCACTGGTTTACAACGATGATTACAACCGGATTGACACTGAACAGGTCAGCATCGTAATTGGCAGCAATTACGTGTTCTCTGTCTGTGAGCGGAAAACGGAATTATTTGATACTTTACGTAAACGCCTTGCTTCGGATAAGAGCAGTATTCGTAAAAAGGGTGCCGATTACCTGGCCTATGCAATTATGGATATGGTAGTGGATGGCTATTTCCCCGTACTGGAAAAAGTGAGTGATCATCTGGAAAACCTTGAAGAATTACTGCTGGAAAAACCGGAAGAAAAAATTCTTCATGCATTACACCGCCTGAAGAGGGAAATACTCGGCATGCGTCAGGCAGTATGGCCTTTGAGAGAGGCCCTAATTGGCCTGGAAAAATCTGATTCAATATTTATCCAAACCGATAATGCTTTTCACCTGCGTGATGTTTATTCCCACACTGTCCAGATCATAGAGACGGCTGAAATCTACCGGGAAATTTTGTCCGGCCTGTTCGAAATCTATCTTTCCAGCGTTAACAACCGGCTGAATGAAGTAATGAAAATCCTGACTATTTTTGCAGCCATTTTTATCCCTTTAACCCTGATTTCCGGTATTTACGGGATGAACTTTGCTTATATGCCGGAGCTGAACTGGCGTTATGGTTATCCCTTTTCCCTTGGCCTGATGGCAGTGGTGGTTGTCTTCATGCTTCTTTATTTCAGACGAAAGAGATGGTTTTAACTACATGAAATTATATATGAAGGAAGAGCAGTGAGTTTGTCCCAATTTATCAGATGTAAGGAGAAAAACGAGTATGGATCTCACCCTGATTGATTTTGGATTTAATGAAAAATACAAACAGGAAGCCTCCTGCTATAAAGGGCTTTTCCCTGCCAGAATCACTGCACAGTTTAAAGATCTTTACAGAGCGGTTACGATGAAAGGCGAAGTTGCGGCCGGTGTGGCCGGGAAGCTGCGGCACAATGCCGCCTGCCCGGCTGATTTCCCCGCGGTAGGTGATTATGTCATGCTCGACCGGGAGAGCGATGAAAACGGGCCGGCTGTTATCCATGTCGTTCTAAGCAGGACAAGTATTTTTGAACGGAAAGCGGCCGGCACTGCTCGTGATGTGCAGGTTGTTGCCGCCAACATTGACACAGTTTTTATCTGCATGGCTTTGACCAGGGATTTCAATCTTCGCCGCCTTGAACGCTACCTGGCCATAGCCTGGTCAGGCGGCGCGCTGCCTGTGGTGGTGCTAACCAAGGCGGATTTATGCGAAAATGTGGAAGCGAAGCTTTCAGCAGCCGGGGCATCTGCTCCCGGTGCGGATATACTGGTAACGACCGGCCTGACTGCTGACGGTTGGACAGAGCTGAAAAAATATGTCGCATTCGGGAAAACGGTAGCCTTTATCGGTTCTTCCGGTGTGGGCAAGTCAACCCTGATTAATCGCCTCCTGGGTGAAGAAGCACTGGAAACGGGGGAAACAAGAAATGACGGCAAGGGCCGGCATGTTACCACCCGGAGAGAATTAGTCCTTACTCCGGCTGGCGGAGCGGTTATAGATACCCCTGGAATGCGGGAGCTCGGTGTTGATGGCGCAGATCTGGCCAGTTCCTTTGCCGATATCGATCGGATGGCTGAAAAATGTCGCTTCAGAGACTGCAGCCATGACCGTGAACCCGGCTGCGCCGTCAGAAAAGCCGTAGAAGAGAACCTGCTCGATGAAAAAAGGCTCGAAAATTACCGCAAGCTGAAGAAAGAAGCTCGCTATGAGGGATTGAATTCAAGGGAAATAGAAAAAGAAAAGATCAACGAGATGTTTTCCGGTTTTGGCGGAGTAAAAAATGCCCGTGATTATATAAAGCATAAAAGCAAACATACCCGGTGATAGTTTTAATAGTCAGTTTAGTAGTAAGATGATTTAAATTTGGCCCTGCAGGAATTTTTTTCGCACTGCAGGGTCAAATTTTTCTATAGCATAACGCAGCATCGTTCGAGGCATTTCCCGGTAACGTGTTTTTAGAAAATCAAACTCAGTTTGATAATCTCTTTTGCCGATTTCCCGCAGCATCCAGCCTGTTGCCTTATGAATCAAATCGTGGTCGTGATTGAGCAGGGAATCGATAATCTGCAGGGCGTCGCTGAAGTCGCCCTGCTTGATGAAATAGAAGGTGGACAGGACGGCGATGCGCTGTTTCCACAATTCGCCGGAGCCGGCCAGCCTGTACAGGAGAGTCCTGTCCTTTTTATATTCATAAAGATGCTGTCCCAGGATATAGGAGGCTGATGAATCGACCAGGTCCCAGTTGTTGATACTCTGCAGGCTGGCCAAATAAAAGTCAACCAGGGCCTTCTTTTCCTGTTCTTCTCCTGCCCGATCATATTTATAGACCAGGATGAAGAGGGCAGTTTGCCTGTGCTCATGATAAGGGCTGTTCATTAAGTCTTTAAGTTCCTCCAGACTTATGGAACGGTAATGACTGCGGGCTATTTTCCGCTGATCGGGCACATTTATGCCCAGGAAAAGATCTCCTTCACCGTAACCACCCGGGTATGCCCGAAAAAATTTAGGCAGAAAATCAGCTTTTTTCGGGTCCCTTATTTTATTCAATTCTTTTTTGATTGCCGCCGCTTCACTCATTTATGCTGCCTCCTTCTTTATCTCAGATACACCTGTGCCGGCAGGGATGTAAACCCATTATTTACCTTTTTTCACTGGTTAGATGGAAGAGCCGGATCATTGTTCTCCCTCAGACGGGCTGTCTTCACCCTCTCCGGAGGAGGGATACGTCTCAGCCAGCCAGTCTTCAACCAAATGCCAGATGGTGTCTTTTTCAAGGCCCCGTCTCCAGCCGGCAATCCCGGCAAGATTATAACGTTCGACAAGCTCCAGCCGATAGAACATAGAAGCAGTGTCTTCAAGCCACATAATATAATCAAGGTTGTCCTTGCTGTAAGAAGCTACATGCTGCTTCGCTTCCAAATCCCAGTATATTTCTGTTTCGTTCTCTTCCATTATCTCCGAAGCCCGCTGCATGGAATAGGACCGGCAGTCCAGAACCAGAGGCTTATCGCCAGAATTGTCAATTTTCCAGAGGCGGGTGTAGAAGGGAACTCCCAGGATTAGCTTCTCGGCGGGCACTTCCTGCAGGATCCGGCGGAGGCCTTTTTCCACCCAGGGCAGGGAGGAAACAGATCCCGCGGTCGGCGAAGCGCTGTAATGTTCATCATAGGCCATTAGAATAAGATAATCCACTTCGGTTGCCAGAGTTTCCCGATCATAACCGGCGCTCCAGAATTGAGAGCTCGAGATCATTGTCACATCGACTGAGAGAACCAGGTTTTCCTCGCGGCATCGCCCGGCCAGCTCGGAGATAAACTTGCTAAAGAGATTGCGGTAGTCAACATGAAAATTTTCAAAGTCGATGTTAATCCCGTCAAAATCATAATATAAGGCCAGGTCAATAAGGTCATTGACAATTTTATGCCTGATCCAAAATCGGCTCAAAATGGCGGCTGTTATTTCAGGATCGAATGAATTGGTAACCAGGGGCCATATTCCATAACCGCGCTCCCGGGCCCAGTTCAGATAATTTTTGTCCACCTGATTGTCTATTGTTCCTGCTTTATTAGTAATTTGGAACCAGGTTGGCGATACTATCTGGACCGGGTTCATCGGGCCGATGGTAGTGGGATCAGGAGCAACGGGTGCATATTCCCAGACTAAAACCAGTGGAGGAGCAGGTGGAACTTCAGCTTCCAATATGGGTTCTTCCGGTATGGGTTCTTCCGGGGGCTCATCATGGATGAAGAGGAAGAAAAGCAATATGGCAAAAAGGAATATTATGATGGCAATGACAGCCATCGATAACAACTTTGGTTTGCCAGAGAGGCGATTTTTTATGTGGCGACCCTTGTTAAATTCTGGCAAGAGAGTTTAACCCCCGTGTTAAAATTCAGCTGCGGATATGAAAAAATAGTTAACTTAGTATAGCATAATATTTCTGGCTTTGAAATTTATGTAAAAAACAAGATTGCCCCTCTTTTGATATATTTTAATGAGAGAGGTAGCTCTAGTTGTAAGCCTTGTTTCATAAGGCAATTTATCTGGCAGGCTGTGTCAGGTGAAACCTGTCTTACAAATGTTTAAGACGACTTTTATGGGCATGGTTATTTAATCATCCTTCAGGTAATATTTCGACATGAATGAACCGACACACCTTTGGTAAAATTTTATTTGAGTGTTTGCGGTTCCTTGTTAGCGTAAACTTTAAAAGTTATAATGGTACTGTTCAAGTGATTAATTCTTAGCACTGACCAATCAAAAGAAAGGCGAAAGGAGGTTTTCAAAATGCGGCGAAGCAAGGCAGCAGGCGAAACGATTTACGAAGGCATGGGTATTAATTGCTTATCAGAAGCGGCGATTGATCGAATCCACGATGCCACGTTGGAAGTATTAAAATTCACCGGCGTTAAAGTGTACAGTGAAGAAGCACTGGAGATTTATCATGGCGGCGGCTGTATGGTTGATAAAGAGCAAAGAACAGTTTATTTTCCATCTTACATAGTGGA
The DNA here is from genome assembly GCA_964506505.1 of uncultured Syntrophomonadaceae bacterium. Classification (GTDB taxonomy): domain Bacteria; phylum Bacillota; class Dethiobacteria; order DTU022; family DTU022; genus M55B129. The sequence continues at coordinate 21,993 of CAZDKY010000042.1, forward strand.
AGATTGCATCCGCTCCGCGCCGGCCAGTGTTGTTCTGGCTGCCCGCAATCCGGAACAAGATTATGTAATGGGCGGTGAGCGGGTAGGTTTTTGCAACTTTAGCTGCGGAGTCCAGGTTGTTGATATCGAGGACGGTACCGTTCGCGATTCAACTAAAAAGGACACAGTGGATATTGCCAGGCTGGTTGACTATCTTGACCACTACGACATCCTCGATTGTCCTGTTATTCCAAGGGATGTAAATCAGAAGATTTTTCCGCTCCATAATTATGAAGCGATGATTTCAAATACCAGCAAACACTGCAGCACGGCCCCATTTAACTTTCGGCTGGCAGAGCTGATCATCGAGATGGCTTCGGCTGTAGCTGGCGGCAAAGACAAACTGCGGGAGAGGCCGATTATTTCAGCGGATGTCTGTCCCCAGAGCCCGCTCTCTCTGGCCCGGGAAACCTGTGAAACGATTATTTCCTACGCCAGGCACGAAATTCCGGTCAATGTTCTTTCCATGGCCCTGGCCGGCGGGACAAGCCCGGTGACCCTGGCCGGGACGCTGGTTACCCATAACGCCGAAGTGCTGGCCGGTATTTGTCTCACCCAGCTGACCAGACGGGGTGCGCCGAACATATACGGCAGTTCAACGACAATCATGGAGATGCGCCGCGGCACTGCTACTGTAGGATGCCCGGAAATGGCGATTTTGGATGCCTGTGTAGCGGCTATGGCCAGGAGATATCGAATCCCCAGTTTTTTGGCCGGGTCATAGACAGACAGCAAGATTGGCGATCTTCAGGCTGGTCAGGAACGCACTTTATCACTCATGACCGCGGCGTTGGCAGGAGCCAACATGATATACGGTCTTGGCATGGTAGAGTCGGGAATGACCATGGATCTGGGCCTTCTGGTTGCCGACAATGAATTTGTTCGCATGATCAGGCGCATGCTGGACGGTGTTCCCGTCAATGACGATACCCTTGCCGTTGACATGATCAGGAAAGTGGGCATCGGCGGCGAATTTGTTACCAACCAGCATACCTATGATAATTTTAGGGAAAACCAGGTGCAAAGTGACTTGATCGATCGCAATACCCGTGGTGTCTGGAAGGATGCCGGTGCCAAAGATATGCATACCCGCTGTAATGAAGCGGC
>CAZDKY010000043.1:0-10711 GCA_964506505.1 uncultured Syntrophomonadaceae bacterium
AAAGTTTACATAACTGCCGAGTTCGTTGTCATACCAGCCGAATATTTTAGCGTGGGTTACCGGAATGTTGATATCCACATTTGATTCTACTCCGCATTCCCGCAGGGTTGTCGCGTTGACGGGAATAAAACCTGTTCTGGTATGGGTCTCGGTTCCTTCAATGACAATGGCGGCAGAGAAGCCGGCCAGATCTGATGAAACGTTTTGCCTGTCACTGTATAAAAGCATGTCCTTCTGGGCTCCTTTGGCTGCTTTTCTGTATAGGTCATTGATCAGATTACGGTTCAGGAGCGGATCGCCGGTTTCGGTTAAAAAGGTTTTAAAAGTAACATTGAGCATGATTAAAGATGAAGTGCTGATGGGGATACGAACCGAATCAGCCATGAAGCCAATATCTTTAATCTCAGGTATTATTTCTTCCAGGGCGGTGGCCGCTCCGGTAGTGGTGAGGATGATATTGTTAAAAACGGAGCGGTTCCTCCTCAGATCAGAATCATTAGCTCTTGGCACTGCATCCAGGATTTTCTGATTGTTGGTAGCGGCATGAACGGTGGACATAGATGCTGTTACAATTTCTGAGGTTTCCCGGGTTTCAAGCAGTGGTTTAATCATGTGAGCCAGGCCGGTTGTTGTGCAGCTGGCTGCCGAAATGATATGGTGTTTGGAAGGATCATATTTGACATGATTAATCCCATAGACGAACATTCCACTATCGTCAGGGATCTTCTGGGCGTTATCGGAGATTTTAAAGGGAGCGCTCACAATCACCTTTTCGGCTCCGGCTTCCAGGTGGCCGCGGGCACTGCCTTTTGCTTCGCCGGCAGGTGTTGCCGGATCAACGTATGCTCCGGTGCATTCTACTACCAGTTGGACCGTTTCCCTGGCCCAGTTTATATCACGCGGATTTCGTGCTTCCATCAAAACCTTGATGGGCCGATCATTGATGGCGAATAAGCCTGTTTCCCGGTCGATGATCTGGACGGAGCAATTTTTGTTGGAATAACCATAGAGGAACCGATCAAGGGATCCGTAAGTTGAATCTTTCAGTAGGTAATCGATTACATCTTCCAGTTCACGGCCGACTCTGCGGCCGGTATTTAAGACAAAACTTTCAAAGTGGCCTGCACTGAGATGGTTCCACAGGGTTAATTTGCCGATCCGTCCTATACCATTGATACCCAGTTTTTTCTTGCTTTCCAAGTGAATGCTCACCTGTCATCCCCCTTTACAAATTAAAATTTCTCCCATAATTTTATCTTTATTAATTGTTTTAAAAAGTTTCCTTTCCACAGTCTGTCAGGCATAACGAATGGGATAACTGCCATAATAGATACTGCCGATATTACCGTCTATGGAAATTGTTTCTCCTTTTTTTATGGTGTAGCCATTTATGGTGCAATACTTTTCTATATCGTTAACGACCAGGTTTTTACAATTTACGATGCAGACCTTGCCCAGTTTTTCTGCGGCGACTGCAGCATGAGAAGTAACCCCTCCCCTGCTGGTTACCAGTCCATCGCACATAAAAATCATTTGAATGTCATCGGGGACGGTATCAGGCCGGATTAAGATATGTTTTGCTTCAGGATATTGTTCTTTATTGGCGACAAGGTCTTCCATGTCAAAACTGATTCTGCCGTTCATACATCCTCCCCCGACTCCGATGCCTTTGCCCAGAAAGATCATCTCATCGGGTGGGGTATCAAAGAGGGCAATTTTTTCGCGCGACATGATGTTTTGTTCGCGGATCTGAAGGATATAGAGATTTTCGGGGGAATCAGATTCGAAGGTAAATTCAATTTCCTGGTTATTAAAGCCGTGTTTTTCAATTAGCTCGACTGCAATTTCCTGCAGACGTTTGTAGATGCGGGGGAAAGATTTTTCCAGTGAAATTTCGCTTTGGTGGTAATTGTCTTCCCGTTGGTTCTCGGAAATGGGCAGGGTATAGACAAGGCCGGATACGATATCTTCTCCCTGGCTGCAGGGAGTAAAATCACCGTAAAGATTAATACCCGGTTTTTTAAGCTTGGGATTGTGAGTAAAAACAACGCCCGATCCCGATCGCCTGGAGCGGTTTCCCATGACCATCTTTTGTACAAGAACCGCGGTGCCCCATTCATCGGCGATCTGGAGGTGTTTCCGGTAAGCAATGGTTCGTTCAGATGACCACGAATCGAAGATGGTGCCGATCGCCTGTTTAAGCTGCTCGAAGGGATCTCCGGGGATATCAACGCCGTGTTCGTCGAGTATCTTTTTATATTCAAGGGCCAATTCTTTCATCTGCTTATCGGTAAACGAAGCTTTTTTTTCAATATCATATTTTTCTTTTATATTTACCATTACTTCATCGAAAAGGTCACGATCAATACTGTGCGACATGCCCCAGCTTTGAATGAAGCGGCGATAGGAGTCCCATCCCATCCAGGCGGTATCCGGGTCTTTTTCAAGAACTGTGGCAATTTCGTCGTTCATACCGACATTAAGAAATGTTCTCATTGCTCCGGGCATGGAAATAGCAGTCCCTGAACGAACGGATAGAAGGAGCGGTTTTTGGGGGTTTCCGAATTGCAAACCTGTTTTCTCTTCCATCCTGGCCAGTTCTCCAGAGATCATCCGGTCGAGATCCTGATTCATGGAAGGATGATTGAAAATTGTCTCTTTGTGACGATATATTTCTGTAGTAAGGACAAAGCCGGGAGGAATGGGGAGCCCGTATGAAGTTAACTTTTTCAGGTAATAGGCTTTTGCTCCCAGAAACACCTGGTTATCCATCTGCAGTGTTTCATGGTCGAGAGGACTGACGGCAAGATCAGGATTATAACTCATCATGTTGTTGATACGAGCTTCAGAATAATTTTCGAGCATGTTATTGATCATGTCCAGGGCATTGGAGATGAATTGATCCAGTTCCTGAACCAGAAATGCCGATGAAAGGATTTCCCGGTAAAAAATCTCCGATTCTCTGGCCACGATTTCCGGGGAATCACCAAATATTTGAGGGATAACCATGTTGATTGTTTCATCATAGACACGAATGAAATACTCATTGATCAGTTCTTTGATATGCTGGGCCATGAAACGGAAAATATTCAGGTACTGACTGAGGGTTACACTGATTGAAGTGAGGCTGTAACGAAACATTTCCAGGGTCGAATTAAAATTTTGATTTACCATGCCATCGAGCTCGAGGCCTGTTTTGAACAGGACCAATACTTCGTATATGTCGTTCAGCGTCTTTGCCGAAATATATTCCAGTTTGGTGTCTTCCAGTATTTTACACATCAAGCGTGATGCAACCTGTTCCAGCCTGTACATCAAACCTAGAGCTTCAAATTTGGGTTCCTTGTACTGCCCGTACATGGAAGGAATGCCGGCCGCAATATGGCGTTTGTGATAGATGTTTTCAATAGCTTCTGTCTTTTCCCGATCTAAAATCACTTCTTTTAACACTGTCATAAATTGATAAACCTGTTCCAGGGCTTTCCGGTATTGCTTACTATCCATGAGTTCTGCGAGTTGTTTAATTTCGTTTCTGGTGAAGAAACGGCTGCGCAGTAAAAGGGATTTAACATTTTTAGTTTCAAAAGAATATTTCTCAAGCAGCAGCTGGTAAAGTTCAAGGAGAAAAAGCAGCCTTTTTTTATCCCTTTCTTTGACAGGGGAGATGGTATCCAGGAAGGCGCTCACTTCTTCTTCCGGAAGATTTAAGAAACCGGAATGGTCAACTCCTAAATGGTTACAGGCCGCTTTTATTAAATTGTGCGCACCTTTGTAAAGCTCGTCATTTTCGTTTAATGTAGAGGCTACATCGGAAGGAAGAAACTCAATCAAAGGCCTTTGTTCTCCGTTAAGCCAGTAACCGGCTACTCTTTTAACCAGTTCTATATGGGTATTATTGCTTTCTGCATGGACCTGTTTGCGTACGAAGTGAATGACCCGATCCTTGCGGTTCCCGATCTGATCTATTATTGTACTCACATCACGTAATTTACCTTCGGCGCCAATCTCGTTGAAATAAACCGGGAAAACTCTGGCCAGCTGTTTAACCTGTTTGTAAACGGGACTGATATCAGCATTTAAAAGCCTGGTTATGTCGCGCTGGAAAAGATCGGTATCGGATATGAATATGCCGCCGAGTTTTAGATTTACAACAAGGGCGGAGAGAAGTTTTTTAAATTTGTAGGGCGATGTTCCTATTAAATCAAGCCAGATGCGGATGTTCTTGACATGATTGCCGTTTGCTTTTGTCTGCCAGTCCCCGCTTATCTCTAATTTACCCGGATAGATAAAGCCAAATTCGATTAATTTTTGCATATAAAAGGCGGTTATTTCACGATTGTCAAGACTGATAATTTCCCTGCCAAGGGTGAACAGGCACTCAAGGACTGTATCTGTCTGCTGTTCTTTGAGTTCCCGGAATAAACCAAACAACATTTCGACAAAGCGGTATATTTCATTTTGCTCAAGTTCCGACAGTACAGTTTTCAAGAGACGATTCAAATCGTAAAGGAGATGTTTTTTCAGTTGGATCATACCGGGTATGTGCAGAGCATAGATCAGGTAATATACTTTTTCGGCAGACAGCTCGAATACTTCGCTGAACTGCCGGAAATGATTGGCGATATCATTAAAGAAAGGTTTTGATTCGATATCTTCCCAATTATCGGCTTTCTCTATTTGCTCGGCCAGTTCTCTGAAAAAATCATTGCCGATCAATTTGATCCTATCCTGGTATATGGGCTGAAAGAGGTCCGCCTTACTTTCAAACCAGCTTTCGGCATCAGTCGTGCGGGACCAGTAAGCGCAGCTTTTCTGCAGAACTGCTTTGGTCAGTTGGCAAACCCGGTCCTGGAAGCGGAGCAGGGCGGCCGCCGAACCCAGGTATTTTTTGAAATAGCCGCCATTGCGTAAAAATATTTCTTCATAATCGACCATCCCTTTTTCAATTAGAGCGAGGCAGAGTTCAATTGCCCGATCAGGGAACTTTCTTTCTTTAATTAGTCGATCAATAAATTTAAAAATAGTTTTTGCCAGTTGCTCCCGTTCTAGTTCATGGAGGTCCCTGTCCCACAAATCTTCAAAAGTTGAAGCCAGGAAAAGTACAGCTTCTTCTGAATCAGCAACAGAACAGTAGAGCCAGAGATCGGTGAGGCTGATTTCATGCAACTTATCTATTATGTACTGATAATTCGGATGTGGATGATTGTATTCCACGAAGAGTTTTTCTGTCCTTTTGTGTATGCCCCAGTATTCTGAAGACAAATCAACAAACCACTGGTGCCTGTCAGGAAGCTCTTTATGCCCCTGTTTGGTCTTGGCGAGGTTTACTTCCAGCGCTCTTGACTTAAAGCCCGCTTCCATAAATTCACCTCGTATAATAAAATTGCATTACTCTTGCACAAGTTTTTATTTATCGTTATTAAAATGCAAGCAGACGCTTTTTAGCTTGACTTCATATAGTCAGTCTCTTATTTGATTCTAATCTTAGTATAACATGCTTAAGGCAGGATGGAACTTGAAAATTTTGTAATGAAACTATGCCGGTATTTACACGCTGGCAGCGTTTCTTAAATATCCGGGGATATTCGCCTGACAGGCTGGATAATTATATTTGCCTTCAGCGAGTCAGGTAGATATCAAAAATTTTCTGCAGGTTGACGCAGAAAAGATCTCTTTTGTCCCAGGCAGGTTAAAAGTCCTTTGATAGGGGAAAGGGGTTAAAAAGGCCCTGATCACAGTGGACCAGGGCTCGACAGAAAGTTTTTTGCAAATGCAGTTTTATTTTGCCGGGCGGTTGCCGTTATTCTTTAAATTTTGCAATGGCGTCATCAAAGCCGGATTTTAAAGATTCCAGCGCGGAATCAATTCCGCCTTTGAGCGATTTCCAGGCATCGCCGCTTGTTTCGGCAAGTTTGTTGAGTTTGGCCTGTCCTTCTTCAACCTTTATTTCAAGTTCTTTTATCTTTTTATCGGTTTCCAGCTTCACTTCCGCGTCTTTTCTCTTTGTTTTTGCCTTCATCTTATCCAGTTCCGCTTTCCACTCGTCCAGTTTAGCCTGTATTTTTTGGCGATACAGTTCTTTTTCTTCCATTTTTTATCCCTCCTTTATGCCAGAGTTGTTTAAACAGGGTTCAATATAATCAGGCGCCAAATTTTATCAGGCGGTTGGCGTTGGCTGTCATCAGCGGCATTAATTCTGTTGTTTTGAAACGTGGCCCAAGAGAGCCGCTTACACAGGCCCGCTCGCCGAATTCAACCACATTATCACTGCGGCAGCATCCGGAGTGAAGAAGAACCGGCACTGGATGCCAGGAGTGGGATTTGAGAAGAGCCGGTGTGGAATGGTCACCGGTTACTACTATCACATCAGGTTTCAGGTCCATAATATCAGGAATTATGCGGTCAACCTTTTCAATAATGGCTACTTTACGGTCGAAATCCCCGTCTTCACCGGCGCTGTCGGTTTCTTTAACATGGAAGTAAAAAAAGTCGTAATCTGTCCAGTGGTTTTTCAGGGTTTGCAGTTCATCTTCCAGGGTTGACCCTGTTTCAAGAATATCCATTCCTACCAGGCGTGATACACCCCTGTACATGGGATATGCAGCAATGGCTGCCGACTTAAGACCGAAAACTTCTGGGAACAAAGGCCAATTGGGTTTTTGCGAAAAACCGCGCATCAAGACCATATTGGCAGGGCTTTCCTTGGCCAGAATTTCACCGGTTTTTTTAACGAACTCTTCGACCAGGGCGGCAGTCCGTTCAGCACTCGAAGAAATTGCTCTGGGCGGCAGCGGCTGCAAACCGGTAACCTGCGGGTCCGTATCGGTCAGTTCGCCGGACAGGTTTTGGCCGCGTATGACCAGCAGGAAGCGGTAATCTTTAACCGGTTCAATAAAGAGCTCAACCCCCGGCAGGCTGATTTTTCGCAGTTTCTGACAAAGTTCTTGGTTTTTTTCGGTAGGGATGCGGCCGGCACGCCGGTCTATCACTATGCCTTCTTTATCGACAGTGCAAAAATTGCCCCTGGCGGTTACATCTCCATCCTGCAGAGTAAAGCCTATCCCCAGGGCAGATAGAACGCCGCGGCCTACCACATATTTGAAAGGATCATAGCCAAAAAGCGCCAGATGGGCAGGACCGCTGCCGGGGGTGATCCCTGCAGCGACCGGCTGGTGAAGGCCGCATATACCTTTCTTGGCCAGACTATCCAGATTAGGGGTTTCTGCTTTTTCCAGTTCCGTTAAATCACCGGGGTACATGGGCAAACCGCCCAGTCCGTCCATTACCAGCATGATCATTTTGCTTCCCGCCGGTTTAACCAGCTGTTTTATGGTTTGAAAAGCCATCATAAATTCCCTTCTTCTTTTTCTCTGCCATCATCAAAGATCGGAGATTACTTAAGCTACCCGGGATAAATCTGTATCTGTAACCTGTATTATAATTATAGCAAAGTGGTGGTAAAGTAGCAAAGACAGCTATTATTTCCAGTACCTTCACCGTTACTGAAAAGACTTTTTCCTCTACTAATCGAACTACATCCATGAGGAATCTCTAACTCCTTATGAGGGATTTGTTACTGGTGAACATGAGGTTCCTTTTTCTTTACTTTTATTCCCTTTCTCTGCTAATCCCTTCAGTAACTTTACACCATGCTAAGCAATTGAAAGAAGATCCTCATTATATCGGAAATTCCCGGATTGCCCCGTTATTTCCTGTTCCCCTTACCGGCTCAGATCGAGAGCCAGCTGATGCAACCCGGCAGGAAACGGCTTGTTTCCTTCCAGACTTTTTCCCAGTGGCATGGCGACGATCTCTTCGTTTTTGACCGCGGTAAAAAGGCCGCTTTTGCCTTCCTTGAGGAGGTCAATTGCTGTCGCTCCCATTCTGCTGCCGAAAAGGCGGTCCACTGCGGAGGGACTTCCTCCGCGCTGAATGTGCCCTAGGACAGTTACCCTGGTTTCCGCTTTGATTTTTTGACATATTTTCTTATTTAACTCGAAGATATCGGCAGCTCCTTCGGCTACGACTATTATGCTGTGTGATTTCTGGCGTTCAATGCCTCTCAGCAATCTTCTGCAGATACCATCCAGAGTATACTCGACCTCAGGAACCAGGATCGATTCTGCCCCTCCGGCCAAACCGGCAGCAAGAGCCAAATAGCCTGTGTGTCTGCCCATCACTTCAACAAGGAAAATACGTTCGTGAGAAGTAGCCGTATCACGGAGCCTGTTTATAGCGTCAAGAATGGTATTAACCGCTGTATCAAAACCGATGGTCAGATCGGTTCCATTAATATCGTTATCGATAGTTCCAGGAATACAGATCACCTTTATCCCTCTTGCGGCGAGGGTTTTGGCACCTTTGAAAGAGCCTTCTCCAACTATAACCACCAGCCCTTCTATGCTGTTCTTAATAAGACGGTCTGCAGCCCTGTCCTGGAATTCTGGTTTGTACATTTCCTGGGAGCGGGCTGTCAGCAGAACAGTCCCGCCCCGGTGGATAATGTCGGCCACCGAGGCCATTTCAAAATCTATAAATTTTTCCTGCTCAAAAAGGCCGGCGTATCCGCGCTGAATACCGCACACCCGGTATCCTTTATTAATACCCTGGCGGACAACTGCGCGGATAGCGGCGTTCATCCCGGGTGCATCTCCCCCGCTGGTTAAAAGGGCGATTTTTTTGACCATAGTCTGCAATTCTCCTTGATCTGAAGTACTAAAACCCGGTAATTTTAAGAAAATAACGGTACATTTTCATTTCTCCAGAAATAGTCAATATCCTGTAAAGCAGTGAGAATCCTAAATATTCTCATAAAGGAATAAACGCCATGAAGTAGAATATCTTTCTGGGAGGCTGAAAATGGCTGGGGAAAATGATCAACTGGATGATTACCGCCGGAAGAGAAACTTCGACCGGTCACCGGAACCGGAGGGAAAATCGGGTAAACAGGAGGATAAGCCTGTTTTTGTTATCCAGATGCATGATGCTTCCACTCTGCACTACGATCTTCGTCTTGAGGCAGGGGGAGTGCTCAAATCCTGGGCGGTACCGAAAGGGCCGTCCACAAATCCTGCTGAAAAAAGACTGGCCCTGCAGACCGAGGATCACCCGCTTGAATATGCTGATTTTGAAGGGGTTATTCCCGAAGAAGAGTATGGAGCGGGGGCAGTGATTGTGTGGGATAAAGGGACTTATGAAAATTTATCAGAAAAAGACGGCCGTTCCCTGGCAATTGAAGAGGCTCTTGCAGAGGGGCTGGTTTCTGTAAAACTTAACGGTATAAAACTGCAGGGGGGATATTCTCTGGTCAGGACCGGGGCCAAAGATGACGGCAGGTGGCTCCTGGTAAAGAAAAAAGATGATCAGGCTGATGCCCGCAGAAATCCTGTCAGCACGGAGCCTGAATCTGTGCTCAGCGGAAAAACTATTGACTCTCTAAAAAAGGAAAATGGGCATTCAGGCTGATTAAAGGTATTTTATTGAGCATAGGCAGTGATGAACGTGACCGGAGATGATGAGAGAAAAATTAAATATTCCGATCTTGATAAGATCATTTTTCCATCAGACGGAATTACCAAGGAAGATCTGGTCCATTATTACCGAAAAATTGCCCGGATAATCCTTCCCCACCTGCAGGAGAGAGCCCTGACAATGCATCGATTTCCCGGGGGGATAGAAGATGAAGGATTCTACCAGCAGGAAGTACCTCCGTATTTTCCTTCCTGGATCGGACGGGCGTCCATAGCGAAAAAAGAAGGTGGCAGCCTTACACACGTGGTCTGTAATGATAAAGGTACGCTTCTTTATTTAGCCAACCAGGCCTGCATTACTGCCCATGTCTGGTTAAGCAGGATAAGCGAACCTGATAAACCGGACAAAATGATCTTTGATCTGGATCCTCAAAAAGGGGATTTTCGCTCCGTGGTCAGTCCGGCACGGGCTTTAAAAAAATTGCTGGAAGAGCTGGAGCTGCCGGCTTACCTTATGAATACCGGTTCCAAAGGGGTTCATGTTGTAGTGCCGATTAAACCGCAGCTGCCTTTTGATCAAGTCCGCCATCTGGCTGTGGGAATTGCCTCCAGACTGGCTGCTAAATATCCCCGGGAGATTACTACTGAAATGAGGAAAAAGAAAAGAGGCGGCAGATTATATGTCGACTGCCGCCGGAATTCTTTCGGAATAACTACTGTTGCCCCTTATTCTGTTAGGGCTCTGGCCGGTGCCACTGTGGCAGCGCCCCTTGATTGGGAAGAATTTGACGAGGGGACTTTTCATCCCCAGAAATACAATATTTACAGTGTCATACGCCGCCTGGGGCAAAAAGAAGATCCCTGGAAGGATATTTATAAAAATCGTGTATCCTTAAAGCAGGCCCTTAATCAATATGAAATGCCGGGTGGGTATTCCTGAAAAATTTTATATTGAGGCCGGAGGGAAAGAACTCTGCACGTTTTGGATACGCCTGCAGTTGACATGCTGCAGACAGTTCCCTACAATAACGATATACGACAGCAGGATTTGAAGCCTGCTGCTATTTCTTATGGCAGCTTACCCGGGGATAAAGGGGCAAGTGCTGCGGGCTATCCCTGTTGCCGGCATTTAACTATTTTACAAAAGGGGTTTGTAAATTAACAGTGAACTTTCTAAAACCAGACCTCCCACCGTTTTACGCTATTCATCCATGGAAAATTACCGAAGAAAAATTTTCTTT
>CAZDKY010000044.1:0-36068 GCA_964506505.1 uncultured Syntrophomonadaceae bacterium
AGTTATAAGTTTTTTGTTGATGACCAAGAGATAAACATTATTGAACTAGCTAAAAAACTAATAAAAAAATGGGAAAGTTTCTTATCGAAAAATAAGCTTTAAGGAAAAGATTAACAAATAATATTTAGATAGACTATTGGCTTTAGAAAAGTTGTGAGGTGACGCAAGGTGGAAAAGCCAAAGCAAGTTGGTATCTGGATTAGAGTTTCAACTGAAGATCAAGCCCGTGGTGATAGTCCTGAGCACCATGAAAAAAGAGCACGTTATTATGCTGAATCAAAAGACTGGGAAGTAAAAGAAGTTTACCACCTTGAAGCCCTGTCCGGAAAATCGGTAATGGATTATCCAGAAACTCAGAGAATGCTTAGCGATGTCCGTAAAGGAAAAATTAAAGGGCTCATCTTTTCTAAACTTGCCCGACTGGCTCGCAATACCAAAGAGCTCTTAGAGTTTTCCGAGATATTTAGAGAAAACGATGCCGACCTTGTTTCTCTTCAGGAAGCAATAGATACTTCATCCCCGGCTGGCCGGCTTTTTTATACCATCATTGCTGCCATGGCCCAGTGGGAAAGAGAAGAGATTGCCGAAAGAGTAGCGGCTTCTGTTCCAATTAGAGCAAAAATGGGCAAGCCCTTAGGTGGGCAAGCACCCTTCGGTTATAAATGGGAGAATCAGAAACTGATTCCCGATCCCAACGAAGCACCGGTAAGAAAACTTATCTACGAGCTTTTCTTACAGCACCGTCGAAAAAAGACAGTGGCGCGTATTCTTAACGAAAAAGGGTACCGTACCAGAAATGGAGCAAAATTCTCAGACACTACCATAAACCGCCTCCTGCAAGATCCAACCGCAAAAGGAATTCGCCGTTCAAACTATACAAGAAGTTTGGGAGATAATAAAAAATGGGTCTTCAAACCAAAAGAAGAATGGGTTGAAACCGAAGTTGAACCGGTAGTTTCAGCTGAGTTATGGGATCAGTGTAACGCTATTATAGAAAAACAAAAAAGAACAAGAAAAGCACCAGCCAGAAAAGCGGTTCATCTCTTTAGTGGAGTAGCATACTGCTCATGCGGGAGTAAGATGTATGTTCCCTCTAACTCTCCCAAATATACCTGCTTTAAATGTAGAAATAAGATCGGTGAAGAAGATTTAGAAGAAGTTTTTCAACATCAATTAAAGAACTTCTTCTTCTCTCCTCGAGACATCAAAGATTATCTAGAAAAAGCAGACCAGGTTATAAGAGATAAAGAAGAACTGCTGAAAACACTTTATGAAGAAGAAAAGAAAATAAAAACAGAGATGGACAAGACATACCGACTGTATCTGGACGATAAAATAACTCCCGATGGTTTCGGTATTCGTTATAAACCAATGGAGGAGAGAATAAAACAGATTGAAGAACAGATTCCAGAGCTCCAAGGAGAAATTGACTTTTTGAAAATACAATACATATCGAAGGATGAAATATTAAATGAAGCAAAAGACCTTTACTCCCGCTGGAAGAAGTTGACCGTTGAAGAAAAACGCAATATTGTTGAAAACATAACAGAAAAAGTAATTGTTGGCGAAGATTACGTTACCATCAATCTCTGCTACCTTCCCACCACACCTCCCGAATCGGTGGCATCTGGGCAACGCGACTTCAGGGGTTCATTGAACCGATGAAGATAAAATCGGCAGGATAGGTAACGGAAGCCGCAGCGCGGGTTACCGTTACCCGGCGGTCTTCCAAAGGCTGCCGTAAGGCTTCCAGCACATCACGGCTGTATTCTGGCAGTTCGTCGAAAAAGAGGACACCAAGGTGGGCCAGGCTTACTTCACCGGGACGGGGTGATTTGCCGCCTCCGATAATGCCGGCCAGGGAAGCGCTGTGATGGGGGCTGCGGAAAGGTCGGTGCTGCAGCAATGGTTTTGCAGGGGACAGCTGGCCGGCTACACTGTGTATCCTGGTCATTTCCAGGATATCGTCCATGGTTGGTGCAGGCAGGATGGATGGGAAACGCCTGGCCAGCATCGTTTTCCCGCTGCCGGGAGGTCCATAGAGAAGGATATTATGAGCTCCGGCTGCCGCTATTTCCAGGACTCTCTTTGCAGTTTCCTGCCCTCGAACCTCGCTGAAATCAGGTCCTGCTTCAATTGTTGTCTGGTCAGGGATTGTTGAAGGTGGAATAGAATTCAGTTTTTTTAACCCTCTGAAATGATCTACCAGCTCTTTTAACGTATTCACACCCCTGCTTTCTATTTCCCGCACCAGGGAAGCCTCCAGCAGATTTGGTCCCGGTAGATGAAGTGTTTTCTCCTTGTATTTATCCATTTCACCAAGGGAAAGGGCAACAGCCAGGATGCCGTTGACCGGCCGCAGTTGTCCGTCAAGAGAAAGCTCGCCGACGAAGACGGAGTTCTCCAGCTTTTCATTTTTTGCGATCTGGCCGGTTGCCGCCAGAAGGCCGATGGCAATGGCCAGATCGAAGGAGGAGCCTTCCTTTTTTAAGCTGGCAGGGGCAAGATTGACAGTAATGCGGGAGTAAGGAAAATCAAAACCGCTGTTTTTAACAGCGGAGCGAACCCTTTCTTTTGCTTCCCGGACCGAAGCGTCCGGAAGACCTATCATATCGAATGCAGGCAAACCGTCGGATATATCTACTTCAATTTCCAGCGGAATTCCGTTTATTCCGATAAGGGCACAGGAAAATACTCTGGCGATCATTGCAACAGCCTCCTTGTTGAAAACTTGAAGGTTTACTAGTAAATTTGGGATTATGATATTTTCTCCGGACCGGGTGGTTTATCCTGCTGAAAGTTAAAGCATCCGATGTTCTGCTGATGCGGGAAAAGGAAAGAAGGTGGATCCTTCGCCTGAAACTATATTAAGGGATCCGGTAAAAAAAATGCTGAAATAAAAATATTCGGCAGGGTTAAGCGTTTTTTCAGCGAATAATTAGGAACAATTATCGGAAAGGAGGGAAGCATGGATGGACAAGTACGAATGCCAGGTTTGTGGATATATCTATGATCCGGCAGAAGGGGATAAGGACGGCGGTATTGCCCCCGGTACTTCTTTTGAAGATCTGCCCGACGACTGGGTCTGCCCGGTCTGCGGGGTTGGCAAGGATGAGTTTGAAAAAATTTAACTATCTGCATAGAAAAAATATTTGGTAGTTTTAGAGTAGGAGGATAGCAGTTATCCTCCTACTCTTTTTCCTAGTTTATTCCCAACTCCTTGAGCAGATGAACCACCCCTGCTACCTTTTTCAGTTCGAGCACAAAAGCAATACCAGAGGCCGGTTTTTCCAGTTTGCCGGCCTCTACTATTGCTTCCAGGATAGATTCGGTTTTACTGTCCTGACAGACAGTGAAAATGATTTCTTTTTCCGGTTCAATGGGAATGCCGAGCATTTTTTTCTGTTCATGAATACCTGTGCCTCGACCGGGGATAATGGTTGCCCCTTCAGCACCGGCTTCCCGGCTGGCCTTTATTATTTTTTCACACCAGCCCTTCTTTACAATGGTAACAATCAGGTCATGTTTCGGGAGAGGTTTCATCCTGCATCTCCTCCTCGTAATCATTATTTGCAGCAGTATCGTTCTTTTTAACGGTTTCTTTTATAACCGGGCTTATTTCTTCGGTGACCGACTTTTCTTCAGCTGATTCTTCTTCCTTCTTCCGGTCTACCGGGACACATTGGATTATAGCTTTTTCAGGCTCAGTTTCTTCCTTTTCTCTTGCGCTGTTGCCATTATCTGTTTCGTTATCGGTGTTAGAATCGTCCGGATAAAGGAATCCGATCAGCATGATCATTATAATCGGGGCCAGGGCAACGAGGGCAATCAACCCAAATCCGTCAATTACAGCATCGCGGCCTTCGATGGCATCGGCTGCGCCAATGGCCATAGCCATGATAAATGTAACAGTCATCGGACCGGTGGCCACTCCACCGGAATCGAACGCTATGGATGTAAAGGAAGGTTTTGAAAGGAACATCAGAATCATCGCTATCAGGTAGCCGGGTATAATAATATATTGAAAAGGAATGCCGTATACAATCCTGGTCATCCCCAGGGCGATGAAGAGGCCGACGGCAAAGCACAGGGTTAGCAAAATAATTGAGCTGCGGATAGCCCCGCTGGAGCCTTTTTCCACCTGGCTGCTCAGTATTCGCACGGCCGGTTCAGCAAAAGTAGCCAGGAAACCAAGAAAGAAGCCCAGGGGTATTAAAATCCAGCGGTTGGGCAATGCTCCAAGAAAGGAACCTATTTCCATGCCGACCGGCATAAAGCCAACTTTGACACCCTGAAGAAAGAGGGCCAGGCCACAAAAAGTAAAAATGCCTCCTTTGGCTAGCGTAAATAACAGTTGGCGGGGCATCTTAAAGAAAAAAATGAACAACAAAAATAGAATTAAAACCGGGCTGATGGCAGTCAGAACCTCGGCTAGAACTGCATCGAAATCTTCCACGATAACCATGAAGTTCATCCGTAGATCACTCCCAGAAACATCACTCCGAGAACCGGGCCGATTGAAGCCAGCCCAATAAGGCCAAATGAATCGGCCAGATTGGCCTTGCCGCTCATCACTGATGTTGTGCCGATACCGAGAGCCAGAATAAAGGGAACAGCCATTGGTCCGGTAGTGACCCCTCCCGCGTCGAAAGAAATAGCAGTAAAGCTGGCGGGAGTGAAGATGGAAAGGATTAGGATAAGAAGGTATCCGGTGCCCAGAAGGTAAGCAATTGGTATACTGAGAAGAATGCGCAGTATAGCCAGGGTAATAAAAAAACCGATTCCGAGAGCAACCGCTATAATTAAAAGGTTTGTTTCGACAGTTCCACCGGAGGCTACCCCTACCTGGTGAGCCAGAACCCGGACATCGGGCTCGGCAACGGTAATTACAAAGCCAAAAACAAAAGTAGCGGTTAGTAAAATCAGCGGGGAACCGCGGGAAACCAGTTCCGATCCAAGCAGTTCTCCGATAGGCAGCAGGCCTACTTTCACGCCCACCATGAACAGGAAAAGGCCGCCGCCGACCATAACTGCTCCGGCAACAAACTGCCATAAAAGCGCCGGTGGGCTGCGTAAGATGAGAATTTGCAGGATAATGATTACGGCGACAATCGGGGCGATTGCCTGAATAACTTCTCGTAAAATATCTTTGATATCTTCAAGCATGATTAAGGCTCCGCCCTGAAAAATATAAATAAAAAATATCTCTTAAAATAATAGCTGAAAGTGTTGCTAATGTCCAGTTTACGGACTGAGGGTGAACTGCTCGGCGCGAGCGGTTGTTGGCGGATGACGGAGATTTATGATATTATTCGCTTTGTAAGCAGGCAGGAAACGGAGTGAAATGTAGCAGTGTATGATCAGTATTCAATGGATGATACAACACGTAAAGAAGAACCACAGTGGCATGCTTTTTTGGAAAAGGAGCTTAACCTGCAGCAGTATGAATTTGCCACGGCTGAAGATCGGGCTCTGCTTGGTTTGGCCGGTCCCGGCTCGGGAAAGACGAGAGCTCTTGTTTATAGAGCTGCCAACTTGATAAAGAGCGGAATCCGCCCTGATCAGCTTTTACTTTTAACTTTTACAAACAAAGCGGCCGGAGAAATGAAGGAGCGCCTGGAGCGTTTGCTCGGTTTTCTTCCCGGAGATCTGTGGGCGGGAACCTTCCACAGCATTGGAGCAAGAATTCTCCGCCGCCATGCTTCTTTGCTTGGCAGGAGTGCCAATTTTTCAATATTTGACGAAGATGACAGCCGGGCATTGCTGAAACAAATTCTTTCTTCCCTCGATGTGGATAGCCAGGATCGTAAATTGCTTATGCAGCGAGGTTTTCTCGGAAGAGTTATCAGCCAGGCTCGTAACTCTGATTTGAAGATAAAAGATCTAATGGAAGAAGAGTATCCATACCGCCTTGAATTTTTAGGGTTGATCGAAGAAACGATTGTTTTATATGAGCAGAGAAAACGGGAAAGCAATGCTTTTGATTTTGACGACCTGTTGCTCTGCTGGCTGAAGCTTTTTGAACAGCATCCTGAAATTCGCGACCGCTATCAAGAGCGTTTTCTTCACGTGCTGGTTGACGAATTTCAGGATACAAATATTATTCAGGCACGGATAATTGACCTGTTTGGCAATGCCTCGTCCGTCTGTGTGGTGGGCGATGATGCCCAGTCCATCTATGCCTTCCGTTATGCCCATATCGGCAATATATTATCATTTCCCGAAAAATATGAATCTTGCAGGCTTGTGCGCATGGAACAAAATTATCGCAGCACACCCCAGATTGTTGAATTGGCAAACGCTTCCATCGGTCACAACCGGGAACAGCTGCCGAAAAAGCTTTTTTCGAAAAAACCAGTCGGTGAAAAACCGCTGGTGGCCAAGGTTTCCGATTCCCGCCAGGAAGCGTCGTTTGTGCTGCAGTGCATCTGGGAACTGCAGAATAACGGGATCCCGCTTGATGAAATTGCGGTACTTTACCGCAGTTCCTACCTTACCCCCGAACTTGAATTTGCTCTTTCCCGCAAGGGTATCAGCTACCGCACTTACGGTGGAGTCAAGTTTTTTCAAAAAGCGCACATCAGGGATTTGCTTGCCTACCTTAGAATAGTCCATAATCCCGGAGATGAGAATGCATGGCGGCGCATTGCGGTTCTGCAGAAAGGTTTTGGCAATGCCACTTTTGATAAATTATGGTCCGGGCTTAAAGAACAGGTTAATCCCCTGGATGCAGCAATTGCCGGCGGAATAAGGCCCGCCCGCGGAAAAAACGGTTGGGAGGCGCTCTGTAGTACTCTGACCGCGATAGCTGAAAGAAAAGACGAAGCTGTTTCAAGCCTAATTGATATAATCCTGGAGAATAATTACGATGATATTTTACGACAAAATTATCCTGACCAGTATGAAGAACGGTTGCAGGGGATTGAACGCCTGGCCATTTATGCTGAACGATTTGATTCACTTGATTCTTTCCTCGAATCACTGGTTCTCGAAGAATCGGTTTTTGCCGATACCGCCTCTGCGCCTGAAGCATTCGGTGGGCAGTTGACACTGTCGACAATCCACAGTGCCAAGGGTAAGGAATGGGACACTGTTTTTATAATTGGCATGAACCAGGGACACTTCCCCAGTCAGCGAACAGCCGGCAACAGCCTGGATGAAGAGCGGCGCCTTTTTTATGTCGCCGCAACCCGCGCCCGATATTATCTTTACATGAGCACTTACCGTGAGGATTTTCGTCAGTACGGATCTGTCTCTGAAGGGCCGTCGCTCTTTTTGAGAGAACTTCCTTCAAGCTGCTACAAATTGATGGATTATGATTACGGATCGTCCTATTATTAGCAATTTGTGTTATAATATATTTTAATTTTACTCTGCCGGGAATGTTTGCGCACTGCCTGTAAACCCAGGTTATAAGTCTAGCAGCAAACTCCGAGTTTATGGAGGATCGACAATGCAGAAGGTTGACATCTATGATACTACTTTGCGGGACGGCTCACAGCGAGAAGGAGTCTCCCTGTCAGTTGCCGATAAGCTAAAAATTGCTGAAAAATTGGATGAGTTTGGAGTCAATTATATAGAAGGAGGCTGGCCAGGTTCCAATCCCAAAGATATAGAGTTCTTCAAGCGGGCTGCGAAGATCAACTTTAAAAATGCCCGGCTTTGTGCTTTCGGCAGCACCCGCCGCCCCGGCCTGGAGGCCGCCGCCGATCAAAATCTTAAAGCTCTGGTTGAAGCTGGTACTGAAACAATTACCATTTTCGGGAAGAGCTGGGATTTTCATGTCCGGGACGCCCTGAAGACCAACCTTGAAGAAAACCTGGCCATGATCAGGGATAGCGTTGCTTACCTGAAATCACTGGGCTGCCGTGTTTTTTATGATGCCGAGCACTTTTTTGATGGTTACAAAGCCAATCCTGAATATGCCATTTCCACCCTTGAAGCTGCTTCTGCCGGTGGTGCTGAGGTGATCGTTCTCTGTGACACCAACGGAGGATTGATGCCCTGGGAACTGGAATCAATTCTCAATGCAGTTAAAGATAAAATAAACACTCCCCTGGGTATTCACGCCCACAACGATGCCGGAATGGCGACAGCCAATTCACTTTTGGCAGTCAGGGCGGGAATCATCCAGATCCATGGAACAATCAATGGTTATGGCGAACGCTGCGGTAATGCCAATCTTTGTACGATCATCCCCAATTTGCAGTTAAAAATGGGTATTGAAGTAATTTCCCCCGGCCAGTTACGCGGATTAACCAAAATGTCCCGCTTCATAGCTGAACAGGCCAATATAGCTCCGGCCGATCAGCAGCCCTATGTGGGGTACAACGCTTTCACGCACAAAGGCGGTGTTCATATCGATGCTGTGAGTAAAAAACCGGCTACTTATGAACATGCGGATCCTGCGCTGGTAGGCAACAAACGCCGCATCCTTGTCTCGGAACTTGCCGGGCGCAGCAGTATCAGTTCAAAACCGCACCTGAACAATATTCAACTCATTAAAGGTAAACCTGAAACGGATTTCGTCCTGCAGAGAATCAAGGAGATGGAGCATTACGGATACCAGTTTGAAGGGGCGGAAGGATCTTTTGAACTGCTGATTTTAAAAATGATGAAGGCTTATCAGCCTCTTTTTCAGCTCGAAGGGTTCAGGTTAATCATCGAGAAAAGAGAGAACGGGCAGCTTTATTCCGAAGCGACCATTAAAGTCAGGGTTGGAGACGTGCAGGTTCACACCGCTGCAGAGGGAAACGGTCCGGTTAATGCTCTTGACAATGCCTTGCGGAAAGCGCTGGAAGGGTTTTACCCTGCCTTGAAGAAGATCAAATTGACCGATTTCAAGGTGCGTGTCATCGACGGTGTTGACGGGACAGGTGCCCAGGTCAGGGTTTTTATTGAATCGCGTGATGATCAGAGTACCTGGGGAACGGTTGGGGTATCGCCGAATATCATTGAAGCAAGCTGGATAGCTCTTGTCGACAGTCTTGAATATGGATTGCTCTGCCGTAAACTGCCCCAGATGAAAGAAGCGAAGAACATGCTTGATCAGCTGAAAAAAGGAAAAGGATTGAGCTCCCAGATTTAAAATTTTTATTGATTTGATTGTTGTTCATATAGTCAATAATTACTACTTATTCAATAAGGCAAGGAGATCTGAGTCTGGTGAACGAAGATAAGATTGTTAATGCCCTGCTGGAATTGTCTGAAATGACGGCCGTTTCAGGAGAAGAAGAAGCCGCTGTCACCGCAGCAGCCCGTTATCTGAGGCCTTATGTTACCGATATAAAAAGAGATCGTTTTGGCAATCTGCTGGCTTTCAAGCCAGCTGAAAACTCAACCGGCAAGACGAAATTGACCATTGCCCTGGTTGCCCATGCCGACGAAATTGGAGCAATGGTGACAAAGATTGAGCCGGAAGGTTTTTTACGTTTCACCCCCATTGGAGGCCTTGATCCGCGCACCCTACCCGGGCAGGCTGTTACAGTCCACGGCAAAAAAAAGCTCCCGGGAGTGATTGGAGCCGCCCCTCCTCACCTCTTAACAGAAAAAGAGCGTGGTGAAACGACGCCGATGGAAAAACTTTTTGTTGACATCGGGCTGGATAAGGATCAGGCTGCAGATGAGGTGAAAGTGGGTGACATAATCTCGCTTGAACAGCATCCAGTTGTGCTGAAAAATGGAAAGATGATGACCGGGAAATCTCTTGATAACCGTGCCGGAATATCTGTCCTGATTGCCTGTGCTGCTGGACTGAGCAGGATCTGTCACAGTGTCGATGTAGTTTTTGTTGCTTCTTTGCAGGAAGAAGTAGGCTTGAGGGGAGCGGTAACCGCTGCTTACGGGCTTAACCCCGATCTGGCTGTGGCAATTGATGCCACCCACGGCGATGCCCCTGAGCTGCAGGAAGGAAAATTTTTTAAACTGGGGGAAGGTCCCGTAATAGCCATCGGGCCCAATTTGCACCCGGCACTTGTTGACCGGCTGGAAAAGACTGCCGAAAAGCACTTTTTACCTGTTCAGCGAGAACCGATACCCGGCCATAGCGGAACCGATGCCTGGGCTTTCCAGGTGGCGAGAGAGGGTATTCCTACTGCTCTCCTGTCTATACCCCTGCGCTACATGCATACGGCAGTGGAAATGATTAACCTGGACGATCTCTTTAACTGTGTTAAATTGCTCGGCTATTTCATTGGTGGGTTAAATCGAACTTTCCTGGAGGACATGAAAAAGTGTTAAGCAAACTGGCTGATATACGGGGTGTTTCAGGCGATGAAACAAAAATCCGCCGTTTTATAAGTGAGAAACTGGCGGACAGAGGCATCGAAAATTCTATCGATACGATGGGCAATCTCATTGCCCGAAAGAACCGAGGCAGGTTTGAAACGCCACCACTGTTGTCGGCCCACATGGATGAAGTTGGCTTAATGATTACCGGCATCCGCCAGGGCGGGTTGCTTAATTTCATACCGGTAGGCGGAATTGACAGCCGGGTCCTTGTAGCCAAGCGGGTAAAAATTGGCCGGGATGGCCTTCCGGGAGTGATTGGCGCTAAACCGATTCACCTTCAGAAGAAAGAAGAACAGCAGAAACCCTATAAAGAAGAATCTTTATATATTGATGCCGGTTTTAACAGCCGTGGAGAAGCGGAAAAATATATTTGCATAGGTGATTACGCTGCCTTTGATGTTAACTGCACAAAGATGGATAAGGGGTTTTATCGAGGCAAGGCTTTTGATGATCGGGCCGGCTGCCTGGTTTTACTCAAGCTGCTGCTGGAAAATAATAGTTTATGTTTCAACGCTGTCTTTACAGTACAGGAAGAAGTAGGTACCAGGGGTGCAATGATCGCCGCCTATGCTCTGCGGCCACAGAAAGCACTTGTTGTCGAAGCAACGGCATCTGCCGACACACCGGAGACAGAAAAAGAAATGAGCAGCACCGTTCTGGGTAAGGGACCGGCCATCAGCTTAATGGACAGAACAATTCTAGTTGATCGTGAAATGCGGGACGAACTTGCCGGCTGTGCTGTCCGGGCAGGGATTCCCTTTCAGTTCCGGCGGTTTACCGGAGCGGGAACGGAAGGAGGAGCCATAGCCTATTCCCGTGAGGGAGTAAAAACGGCAGTAATAGCCGTACCCTGCCGCTATATTCATTCACCGCACTGTGTGCTTAAAGAGAGTGATCTGCAGGCAACGGTTTCATTAACCAGGGCCTGGTTGGAAGATAACCAGTAGAAAGGCCGGTGTTTAATACCGTGGAAGAGTTAATTAAAAGCCTGACTGAAACTTTTGGTCCTTCGGGAGAAGAGGAAACCGTCCGGACAATGATAGCCAATATGGTTCGGGACAGGGCGGACAGAGTCTTCGAAGATGCACTCGGCAATCTGTATGCCGTGAAGGAAAGCAAAAGACCGAGAATCATGATTTCAGCCCACATGGACGAAATTGGAGTGATGGTTACCAATATTGATGAGAACGGTTTCTTGCGTATTGCTCCGCTGGGTGGGGTTAATCCAATTATGCTTCTCGGGCAGAGGATCCGCTTCAGGAACGGGCTGACCGGGACTGTTTACCATGAAAAGTTTAAAGAGCTAAAAGAACTAGATTGGAGCAAGATCTATGCCGACATTGGCCAGAGAGATGCTGCTGCAGCAGAAAATAATGTGAAAATAGGTGACTCGGCTTGCCTGGCTCAGCCTTTTATCAATCTTCCAGGCGGCCGTTGCCTGGCCAAAGCGATGGATGACCGGGCCGGTTGTGCCGTTCTTATCGAAACACTGCGCCGGTTGCCGGAAAGGTTGCCCCAGGAGGTCTGTTTTGTTTTTTCCATTCAGGAAGAGCTTGGCCTGCGTGGAGCAAAAACAGCTGCTTATCGTTACGAACCGGATTTCGGTATAGCTGTAGATGTTACACTTGTCGGAGATACACCAAAAGCCCCGACCATGGCGGTAAGCCTGGGACAGGGACCAGCCATTAAAGTGAAAGACAGCTCTATCCTCTGCCACCCTCGTGTCAGGCAATTGATGGTGGAAACGGCAGAAAATAATAATATTTCACACCAGCTTGAGGTTCTTGAACGAGGGGGTACCGACGCCGGGGCTATTCACCTTTCACGTGAAGGAGTTCCCTCCGGGGCGATTTCAATCCCCTGCCGCTATGTTCATTCGCCTTCTGAAATGATTGATCTAAAGGATGCATTAAATGCTGTTGAATTGCTGGTTAAGCTGCTGACAAAAGAATGGCCTTTCTCGGAGGAAAGTAATGTGTTCTAAAGAAGTGGGAAAAAAAGAAACGATTTTTCTGAATGCCTTTAACTGTATAACCTTTTTAGGTCCCCAAAAAATAAAAGTGCTGATCAACCATTTTGGTTCAGCCCAGGCAGCCTGGGAAGCCAGTGCCACAGAATTACGAGAAATTAAAGAAATTGCAGAGCATACCGAAAAGCTGGTCCGGGAACGCGCTGCAATCGACCCGTTTCAAAAGTGGAAGGAACTGCAGGATAAGAACATAGCCTGTTTCACCCTCAGTGATGACAGTTATCCACCCCTTTTAAAACAGATTCCTTCTTCCCCGCCGGTTGTCTATTATCGTGGCGACCCGCAACTGCTGAGTGGTCCGGCAGTTGCTATCGTTGGCAGCCGGCGTTGTACGTTTTATGGGCAGGAAGTAGCCAATCGATTGGCCAAAGAACTGACGGCGGCCGGCGTATCTGTAATCAGCGGCATGGCCCTTGGAGTCGATACTGCCGCCCATCGTGGTGCTCTTGAGAACGGCGGTTATACGGCGGCTGTCCTGGGGTGCGGAATCGATATTTGTTATCCTCCACGCAACCAAGATCTGATGGAACTGATAATTGCTAACGGAGTTGTCCTTAGCGAATTTTTCCCGGGAACAAAGCCTCTACCGACTCATTTCCCGCGCCGGAACCGGATTATAAGCGGCCTTTCCCTGGGGACAGTGGTCGTGGAAGCGACAGCCAAAAGTGGTGCTTTGATCACCGCACACTATGCTCTGGAACAGAACCGGGAAGTATTTGCTGTTCCTGGAAACGTGGGCAGCCCTTACAGCCGTGGCTGCCACAGGTTATTGAAAGAAGGAGCCCTGTTAGTGGAATCGGTGGAAGATATCTTAAATGAGCTTTACCTGGAACATCCTGCTGAAGAACAACTATCTGTTTTTACGGCAAAACCAAATCTCACTGATGAGGAGAAGGCCTTGCTTTCCCTCATTCCCTATCAGCCGATCCATATCGACAATCTGATCAAGCTAAGTGGTAGCCGCCCGGCGGTGGTTGTGGCTACTCTATTGTCCCTGGAATTGAAAAAATACATCAGTCAGTCACCGGGCAAGTACTTTTGTCGGACTTGACATTTGTGATAGAATACCTTCCGGGGAGTTCTCCATTCCCCGGGGAGGATTAGCTAATGGATCTGGTTATAGTAGAATCTCCGACCAAGGCCCGCACTATCAGCAAATTTTTAAGTAAAAAATATAAAGTAATGGCTTCGCAGGGTCACCTGATCGATCTGCCTCGCAGTAAACTGGGCGTCGATATTGATGCCGATTTTACCCCATCTTATATAACTATTCGTGGAAAAGGGAAAATATTAAAGACACTGCGGGATGCCGGCAAGAAGGCGAACCGTGTTTATCTGGCTGGCGACCCGGACCGGGAAGGTGAGGCGATTTGCTGGCATATTGGGCGTGCCCTGAAACTGGATCTGGAGCAGCCTTGCCGGGTTGAATTTAACGAGATTACCAAAACGGCGATTAAGGAAGCATTTAAAGCCCCGCGGACTATCGATGAAAATAGAGTTGATGCTCAGCAGGCCAGGAGAATCCTGGACCGCTTGGTTGGTTATAAAATCAGTCCCCTCCTCTGGAACAAGGTAAAAAGTGGCCTCAGCGCAGGCAGGGTGCAGTCGGTCGCAGTTCGACTGATTTGCGAAAGAGAAAATGAGATTAGCATTTTTAAACCTGAAGAATACTGGTCGCTGGAAGCCTTTCTTGAAGAGCCTGAATCGGGCAAAAAGTTCAAGGCGGCTCTTGAGCGTTATAAAAAGAAGAAAATTGAGCTGAAGAACAAAGCAGAAGCGCAAGCGGCTGTCGCTGCGGTAAAAGAGGAACAGTTTACCATAGAAAAGATTACCCGCACCACCAGGAAGAGACGTCCCGCGCCGCCATTTACCACCAGCAGTTTGCAGCAGGAGGCTTCCTC
This sequence comes from uncultured Syntrophomonadaceae bacterium, assembly GCA_964506505.1. GTDB lineage: Bacteria > Bacillota > Dethiobacteria > DTU022 > DTU022 > M55B129. Next base: position 14,221 of record CAZDKY010000044.1, read on the forward strand.
AAAGCTGGGCTTCACCAGTCGCAAAACGATGAATATCGCCCAGCAGCTCTACGAAGGAATCAATGTCGGCTCGGGTGAGACAGTTGGACTGATTACTTACATCCGTACTGATTCAACAAGAGTATCGACTCAGGCTCAGGATGAAGCGCGGGCTCTGATCGGGGAAAAATTTGGCTCCGATTTCCTTCCCGCAAAAGCGCCTTTTTATAAATCACGCCAGGGAGCCCAGGATGCCCATGAGGCCATTCGGCCGACCGCTGTAAAGCGCGAAACGGCGGAAATCCGCCAGCACCTGAGCCGGGATCAGAATCGTCTGTACAAGCTGATTTACGATCGTTTTTTAGCCAGCCAGATGAATCCTGCTCTGTACAACCAGGTCCGGATTGTTATCGCTGCCGGCGATTATACTTTCAAGGCCAGTGGATCAACCCTTATTTTCCCAGGATATTTGATAGCGTACCAATCAGATGATGGAGGAAAGGACACAATCTTACCCGACATGCAGGAAGGGGAAACATTACAACTGCAGGAACTGGTCCCGGAACAGCACTTTACGCAACCGCCTCCCCGCTACAATGAAGCATCGTTGATCAAAACACTGGAAGAAAAAGGTATCGGGCGCCCCAGCACTTACAGCCCGATTATTGAGACGATTCAGACCCGTGGTTATGTAATTAAAGAGAATAAAGCATTTGTTCCTACTGAACTCGGTTTTGTGATCGTCGATTTGATGATCCGGTACTTCCCTGAGGTAATCGACATAGACTTTACAGCCCGTCTGGAGATGCAGCTCGATGAAATTGAAGACGGTAAAATGGAGTGGCTGAAAGTAATAAAGGATTTTTATTACGGTTATTTCAGGGATCGTTTGGATGAAGCCGAGCAAAAAATGGAGAAAATTGAACTTACTCCGGAAGAAAGCGATGAGATTTGTCCCAAGTGCGGGAGCAGATTGGTATACAAGCAGGGCCGGTTCGGTCGTTTCCTGGCCTGCCCTTCCTATCCAGAATGCCGGTTCACCAAAAAAATTGTAAAAGAGACAGGGGTAAATTGCCCTCTGTGCGGTGGTATGCTTGTTGAAAGAAGAACCAGGAAAGGGAGAATATTTTACGGCTGCAGTAATTATCCGAACTGTAATTTTTCTGTTTGGAACAGGCCGCTTTCCGAAAAGTGCCCCCATTGTGGTTCCTTGATGACGGAAAACAGGAAAGGGAAAATGAAAGTGGCTCGTTGCACCAACAAGGAATGCGGTTTTGAAAAGCCTCTTGGCGGTAAAAAAATAGCTGCTGAAAGTTAGACCCGTAAAAAGCATTGTTTTGGATACAAAGTTGGATTATTTTAAACGAATTTAAACGGCGTTAAATAATGTTTTGTTATTTGAATATAGGGAATCTTAAAAAAGAACGTTATTTGCTTGCAAGTCGCAATTTGTTATGTTAAGATTGCAAGGGTGTTGCGGCTTGACTGAAAATGATTGGTTGGAAAGATTTATAAACTACCTGGATGTTGAGAGAAATTCATCACCATTAACCCTGCAGGCTTACCGCAACGATATCATCCAGTTTTTTTTGCTGGAAGGGGAAGAAAAAGCCGACCTGGGTGCAATCAATCATCTAACACTAAGGAATTATTTGGCTTTATTAAAAGAGAAAGGGTATAGCCGTCGTTCAATCGCGCGTAAACTGTCTGCGACGCGTTCTTTTTTGTTTTTTTTACAGAAAGCAGGGATCATAAACAACGATAAATGGGCGGCAGTGTCGCGCCCGAAACAGAAAAAAAGTTTACCCCATTTTCTTTATTATCACGAAGTGGTTACCCTGCTTGAGGCACCGGACAGCAAGACGTTACTTGGTTTCAGGGACCGAACTCTCCTTGAACTGATTTATTCGTCAGGATTGCGGGTCAGTGAACTGGTCAATCTAAGCAGCAATTCTCTGCAGTTGAGTGAAAGGCTGATAAGAGTATACGGCAAAGGCCGAAAGGAAAGAATCGTTCCTGTCGGAAGGGTCGCTGCCGGGATGATTGAGGAATATCTTATTAAGGTAAGGCCTTTAATGGTTGCTCGCAGTAGCAAAGGATACAGCGGTGATCTGCTTTTTTTAAATAAATGGGGGAATCCTTTAAGCGACCGCGGAGTGCGTTACATTTTTCAAAAGTATATTCGCCAGGTTTCACAAAAGGAAAAGATCAGTCCCCATTCTCTCCGGCATTCATTTGCCACTCACCTGCTCGAGGGCGGTGCTGATTTGAGAGTGGTTCAGGAGCTGCTGGGACATGCTAACATATCGACCACCCAAATTTATACGCATATAACCAGGGAAAGGCTGAGTGAGGTATATAATCAGGCTTTCCCGCGAAAATAGCGAAAAGGGCGTATTAAAATGTTTGAGGGAACGACAATCATAGCAGTTAAAATTGGCAACAGGGTAGCTGTAGCAGGGGACGGCCAGGTTACTTTTGGCAATAGCACCATTATCAAGCATGGTGCCCGGAAGGTCCGCCGCCTTTATAACGGTAAGGTTGTAGTCGGTTTTGCCGGTGCGGTTGCCGATTCACTGGCACTTTGTGAAAAATTCGAAGCAAAACTGGAAACCTATCAGGGCAATTTGCAAAGAGCGGCTGTAGAGCTGGCCAAAGATTGGCGGACTGATCGTGTTCTCAGGAAATTGGAAGCGCTGATGGTCGCTGCCGGCAGCGAATCTTTGCTTATGATCTCGGGAACAGGTGAAGTCATCGAACCGGACGATGGAATTGCTGCTGTTGGTTCGGGCGCTCCTTATGCCATGGCGGCTGCTAAAGCTTTACGCCGCAACAGTGATCTGGGACCCGGGAAGATCGTTGCCGAAGCGATAAAAATTGCGGCGGAAATCTGTATATATACAAACGATTCGATTCTGGTTGAAGAAATTTAGAGAGGCTGAAGAATGACAATGCCGACAGAAGAACTGACACCAAAAGAAATAGTAACCGAACTGGATCGATTTATTATCGGCCAGGATGAAGCCAAACGTTGTGTTGCCGTGGCTTTAAGGAACCGCTATCGGCGCAAGCAGCTCCCCGACGATATGCAGGAAGAAATTATCCCGAAAAACATTATTATGATCGGTCCAACCGGCGTCGGTAAAACGGAATTGGCCAGGCGTCTTTCACGTCTGGTTAACGCTCCCTTTGTCAAGGTGGAAGCGACAAAATTTACCGAGGTTGGCTATGTCGGTCGTGATGTCGAATCCATGGTTCGAGATCTGGTTGAAACCTCGGTACGTATTGTAAAAAATGAACGCATGCTCGAAGTCCAAGATAAAGCAGCTATCAATGTCAGCGAAAAGCTGGTTGACATTATTGCTCCCCTGCCCAGGAAAAAACAGCGATCCTCAAACCCTCTCGGCTTTCTTTTTCAAACTACTCCAGTGCAGGCGGAACCCGGTCCGGAGGATTCCAATTTTGCTGAAAGAATGCAACGGGCCAGAGAAGAACAGGAAAAAGTGAGGGCGCGTTTCTTAAAAGGTGAGCTGGAAGAGATGATTGTTGAAATAGAGGTAGAAGAAAAGAAACAACCCATGCTTGATCTTTTCGGCGGACAGGGCATGGAAGAAATGGGTATTAACCTGCAGGACATGCTGGGTAACATTGTGCCACCGAAAAAGAAGAAACGCAGGGTGCCAGTGGCCGAAGCGAGGGAAATAATGATAATGGAAGAAGCTCAGCGGCTCGTCGATATGGATGCTGTTAATTCGGAAGCATTAAAAAGAGCGGAACAGTTGGGAATTATATTTCTTGACGAAATTGACAAAATTGCCGGTAAAGATTATCATGGATCTGGTCCCGATATTTCGAGAGAAGGGGTCCAGCGAGACATATTGCCGATCGTGGAGGGGTCTACGGTTGTTACAAAATATGGTCCGGTAAAAACAGATCATATTTTGTTTATTGCAGCGGGGGCTTTTCATACAACTAAACCTTCTGATTTGATTCCCGAACTGCAGGGCAGGTTCCCGATCAGGGTAGAGCTTAACAGCCTGACCGAAGATGATTTTAAAAGGATCCTGACCGAACCGAACAATGCCTTGGTGAAACAATATAAGGCGTTATTGGAGACGGAAGGGGTGAAATTGAGATTTACAGACGAGGCAATCCTTGAGATTGCCTGGACAGCATGTTTTCTGAACCAGGAAATGGAGAATATCGGCGCACGGCGCCTGCACACCATAATGGAAAAGGTTCTTGAAGATTTATCTTTCGATTTGCCTGACAGCAATAACGATGGAGTAATCACGGTAGATCCTGAGTACGTTCAGAACAAGCTGCAAAAAGTAGTTAAAGACAAAGATTTAAGCAAGTATATTTTATAAAAACATAAGACGAAAGGTGGGTGAAAGACGTGATTTCTTCTCCATTGCTTGAGAAGACTCGTCGTATTAACAAAATTCTACAAAAAACAGCCGGACAGCGTGTTGACTTCAAAGATATTGCTGAAGTTCTTAAAAATGTCATTCACGCCAATGTTTATATAGTCAGCCGCAAGGGTAAAGTACTCGGCTGGTCCCTGGTTGATGAATTTGAGTGTGAACTGATGGTCAACAATGTGCTCGAAGTGGGAGTTTTTCCCGAAAGGTACAACCGTTTCCTGCTAAAAGAAGATGAATCGCGGGTTAACCTGCGTCAGAAGTCCAATGATTGTGTCTTTATAGAAGAGGAAAGGTGCCTTTTCTCCAATAAAATCACCACGGTCATTCCCATCCTCGGAGGAGGGGAACGGCTGGGCACTTTGCTGCTGGCCCGTTTCAACGAGCTTTTTGATGCGGAAGATTTGATTCTTGCTGAAACCGGAGCAACGGTTGTGGGAATGGAAATACTGCGTTCGAAAGCGGAAAAAGTAGAAGAGGATGCTCGCAATAAGGCTGTTGTCCAACTCGCAGTGGCAACGTTGTCTTATTCGGAGCTTGAAGCTGTGGAACATATTTTTGAAGAGCTTGGAGGAACAGAAGGCCTTCTTGTAGCCAGCAAAATTGCCGATCAGCTGGGCATCACCCGCTCGGTTATTGTCAATGCCCTGCGCAAGTTTGAAAGCGCCGGTGTTATTGAATCACGCTCTCTGGGAATGAAAGGAACCTATATCAAGGTTCTAAACCCCTTCCTGCTTGATTATTTGGAAAAAAAAACTAAGCCTTTTCAGTAAAAATGTTTCATAATTAATTTAAAAAAAGCGGTCTGCCCTATGGCTGAACGCTTTTTTTTACCTTGTTGGCATAAGCCTTTACCAGACTTTGAAAACTTGCTGTGAGTTTGACTTAAAGAACACTGGCAGGAGCGATATCTGCACGCATGGTTTTGGCAAAGAAGGGTTTTCTTATGGAGAAAAGAATATAGCTAATTTATACGATGTGTTTTTTTATAAAGATAATGCAGTTTATTAGCAGTATAACAATCTAAACCGGAGAGTGCAATTTTGGCCAATAAGGTTGAAATAAAAATCATCAAGGATAAAAATGATCTAAAATCTTTTGTTGAGTTACCGTGGCTGATTTATAAAAATGATCCAAACTGGATACCGCCGTTGCTTTCTGATATGTACAATACGCTTAATCCCAGTAAGAATGCTCTTCTGCGTCTTGGTCCAAGCTGTTTCTTTCTGGCATTTAAAAATGGTAAAATCGCTGGACGCATCGGGGTGGGGATGGATTTAAGGCTTAACAAGGTAAAAAGTGAAAACATGGGTTATATTACATTGTTTGAAAGCATTGAAAAATATTCGGTAGCTGAAGCTTTGTTTAATGCCGCTCTGGAATGGTTGAGAAACAAAGGAGCGGTTTATGCGTCAGGGCCGCAATCTCCAAGCAATGGTGACGATTACCGCGGTTTACTCATAGAAGGTTTCGACATGCCTCCCGTTTTGCTGAATTCTTATAATCCGTCGTATTATGTATCGTTTTTTGAAAAATATGGTTTTAGCAAGCACTTTGACCGCTTTGCTTATTATTATGATCTGACAAAAGAACCGCCTATTCGTCTGGCCAGGGGCGTAAAACTGGCGCAAAATCGTTTTGATTTCCATGTTCGCCCTATTGATCTTCATAATCTGGAGCAGGAGATGCAGGTCATAAAAAAAGTCATCGAAGAGGCTATGCCTGACTGGCCTGACATGATTCCGCCGAGCGATGAAGAGATTGCTTCCGAAGCTGATAAGCTGAAACAGCTTGCTATTTCCGAATTAATACTTTTTATCGAAAACAAAGAAAACCATTGCCTCGGTTTTTCTGTCACTCTGCCGGATTATAACCAGGTGCTGGCACGTTTAAACGGCAGGCTGTTCCCTACGGGTTTTCTGAAATATTTTTGGTACAGACGGAAGATAAACGGAGTGCGGATGTTTGTTCTTTTTGTAACGGCGAAGGGACGACACAGGGGTGTTTCCGCAGCTCTGTACCACTATACCATGCAGAATGCCCGCCGTTTGGGATACAAATTTGGTGAGGGTTCAACGATTCATGAATTTAATAAGCGCATGAATATTGATGCCCAGAAAGCCGGTGGGAGGCTGTACAAAAAATATCGTGTCTACCGGATCGACCTGTGATTCCTCCGGTTTTGAAAGGTAGGTTAAAAAAGTGACTGTTAACAAAAATCTGACAGGCAATAGTGAACCCCTGGTTATCTCTACGCCGGACGATTCTCTTAGCTTCGAACCTTTACCGAAGAAAATCTGTAGTGCTGCAGAAGGCTCGAACACTATCACTTTTGTCGGTTCGGCTGCTGGTAATGCCGGTGCAGAAGATATGACCATTACCTGGCACCGGCTGCACCATGACGCCCTGGCCATAGCTGCCGTTTTACAACAAAAAGGGATTAAGCCGGATGATCATGTTGCCCTTTTAGGGCCAACTACCCGCAGCCTGGTGACAGCCATTCAGGCGGTCTGGTTTGCCGGCGGGAGTGTAAGCATGCTTCCCATTCCCATGCGGTTCAGTTCAATTGAAGAGTTTGCCAATCAAACCAGGGTTCTGATGAAACACGGCGATATTAATATGCTCCTTCTCGATCCAGCCATGGCTGCCTTTTACGAAAGCAAACCGGGGGATCCGCCGGTGGTCCTGCTCAACGAGCTGGAGCCTGCTGCAGGAGGGTTGTCGGAGGATGACTACAGGGAAGTGCCTTATGACCCGGAAAGATTGGCTATACTGCAGTTTACCTCCGGTTCCACGTCCAGCCCAAAAGGGGTAATGCTTCCCTATCGGGTTTTGGAAGCCAATACAACGGGTATGATTGCTGCTTCAAAAGCTGTTCCCGGGGATACCTTTGTTTCATGGCTTCCGTTATATCACGATATGGGCCTGATTGGTTTACTGATAGTGCCGATGATCGTGGGATGTTCGCTGGTTCTGGCTTCACCCCAGGATTTTTTAAGCAGACCGGCAGACTGGCTGCGATGGATGCATAGATACAAAGGGACGGTTACTTCAGGTCCCAATTTTTCGTGGGTTTTAGCGACCCGGGCTTTCCGCCGTCTTACTGAAAAAGGGGATCTTCTCGATCTTTCAAAAATACGCATCGCCCTGAGTGGTGCTGAACCGATCGATCCGGATGTGGTTGAAGCGCTCATTGAAGCGGCTGGACCGCACCGCCTGAGAGAGGGAGCCGTATTCTGTGCTTTTGGTATGGCCGAACTGTCACTGGGGGGTACTTTCCCACCCCCCCTGCGGGGTATGGTTACCGATACAGTGGACCGTCGGGTTCTTGAAAAGGAAAAATATGCCTTGCCGGCAGATCCTGAAAGTGTAAAAACCCGCCGTTTTCCTTTGCTTGGAACGCCAATTCCAGGCTTACAGATGCGGATTTGTAATTTGGAGACAGGTCAAATCAGCAATCTGCGCCAGGTTGGTGAACTGGAAATCAAGGGAACATCAGTAATGGCCGGTTATTATGGACGGCCGGATCTAAATGAGTCACTATTTCATGACGGTTGGTTAAAAACGGGCGATCTGGCTTATTTTGTTGAACGGCCTGGTGGGGACGAACCGGAACTGGTTATTTGTGGGCGGATTAAGGATGTAATTATTATTGCAGGAAGGAATATATTTCCGGAGGATATTGAGCGGAAAGTAGGCATCCTTAGTGGAGTGCGAGCCGGCAATGTTATTGCCTTCGGGATAGAGGGAAGTAAGAGAAAAGAAAACATTGTTGTGGTGGCTGAAGTGAGAAATGAAGAACCGATTGCATTGAGAAGAAAAATTCGCGAACAGGTTATTAATGTAGTGGGATTTCCGCCCCACGACATCAGGCTTCTCCAGCCGGGTACGCTTCCAAAAACCAGTTCGGGAAAATTACAGCGCGATCTTTGTAAAAAGCAGTACTTGAATAAAGAATTAAAAATAGTTGAATGAAATTTTGGTAAAGTTGAAAAGGGGGACAGCGTCAGATGCTGTCCCCCTTTTCTGTGAGCCCAAATCAATAATAACCAAATAAAAGGGTTATCAAAAAGCCGACTAGCATGACCACTCCAAGTAACGGAAGGGTTAATAAAATAATTTTTTTTGTATCACCCTTGCAGTATTCCTTAGTCAGCGAAAAACATGGATGAGCCGGTGAAATTATATGACCTGATGTAGAACTGGCGTAGAGATAGGCAAAATAAGCCGAGGAGGCGGCTGTTCCGGCAGGGATGATTGGCAAAAACATTGGAAAAAGAATTGCTACGCTTGCCGAGTTGTCCCCGGTTAGCATGCCGACTAAAAACGGTATGAAAGTTAATAAAAAAATCAAAGGAACACCAAGATCGATAACGATGTTTGTCAGATCTATTATTACCTCCGTATGCTCCAGCATCTCTTTGTAAACCATGATGCCTATAATCACAAAAGCAACTGGAATTTTAATCCCGGGAAGAATTAATGTTTTTATCCTCCTGGCGAATTCCTGAGCGCGGTCTTTTGGTGGCAAGTAGTTTGCCAGGGCAAGCAAGATGCCGACGAAAAGCGCCAGCGGAAAATAGACATTGAAGAATACGACCAGGATCATAACCAGGATAAGCGGCATAACACTTTTTAGCAGTTGCAAAAGTTTCTGCCATGATATCGAAATGCCGGTAGTTCCGGTGGAGTAATTTCGAAACAGGAAGTAGAAGCCGAAAAGGACGCCGGCAATGGTCAGAGGTAAATTATGCAGGACGTAGCGGCTTATATTAATGGCAGAAAGCTGTGAGGCGAGAATCAAGCTCGGGAACAGTGGAAGGATAAAATAAAATACATGCCTGAACCAGATGTTTATAACTGCCTGCCGTTCGGAAGGCATGTTGAGCTGATTACCCGTTTCAACACATAGGGGCGCCGATAGAATCGCTCCCCCGGGAACCGTCAGCATACCGATCAAAGCCGGCATGGCGACAGCAATAAGCCTGATATCGGATAAAAGAGACTGGAGATTGTTAATGATTTCATTAAGGGCTCCTGTTTCTTTCAATATGTACCCCAGAACTCCCAGAAGAATTATGCTGATCACCAGCATAATGGTGATGCTGTTCCATAATCCCGATAAAAATACGATAAAAAATTCACTTAATCCCAGCCCGTCCAGTAAGCCTAAAGTTATGGCTCCGACCAACATAGTCAAGCCAATGTTTAATTTTTTATAAATTCCTAAAATAATAATCACGATTGAACCGGATAAGGCAATATACCAGGGCATATTTTCACCTGCATAATATGTTTAATTACTGATTATCATAATCCAGACGGTAATCATTGGCAATAGTTTATTTGTTACCTTTCAAAAAAAATAAGAAAAATAACAAAAGGAAGGATTGAAAGATTCCCTGTCGAATAATAAATTTATTGATTAAATTTATATAATACAAAAAATTTCCAAGACAAAAAAAATATTGATTTGTGAGGTGATGAATAGTCAGAATTGAAATAATAACAGTTTGAATCTTTAGCTTTTCTTATCCAAATTAAAAAGCATGAACTAAAAAGGGGGAATAAAAGTGAAAAAGTTTATTCAAATAACCTTGATCCTGTTAGTTATCTTACCGTTACTAATGCTTGTTGGTTGTACACAAGCCGAGGATTCATCGCCTTCGGGGGAAGAGCCGGAAGAGGAAGCGCCGGAAGAAGAAACTGCTTGTCCGAGCCAGGAAGAAATTGTTGCCGCTATTGATGAGGTAATCGCCGACTATTACGCCGGAGTTTACGATGATGACGAGGTGTTTGTCGCTTTGCGTGAAGCGATACCGAAACCTGAAGGTTACCCGGAACGGCCGATCGAGTATATTGTTCCCTGGGGTGAAGGTGGTGGCTCGGATAACTACGGCCGTCATATTGGACGTGATGCTTCGACAATCATGGAGCAAAATATTATTTATAATAATATGCCGGGCGGCGGTGGTGAGGTCGGCCTTGCTTATTTGTTGAGCCAGAGCCCTGACGGTTATACTATCTATGGCGCTATTGCCAACCAAACCATCAATGATGCTCTTGGCACACAGCCCTATTCCTACAGCAACGATGTGGATTTCATTATCCGCAACCAGGGTGCTACCGAAATCTACTGGGTTTTGGTTGACAGTCCATTTGAAACAATGCAGGATGCTCTCGACTACGCGGTTGAGAATCCTGGCGAGTTGACAATAAACGGAGCGGGAGCTGGCGGTGACGATGAATTTCGTATTGCGTCGATTGCCAAGGAGCTGGGAACTGATATTGTCTATGTACCCTATGACGGTGTTGGCGAGAGGGTTTCAAGCTTACTCGGTGGACATGTTGACATAATGCATGAAACAGTCGGAACCGTAATTGATCTCTATGAAACAGGTGAAATCAGACCCCTTGCTTACGGAGGCGATATTGTTTTTGAAGAACTTGATCCAGATATCCCCTGTATTGCCGATATGGGCTATGATGTCCCTGTTGGAAGATGGCGGGGGATGAATACGGTAAAAGGGACTGATCCGGAAATAATCAATTACCTGCATAACTGTTTTTACGCAGCCTCAAAACTCCCTTACTATTCTGAATACGAAAAAGAGTTTTTTCAGCATTTACCAAAAGCATACTTAAATTCCGCCGATTTTGAAGCCTATGCAAAAGACGAAGTCGCCAGGCTGAAAGAGCTGGCGAAAGAACTGGGTTATCTGGATTAAACAACTAAAAAAGTACCAGGGGAAGCGAATAAAAAATCGCTTCCCCTGGTCAAGCTAAGAATTTCGGAAAGGTGGTCCGCCGATCTGATGACCAGAAGAATGGTTAACACGGTTGATGAATTAATGATTAAATATCGAAAATACGGTGAGCTGTTAGTGGCGGCAGTCCTCCTGATTTTCTTTTTAGGCCTACGCCTTTTTATAAATATATTTATAAATTTGACCGTTGAGCGTTGGCGATTTGTAAGCCCAGCAGTTTGGCCCAACTGGGTTTTGATCATGGGAATTATTTTGTCGGCGCTGTTATTTTATAACGCGATTAAAGAGCTAAGATCTAGCAAAGAAGAAGGGGATAAAGATAAGGATTTGCCCGAAGCAGGATCTTTAGAGTATGAAGCGGCGCTGCGCGAGGAATACCAGCCGGCTGAAAGAAAAGCCCTTTCCATAGCAGAGCTGGAAGCACTTGCTGATGCCAGGGCGAAGATACAAGAAGAAAAAGCTACCGCATCTGAGCTGATCAGGCTGGTCTCAGTTTTAGTCCTGACTTTTATTTACCTTTATTTAATTAGGATTATGGGTTTTATTACCAGTACCTTTCTTTTCAGTTTTGCTTACCTGATCTTACTTAAAGAGAGGCGTCTCCCGGTAATAATTGTTTCTCCTATACTTTTGGTTGTGGTAATCTGGTATATATTTACACAGGTGCTTGTTGTCCCGCTCCCCAGGGGAATCGGGTTTTTCATGATCATAAGTAATTTGTTTTATTAAAAAACGGTTCATACAATTTTCACGGCAGTAGTGAATTTATCCGAGGAGGTAAAACATGTTTGATTTTTTTATTGTTGGGCTTGAAACTTCAACCACCTTTTTCAACCTGATGGCAATTACTCTCGGAGTTCTCATCGGTCTTATTTTTGGAACCATACCCGGTTTAAGCGGGGTTACCGCCGTCGGCCTGCTTGTACCGTTTACCTACAGCATGTCACCAATTACCGGTCTGCTAATGATGGTCGGTGTTTATTGTGCGGCAACTTACGGCGGTTCGATTAGCGCCATTTTATTCAATATGCCCGGTGACGTCATGGGAGCCGCTACCTCCATAGACGGTTATCCGATGACCTTGAAGGGGGAAGCCCAACGGGGATTGGCCATGGCCATTTTTGCTTCTTTTTGCGGGGGTATTATCGGAACAATTCTTTTGAGCTTTGTTGCTCCCCAGTTTGTTAAAATTGCTCTCACCTTCGGCTCCCCTGAATATTTTGCCCTGGCGGTTTTGGGCCTTGCTATTGTTGGCAGCATCGGGGCCAAATCACAGATTAAGGCTTTGCTGGGTGTGGTCTTTGGACTGTGGCTGTCAACTATCGGTTTGGATACGGTTTCAGGTATTGCCCGCTTCACCCTCGGTAACCCGATGATCCTTGCCGGTGTCAACTTTATTCCGGCAATTATTGGATTCTTTGCTTTTTCCGAAATATTTTCCAGACTTTATGATCGGAATATCAATAAAGGTTTTGATCCGGAAGCGGTTAAAAAAACCAAAATCTTTAACTTCCCAGATATCTCTGATATCAAGAATAACACGACAAACATCCTGCGCTCCGCGCTGATCGGCAATTTTGTCGGGATGCTACCAGGTGCCGGTGCTACTATAGCAGCTTTTCTGGGTTATGGGACAGCAGTCCGTTTTTCTAAGCGCCCCCAGGACTATGGGACGGGGATTGTAGAAGGAGTTGCAGCTCCGGAGTCTGCAAATAACGGTGCGGTAGGTGGGGCGATGGTTCCTCTTCTGACGCTGGGAATACCGGGTAGCGCAACATCCGCTGTTATGCTCAGTGTAATGATTTTACACGGATTGAGGCCCGGACCATTGCTTTTTGAAAGGATGCCCGAGCTGACTTATTCAATTTTTGTTGGAATGTTTATAGCCAATATTATAATGCTGGTTATGGCCATGTTCTTTGTGCGTATTCTGATCCGGTTGCTAATGGTTAAATTTGAGGTGCTCAGCCTCTTTATTTTTGTGTTCTGTGTTTTTGGAGCATTTTCCATATATAATCGTTTTGTCGATGTTTGGGTTATGTTTGTTGGCGGTATACTCGGCTTTTTTGCGAAAAAGTATGATTTTTCCATTGCGGCCATTATTCTCGGACTTGTTCTGGGGAAAATTGCCGAAAACGGTTTAATAAACGGAATTTCCGTTACCAGAGGTAACGTTGGCGCTTTCTTCATCCGTCCGATTACACTTATAATTTTACTCATTTCACTGTTTTTCATCATTTCACCTTATGTTTTCGACTTTTTGAAAAAAAGAAAAGAATCTACTGTTGAAGGCTAAAAATCAGTTTGTACAGCTGATTATAATGATCATGAATGCAAAGAATAGAGGGAGGAAAACTGAATGCTTCAAACGGGATCAATACTGGAATGGATAACTATTTTATGCAAAGAAGATTTTCAAAACAGACTACCTGACGGAACAATTATTTTTACCGAACCCCTGGTTGGTCTCGTTGCCGCCGATGATCCTGAATTGATTAATTTCAAAAATAATAATATAATTGGTCCTGCCTTCCGCCTGCCGTCGGAATGGTTGCCTGGAGCGAAAACTGTAGTATCGTACTTTCTTCCTTTCAGTAATCAAATTCGTCAATCCAATTACTGCGGTTCTTTGCCTTCTGTTGAATGGTTGCATGGGCGTTTTATTGGTGAAAGCTTCAATGAAAAGATTCGTACTTTACTCGTGAACGAATTGATAAAACGGGGCGGAAAGGCTATGGCACCGCTGCTGCATAAAGATTACCGGGCAGATTACGATGCCTTGATCAGCAGTTGGTCGGAGCGGCATATAGCTTATGCTGCAGGCCTTGGCACATTTGGTCTCCACAGGGGTTTGATTACTGAAAAAGGAACAGCCGGCCGAATAGGAAGCGTAATAACCGATCTGGAGATCGAAGGTAAAAAGTTAAGAGATAGAAATCCTTTTAATAATTGTCCTTATCTGGTGGATCACAGCTGTGGAGTCTGCATCGATCGCTGTCCGGCAGGTGCAATCAACCGAGAAGGGATGGACAAAAAAAAATGTTACCGATATATGTTTATTGATGATCGGATTAAGTGTATGCGAGAACAATATAATTACGAGCACAGCATTTGTGGTAAATGTCAGATAGACGTTCCCTGTGAAGATTGTATTCCATAACAAATGAATTCAAGTCTTTCAATAACAGGTCAGTAAAAATAAATCAGGCCGGGTTTTTACAACGTACTGAGGTTTTATTAATAAAATATTGAAGATGAAAGATTATTTACTGCCGTAACCGAATTGTACCTCGCCATTGTCTATTTGGAAGGAGAGATGCTCGACGGGACTCAGTTTCAAACTGTTGGCAATGTTAAAGATCGGCATATTTGCCTAATCAATAAGATTGGTCTGGCTATCGGCAGCTATGCTGCCATTTCGGAAGTACAATTAGAGTAATTCCAAATAGTTAAAATGGCCCGGATCTTTCAAATAAAACGTTTAAAAACAAAAAGAAGCGTTTAGCCGAAGCTGCGCTTCTTCTGTTTTGGTGCCGAAGGTGGGAGTTGAACCCACATGCCCGGAGGGCGCACGATTTTGAGTCGTGTGCGTCTGCCAATTCCGCCACTTCGGCCTGACATCAAAAGTTTAGCATAGATAGACACACAGATCAAGCAAACAGGGAATTCCCTTAATTCTTTTGTGATATTGAAGGTAGATGTGTGAGCCCCTATACAGGAAAAGCTTCTTTACCAGTTTTCGGTATAAACACAAAGAAATCCCAAAATTTTTCTTGATGTCTGTTTTTAAGGGTGAAAAAGTTTTTAGATGCGGTTCAGAAGAGACCTGATCAGCGGTTACAGATATTTCTGTCAAAAGAAAGCAGTTAACAGAGAATTGGAGTAAGTTAATAAATTCACAAAGCAGGGAAAGAAATTTGCTCATAGAAAATATTAACTGGTAAAAGTATTTTTTGCCTGACTATTCAAATAAGGGGTGAAATAGCTTATGAGTGAATTAATTAAGGGCGGCGCGTTTTTACTTGGTCCGGTTGATGAAAACACGGTATTTACACCCGAGGATTTTGACGATTTTCACCTGATGATTAAAAAAACAAGCTATGATTTCATGATGAACAAGGTTGAGCCAAAAATTGAGGAGATTGAAAAAAAAGCGGAAGGTGTAACCAAAGGTATCCTGCGCCAGGCCGGTGAACTGGGATTGCTGGCCAGCGATATACCGGAAGAATACGGTGGTGAGGAAGCGGATAAAATTACAACGATTATCCTGGCCGAAAATGCATCGATAAGCAGCAGTTCCTTTGCCACTGCTTTTGGCGCTCATACCGGTATCGGCACATTGCCGATTGTTTATTTTGGCAACGAAGAACAGAAGAAAAAATATCTCCCCGGCCTGGCAACCGGTGAAAAAATAGCTGCTTATGCTCTCACTGAACCGGAAGCAGGTTCGGACGCCCTCAGTATTAAAACAAAGGCAGTGCTTTCCGAAGACGGTAAGTACTATATTCTGAACGGCGCGAAGCAGTATACCACCAATGCAGCATGGGCTGACATAATTATCACATATGCCAAAATTGACGGAGAAAGATTTACCGCTTTTATTATTGATGCAGATACAGAAGGAGTATCTTTTGATCCGGAAGAGAAAAAAATGGGGATCAAGGGTTCCTCTACCCGCAGTGTCATTCTTGAAAACGCAAAAGTACCGGTAGAAAATATGCTCTGGGTAGAAGGCAAAGGCCACCAGGTTGCCTTCAATACTTTGAATATCGGTCGTTTTAAACTTGGTGCGGGAGCTCTTGGCGGAGCCAAGAGAGCCATTGAATACGCTGCTGATTATGCCTTGCAGAGGTATCAGTTCAATCAGCCCATTGCCCAGTTCAACCTGATCAAGAATAAGTTTGCCGACATGACAATTTTAACCTATATGATTGAAAGCATGATTTACCGTATTGCCGGCCTGGTTGATGCAAAAATGGAGGAATTTAAGGAAGGTGGAGCTGAACCGTCGGAAATTGTAAAAGCTATTTATGAGTATGCCATTGAGTGTTCAATTTCAAAGGTCTTTTGCTCGGAAGCAATTGACTTTGTAGTCGATGAGGCGGTACAGATCTTTGGCGGTTACGGCTATAGTGAGGATTACCCTGTTGAAAGGGCATATCGGGACAGCCGCATTTTACGCATCTTTGAAGGAACCAATGAAATTAACCGCATGCTCATTCCAGGAACTCTCCTGCGCAAGGCCATGAAAAATGAACTGCCCTTCATGGAAGCGGTCATGAATTTGGGAGGGGAACTGGCCAAACTGAAGGATGTCCAGATTCCCGAAAAAAGTCCCGAAAAAGAGGAATTCTATTTGGAAAACATGAAAAAACTATTTCTTCTTGCAGCTGGGAACGCAGCCCGAGAATTTGCTGAAAAAATTACCGATGAGCAGGAAATTCTCAACCGCCTTGCGGATATGGCTATGGAAATATTTGCAGCTGAAAGCGGGCTTTTACGGGCGAAGAAAATGGCTGCCAGTGGTGAAAGCGATGAAGCAAGATTGGCCATGAACATGGCCAAATGTTTCCTCAATGAAATGGTTCCCAAGATGGACAATTGGGCTAAAGAAATTATTGCCTGGACTCTTAAGGATGAGGCGGCAGCCAAAGCCAATTCCGCTATCCGTTTACTAACCCGGTTCAATCTTATCAGCACTTATGCCATGAAACGTGAAATTGCCGATGCTGTATACGCTGATAAAAAATATTTTCTCGATCGGATGTAATCTCTCGGCCAGGGGGATAAAATCGATCAAATAATTAGATCATGTGACAGAAAAAATAGAAGCCTAAAGGGAGCGGTTAAAAACCGCTCCCTTTAGGCTTCTGAAAATATTTTTGTCAAGTGTTTGTCAATGCTGCATTAAATCGCCCGTTCTATTTTCCCCGATTTAATGCAGCGGGTGCATACATTGACCCGCCTTGGTGTACCGTTTATCATGATTTTAATTTTTTGCATATTTGGACGCCAGCTGCGTTTTGTTTTGATATTAGAGTGGCTGACTTTATGTCCGGTTGTTTTACTTTTATGACAAACTGCGCAAATCTTGGCCATAATAACGTCCCTCCTCCTGCCTTTTTACGTCACTCGTAATATTTTAACACATCAGTATGTTTCAAACAAGAAAAGATTTATGACTGTGCAGGGTATGGAAGTGATTTAGCGAAAATAAAGAGCAATGCCATTTTACTATTTACAGCAAAGGAGGTAATAAGTTGAGTCGAGCTATCTATCCCGGCAGTTTCGACCCTGTAACCAAAGGGCATCTTGACATTATCATAAGAGCAAGCAAAATTATGGATCACCTGACGGTAGCAGTACTGGATAATCCGCGTAAAGTGGCGAGTTATAACATTGATGACCGGCTGGAAATGCTAAGAATGGTAACTAAGCCCTATTCAAATGTTGAAGTGGAGTACTTTAAGGGGTTGCTGATTGAGTATGCGCAACAAAAAAATGTTAATATTATAATTAAAGGGTTACGGGCTATGTCCGATTTTGAATTTGAATTCCAGATGGCTCTGGTTAACCAGAAGCTCAATGCCGATATCGAAACCTTGTTTATGATGACCAACAGTAAATATTCTTATATTAGCTCAAGCATTGTTAAAGAAATTGCAGCATTTGGCGGTAAGATCAGCAACCTGGTTCCACCGGAAGTTCATGAGATGATTCTGACCAAATTTAATGAGTAGAAGACAGAGGCAATGACTGTTGAAAGGTTTAGATATGAAACCGTATCGATAGCAGGATATTGCAATATCATAAATATGGAGTGAGCGAATGGAAATGTCTTTCTTAAAAAGCGACTGCCTGGAAATATTTTTGACAGCAGGCAAGAGGATGCCTGGCACCGCCGGCAATCTGATTTTTTTTGGTATTCTCACTATCGCTGTCGGACTTGCCTCGGTGATTTACCCGCAACTTTTCTGGTACCTGCGGGTAGGAAGAAAAGTGCCTGATATGGCTCCGAACAGAGAATATTTAATCATTCTTCGTTTTGGCGGTATACTGGTTATTATCATCGGATTGGTCATGCTTTATTACTGCGGTTTGTTTGGTCGTTAAACAACTTGAGGACAAATTAATTATTAAAGCCCTTTGATGTGAGAGAGGTTGTACTTGTGAAACTAAAAAGGTTAGGTAGGGTATTCCTTGTCATAGCAGTTATCTTTGTTTTTGGGCTCTTTATTCCCATTGATTACTATGTTGTCAGGCCAAGCAGGGCCGTAGATTTAAATGAATTAATAACGGTTGAAGGAGCAGACACAGGAGATGAGGGGAATTTCTATCTGGTAACTGTTACACAGCAAAATGCCAGCCTCACATCTTTTACAGTCGCCTATTTCCATCCGCATATGGAATTAAGGCCGACGGATTCGGTTTTGCCCTCAGATATGGACGAAGAGGAATATCGCGAATTGCTGGCTGAATACATGACTGAAAGTCAGCACATGGCCAAAGTAGTTGCCCTTCGCGAAAGCGGCTACGATGTTACGATTATCAGCGAGGGCGTTGAGGTAATCGGTTTTTTGGAAGATACAGAGGCTGCCAATTACCTGCAGCAAGGGGATATAATACATAAGGTGGATGGAAAAGAAATCTACCTGGCTTCGGAAGTAACTGTCCTGGTTCAGGATCGTCCGGTTGGCGATGATGTGACCCTAACTATTGAACGGGATAACCGGGAAATGGCTATAACGGTTCCAACTTATTCCGGTCCAAATGATCCTGAAATTCCACGGATTGGGATATATATAAAATCTTTGCCCTGGGAACCGATAATTCCCATAGATGTTAACATTGATACTGGCTCAATTGGCGGTCCTTCAGCGGGATTGATGTTTGTGTTAGAAATTATGAACCAATTATTGCCTCAGGATTTGACAGGGGGTAGAAATATTGCCGGCACCGGTACAATCGATTTGGACGGCAAAGTTGGCCGAATCGGAGGAGTAAAACAAAAAATAATCGCCGCAGAAAAAGCTGGAGCAGAGTATTTCTTTGTGCCGGAAGGAAACCTGGAGGAAGCTCAGGCTTCTCCCGCAGATATTATTCTTGTCCCCGTTTCTTCCCTGGAAGATGCACTTGATTTCCTGGCAAAACTGAATGTATAAATAAATTTGGTCTTTGGTTTTGACTCTGATTTAAGGCGGTGTTATACTAAAAAAAGAATAACAGGAACCGAGTAAACAAGGCAGCCGCGGGAAGAAGACCGCAAGGTGCTTCTCGAGGAAAGTCCGAGCTCCGCAGGGCAGGGTGCTGGGTAACGCCCAGTGAGGGTGACCTTAAGGCTAGTGCCACAGAAAACATACCGCCCGGCAATCAAATCTTGCCTTCGTTATCTAAATGCAGATTTAACACAGCTTATATTTAAAGCAACGCTAAATTATCAAACAACGAAATAGTGATCATGAAATTTCTAAAGAAGGTAAGATTTGATTGCCGGGTAAGGGTGCAACGGTGCGGTAAGAGCGCACCAGAAGCCGGGAGACCGGTTTGCTAGGTAAACCCCACCCGGAGCAAGACCAAATAGGGGGAGGATGAAGTTGCCCGCAGATTCCCCGGGTTAGGTCGCTTGAGGTGTCAGGCAACTGATATCAAAGATAGATGGCTGCTGCTCATGGTTTGCAACCAGTAAACCATGAAAACAGAACTCGGCTTATGAGTTTGCTCGGTTCCTGAATATTTTGTTAAACAGTTTACCTTTGGGATAAGGCGCCAGTAAGGCGCCTTTTTCGTTTTTTAACCTAAAAGCTGTTTATAACAGTGTTTGATATGGTAAAATAACAGAGATTGTTTTAAATAAACATGAAAATGGTAAAAGGAAAAAGGTAAAACTGGAGGTATTAAATATGGCAATGCTTAACGCTGCGGAGCAGTTTAAAATTTTAACAGAGAATACCGCTGAAATAATTACAGAGGAAGAATTTCGTAAAAAGCTGGAAAAAAGTGTGGCTGAGAACAAGCCGCTGCGCTGTAAACTGGGTATTGATCCCTCCGCCCCTGATCTTCATCTCGGTCATGCTGTTGTCCTGCACAAGATGAGGCAATTCCAGGAACTGGGACATCACATTATCATTATTCTTGGTGATTTTACGGGAATGGTCGGCGACCCGACGGGCCGTTCGGAAACCCGCAAGCAGCTTACCACCGAGGAAGTGATGGCCAATGCCCGTACTTACCAGGAACAGATTTTTAATATACTGAATCCTGATGAGTCAGAACTGGTTTTTAACAGCCAATGGTTGGCCAAACTTAACTTTGCCGATGTTATTAAACTGGCTTCAACCCTGACTGTGGCCCGAATGATGGAACGAGAAGATTTTGCCAGGAGATACAAGGAGAAAGCACCAATCAGCATTCATGAATTTTTCTATCCTCTTATGCAGGGGTACGATTCGATAGCGATAAAAGCAGACATTGAATTTGGGGCGACGGAGCAGAAATTTAACCTGCTCATGGGCCGCCACCTCCAGCGGGAATATGGACAGGAACCACAGGTTGCTTTTACCATGCCTATACTGGTAGGTCTGGATGGAGCCCAAAAAATGTCGAAAAGTCTGGGTAACTATATCGGCATCACCGAAAAACCGGAAGAAATATACGGTAAGGTTATGTCCTTAGCTGATAAACTGATGCCGGAGTATTACAATCTGGGTACTGCCTTGTCTTCGGCGGAAGTAAAGAAGATTTTAAACCAGGTTGAAAAGGGCGATTTGCATCCCCGTGATGCCAAGATGCGCCTGGCAAGGGAGATTGTTACTCTTTACCACGGCAGTAAAGCGGCACTGGAAGCGGAAAAGCAGTTCAAGCTTGTTTTTCAGAAAAAGGAGATGCCGGAAGAGATGCCTTCGCATGAGTACAGCGGCAGCGTTCCACTTGTAGTATTGCTGGCCGAAACTGGCATGGCCTCAAGCAAGAGCGAAGCACGCCGTCTTATTCAGCAAAGGGGAGTTAAAATCAATGGGGAGACGGCAGGGGACATAGATGCCGACCTGGACCAAAGAGGCGAATTTGTAATTCAGGTGGGCAAAAGAAAATTTGCCAGGATTGTTATCAAATAAACTATTTTTCAATATAGCTACTGTTTATTTCGGCTATGACCTGGGGATCCATCAGTGTAATTACATCACAGAGGTCTCTTTGCTCGGCGATATCACGCAGCAGACAACGCAGGATTTTACCACTGCGGGTTTTCGGAAGCTAATAAGTGAAAAAAATTTAATCGGGGCGTGATATCGCCCCGGGAATCACGGGCATCCAGATCGTGACGGTATCACCTTTGATGATGCCCATTCGGTGCAAAACCTCCTGTTGAGATTAATTTGCATAATATTCGCTGCCCAATAAAAATCCTTTAATATTCTGTATAAAAAAATATTCTATATACTACTTTAAGCTCTGCTTAAAAAATTGCCTTTCGTGATAATTTTAAGATCATATTAAATAACAGGATAAGCGTGTTTTTCCCTTGACACAGGGTATCCCCTGTGCTAATATAAGTCTTGCCCAAAAAAATAGGGCAATGTTGAACCGTTCTTTGAAAACTGAGCAGAGTAAGGTGAGGGTCTCGAGCGAGAGACCTTGTGACGAAAGAGGAGCCTAAGGATTAAACGGTAGTGTAAAGTTT
>CAZDKY010000045.1:0-27110 GCA_964506505.1 uncultured Syntrophomonadaceae bacterium
GAGCACTATGCGGCCTGCTACTTTTCCCCTACGGTGTCTAAGCTTAAATTAACCCCCATGCTGAATGAACGGTATTGAAAATATATACGAAGGCCCTGGAAGGTTCAAACCAGAGTTATAAGCATAGACAGGAACAAACAGCAAACCTCATCAACCTTGAGAAACAGTAACCTTGAGAAATCTTTAAAATCATTCAAAGTATGTTATAATGAAAAATAAACAGCAGACTCCGAGCCTGTTCGCCTACAGTCTTCACCGACTATGGCGGAAGGCCAGGGCCGGGGGAGAAATCCCCCCGCCTCCCGTGTTTGGAAAGGAGATTATGCCGATGGGCTGCGTTTTCTTCCTCAGGAGGCGCGGCTTTATTTTATGCCCTACCGAGGTGTTTAAATGAAACTAATGAAAGTTACCGAACCGCAAAAGGTTCTGGATCTGATTGCCACTCAATTCGCCGCTTTGCCCGGCGAGGAGATTGAACTGGAAAATGCCGGTGGACGGTGCCTGGCCGAAACCATTCATTCTCCCGAGGATGTCCCCGCTTTTAAGCGGTCGACAGTTGACGGATATGCCATCGCCGCCCGGGATACCTTTGGCGCGGGAGAAGGGCTCCCGGCCATGCTCGAATGCATCGGTGAAGTATTGATGGGGCAGGAAGCCCCTTCCATCGGCAAAGATCAGTGTGTCCTGATTCACACAGGCGGCATGCTGCCCCCGGAAGCAAACGCCGTAATAATGATCGAAGAAACAGAAACAACAGGGACCATGATCCAGTGCTTCCATCAGGCAGCTCCAGGCGAAAATGTCATCCACCGCGGGGAGGACCTGCAGGAAGGAGTTACAGTGCTGGCCGACGGCCATTTTCTCCGCGCTCCCGAAATTGGACTGCTTGCCTCCATCGGCATAACGGAAGTGAATGTTCACCGGCAGCCCAGGATCGGCTTTTTTTCCAGTGGTGACGAACTGGTTGATTATCACAACCGCCGGCTGGAAAAAGCCAGGATAAGAGACAGCAATGCCCCGGCACTCCTTCATCTGGCTGCCCAGGCTGGAGCAGATACCAGCTACGGCGGTATTTTGCCCGATCGCTTCGCCATTTTCCTGGAAAAAAGCCGGGCCATGCTCGAAGAAGTGGACTTTCTTGTTTTCTCCGGCGGGAGTTCAGTAGGCAGCCGGGACTTCACCGCCCGAACCATGAACGAGCTGGGTCAACCGGGGCTGATAGTGGAAGGAATATCCGTGCAGCCTGGCAAACCGACTTTGCTGGCCGACTGCGGGGGCAAACCTGTTCTCGGGCTGCCAGGTCATCCTGTTTCAGCCCTCAATATTTTTTCCGTTTTCGGCCGGGCAGTAATTGAGCGCCTGTCGGGGCGAGTGCAAAAACCCTATACCCCCACTGTAACAGCTCAACTTTCACGCAACATACCTTCACGTTCCGGCCGCACTGATTATATCAGGGTCCGCCTTGAGAAAACGGAAAGCAGTTTTAGGGCCATTCCCCTCTTTGGTCGCTCCGGTATGCTGCGGCCGCTGGCCGAGGCAGACGGATTATTGATCGTTCCATCATCTTGCGAAGGCCTGCGCAAAGGCGAAATAGTTGAGATAACAATATGGAATTGAAAGCGAGAGATAATCATGCGTAAAATTTACCTCAGCAATACACCTCGAGAAGAAGCACTGGCTAAATTTCTCGACAAAGTGGAAATACCACGGCGCCTCGAAAAAATTGCCGTTACCGGTGCCCTGCAACGGGTAACCGGCAAGGCAGTTTTTGCCAGCTGCTCCATGCCCTCTTACCATGCGGCAGCAATGGACGGTATTGCCGTGCTGGCTGAAAAAACATTCGGTGCTTCCGATCAGAACCCGTTTTGTCTAAAACCAGAAGATGATTATCATAATGTCAATACCGGCGATCCTTTGCCTGCAGGCTTCGATGCCGTGATCATGGTTGAAAATATTCAGCAGTTGGACGACGGGAAAATGGAAATTTTAGCCCCGGCCACGCCCTGGCAGCATGTCAGGCCTGTCGGTGAAGATGTGGTAACCGGGGAACTGATCGTTCCGGCTTTACACTGCCTCGCCGCTCCGGACCTGGGAGCGCTCCTGGCAGGCGGCATCGGAGAAATAGAGGTGCTGGCCAAACCGAAAGCAGCCATTATCCCCAGCGGTTCGGAAGTTATTGCTCCCTCCGCAGAACGCAAGCGGGGCAATGTCCCCGATTTCAACAGCACTGTAATTGCCTCTTTCCTGAGGCAATGGGGCGCCGAAGCAGAAATCATGCCCATTGTCCCAGACGATCAGGGTAAAATCAGGGCAGCCATTGAAAAAGCGCTGGAAATCTTCGATCTGGTAATTGTCAATGCCGGTTCTTCGGCCGGAGAAAAAGATTATACCTGCATGGTTATCGAAGAGCTTGGTGAAGTTTTCATTCACGGTGTAGCAACCAGACCCGGTAAACCGACTATTCTCGGGCAAATCAAGGATAAACCAATTATCGGGCTGCCGGGATATCCAGTTTCCGCTTACCTGAGCCTGGAGTGGTTTGCCCTTCCCCTGCTCTGCCGTCATTTCGGACAGCCGCTCCCGGAGCGAAACCGTCTCGAGGTTACCCTTGGCAGGCGGGTTGTTTCAGAAATAGGCAGTGAAGAATTCGTCAGAATGACGGTGGGTTATGTCAACGGCCATTTTATTGCCAATCCTCTGACCAGGGGAGCAGGGGTAACCATGTCACTGGTCCGGGCCGACGGAATGCTGATCATTCCAGCCAATTCACTGGGCTTTGAACAGGATGAAACCGTTGAAATAGAACTCAACAAACCTGAAATCGTTCTGCAGCACAACCTGCTGGCTGCTGGCAGCCATGACTTGATCATCGACCTGCTGGCTACCACTTTGAAAGAAGTAGACCCGCAGATGAACTTATCTTCAGCCCATCTCGGCAGTATGGGCGGTATCGCCGCTGTAGGAAGCGGAAGAGCACATCTGGCCGGCGTCCATCTTTTCGATCCGGAGACAGGGGCATACAATGTCCCCTACATTAAGAAATATCTCCCGGGCGTTAGAGTACGCCTGATGAACCTTGTCTACAGGATGCAGGGTTGGATTGTGCCTCCGGGTAACCCGGACAAATTGGAAAACATTAAACAGCTGGCTGATCAGAAGTTCAGTTTTATTAACCGTCAGAAAGGGGCAGGTACCCGCGTTTTGTTCGATCACCTGCTGGAAAAAGCTGGATTGACCCCCGATCAGATCTACGGTTACCAACGCGAGGAACACACTCACCTCAATGTGGCTGCAGCAATCTCTGCCGGAACAGCACGCGTGGGTCTAGGTATTCTGCCGGCAGCAAAAGCATTCGGCCTCGATTTTGTGCCCCTGGTTGAGGAGCGCTACGATCTTTTAATGAGCGAATCATTTTTCAACAGCCCGGAAGCCAAAACCCTGCTGAGCATCATCACCGATCCCACCTTTCAGAAAGAAGTTGAAGCAATGGGCGGCTACAGCATGAGGGATGCCGGGAAAATTATTGAATGCTGACCGACCAGTTTCGATTGGGCCGGCGGTGAAGGGAGTAGTCTTAATGTCACTAATCGACGCATATGGCAGAAAACACGATTATTTACGAGTATCGGTTACCGATCGCTGTAACCTGCGCTGCATTTACTGCATGAGCGAAGAGGGAATCGAACAAATTTCACACAATGAGATCATGTGTTATGAAGATATGCTCAAGGTAATCCGGGCAGGAACCGAGATGGGAATCACTAAAATACGAGTTACCGGCGGAGAACCACTGGTCCGTCTTGGTATAGTAGAATTTATTCGGGAAATTGCCGCCCTACCTGGGGTTAGCGATCTGGCCATGACTACCAATGGTATTTTGCTCCCTCGCTACGCCGCCGGGTTGAAAACAGCCGGTCTTAAAAGAATCAATATCAGCCTCGATTCTCTTAAATCGTCAGTCTATAATAGTATCACCCGCTGTGGCAAATTAGAAGATGTCCTGGCGGGCATCTCCGCTGCCCTGGAAAATGATCTGCAACCGGTGAAGATAAATGTTGTATTGATGAAAGGAATTAACGATGGAGAGGTGGAAGATTTTCTACAGCTAGCCCGTGAAAAACCGCTGCATATTCGGTTTATCGAATACATGCCCATCGGCGATCACGACCATAGCTACGGTAATCATTACCTGCCCCTCAGCTTTGTTGAAGAAACAGCGAAAAAAGCCGGACTCCCTCTCACCCCTGTACCAACTTACAGGGGACCCGGACCGGCCGATTACTATACACTGCCGGGAGGCAAGGGAAAGATCGGGTTAATCCATGCCATCAGCAAACATTTCTGCAGCACCTGCAACCGCCTGCGTTTGACATCGGAAGGGAATCTTAAAGCCTGCCTCTACTGGCAGGAAGAAAAATCCGTTCGTTCGGTTATTGATGATCCCAATTCCCTGAAAGCGCTCTTTCGCGAAGTCCTGGCCAACAAACCGGCGGAACATCAAATGGCCAGTGACGGCAGGTGCGGGGCTGTTCAACCGGGAACAATGCGCGGCATGTCAAAAACAGGCGGATAAGGAGACATAGAAATGAAACCAGTAATCATAAACTTTGTAGCAGCTCAATCGGAGACAGGTAAAACTACCATCCTGGAAAAATTGATCCCCGAGCTGAAAAATCGGGGTCTGCGAGTAGCCACTCTAAAAGGGAACCTTCGCCATTACGACATCGACACACCAGGCAAAGACAGCTGGCGTTTTGCCAGAGCCGGTGCAGAAGTCACCGGGTTGACTACTCCTGAGGGCTATTTGCTGATCGGTTCCGCCGGGCAGGAAAATGGAACCGCTGCCGCCGCCAGACTGCTGCAAGATTTTGACCTCATTCTCGTCGAAGGGAACAAGAAGAGCCCCTATCCAAAGATCGAAGTTGTCCGCAGCGACATTAACTGTGAGCCACTCCTTCCATCGCATACCGTTGCAGTCCTCAGTGATTGTGATGATCTCCAAATCGATCTGCCCATTTTGAAAATTGACGACATTAATGCTCTGGCCAATTTTATTGAGCAACGCTTTTTCGGATCCTATCCGGACAGCAGCACAGAGGAGGAAAGAGAACCAACAGAGTTTACCCACTTTGACCGGAACGGCCGCCCGAGAATGGTCGATGTTTCCAATAAGGATACAACGCTGCGCGAAGCGTACGCCCGCGGGGAAATTGTCGTGGCTCCGTCAACCCTGTCCCGGATAACAGCCGGCGAAATAACCAAGGGAAATGTATTCAGCGTTGCCCAGGTCGCTGCAATTATGGCCGTTAAAGAAACAGGCCATCTCATTCCGATGGCCCACCCTCTCGGTGTCTCAGGGGTTGAGATTGACTTCCAGCCGGTTGAAGAAGAAAACAAAATTGAAATCGGGGTAAGGGTCAAACTAACCGGGCAAACAGGTGTAGAAATGGAAGCACTGACCGGAGTCAGTGTGGCTGCTTTAACTATATACGACATGTGCAAAGCCATCGATAAAAACATGATCATTCAAAATATCCGTTTGATCGAGAAGAAGGGAGGCCGCTCCGGCCATTACCGCCGTGAGCAAATTTAATGGGAGAAATTGTGGCCATCTTTGCCAGCCCGGGAAAAGAACAGCCTAAAATTGAAGCCCGGGAAGGCACTTTAATCAAGAACGAGGGATTGGCTGGCAATCTTTATACCGGTTTTACCCTTCGCCAGGTCAGTCTGCTGGCCTTGGAAAGCATTGCCAAACTGAACGTGGAGAAACTCGATGTAGGCCCGGGCAGCTTTGACGAAAATATGACCACCAGGGGTATTGATCTGGCAAACCTGCCGGTCGGAACCAGGTTGCAGGCCGGGCCGGAAGCCGTATTGAGAATTACTCAAGTCGGCAAAGAATGCCCCGGAGACTGCTCCACTTTTGATCATACCAAAGAATGTGTGATGCCCCGGGAAGGCGTTTTTACAGAAGTTTTAAAGAGCGGAAAAGTAAAGGTGGGTGACTACCTTGATGTAAAAACATCCTACCGGTTTGGAGTGATTACCGCAAGTGACAAGGGATCTGCCGGGGAGAGAGAAGATTTGAGTGGCCCGGCTATAGGACAAATCCTGCTGCCTTTCGGAGATGTGATCGAGTCGGTCATCGTTCCTGACGACCGTACCACCCTGGCGAAAATGATACGCAGAATGATTAACGGGGGAGTCAATGCTATTTTTACCACAGGCGGCACCGGTCTTGGGCCACGCGACATAACACCGGAGGCTACTCTTGATGTCATCGACCGCCTGGTACCTGGTATCGGCGAAGCAATCCGTCGTGAAACGGCAGCGGCCACACCGCGGGCCATGCTTTCACGGGCTATTGCAGGAATTAGCGGCAGGACCTTGATTATAAACTTGCCCGGCAGTCCAAAAGCAGTAGTGGAATGTCTTGCGGTGATTTTGCCTGTTCTTGATCATGCCCTTGAGACAGTATGCGGCCAGGGCGGAGAATGTGCCCGCACCTGATAATAACCGTTCAGATATATTAGCTAACAATGCCTTAAATACACCGATAATCAATCAAAAATAGTGCTTCAGACTATGGGAGAAATGATCATTTAAAAAGCAGGCTGATAAGCCCGCTTTTTGTTTTTCTATATATATTATAGAATCAGCAACAAATACTCGCCTAATCTTTGAGGGCACTGAGGATTGAGCGCAATCTTTCGCGATAACCGGCAGTTTCAATGACCGTCCCGGTAACCACTATGTCAGCTCCGGCCTGACGCACCCTTCGAGCATCAATTGCCGTCCGAATGCCGCCCCCGACAATCAGGGGCACATTGATTTCCCGCTTTACCGCCCGGACCATGCCGGCCGGCACCGGCTGGGCCGCCCCGTTGCCTGCTTCAAGAAAAACATAGGACATTCCCATGTACTGAGCAGTAAGAGCATAGCCAATGGCCTGCCAGAAGTCATCACGTGCTACCAGTTCGGCTTCTCCGATTTCACCCAGCTTCATACCCGGTTCAATGAGGATATAACCTATCGCGAGGACTTCCACCGCGAGGCGCTTTAACACCGAGGATAACCGTGATTGCGTGCCGCTGATAAACTGGGGATTACGCGAGTTTAGAAGGCTAAGAAACAGGAAAGCATCAAGATTCAAACAAATAGAGTCTGTTCCGGTTGGGAAAAAAAGAACAGGTATTGAAGTTTTCTCTTTCACGGCATCGGCTGTTTCTGAAAGGACACGCTGCGTTACCCTCGATGACCCGCCAACAAAGATCATATCACTGCCTACTTCCTGGGCCGTTTCAGCAAGTCTTCCGGCCGCTTCAGGAGCCTGGCGGACAGGATCAATGAGGGTAACATGGACTGCTCCCTTGCTCAATTTCCCCTGCAGGTAGCTTTGGACTAGCATGTTCATTTTTATCCTCGTTTAAGATTAAATTATATTATCTTGCTGATGCAGTTTCACTTGACAGCTAACTTACAAACCTCCATTTTCCTCTCCTCAAGCTTATTATAGTTTAGTTTATAACTTTTGACAACTGATTGTCAGGTTTAAATAATCTTCTATTACCACACTGTTCAGCGGGGTTCGCATCTTAACTAACCTCTCCACTGGCAAATCCAGTTTTCCCGGCTTATTTTCGCCTTTTCCTTTTTCAGCACATGATAAAACCCGCCTTCTGCATTTTACAATGCTCACGCGGGTTTAATAAACCAAACATATTTCTATTAACAATTTACCTCTTCGAGAACTGCGGAGCGCGGCGTGCTTTCTTTAAACCGCATTTTTTCCGTTCCTTCATTCTTGGATCACGGGTTAGGTAACCGCTCTTCTTCAAGACCGGCCTGTATTCTCCTTCCGCCTGGAGCAGCGCTCTGGCAATACCATGCCTGATCGCCCCGGCCTGACCGGAAAATCCACCGCCTTCTACTTTGGCGATAATATCGAAACGGCTCTCCGTTTCCGTAGCTACCAGCGGCTGTCTAACAATCAGTTTCAGGGTTTCGAGACCGAAATACCGATCCATTTCTTTTCCGTTAATCACTATACGGCCGCTGCCGGGCAACAGACGAACTCTGGCCACCGATTTTTTGCGGCGTCCGGTCCCCAAATACTGTACTTCGCTCAAGAGTCAGGGCCTCCTTCCTTCAAAGCATCCGGCCCTTCTCCCCATGGCTGTGGCTGCTGGGCCTGGTGAGAATGCTGGCTATCTCTGTATACTCGTAATTTTTTCAACATAGCCCGTCCCAGGCGGTTATGGGGCAACATTCCCCGTACAGCCATGTAAACGGCTTTTTCCGGTTTTTTATCCATTAATGTTGCATAATTAACCGCTTTTAATCCTCCGGGATAACCTGAATGGTGATAATACTTTTTCTGTTCAAGTTTTTTGCCGGTCAGGGCTACCTGTGCGGCATTGATGATGATCACATGATCGCCTGTATCAAGATGCGGGGTAAATTCCGGCTTGTGCTTACCCCTCAAAAGGCGAGCCGCTTCCGTGGCCACCCGACCGAGAGGTTTACCAGCTGCATCAATAATATACCAGCAACGTTTGATTTCATTTGGTTTAGCCATATATGTTGTACGCATCATGCACTCTCCCTTTTCCTCTTCCAGTAAAACCAAAAGCCACAAACTACATTTTAATATACCCTGTGAAAGCTGTCAAGCAATAGGCTATTTTTTTCTGGCAATGAAAGAGATTTGTTAATTATGGCCTGTTCTTGCTACTCCTTGGTCCTTAAGAGATCCAGATTCCGGTTTATAGATCATAAACAACTTTTTCCAGGCAAAGACCACAGGCAGGAACAGTAGGTCCAACCGCTAAGGGTTTTCTCCCTTCCAGTGCTGCTTTGACATCCCCGGGATTTAGTTTGCCTTTGCCAACCCGAATCAGGGTACCGGTGAACAGGCGGACCATGTGATAAAGGAAACCACTCCCTTCAAAAAAGAGCACCACGATTTTTTCCTTTGGCCGCTCCACCAGTTCCACCCTGAACAGGGTTCTTTGTGTATCGGCCACCGGGCTCCCGGCAGCCTGAAAAGCTTTAAAATCGTGGGTACCTTCCAGGTAACCGACCGCTATTTTGATGCGATCTATGTTCAGTTTATCGGCCTGGTGCAAGCTGTAAAGTCTTCTGGTAACCTGCGGGAAAAGGGCTTGATCAATAGTATAGCTGTAAATCTTTCGTTTGGCATCAAAGCGAGCATGGAAACTGTCAGGTACTACCCGCGCCGCGGTAACCACAATATCGGATGGTAATACGGCATTGAGAGCATAGGGTAGGCAGGAAGTGGCTATCCGAAAAGGCACTCTGAAGTTGGCTGCCTGCCCGCGGGCATGGACACCTGCATCGGTCCGACCGGCAACGATGATCCTTATCGGCTCCTTGTAGATTACCTGTAAGGCTCGTTCAATCGATTCCTGAACAGTTGGTGCATTGGCCTGGATCTGGAAACCGCTGTAGCCCGTCCCATCATAACTTATATAGATAAGGATGTTGTCCATACTCTCTCCATCCATTTTGTTATTTATTCCAGAGGCCAGGGGCTGCCACCGGGGTAAATTAGTTCATATCAACAGAGAAAGACTTAATAATCATTAGTTCATTACAGGCCAAAGATCAGGACAACCGCCATCAGGCCGAGAACCAAAATGATCACAATCCAGTCAAAGGCAGTGATTATGTCTTCATGCAGACTGGTCCGCCTGGATCCAATGCGAAAGCCGCGTGCTTCCATGGCCAGGGCCAGTTCGTCGGCCCGACGGAAAGCACTGACGAAAAGGGGCACAATCAGGGGAACCATGTTTCTGGCCCTGTGGAAAAGGGATCCCGTTTCAAAATCCGCCCCCCTGGCCAGCTGAGCTCGCATCAGCCGCTGGCTCTCTTCCATCAAAGTGGGAATAAAACGCAGAGCCACGGCCATGATCATGGCCACTTCTTCAGTAGGCAACCCGATCATCCTTAGCGGTTTGAGAAAACTGCTCATCCCCCCGGTCAACGCCAGAGGCGTGGTGGTCAAAGTAACCAGCAGGGAGAAAAGGACCAGGACAAATAGGCGGAGCACTATAAAAAGACCTTGCTGCAGACCCTCCGATTCAACAGTTACCCAACCTATCCGCAGGAGGACTACCCCGCCCTTTGTAAAAAAGAGATAGATCACCAGGGCAAAAACAGAAATCCAGATAACCGGTTTTAACCCGCGTAAAAAATAGCGGGGCGGTATTCCAGCTGTTGTGTAAAGTACTACGACAACCAGTAGCATAGCTCCCAGTCCACCGTAAGTGCGAATGCTAAACAGGAGAACCAGCAAAGCAATCAAAACGAGGATCTTTACTCTCGGGTTAAGCCGGTGAACCGGGCTTTCACCGGGCAGGTATTGTCCCAGGGTAATACTGCTGCTCATCGGTTTTCCCGCCTAATCAACCTGTTCAGCTCCCGCCGGGCTTCTTTCAGGCTGTAAACAGCTGTATTTACAGCCAGCCCTTCCGCAACCAGATCATACATAATTTCCGTTACCTCCGGCAGGGCCAGACCGAGGCGATAAAGTTCATCCCTCCGGCTAAAAACCTCGTCGGCGGAACCGTTTATGACCAGCCGCCCTTCCTGCAAAACGAGAACCCTGTCAGCCAACGAAGCCACTTCTTCCAAATGATGGGTGGATACAACAACGGTCAGGTCTTCCTTGCGGTTAAAGGCAGCAAGCAGTTTAAAAAGGCTGCGGCGGCCGGATGGATCAAGGCCCGCCGTCGGTTCGTCAAGGATCAGTACTTCCGGCTGAAGTGACAGGACTGCAGCAATGGCTACCAGTCGTTTCTGGCCGGAGCTGAGATGGAAAGGATGACGGTTTATGTATTGGCCTGCAACCAGACCCACTCTTTTCAGGGCGCCGTACACTCGCTCTCTGACAGTTTCATCATCAAGGCCAAGATTACGCGGGGCAAAAGCTACTTCGTCAAAAACAGTTTCAGAAAAAAACTGCTCCTCGGGCATCTGGAAAACCAGACCGATCCTGCGTCGCAGAAGGAGCAAATCTTTCCTGTCTTTGCTAATGGGCCGATCTTCGAATATAACCTGCCCGGAGGTGGGCATCAGCAGACCGTTCAGGTGCTGGATCAGGGTTGATTTGCCTGAACCGGAAGGACCAATGATCAAAACAATTTCGCCCTTCTCAATCCGAAAAGAAATATCATGCAGCGCCTCTGTAGCAAAAGGCCCGCCCGGCATGTAGGTATGGCTTAGTTTTTCCGCGCCAATAAACATAGGCATTCTACCAGCTCCCGGTTGTGGAGTAATTGGTAATCCAAAGCAAAACCGTCTTCCCGGAGCAAGGCAGCCAGCTCAACCGCAGTGGTCCCCTGCAAGCCAAGATTATGCAGCAATGTCAGATCCGTGAGCACTTCTTTTGGAGTGCCATCGCCTCTCAAAAAACCTCTATCAAGCACAATCACCCTTCGGGCAAAAGCAGCTTCGACGGGGGAATGGGTGACGTGGATTACCCCCAGGCCACGGCTGCGGTTTAATTCAACTACTGTTTTCAGCACTTCCCGTCGTCCTTCAGGATCAAGCATCGCTGTCGGTTCATCCATGAGGATAAAGTCAGGTTCCATGACCAAAATACCGGCAATAGCCACCCGCTGTTTTTCTCCTCCCGAAAGTAAGTGCGGAGGCTGCTTCAGCAGGTGACCAAGACCGAGCTGGCTGGCTGTTTGTAAAACTTTTCCCTGGATTTCAGCCTGCGGTAGAGCCAGGTTCTCCATTCCGAAAGCAATATCTTCTTCAACTGTTGTAGCTACCAGCTGGTTATCAGGATTCTGAAAAATCATGCCGCAGCGACGGCGGATCTCCGGTAGATTTTCTTCTTCACGCGTAGAAAGGCCCCCGACAAGAACCTCTCCAGAAGAGGGAATGAGGAGGGCATTAAAAAGCTTTAATAAAGTAGTTTTTCCGGAACCATTTGGACCGATGAGGGCAATATATTCACCCCGTTTTACGCCAAGATTGATCCCGGAAAGAGCGGCTTTTGAAGGATCCTCTTCGCCTGGATAATAAAAATCAACAGCTCTGGCTTCGATTGATACTTCTGAACAGCCGGCCATAATTTATCAGTCGGTGAGCAGCTCCAGGATAACCATCGGAGCACTGTCTCCCCGGCGCGGTCCTTTCCGGACAATCCGCGTATATCCGCCTTCGCGGCCTTCCATTTTCGGGCCGATCTTTTCAAACAAATTTGTTACTACATCTTCATCCAGCATATAGGCAAGCGCCTGGCGGCGGGCGTGCAAATCTCCATGCTTGGCCAGGGTAATCATCTTCTCGGCCAGTGGACGGATAGCCCGGGCCCGGGCCGCCGTAGTTTCCATCCTGCCCGTTCTTAAAAAGGATGTAACCAGGCCGCGCAACAGGGCTCGCCTGGGACCGCTTTTCCTACTTAATTTCTGGTATGACATCTTTTTTATATCCTCCTTGCAGGCTTACTCTCCGCTTGCAGAAAAATCGAAGCCAAGCTCTTCGAGCTTCTGATCTACTTCTTCAAACGATTTTTTGCCCAGGTTGCGTACTTTCATCATCTCTTCCTCGGTCTTTTTCACCAGTTCACCTACTGTGTTTATTCCTGCCCGCTTCAAACAGTTGTAAGAACGAACTGAAAGATCAAGCTCTTCAATAGTCATATCAAGCTTGCGCTCGCGGTCTTCCTCCTGACGGTCGGAAGCTATTTCCACATCGTCAACCTTCTCGGTGAGGTTGACAAAGAGAGCAATATGAGTTTGTAAAATTTTGGCAGCGAGGGTGATCGCTTCGTCAGGCCTGATGCTGCCATCGGTCCAGACTTCGAGGGTCAGCTTATCGAAATCTGTGATCTGCCCAACCCTTGTATTTTCGACCTTGTAGTTAACTTTGCGGATCGGAGAAAACATAGAATCGACGGGGATAACCCCGATGGGCTGCTGGGAAAGTTTGTTCCTTTCCGCCGGCACGTAACCTCGTCCATTCTGGGCGTCCATCTCCATAAACAGCCTGGTGTTGTCTTCCAGGGTACAGATATGCTGATCTTCATTAAGAATCTCTACATCGGATGGAGCTTTAATATCTCCAGCCTTCACTGAACCGGCTTTGTCCGTATCAATAATTAAAGTCTGCGGTTCATCTGAGTAGATCTTTAATGATACAGCCTTTAAATTTAAAATAATCTCGATCGTATCTTCAAGAACCCCGGCCAGGTTGGAAAATTCATGCAGGGCTCCATCAAACTTGACATTGGTAATTGCCGCTCCCGGCAGGGAAGACAAAAGAATCCTTCGCAGAGTATTTCCAAGGGTTATACCATAACCTCTTTCAAGAGGCTCGACTACAAAACAGCCGTAGTTACTCTGGTCGTCTTTTTTAACATACTCTATTTTCGGCTTTTCAATTTCGATCATAACTTATTCCTTTTACCCTCCTTACTTGATATATTGAGGGTGCACATTTCGTAAATTATCGTGAATATAGCTCCACGATCAGGTGCTCGGTAACCGGCACATCAATTTCATCACGCTGAGGGATACGGATTACCCGTCCCTCCATCTTTTCATGATCCACATCCAGCCAGTCAACCACACCCTGCTGTTCCCTGGCTTCGTTAATCAGCTTGAAAACAGGCTTATTCCTGTTTTTCTCCCGCACAGCAATCACATCGCCATCCCTGGTCAGATAGGATGGTATATCGACCTTACGCCCGTTGACCTGGAAATGACCATGGTTAACCAGTTGCCTCGCTTCAGAACGAGACCTGGCCAGCCCGAGACGATAAACAACATTATCCAGCCGGCTTTCCAAAAGTTGAAGCAAAATTTCACCGGTTACTCCTTTGCGACG
Organism: uncultured Syntrophomonadaceae bacterium; assembly: GCA_964506505.1. Taxonomy (GTDB): domain Bacteria; phylum Bacillota; class Dethiobacteria; order DTU022; family DTU022; genus M55B129. The sequence goes on from CAZDKY010000045.1 coordinate 13,864, forward strand.
GTCAGCCTCCTCAAAATAACGGCGGAACTGCCTTTCCATCACTCCATAGATACGGCGTGCTTTTTGCTTTTCACGCAGCTGCAGGCCATACTCAGAAAATTTCTGGCGGCCCTGACCATGCTCTCCAGGTGGGTATGCATGGCGCACCACTGCACATTTATCGGTATAACAGCGATCCCCTTTCAGGTATAGCTTTTCTTTTTCTCTGCGACATAAACGACAAACTGCTTCTGTATGACGTCCCATTTCGGATCAGATTGCACCTCCTTCATTCATATAGATCTAAACTCTCCGCCTTTTTGGTGGACGGCACCCATTATGCGGTATCGGGGTAACATCTTTTATGGCATTAACTTCAAGGCCGGCAGCCTGGAGGGAACGGATAGCCGCTTCACGACCGGCTCCCGGTCCTTTAACATATACTTCGACCTGCCTCATTCCATGCTCCATAGCTACTTTGGCCGCCGCTTCCGCGGCGAGCTGTGCGGCAAAGGGAGTCGATTTGCGGGACCCCTTGAAACCCACATTGCCGGCACTGGACCAAGAAATACCATTTCCGTCGACATCAGTTATGCTGATAAAAGTGTTGTTAAAAGTCGACTTAATATGAGCAACCCCTCGCTCAATATTTTTTCTTTCCCGGCGCTTGGTGCGGGTGGTTTTCTTCTTAACCAATTTTTTTCAGTTCCTCCCTTCTGGATCCGCTTATTTCTTGCGGCGGACACCGACAGTTTTACGCGGTCCTTTGCGGGTCCGAGCGTTATTTTTCGTTTTCTGTCCCCGTACCGGCAAGCCACGGCGATGCCTGATGCCGCGGTAACAGCCGATCTCGACCAGGCGCTTGATATTCAAAGCTACTTCTCGGCGCAGGTCTCCCTCGACGTTATAATTCTTGTCAATGAATTCGCGCAGCCGGCTGAGCTCATCTTCAGTCAGATCTTTGACCCTGGTATCGGGGCTCACCCCGGTATGGGATAAGATATCGGTTGCACGGTTTCTTCCAATACCGTAAATATAGCTCAGCGCAATCTCCACTCTCTTGTCACGCGGTAAATCTACACCTGCAATTCTGGCCAAGCGATAAGCACCTCCTTAGTTAAAATTCTCCTGTTTACAATAATTCCGGTTGGCATAATTTTATTCTTACCCCTGTCTCTGCTTATGTTTGGGGTTTTGGCAGATAACCACAACCCTGCCCTTGCGCCGGATTACCTTGCATTTTTCACACATCTTCTTCACTGAGGGCCTCACCTTCACGGTAACATGACCTCCTTACTTATAACGATAGGTAATGCGCCCCCGAGTTAAATCGTAAGGCGATAGTTCAATCAGAACCCGGTCGCCCGGCAGAATGCGAATGAAGTTCATCCGGATTTTCCCGGAAACATGTGCCAGAACCTTATGCCCATTTTTGAGCTCGACCCTGAACATGGCATTCGGCAGCGGTTCGACTACAGTTCCTTCTACTTCCACTACATCTTTTTTCTTACTCATACACTCATTTAAACCTCCTCATCGGGGGTTCCTGTATTATTAAGCAGTTCACTGATAAACCGGATTACCTGGCTGTCGGTGATGCAACCCTCCCTAAAGAGTGCTTTGTCATCCACACCGCGGTCATAATGCTGCAGGTGGATTTTATTTTTTTTCTTCGGCTTATGGGCAGTGCGATTACGCCCATCCACCAGCAACACATATTTCTCGTTGAGTTCCTTCAGCACCAGGTAGTGTTTTCCTTTGTCGCGGCCGGCCAGTGAACGAACCAGCTGCCCCGATTTCAATTCTACCAATGCTTTACCTCCTCTCAGTTTAACTCTGAAGAGGTCAGGATCTCGGGACCATTTTCACCGAGCGCCACGGTATTCTCAAAATGGGCAGACAAGCTCCCGTCGGCAGTCACAACTGTCCACTGGTCCTGAAGGACCTTAACTTCCCATATGCCGGCATTAACCATCGGTTCTATAGCAATTACAATACCCCGCTGCAAAAGTGGCCCGCGTCCTGGAGGGCCAAAATTGGGAACCTGTGGTTCTTCATGCAATTCCTGTCCGATGCCATGTCCAACATAATTACGGACAACTGAACAATTATTTTTTTCGACATAAGCCTGGACAGCATAAGAAATATCGGACAACCTGTGGCCTTCCTGCATCGCTTCTATCCCTTTTTGCAAAGAGATCCGGGTAACATCGATTAATTTCTGCGCCCGGGCAGATATTTTGCCAACACCAAAAGTGGCAGCGCCGTCACCATAATAACCCTTCAGACGGGTGCCGACATCAATGCTGATTATATCGCCCTCTTTTAACCGGCGCAAGCCTGGAATGCCGTGCACAACTTCATTATTGACCGAGGCACATATGGAAGCCGGAAAATTATGATACCCGAGGAAAGCCGGTTCGGCACCAAAACTGCGAATGCATTTATCAGCAATTTTGTCGAGCATTCCCGTGGTAATCCCAGGTTTGATCACCCGATTCATTTCCTGTAGAACTTCACCAACTATTTTGTTTGCGTCCCGCATCAATTCAATTTCACGTGCTGATTTTAATTTTATCATAAGCTTCCTTTTTTTACTTCATAAATCCCCGATAACTGCGCATCAGCATATGGCTTTCGATCTGCTTAAATGTTTCCAGAACCACCCCGACCACAATGATCAGGCCAGTCCCGCTGAATATAATATTCATACCGGTTATCCGCTCAAGGATAAGCGGGAAAACGGCAATAAAAGCCAGAGCAAAAGCCCCTGCCGTGGTAAGCCGTGAAGTTACGCGAGCCAGGTAATCGGCTGTCGGCCTTCCAGGCCGCAACCCGGGGATAAATCCGCCGTATTTTTTTATATTGCCTGCTACCTGAAATGGATCAAACTGAACCGCTGTATAAAAATAGGTAAAGAGAATTATTAGAATCATATATAAAACCAGGGTCAGATTTGTGCCCCAACCAAGAGCTACGGCTATCTTCTCGGCAATGGGATGCTGAATAAAACTAACCAGGGTCTGCGGAAAGCTAAGGATTACCGAGGCAAAAATAACCGGTATAACCCCTGCCTGATTTACTTTCATCGGAATATGCGTGGCCTGACCGCCATACATGCGACGCCCGACCACCCTTTTGCTGTATTGAACATTGATCCTGCGCTGCCCCTGATCAAGGGCAATAATACCGACAATCAGAGCAAGCAACATCAACATAACTACAATAATGGTCAACATATTAATCTGGCCAAATCGATATTGCTCCACTGCCATGGCCACCCCGATTGGGAAACCGGCCACAATACCGGCAAAGATAATCAGCGATATGCCGTTACCTATTCCTTTATCGGTAATCAGTTCACCCATCCACATCAGGAAAGCCGTCCCGGCAGTCATCGAAATTATAATCGTAGCGTAGGATAGAAAACTTTTATCAACAACCGCTTCACCGGCAATAACCGTAGCCAAACCAAGCGCCTGGATCAGGGCAATTACCACCGTTCCGTATCGCGTAATCTGAGTAATCTTTTTCCGCCCCTCGGGTCCTTCCTGGCTCCATTCCTTCAGTTTGGGAATGACAATAGTCAACAGGTTCATAATAATAGACGCATTAATATAGGGCATAATCCCCAGAGCAAATATAGTAAAATTCTCCAGATTGCCTCCACCAATAATATTGACAAATCCGAAGATGGTATCTCCCTGGAAAAATTCTGCCAGCACGGTTGGATCAACCCCAGGCACGGGTATAGACGAGCCCACCCGAAAAACCACAAACATGGCCAGGGTAAAAAGGATTCGCTCCCTTAATTCTTTGATCCGCCACGCTGTCCGTATTGTTTCCAGCAATTTAGATCACCTCTGCCTTCCCACCGGCTGCTTCGATCTTCACCCGGGCCTGTTTACTGAAATGATTGGCATGGACTTCCAGTTTGCGATCCACTTCTCCGTCCCCAAGGACTTTCAGGGGATCACGCAAATTGTTGAGCAATCCTGCTTCCTGCATAATCTCCGGGGTAATAATGGTCCCTTCTTCAAATTTATTCAAATCTTCTACGTTGACAATGTTCCACTTCTGTTTGTAAATATTAGTAAACCCGCGTTTTGGCAGACGTTGAAAATAGGGCATCTGGCCACCCTCAAATCCACGCCTTACACCCGAGCCCGATCTGGATTTCTGACCTTTCTGACCGCGGCCAGCCGTTTTACCCAAACCCGAGCCGATACCTCTTCCTTTACGTTTAGCCTCTTTCCTGGCTCCCTCAGGAGGCCTTAAATCGTGTAAACGCATCGGTTCTACACCTCCCTCTAAACAGCTGCTGTGATCACTTGACTGTTTCAACATCAATCAAATAATGCACCGTATTTATCATACCCCTGATTACCGCATTATCTTCATGCTCCACTGTCTGGCCAACTTTTTTCAAGCCCAGCGCCCTTATGGTCCGGCGGTGATTCGGCTTGCGGGACAGTGGACTGCGGGTCAGGGTAATGCGAAATTTTTTTGCCATGTCTGTTTACTCTCCTTAACCGAGCAGCTTCTCTACTTCAATTCCGCGCAGAGAACTGACTTCTTCAACCCTTTTAAGCGATTTCAAGCCTGCCAGTGTGGCATGGACTATATTAATAGCATTGGACGAGCCGAGAGATTTGGTTAAAATATCTTTCACTCCGGCCGATTCCAAGACCGCACGCACCGGTCCGCCGGCGATAACACCGGTTCCTTCGGAGGCTGGTTTAAGTAAAACCCGCCCGGCTCCAAAACGGCCGATTACGGGATGGGTGATCGTTGTTCCGGACATGGGAACCCGAATCAGGTTCTTCTTGGCCGCTTCGATACCTTTGCGGATTGCTTCCGGCACTTCGCCTGCCTTGCCCATTCCGGCTCCTACCACTCCGTTTTCATCGCCCACAACAACCAGGGCGCTAAAGCTGAACCGACGCCCGCCTTTGACCACTTTGGCCACGCGGTTGACCCGGACCACTTTTTCCACCAATTCCTGGGATGGTTCGATTTTGGACACCCCTGTAATTCCCCCTTTCTAGAAGTTTAACCCGCCCTCACGGGCTCCTTCGGCTAATTCTTTAATTCGACCATGATAAAGGTATCCACCACGGTCGAATACAACATCTTTTATGCCCCTGTCGATAGCTTTCCGCGCCAGCAGTGCTCCCACTTTATGGGCCGCTTCGCGGTTGCCGCCGTGGGAAAGCTCGGATCTCAGTTCAGGATCCAGGCTGGAGGCGGCTGCCAGGGTTGTTCCGGACTGGTCATCGATCACCTGGGCATAAATATGTTTACTGCTGCGAAAAACATTCAGGCGGGGGCGTTCCGGGATACCTGTAATTTTCCTCCGTACTCTCCGGTGACGCCGCTTCCGGCTGATCAAACGTGTTTTTACCTTAAGCACTATTTCGCACCTCCAGGTGACTATTTACCCGCTTTACCGACTTTCTGGCGGACTAATTCATTGGTGTAACGAATACCTTTACCCTTGTACGGTTCAGGCGGGAAGGTCCTGCGTATAACAGCCGTCAAGTTTCCTACCGCTTGTTTGTCGATACCTTTGACAATAATTTTTGTTGGCGCGGGTACTTCAATTTCCATATCTTCTCCCGGATCAAAAACAACCGGATGAGAATAGCCAACATTCAGGACCAGTTTTTTGCCCTGCAGCGCTGCTTTGTAACCAACTCCGACCAGCTCCAGACTCTTGGTGTAACCTTCGGTTACTCCTTTGACCATGTTGTTGATCAGGGTACGGGTTAAACCGTGGAGCGCCCTGTGCCGGGGATTGTCAGACGGGCGTTTAACATGAATCATGTCTCCCTCTCGTTCGACGATCATCTCCGGTGGCAATACAATGGCAATCTGCCCCTTAGGGCCTGTTACGGCAATATTTCTTCCGTCTATCTGCACCTCTACTTTGTCAGGTACAGTAACAGGTTTTCTGCCGGTTCGTGACATCGGTGAACCTCCTTGCTATGCTACCAGATATAGCATAAGACTTCGCCGCCGGTACCCGTTTCCCGGGCCTGGCGATCACTCATTAAGCCCTGTGAAGTTGAAATCAAGGCCATGCCGAGACCTCCCAGGACTTTTGGCAGTTCGTCTTTTTTGACATAAACTCTTAAGCCGGGTTTACTGATCCTTTTCAGGCCGCTGATTATTCTTTCCTGATTGGGCCCATACTTAAGATGAACACGCAAGATACCCTGCTTGTCATCCTTGACAAATTCATAATCCTTAATAAACCCTTCCTGCTTCATAATGGCGGCGATGGAACGCTTCACATTCGAAGCGGGAATTTCGACAGTTTTATGCCGCACGTTGTTGGCATTGCGCACCCGTGTCAGCATATCGGCAATCGGATCTGTCATCATTGGCAGTAATAACCTCCTCTCATTCTTTCACCATCTACCAACTGGCTTTTTTAACCCCTGGAATTTTCCCTTCGTTGGCCAGACGACGAAAGCAAAGGCGGCACAGACCGAATTTACGCAGATAAGCCCTCGATCGGCCGCAAATTCGGCAACGATTATAGCTGCGAACTGCAAACTTGGGCTCTCTTTTGGCCTTGGCAATTAACGATTTCTTGGCCATCCTTTCCCTCCTTAACCTGTTGCGAACTTTTTTAGCCTTAGGCCGCCCGGAAAGGCATGCCCATCAAAGCCAAAAGCTCGCGTGCTTCTTCATCGTTCCCGGCAGTGGTCACAATGGTAATGTCCATGCCGAGGATTCTCTCCACCTGACTGTATTCAATCTCGGGGAAAATAAGCTGTTCCTTGATCCCGATAGTGAAATTGCCGCGCCCATCGAACGAATGCGGCGATATTCCCCGAAAATCCCTGACTCTCGGCAGTGCAATGTTAAAAAGCTTGTCGAGAAAATCGTACATCCGAATTCCCCGCAGTGTCAATTTGCAGCCGATAGACATTCCTTCACGCACCTTGAAACTGGCCACCGAACGGCGCGCTTTAGTTATAATCGGCTTTTGACCGGTTATGATCGAAAGGTCATTAACCGCTGCATCCAGTATTTTCGGGTTTTCTTTGCCTTCACCCAGCCCCATATTGATAACCACTTTCTCGATCCGCGGCGCCTGCATTACATTCTTGTAAACAAATTGCTTCGCCAGGGCGGGCCTGACTTCTTCAAGATATTTTTTCTTCATCCTTGACATCTCTACGCATTAACCCTCCTTACTTATCCAGCGTTTCACCGCACTTGCGACAGGTTCGGACCATATGATCGTCGGCCAGCGCTTTTTTGGCCACTCTGGTCGGTTTGCCGCAGGACGGACAGATAACCATAACCTTCGATGCGGGGAAAGCCGCTTCCATTTCCCTGATTCCTCCCTGGGGCACCTTGCGGGTTGGCTTGGCATGCTTTTTAATCATGTTGCTGCCTTCCACCTTCAACTTGCCCAGGCGGGGGAATGTGGCAATCACTTTACCTTTTTTCCCTTTATCTTTGCCGGAGAGAATAACTACTTTGTCTCCCCGACGAACAGACATTTTTTTTATTTCCACCGGTTATTCGCCACCTCCATACTGAACATTTAAATCACTTCTGGCGCCAGGGAAACAATCTTCATAAAATCTTTATCCCTCAGCTCACGGGCAACAGGACCAAATATTCGGGTCCCACGCGGATTATTCAGTTCATTAATAATCACAGCCGCATTTTCATCAAAGTGAATATGCGAGCCGTCTTTTCGATTCAAGCTGCTTGCAGTGCGTACAATAACCGCCCGCACCACTTCACCTTTTTTTACCACTCCACCCGGGGTGGCTTCCTTAACCGAAGCAACAATAATATCGCCTATCCGGCCTGATTTGCGCTTCGATCCTCCCAAAATCCTGATGCACAGGATCTTTTTTGCTCCCGAGTTATCGGCTACATTTAAGATGGTTTCGTTTTGAATCATCGTTGCCTCTCCTTTCATCCTCTTCCCGGTCGGCAATTCGAAAAGAGAATTTACAGCTTCGAGCGCTGCACAATCTCTACCAGGGTCCACCTTTTTTCTTTACTCAGGGGCCTGGTTTCCATAATTTTTACTACATCTCCTACTCGGGATTCATTTGCTTCATCATGAAACTTGTAATTTTTTGTCCGGCGGACGATCTTACCGTATAAGGGATGGCGGGTCACTCTTTCTACCGCAACCACCCTCGTTTTGTCCATTTTGTCACTGACCACCCGGCCGCTGCGGACCTTTCGTTTTGTTGTATCCAAACCGATGGGCCTCCCTTCATCTTCAAACTCAGCTTAAGGCCCGTTCCCTAAGCACGGTTTTAACCCGGGCAATACTGCGGCGGACCTCTTTAATACGCATTACATTTTCCAACTGACCGGTGGCTTGCTGAAAACGAAGGTTAAAAAGCTCTTCTTTTAATTCTTTAACCCTGTCCTCCAGCTCCTGTTCATTTAGCTCACGCACTTCTTTTATTATCATTCGGCTACACCACCCGTTTCAGCTCTTCTAACAAACTTGGTTTTGATAGGCAATTTATTGGCGGCCAGTCGCATCGCTTCCTTGGCCAAGTCTTCTTCCACTCCGGCCAGTTCAAACATAATCCGACCCGGTTTGACCACTGCTACCCAGTATTCCGGGGCGCCTTTACCTTTACCCATCCTCGTTTCAGCCGGCTTTTCAGTTACCGGCTTATCGGGAAAGATACGGATCCATACTTTTCCGCCCCTTTTGATAAATCTGGTCATGGCAATACGCGCTGCTTCGATCTGCTGGCTGGTAATCCATGAAGGTTCCAGAGCTTGCAGGCCAAATTCACCGTACTGCACTGCCGTACCGCCCTTGGCCCGGCCTTTCATCCGACCGCGATGCTGGCGGCGATATTTTACCCGCTTAGGCATTAACATTGCTGTCTACCTCCTCCGCAGGCTTTTCTACACCCGTCTTGGCGGGCAAAATTTCTCCCTTGTAGATCCAGACTTTCACACCGATCCGCCCGTAGGTGGTTTTTGCCTCGGTAAAACCGTAGTCGATATCGGCACGCAGCGTCTGCAGGGGAACTGTTCCTTCATGGTAATTTTCATTACGAGCCATTTCGGAACCACCCAGACGTCCACTGCAGGCAATTTTTACACCTTTGGCTCCGTTGCGCATAGCCCGGAAAACGGCCTGCTTCATCGCCCTTCTAAACGCTATTCGCCGTTCGAGTTGCTGAGCAACGCTTGCTGAAACCAGGTTTGCGTCCAGTTCAGGCTTCTTAATTTCAATAATATTTAAATGCACTTTCTTATCGGTCATCGCTTCCAGCTGCTTGCGTAATTCTTCAACACCGGTGCCGCCGCGGCCGATCACCATACCGGGTTTGGCAGTGTGAATGTTGATCCGTAAATTACTGGCAGCCCGCTCAATCTCAACACGTGAAAGCGAAGCACCTTCAAGCTTCTTCTGAATATACTTTCTGATTTCCAGATCTTCATGCAACAGCTCCTTGTAGTTCTTTCCGGCAAACCAGCGAGCATCCCAATCGCGTATAATTCCAATCCGGAAACCGATGGGGCTTACTTTTTGTCCCACTATTTGACCCCCTTTCTTTCTTTGACTACAACCGTTATATGGCTGGTCCGTTTTAAGATCAGAAAACGCCTGCCCCTGGCCCGTGGTTGAACCCTTTTCATAGTCGGCCCCTCATCAACATAAGCCCGATTAATGTAGAGTGTTCCCCTGTTCAGTTCCAGGTTATTCTCGGCATTGGCCGCCGCAGAATTTACCACCTTGGCCACAACCGATGCAGCCCGCCGTGGCGTATACCGCAATATGCTCAGCGCTTCATCAAGATCTTTGTTGCGAATTAAATCGACAACGGCCCTCACTTTACGCGGCGCCAGGCGCACGTAACGGGCCTGTGCTTTTGCTTCCATAAATATTCCTGCCTCCTCTGCCCTACTTCAAGCTGATAGAGCGTTCGGTATGGTGCCCGTGCCCCCGGAAGGTGCGGGTCGGAGCAAATTCGCCCAGTTTATGCCCAACCATATCTTCACTGATAAAAACCGGCACATGACGTCGTCCATCGTGAACGGCAATTGTATGCCCGACCATATCGGGGAAAATGGTTGAACGGCGGGACCAGGTTTTAATAACCTTTTTTTCTCCCTTTTCGTTCATCTGTTCAATTTTTTTCATCAGGCTGGCCTCAACATAGGGGCCTTTCTTCAGTGAACGCGACAATTTATGTCAACCTCCCTTTCAGGCGGAAAAAAGATTTAAACTACATCAAAATGGCCTAAATCGTTTCCTCCTGCTACTTCTTACGGCGACGGACAATAAGCCTGTCCGAACCCTTATTTTTCTGGCGGGTTTTGTACCCCAGGGTCGGTTTGCCCCAGGGGGTAACCGGCCTCTTTAAACCGATCGGCGCCCTGCCTTCACCGCCACCATGGGGATGATCACAGGGATTCATAACCGAACCGCGAACAGTCGGTCTTTTGCCAAGCCAGCGGTTTCGGCCTGCTTTGCCAACAGTTAAGTTTTCATGTTCAATATTACCAATCTGTCCAACGGTTGCCCGACATTCCAAAGGAACAAGGCGTACTTCACCCGAGGGCAACCGCAGATGTCCCATCTTGCCTTCCTTGGCCGCCAGCTGGGCAGCTGCTCCAGCGGAACGTGCCAGCTGTCCGCCGTACCCGCGCTTCATTTCTATGTTGTGAACAAAGGTGCCCACAGGTATAGAACTGAGAGGCATTGCATTGCCGGGTCGAACTTCCACTCTTTCTCCCGAAACGACATTCTGCCCGGCGCGCAATCCAAGAGGGGCCAGAATGTATCTCTTTTCACCGTCAGCGTAATACAGCAGAGCAATATTGGCCGAACGGTTGGGATCATATTCAATTCCAGCTACCTTCGCCGGAACTCCGTCTTTATCCCGTTTAAAATCAATAATCCGGTAACTACGTTTGTGGCCGCCACCATGATGACGTACTGTTATCCTGCCAGAAGAATTACGGCCTGCTTTTTTCTTCAACGGAGCCAGGAGTGACTTTTCCGGCTCATTCTTGGTAATCTCATCAAACGTCGATACAGTGGCAAACCGCCGCCCCGGCGAAGTGGGTTTAAAATGTTTAACAGCCATTCAGTACTCCCTCCTTCTACTAGCGGTTTTCAAACAGCTCGATCGGTTTGCTGCCTTCGGCCAGTGTAATAACCGCTTTTTTCCAGCTGGGCTGCTTACCCTCCGGGTAACGGCCCAGGCGTTTTCTTTTGCCCTTGTAGTTAATAGTATTAACTGCCTCAACTTTTACTTCAAAAATTTCTTCAAGGGCTCTTTTAATTTCAATCTTATTGGCCTTGCCCGAAACGACAAAAGTATATTTACTGTCTTCCATCAGGTCAGAAGATTTTTCGCTGATCAGGGGACGGATTATAATATCTCGTGCATCTTTCATCCGCCGAACACCTCCTCAACCTGCTGCAGTGCTTCGCGGCTCATAACCAGATAATTATAAGTAAGTATATCGAGCACGTTGAGCTGCCGCGCAAGAATGGTTTTTACCTTTGGCAGGTTGCGCGACGCCAGATTCAGATTGTTGTCTGACGCAGCACTGACAAGCAGAGCTCCTCCGCTGATTTTAAGTTTGTCCAGAATGGCGACAACTTTTTTTGTCTGCGGCGTATCTATACCAAAATCGTCTATTACCATCAGTTTGCCTTCGTTGACTTTATCGCTTAGGGCTGTTTTTAAAGCAGCCCGTCGCATTTTTTTCGGTACTTTCGTTCCGAAATCGCGCGGGTGAGGTCCAAAAACAACACCTCCGCCGCTCCAGATGGGAGAGCGGGTGCTTCCGTGACGTGCCCTACCGGTTCCCTTTTGCGGCCAGGGCTTGCTGCCGCCGCCCCGCACTTCGCTACGGTCCTTGCTCGACGCCGTACCATGCCGGCGACCGGCCGCCTGCGACACCGCAGTTTGGTAAAGAGCTCCTTTTTTCAGCGGCGCCCCGAAAAGTGCGGCCTGGACTTCGATCTCGTCCACCTGCTCGCCGTCTTTATTATAAAGTGATATTTTGAGCATATTCAGGGCATCTCCTTTCTATGGGTTTTCCGATTACTTGTTCTTGACCGATTCCTTAACCTCAACCAGGCCGCCTCTTGGGCCAGGCACGGAACCTTTGATCAAGATGATGTTTTTCTCCGCATCGGCTTCCACTACGAAGAGGCCCTGCACGGTGCGGCGCCAGCCTCCCTTGCGACCGGGAAGCCTGCGTCCTTTAAATACACGCGCCGGTGCGACAGATCCCAGCGAACCGGGTCCACGGTGATAGTGTGAGCCATGTGTTTTGGGACCTCTGCTGAAACCCATTTTTTTAATCGAGCCGGTAAATCCTTTACCCCTGGCCACGGCGCTGATATCGACATAATCGCCGGCGGAAAACAAATCGGCTTTTATTTCCTGTCCCGGACTGTACCTGGTAAGATCGTCAACCCTGAATTCCCGCAGATAGCGCATCGGCTTTAGTTTCGCTTTCTGAAAATGCCCCTTCAGGGGGCGGTTGGCCCTCTGCTCTTTTTTATCTATAAAGCCAAGCTGAATACTGTTATAACCATCGCTGGCCTCATCTTTAACCTGGATCACACGGCACGGACCCGCTTCCAGAACAGTTACCGGAATAGCCCGTCCTTCTTCATTATAGACCTGAGTCATGCCAACTTTGCGTGCCAGTATTGTTTTAGTCATCATCAATCCACCTCCCGCCTGTCTAGAGCTTTATCTCAATGTCCACTCCGGCAGGCAAATCAAGCCTCATTAAAGCGTCGATCGTTTTCGGTGTTGGATCCAATATATCGATCAAACGCTTGTGAGTGCGCATTTCGAATTGCTCCCGGGAGTCTTTATATTTATGCGGCGCCCTGATAACGGTGTACAAACTTCTTTCTGTCGGTAAGGGCACGGGCCCTGATACTTCGGCCCCTGTTCGGCGCGCCGTTTCAACAATTTTACCGGCAGACTGATCCAGCAGCTGATGGTCAAATGCCCTCAGCCTGATTCTGATCTTTTGATTAGCCATCGATTGTCCTCCTTAGTCGCCTGATTTAATCAAGGCTGCTCAGTAAAAATTACCCGGCCGCCGGCCGGCAACCTTTTACTTCATCGCTATTTGCCTCATCTTATTCATAAATACCGGTAACTACACCTGCGCCAACGGTGCGACCGCCTTCGCGAATAGCAAAACGCACCCCTTCTTCAATGGCGATCGGGGTAATCAGTTCAATATCCATGTTCACGTTGTCGCCGGGC
>CAZDKY010000046.1:0-6369 GCA_964506505.1 uncultured Syntrophomonadaceae bacterium
CTTCCTTCAGCATGGGCTTTCTTTTCGAGGTCTTCTTTGGCTGCCTCAAATTTGTGATCTGCATAACGGAGGAAGATTAAACCTAATACGGGTACGGAATATTCAGAGGGCTTCAGTTTGGAGTTTGCCCGGAGTTGATCGGCAGAACTCCATAATCGTTTTTCGATTTCATTATAGTTTACTGGCATGACATACCACCTTTTACCAAGTAATAATTAATAAAAATACATGCTATTTATTTTTCTGCATACATTTCAGAATTCCCTGCCAATAATTAGCTTTATTTCATAGATACAAATGCTGGCGTTGGTTAGGTATCATCTTTGCCAAGATCATAGATAATAGTAACCACATGATCTGCTTTATCCTTTAACATTTCATACTCATCTTGGTTTATATCTTTTACATTATGAATAATTTTCCCATCAGCCTCAATGAAAAATACTAACATTCTTCCCTTACCTAATTGTTTTTCTAATTTTTCAATTCGTTTTTGATCAATGCGGCACGCTCCTCCTGTTGTTTTCTTCTAAAATCCTTAATCGCTCCTCGAGTTCAGCAGTCTCAACACATTTGAGCCCTATACTGATTAAATACCCTTTTAACCTGGCTTTAATAAAAACGTTAGTGTCAACCTAAGTGCGCAATTTCCATCAGTTTCCGAAAGTTAGTTTAAGCAGTTTTGAAGCGTTCGGCAACTTCAAAGAAAGGCTCAAAAAAAAAGAAAAGTCACACCAAAAGTCACACTAAAAGAAAATTTCCGGAGTATAAAACCCCGGAAACCCTTTATTCACTGGTGCGCCTGGAAGGATTTGAACCCTCGACTAACGGATTAGAAGTCCGCTGCTCTATCCCCTGAGCTACAGGCGCGTGTGCTATTATTTTATCCTGAAAAACACTAAAGATCAATGCTCACAATGCTATTAGGTATAAAATCCAATTGGTTTAGGGCTCCAGCTGATCAAGCCTGACCTCCCATCTTTATTTCTTCTTCTGTCACTAATACCCAGTCCTCACCATCCCAGCTAAAAACAGTTTCCATAGTCCATTCGCTATAGGGCAGACCGAAAAAAACTGTGGCCTCTCCGTTTTCGGTCGATTCAACGAGATAAACTATTACATTATCCTCTGCCAGATCGTAGCGCTCAAAAAATGCTTCTATGTCTTCCAGTTCATCAGCATGGACCATGACAACATCTTGATCGCCCGTTTTTTCCTGCAGCCAGACCAGCAGGACTTCTTCCAATAGCTCGTAATCGGGAGATATCCCTCCATTATCATCTTCATCTTCATCTTCAGGTAATTCTTCTGCCGGCGGTTCTACTGTTTCTTCATCATCCACCTCAGAAGATCCATCTGTTTCATCATCATCAGCAGGAGGTTCAACCTGTTCTTCTTCCACTTGATCATCATCTACCGAGGTTTCGCTGATGATCTCTTCCAGGCAACCGGCAGTGAAACTCATCAAGAAAAGCATCCCGAAAATAATCAGCCCGAGATAGACAAAACATCTCTTGCCCGAACCACACTTTTCTCTTTCTCTCATCGCCATCCCCTCCAATGACCAAGCTTTTTTTATTTAGCTCGCAGAAGCAAAACAGGACGCGTTGACCGCCGAATAATATGGTCAGCTGTGCTGCCCACAGCAAGTTCATCAATCATACTGCGGCCGCGCTTGGAAATGGCCAGCAGGGAAACATCATTTCTTTCAGCAGATTCAACAACCAGTTCCGAAGCAACTCCCACGGCCACCTCGGTTTCTACTTCGTAGCCTTTCTCCTCGAACTCCGCTTTCCATTCTGCCAGTTTGGCATCAGCTTTGTCCCTGTTTCCCTGGACCTGTTCTTCTGTGTAACCTTCGTCGATCACGCTGATCAGGATAAGCTTTTCGAAAACTCCGGGATTCTCAAGAAAAGTGTCAAATACATACATAGAACTGGGTGAAAAATCAGTGGCCAGGAGGACGGTTGTCGGCTTACCTTCTCTGAATATGGGAACCCGACTGAATGAGTCCTCTTTCTGCCGGTATTTCTCAATCAGGACCGCCTTTTTTATACTCCGCACAACTTCAGTTACCGTACTGCCCAGAAAGATGCGGCGCACCAGGCTGCCCTCTCCCAGTGAGCCAATCAGGATTAAATCGGCATTTTCTTCTTCTGCCAGGTGTTTGATCTCTTCCGAAGGCTTGCCGATGGGCTGATGGATGTTTACCTGCAAACCGCCGGCAATAAATTCATCTTTTTTCCTTTCAATATTTTTCAAGAATTCTTTACGGCGATTACCAATGCCGATCCCGGCCAACTCCGTGCGGATGACATGAACGATGATCAGTTCCTGCATGCCCATTTTTTTTAGATCACCGACAGCATTGAGCAACTCCATGGAGGGACCGGAAGCGTCAATAGCAACCAGCGCTTTTTTAAACAAGGCTGCACCGCCTTTCAAATAAGTACATTATTTATTCGCCTTAATTGGCTCAAAACCTTTGTCTGCCAGAGAGAGCGGCATTTTTCTGCCTGTGATTAAGTGGATTACCCATATATATCACAAGGGAGCATGGGTTTAAGGGCATGCTCCCTCTTTACTACAGATTGGATGGCTTATCTTGCAGGCAGCCGCTTTCCTTATTCCGTAGACCGGATAATTAAAAAGAGCTGATCAGACCGAGCGCTCTGCGCTGCATCAGGGCAACATCAAGAATATCGACCCGCCCGTCTTCGTTTACATCAGCCAGGAGACGTTTATCATAGGAGAGTGTTTCCAGGGCCAGTACATCGCGCATAACCATGACCACATCGTTGATATTGATCTGCCCGTTTCCGTCAATGTCACCCAGCCCGTTTCCGGCCGAAGGACCATCGAAAAACTCGTCGCTGCTGGCCACCAGAACCGTATATAACTGACCATCAGCGGGAGTATCTTCGCCGAACACTTTATAGATCCAGGTCCCGGATGCCGCCTCTTCAACTTCAAGAATGACTATCTTTGTATCTCCCACAGTGTGCGTTTTATGGTCATTTAATTCGCTCCCGTAGGGTTTATATACTTCCATAGTAAGATCGCTGTCGGTTTCCGCCCAGCCAATAGCAAAAATAAGGTTATCACCGGCTGAAGCCCTGTAGCTGTATGCATCTGAATACTCGTCTTCAAGGACAGTGCCGATAGCTGATTCTTCCACCCGGACACCGTTATAGTTGTCTTTGAGATAGCTTTTAAGCACATCGAGGACTGTCCTGAAATTGGCATCCAGGGTGCAGTCACCGGTAACGGTAAAGGAATAGGTATTCTTTGTGGTGATTTGTTCACCCTGCTCCGTCCAGTCAATGAAGGAATAACCGCTGCCGGCCGTGGCTTCAAGAGTAACCCTGTCGCCATGATCGTAAACCCCGCCGCCTGCCGCAGTGCCCCCTCCAGACGGGTAAACCCTGGTGGCAATTAAACATTTAAAGGAAACTTTGACCGGATCTATCCTGCTGGCCGTGCTGTTATCGCCGAGCTGCCCGTAGCTGTTATTACCCCAGGCCCAGACACTATCATCGCTTTTCAGAGCTAAAGAATGGCTGCCCCCGGTATTAACAGCTTTCATGCCGCTCAGGGTAGTAAGCTGCACCGGCCGGATCCTCATCGTCGAGACTCCGTCGCTTCCCCAGGCCCAGAGACTGCCGGTTACTCTCACTGCTGCCGAACAGTTGTCTCCGGCGCTGATGACCAGCACCCCGCTTAGTTCGGGAATGCGGGTCGGGACTAACTGACCGGTGGTAGTGCCGATGCCAAGCTGACCGCTGCTGTTGCGTCCCCAGGCCCAGACCATCCCGTCTGCATGCAAAGCCAGAGAATGATTCTGCCCGGCGCTAATCGCTCTAATACTGGTTAAGTTAGCCACTTCCACCGGCATTGTTCTTCCGGTAGTTGTATTGTCACCGAGCTGTCCCCAGTCGTTGTTTCCCCATGCCCAGACCGTCCCATCTTTCTTCAGGGCCAGGGAATGACCGTAACCGGCACTCACTGCCACTACCCCGCTCAAGCCGGGAACTTTAACCGGGATGGTGCGGTCATTCATGGTCCCGTCACCGATCTGGCCGTAACCGTTATATCCCCAGGCCCAGACCGTCCCATCTTTCTTCAGGGCCAGAGTATGAGCATAACCGGCGCTGATCGCTTTCACTCCGTCCAATTTGTAAACCTTTTTAGGTTCATCACGATCCGTCCTGGTAGCATTTCCCAACTGGCCTGATGAATTGCGTCCCCAGGCCCAGACAGTACCGTCTTCCATAAGAGCAACTGAATAACCGTTACCTGCGCTGACGGCTAAAACCCTGTCCAGATCGTCAACCTTAATTGGAACATGGGAGTCCCGGTGGGAGCCGTTTCCCAGCTGGCCATAGCCGTTGTAACCCCAGGCCCAGACACTGCCGTCGCCCCTGACAGCCAGGGAATGGCTGCTGCCGGCAGCGACCATCGTTTCTATGTCAAAATCCTGTGCTGCAGCTGACATCGGTAGTGAAAAGAGCAGCGCCAGCACCAGAAGAACAACCGGTAACATGTGAGAAATCCTTATACCCGTGCCGGATATCTTAAACATTTTTTCTTTAATCCTTGAAGCATAATACCATTTCATTAAAGCCATCTCCCCTTCAGAATAATTACTTACCCGCTTATTTGCGACCTTTAAATGCCGCTTCTCTATATAACGTCATTTATTCCATATAAAACAAAATAATACAAAACAGTTTTGTTTACATTTTCTACTTCACTCAAAATATTCCTGCTTGCAGGGGTAATATTCTTAAATGATACATGCAAATGAGCAATTGGGGTCATATCTTAAAAGATAATTTAATCTGCCCAATCTTATTGTAGCAATTCGACATGTACTTTTATTTCAAGACCCGCACAAATTAACATATTCTTGTTTTAATTAACAAGCTCCCCGTTTTCCCAGCTGCCTTCAATCACTGTCCCGTCCGGCCTGGTCAGAGTTCCCCATCCGTGGGGCTTGCCATTTTTCCATTCTCCTTCATAAACAGTGCCGTCCGGGCTGGTTAATTTACCCTGACCGTTAATTTTATCGTTCCTAAACTCCCCTGTGTAAATCTTACCATCGGCCATGGTCCAGGTTCCCCTGCCGTGCTTTTCACCCTCACTGAATGATCCGACATATTTATCGCTGCCGGGTTTGCTCAGTGTTCCGTGACCGTGAATTACTCCTTCTTTCCATTCTCCTTCATAAACGGTGCCGTCCGTCCGGGTCATCTTTCCTTCGCCATGCGGAAGGCCAGCTTCCCACTGCCCTTCATAAACCGTTCCATCGGGTTTGGTTAGTTTACCTTCCCCCTGAATTACATCATTCACAAATTCACCTGTGTATTCTTCTCCGTCCTCCATGGTCCAGGTTCCTTCGCCATGTCTTAAGCCTTCTTTGTATTCACCAACATATTTCTGCCCGTCCGGCCTGGTCAGGGTCCCCTGCCCATTTATCGTCCCGTTCGTCCATTCTCCTTCATAAACGGTGCCGTCCGGCTGGATCAGTGTCCCCCATCCTTCAGGTGTACCCTGTTCCCACTGGCCTTCATAAATTGTCCCGTCAGGGTTGACCATTTTACCTTCTCCCTGGATCATGTCATTTATAAATTCACCGCTGTACTCTTTGCCATCTGCCATGGTCCAGATTCCTTCGCCATGTTTTTTCCCTTCAAGATATTCACCTACGTATTTCTCACCGTTTAGCTGCGTAAAAGTGCCCCGGCCATGGGGCCCCCCCGCCTGCCACTCGCCATCGTAAATGGTCCCGTCCGCCCAGATCATTGTCCCGCGGCCATGAAAATGCCCGTCTTTAAAATAACCCTTGTAATTTCGGCCATCGGGATAAGAAAGTGTACCGTTTCCGTCAGGCACATTATTAATTACCTCTCCGCTATAGGTCCCGCCTTCCCACTTAATCGTTTTCTCTTCCCGGCAGCCAGGCAGGAAACATAATAAAAACACCAGAATCAGCAGGAAATAAAGAATAAGTTTTGTTTTTGATCCCATGAAAATATCTCCATTTCGCTTAAGACTAAATGCCGCCATCTATAAATAATTTGCCTAATGAACAGAACTAAAAGATATATTGTTTTATTTCGTGAAAGTGAGGAAAGTTCCTTTAGAATATAATATTCATCCTGGCATAAAAAGTTATGTTGGATAAAAATCCGGGATCGGAAAAGCGGAGGCAAGTATTGTACTATTACATTAAAGCCCGAGCTTCCCACATCAGGAAAGTTTATTCATAAATAAAGATTAATGGGATAAGTCTTGAATTATAAGGTCATCTGCCTGACCTGATGGCAGTAATAAAATACAATCTTATAATTCAAGACCTTACCCCAT
>CAZDKY010000047.1:0-66535 GCA_964506505.1 uncultured Syntrophomonadaceae bacterium
TATCCATTACGAAAATGCAAAGAGAAGACTGGCCGAAGCCCGGGAGGCCGGCTTCGCCGACGCCTTTATCTATTGCAAGCAGTATATGCAATAGCAAATCACTCTACCCTCCGGGGCTGAGGGTATTTGAGCCATAGTAATTATAGATGCCATTTAACTGATTTAAGGACATAATAATAGGGAAAAGCCGGCTTTATGGCCGGCTTCTTTTTTGATTTCAGTTAGTGGTGCCATATCCAGGTGAGTTAGTCTTGATGTTTTTTCCTGTTGGTGGATTCGGAGAGATCTTCTTCTTCGCTGGAAGGTTCGGAGTCGTCTTCTTCTTCGCTGAAGAGTGTCTCTTCTTCCGCAACAGCCCTCAGCGAATCGCGGCTGTTGTAGAGAAGGGCGTAGAGGAATCTGAGGGTGCTATCGATATTTTTGACAAAGTAAGGCCCTTCTTTCTGCCAGGAAAAATCCGGTTTCTGGAGCGGTGCACTGATCAGGGAACGGAAATGCTCCAGGGCCAGCTGGGCAGTCCTGCTCTTCCGTTTGACACTTTCCACCGAGAAATGACAGGGAATGCGGTGGCCGCCTTTCAGGTCGATGATGCACCGGATTCCCAGAGCTGCTTCATCAGGGCTTGCTTCGCTTATTTCAAGAACATCACTGGCGTTGACGTAGCCTGTTACTTCATCGTTGTAGAGCGATGATTTAAGCATTTTCAGAGGAACCAGGACCATGCCGCTGCTCAGGGGCAGGGGTACTCCCTGCCTGCGCTGGAAGTACTCCCCGTAGCGCTGACGCTGGCGGACAAGATTGATGCTGAAATGATCGGCTGTGTTTTTAAGAACAGTCTTCACCCTGCGGCCAATCTCTTCCGCCTCTCCGTTACTGTAACAAATGCGTGTTCTCTTCCCTCCTTCCGGTCCTGATTCGCTGATTGGCATTAAAGCGGCAATCGATGAAAAATTTAACTGACTTGACAACCTGTGTTGCCTCCTTTCTGAAATTTATGTTTTGCAAAGCAGCTCAAAACAAAATTAATTATGCCAATAAACATATTAATTGTCAATATATATTCATTATATTTCTGCTTATTAGTAAATTAACCTAAGACTATTTCTTAATATTGTATAAATATAGAGAGTACAGAACATTATGTAAATAAATAGATAGACTGGGAGTCGAAGCAAATTGCAAGTGAATTGGCAAAAGAAAACGCCGGTTTAATACCGGCGTTGAAGATTTCGCTCGATTTTCAGGTTTTACTTATACTTGATGGTAAACTCTTCGCCTTTGACCATCGGTCCGACGGCGTTGTAGGGGGTCAGATCGAGGGTTTGTTCGTAAAGGTTACGGCGGGCCAGCATCTTCTGCCTTTTCTTTCTCCGTTCGCGCTTGGGGCGGCGGTCGGGATGACCCATCGGCGGCACCTCCTTTGCTCTTTCAGCGCCGGTGAAAGCGGCTGAAAAGGGAAAATCTTTTTTTTTCGGGGGGCGGCTCAGCAGCCGGGGGCAGGTCCAGGGGCCGGTCCGCGATCACGGCAGCCGGCCGGTCGGCCAGGTAAGCATAGGCAGCTCCCCTGCCGCAGAGCCCGTCTACGGCAGCAGCTGCTTTGCCCAGATCACCCAGGTGGAGGCCGGGCCTGTGGGCATCGGTGGCCAGGAGATGAACCAGGTTTGCCTCCAGCATGTAGCGGGCCAGCTTTTCAGCAGCGGTTCCGAGACGGCCTGTGAAAGCAATCCAGGTGACCTGGAAGAGCGCTCCGGCCCGCTGGAGACGGTGGATCAGTTCCGGCTCCTTCAGGAGGGCTTCCGCCCTTTCGGGATGGGGGATGACCGGCCTGTAGCCGTCTACAGCCAGCTTGAAGATCAGCTCCTCGGTGTAAACCGGCAAAGGCTGGGCAAAGGGCAACTCCAGTAAGAGGTAGGAACTGTCATTGAGGGTAAGTGTCTCCCCCCGGCGCAGGCGATCGTCGAGATGGGGATCGATATGAGGCTCGGTTCCGGGCAGAACGGTCAGTTGAATTTCCCGGCGGTCCAGCTCCTCCTGCAGTTCCTGCAGGCGTTCGCGGATCAGGGCGGGGGCAGGATTGCCCTCGAAACTATGGGGCGTGGCTACCACCGTATCGAAACCGGCGGCAGCCAGGGCCCGGGCCAGGATCAGCGATTCGCTCATAGTCTGCGGCCCGTCGTCCAGGCCTGGTAAAATGTGATTGTGGAGATCAATAAAGTTCATCGTTTCTCCTTTAGCAATTTCAAAATGCGTGGCGCGGAGGCGGTGATGTCACCGGCACCCATGGTCATGATCAGATCGCCGGGGCGGGCCAGGGCGGCCGCTTCCTTTTCCAGGGTCCGGATGTCGCTGTCGTAGAGGACCGGTATCTTGCTGCAGCGTCGGATCGCTTCGGCCAGGACTTCGGCCGATACCCCCGGCAGTGGTGCTTCGCCGGCGCCGTAGATATCGTGGAGGAAAAGATAGTCCGCCTCGGCAAAGGCGGCGGCAAAACCGTCGAACTGGGCGGCGGTGCGGCTGTAACGGTGGGGCTGGAAAAAGCAGATGATCCGACCTGCTGAGGGGCGTGCTGCCTCCAGGGTTGCTTTAATCTCGGTGGGGTGGTGGGCATAGTCGTCGATCACGGTGATACCGCCGGCGGAACCGATGCGCTCGAAGCGGCGCTTCACCCCTGTAAAGGCGGCCAGGGCCGGGGCGCAGCGGTCCGGGTCGAGGCCGAGCTGGTCGGCCAGGGCCAGGGCTCCCACGGCATTGCTGACATTGTGGCGCCCGGGAATATTCAAAGTCACGGCGGAAGCCTTCTTAAGAGATGAACGGGTTAGATCAAAGGTGGATCCTCCACCGTTAAAGGTAATCTTATCGGCAATATAATCTGCCGGCCGGTCCTCCGAAGCAGAAAGGCCGTAGGAGACAACCCGGCAGTCCAGGCGGCCGGCCATTTGGCGCAGGGCCGGATCGTCAAAGCAGAGGACGGCGGTGCCGTCCGGGGGCAGGTTGTCTAAAAATTTTTTGTAGGCCTGCAGCAGCCTCCCGTAGTCATTATGATAGTGTTCCAGGTGGTCCGGTTCAATACCGGTGACCAGGGTCAGGCAGGGGAAATAGCGGGTAAAGGAACTGTCGCTTTCGTCCGCTTCCGCCACCAGGTATGAGCCGGTGCCGAGGCGGGCGTTGCTGCCGTAGGCCGGGATAACACCGCCAATGACGGCGGTGGGGTCGAGGCCGCCCGCTTCCAGGAGCAGGGCAATCATGGCCGTGGTGGTCGTTTTGCCGTGGGCTCCGGCCACGGCAATACCGCAGGAACTGTTGAACAGGGCAGCCAGCAGCTCTGAGCGGTGCCAGAGGGGCAGGCCGCGGCGGTCTGCTTCGACCATTTCCGGGTTGTCGGAGGCGATGGCCGTGGAGTAAACCACCAGGCGGGCCGTGCCGAGATTGTCCGGGTGGTGTCCGATGGTGACAGTCGCCCCGCGGGAAACCAGCGCTTCGGTGAGAGACGAGGCCTTGATATCGGAACCGCTGACCCGGCAGCCCTTCTGAAGAAGGATCTGGGCCAGGGCGCTCATGCCATAGCCGCCAATACCGATAAAGTGAACATTTTTTATTTCAGGTGGTAGAGACAAATCAGGCCTCCCGTAGACAGCGCATCCGCTATGGTTGAAAATCAAAATAGCGTTGAAGTGTGCTCACTGCAAATGCTGTTTTTTTTTTAGATTACCATATAACACTTACTTTTTCTCACATCCAGATTATAACATATCTCATTGCATTTGCCGATTTGCCTGGCCTTTATTTCTCCTGAGGATCGCTTTTCGGATTAAATAAGTGTGGTAAGGACGGCTGTAGGCTGCCCTGCTGTATCATAATGTTTGAGTTGCAAAATAAAGATTAGCCACAATTTTCGGAACGGTTTTGCATTATAACCCTTAAACTTCATTTCGTCAACATATTATGTTACTCGAACAACCGTTTTCAGCTTTCTAAAGGCTTTTTTTCAGGCCTTTTTCTAAATTCCATTAAAAGTAATCCACAGTATGCACAGACTTATCCACAGCTAAAAGCCTGTAAATAGCATAATCGGGAAAGTTATAAACAATAAGAACATAGCGGTTACATAATTCTTGAACAGGAATGATTCTCACCAATGTTCAAACCGGGGTAGGCATTGAGGTCTAGGGAAGCAAACTGCTTCTTCCGGTAGAGGGGATAGGCGGCGGCGGCAATCATGGCCGCATTGTCGGTGCAGAGATCCAGGGGTGGGACGTAGAGCTTTACGGGCGGAAGCGCTGCGGCCAGGCGCAGTTCCATGCGCCGTCGCAGGCGGCTGTTGGCGGCTACCCCGCCGGCCAGGAGGACGCTCCGCACGTTATATTCAGCGGCGGCACGGAGTGTTTTTTCCACCAGCACTTCCACCAGGGCCTCCTGAAAAGAAGCCACCAGGTCGGCCATGTTGACCGCTTCGCCGCGGCGGCGGGCATGGTAGAGATGATTTATCACCGCCGTTTTCAGGCCGCTGAAGCTAAAGGAAAAGCGGTTTTCCTCTTCCAGCCAGGCCCGGGGGAATTCGACTGCCTGCGGGTTGCCTTCGCCGGCCAGTTTGTCAATAATCGGCCCTCCCGGATAGCCCAGCTCCAGGTGGCGGGCTACCTTGTCGAAGGCTTCGCCGGCGGCGTCGTCGATGGTATGCCCCAGGGGAACGATCGAATCGGCCTGCGGCAGGAGGAGCAGCTCGGTGTGGCCGCCGGAGACGACCAGGACGACGGCCGGGTAGTGCCGGGGAGCACCGGCCAAATAATTGGCGTAAAGATGGGCCTGAAGGTGGTTGACGGCCACCAGGGGGAGACGCAGGGCGTAGGCCAGGGCCTTGGCGGTGGCCACTCCCACCAGGAGAGCACCGACCAGGCCGGGGCCGTGGGATACGGCCACAGCTTGCAGATCACCGAAGGTGATTCCCGCTTCCTGCAGAGCTTCGTCTATCAGAGTGTTGACCAGGACCAGGTGGTGACGGGAGGCTATCTCGGGCACCACCCCGCCGAAACGGGCATGCAGTTCCACCTGGGAGGAAACCAGGCTGCTGAGAATGCGATTACCGTTGGCAACGACGGCGGCCGAGGTTTCATCACAGGAGGTTTCAATCCCCAGGATGAGGGTTTCTTCAGTTTTCACGCCGGGTCCCTCCCTCCCTTTTTCTTCTTTTCTCTCCGCCCCAGGGCAACCTGGTCATGATCAGGGCATCTTCGTCGCTGTAGTAGTGGAGACGGCGGCCGCAGACGGTGAAGCCGTGTTTTTCGTAAAAGCGGCGGGCGGCCGTGTTGCTGGGGCGCACCTCCAGGGTATAGCTGCGGGGCTGCTGCGAACTCACTTCTTCGATCAGGGCCTGCAGGAGGCGGGTGGCGATGCCTCGATAGCGGTAATCTTCGGCCACAGCCAGGGTGGTAATATGCACTTCGTCAATGATAATCCAGCTGCCGATGTAGGCGATTACCCGATCATTGAGGCGGGCCACCAGGTAGTGGGCCAGCCGGTTGGTCTGCAGTTCGGTGAGAAAAGATTCGGCGGGCCAGGGTTCCCGGAAGGTGATCTGTTCGATGGCGGAGACTTCCCTGATATCCCTGGTATCCATGGGGGAGATGGTGATGGGCAGGTCCATGTTGTTTTTCAACTTCTCTCCTTTTCTTGCTTTTTGCTACTTTTTCTTACCCTTCTTTTCGGCCAGCCGCTCCGCTTCGGGACGGCGCAGGTAGATGGGCAGCATTTTCTCGTAAGGCGCATCCGGGTCTTTCTGCAGGATCAGCCGGGCCCGGTAGGCGACCAGGCCGGCCCGGCAGATCCGAAAGGGAGCCGGGGCGATCACGGCCCGGCCGGGAAGCGCCTCGCGCAGGACGGGTACGCAGCCGGGCAGTCCCTCCCCGAGAAAAACGACTGCTTCCTTATAGGAACGCAGGGCATCGGTCAGCTCGGCAAGGGTCACAGCCTGCGGTTCAAGCAGGGTTTGCAGAAGATAAGGCTCTTCGGTGGAACGGCGGTAGAGGGCACTGTAGACCTGGCTGCGGCGGGCATCGAGGATCGGGCAGATCAGGGTACCCGGGCTGCATACTGCTTCAGCGAGAGCTTCCAGGGTGCAGACGGGCACGGCCGGTATGCCGAGGCCCTGGGCCAGGGCCCGGGCGGTGGAGACACCGATGCGCAGGCCGGTGAAAGAACCTGGACCGGCGGCGGCGGCTACCGCTTCCAGCTCTTCGCGCTCCATACCCGCTTCTGTCAGCAGGGCATCGAGCATGGGCATGAGACGCTCGGAGTGAGTTTTCTTAATACTGGTGGTCATCTCCGCCAGCAGGCGGTCCTCCTGCAGTAGGGCCACACTGCAGGAAAGGGTGGTTGTATCGAGACCTAAGATTAACAGGGTTTATTCCTCCAGGTTAAGTGATGTTAAGAGATCCGTCGATATGCCAGGTCACTGTTTCGAACAGCCTTTCCACGGCTGCCGCGGCGACGGTTCCGGCAGGGTTAAACCAGAGGTGGCGTCCCTCCCCACTTTCGTCATAGAATCGCCCGATGATTATCTCCAGCCGATCAGGGGGCAGCATGTCGGGCAGGCGCTCGGGCCATTCGACAAAGGCCACTCCTTCCCCCGGCAGGTAATCTTCAAAACCTAGTTCAATGATATCTTCATCTTCCGAGAGGCGGTAAAAATCAAAATGGTAGAGGGGCAGGCGGCCGTGGTAGATGCGTTGCAGGACAAAAGTGGGACTGGTAACCTGTTCCCTGACGGTCAGGCCACGGGCGGCGCCGCGGACGAAGACCGTTTTGCCGGCACCCAGCTCTCCCTGCAGGGCGACGACCAGCGGTCTATCCAGGATGCGACCCAGGACTTCGCCGATGAAGGCAGTTTCCGCTTCGCTCCTGGTGGTAATATATGCTTCGGCCTGACCCATAAATTCCCTCTTTTCTGTGGTTCTTCTTTAATCATAACGGCGATTATTTCGAAAAGCAAATTAGATGCGATGACAAGCCTGTGTTCCGGTTTTTTAGCTCTCCGGGGGGTGAATATCTTCCAGCCGCGCTGTAATCTCTTCCCACCGCTCCATGAGGGCGGAAAGGCTTTCTTTTGTTCCTTCCAGTTCACAGCCCAGTTCGGCAAGCTGTTTGTGGTCGCCGTAGCTTGCCGGGTCGGATAGAACTCTTTCCAGGCGTCCGATCTCCTCTTCCTTCTCTTCAATTTCTTTTTCCAGTCGGGCCTGTTCGTCTTTAAGACGGCGGACTCTCTTCTGCTCTTCCCGCCGGCGGCGGTGTTCTTCCTGCCGGCGCCTTTTCTCCCCCTTCTTCGCCTCTTCCTGATTTTCCTGACCCTTCTCCATCACCGGTTCGTTCTCCTGAACGGTAAGATACTCTTCAAAGGGACCCTCGAAGATACGCAGGGCACCGCCGCCCATGGCGAAGACTCTGTTAGCCAGTCCTCGCAGGAAATAGCGGTCGTGGGAAACAATAATCAGGGTGCCGGGGTAGTCGGCCAGGGCTTTTTCCAACTCTTCCATGGCCGGCAGGTCCAGGTGGCTGGTCGGTTCGTCCATCAGAAGGCAGTTGCCACTGCCCAGGGCCAGGCGGGCCAGGGCCAGGCGGCTCTTTTCTCCGCCGCTCAGGTCGCGGACCTGTTTAAAGACATCGTCGCCGCGGAAGAGATAGCGGCCGAGGTGATTGCGGGCCGCCTTGATATCAAGTTCGGACGCTTCGGTGATCGTCTCCAGCAGGGTCAGTCGGGGATCGAGGTGCTCCTGTTCCTGGGAAAAGTAGGTCACCCGGGTAGAGGGACCAAGACGGATGCAGCCGGACGACGGTTCAATTTCAGCGGCGATCATTTTCAGGAGAGTCGATTTGCCGGCGCCGTTAGGGCCCACCAGGGCGATGCGGTCTCCCCAGCGGATCTCGAAAGAAAGGTCTTCAAAAAGGGGATCGTTGTTATAGGATTTGCCCACTTTTTCGAAGACAACGGCCAGGCGTCCGCTGCGCCCGCTGTAGTTGAGACCGGCCCGGAAGCGCCTTTCTTCAGCCGGTCGGCCGACTGCCTCCATTTTGGCCAGGCGCTTTTCGCGGCTGCGGGCCTGTCGCTTGGAGCGCTCATCGGCCTTGGCCTCGCGCACCAGGCGCTCCTCCCTCTCTTTGAGGAGCAGCTGCTTTTTGTATTCCCGGTCTTTGCTCAGACGCTCCAGCTCCAGCCGGCGGCGGTATTCGCTGTAGTTGCCACTGTAGCTTTTTACGGTTCCTTTGTCCATGGCAAAGATGTACCCCGCCACCCGGTCGAGGAAAAAGCGGTCGTGGCTGACAACGATCAAACCGCAGGTCAGGTCGCGGAGATATTTTTCCAGCCACTGCAGGGCCGAGAGATCAAGAAAGTTGGTCGGCTCGTCGAGGAGGAGCAGGTCGAGCTCCCGGAGGAGAAGGCCGGCCAGGCGGGCGCGGGTCTTCTCTCCCCCGCTGAAGGTGGAAAGGTCACGGCTTAAATCGTCTTCGCTGAAACCGAGACCGCGGGCCACGGAGAGAAGACGGTTTTCCACCTGGTAGCCGCCCTCCGTTTCAAAGCGGGCGGTTGCAGTGGCGTATCTTTCCAGCAGTTCGGGTGGAGGGTCTCCCTGCCCGGCAGAGTGGGCGGCAATTTCCTTTTCCAGGGCGGCGATCTCCTCCTGGAGGCTGAAGATATGGGACAGTGGATGCTCGAGGTGGCGGCGCAGGGTGCCGTCGGCCAGGCGGCGCGGCTCCTGGGGCAGGTAACCGAGGCGGGTGCCGCGGGCCAGGTGGACCGCTCCGCCGTCGGGTTCCATCTCCCCGGCGATGATTTTCAGGAGGGTGGTCTTGCCCGAGCCGTTGGGGCCGATCAGGCCGGCCTTTTCACCGGGCTGCAGCTGGAGAGTAACGGCAGAAAGGATCGTTTCGGCACCGAATGATTTATTAATCTGGGATAAATTTAGTAAGGACAAGGAATTTCCCATCTTTCTTTTCAGGGTGCTTTTTAAGCCGTGTAAAATCTTTTTCCGGGGTGGCGCAGGCATCAGGGCATGGCTGCTTCTGCAGCTGCTGCCAGCATTAAACCCGACAGCAGGCCTGCTGTAAGACAACCTGTTAAGGATGTTTCTTTTCCTTATTTTTATTCCTGCCGTGACTGATAACAGCCCCGCAGCTCCTGTTCACATGTAAGATATTACAGGAATATATGAAGAGAAGTCAAACAGTGCCTGTATATATGGGTCATTTTATCCGGGTTACTTCAAGCAGGCGTAATTTCAATTCCCGGGATTGGGGCAATGTTGGGATTGCCGGCTGCAGCAGCAGGTAAGATTTCTAGTTTAAACTTTTAAGTTGTGTTTAATACAGTTGTTTATTGTAACAGAAATAAGAAATTACAACTCCCACTGTAAATACCCTCCTGTAAATAATTTCATTGCCCCTATCTTTTATTTAAGTTATCATATACAAACTAAAGGAGTGGTGTTATGACACTTTTAGGCAAGATCTTGATTGCAGATGATGACCAAAATGTTCTTGAACTGGTCAAACTATACGGTGATAGGGAAGGGTTTGATGTAATCACCATCAATGATGGTGATCAGGTGCTGGCGGCATTCGATCGGGAAAACCCTGATATAGTAATCCTGGACTTAATGCTGCCAGGCGTGGACGGGTTGACCCTGTGCCGCAGTCTAAGATCTATCCGCATGATTCCTATTATCATGCTGACCGCCAAGGGCGAAGAGGCAGACCGGGTGCTTGGGCTGGAAATGGGCGCCGATGATTACGTCTCCAAACCTTTCAGCCCCCGGGAACTAATGGCCAGGGTTAAAGCGGTCCTTCGCCGGGGCCATCCGGATGAAACCGTAGTGGCGGATAAGCTTACATTCCCGGGGCTGGAAATTCAGGCCGATACCCGGAAGGTTTTAGTGGACGGGCAAGAATTAAAATTTACGCCGAAGGAATTTGATCTCCTTTACTACATGGCCAGGAATCCCCTGCGTGTTTTTCCCAGAGATAAACTGCTGGAAACAGTCTGGGGCTACGACTACTATGGCGAGGAACGGACGGTAGATGTTCACGTTCGAAGATTGCGAACCAAGCTATTACCTCTCGCTCACGATTATCTGACCACAATCTGGGGGGTTGGTTATCAGTTCACTCCTCCCTCCGAAGAGGAGGATACGACATCGTGACTGATGACCGCGGGGCGAGAAAAGGTAAGCTGCAATCAGCAGCCCGGAAGATTATTGCTTGCTGGCATTCCTTCTGGCGTAAGCTGGGTGAACAATTCAATAAAAATATATACACTCGCATTATCTTTACCAATGTAATGATCTTCACTGTCGGCTTGATAGTTTTGATGTTCATTTCAGGCTACGTAGTGAAGCATACCACCTATAATCTGGCTGAAGAAGAACTTCTGGACAAAGCAAAGCGGGTTAATTACGCTTTCTCCGAGCTTACCGATAAACTGTGGGGAACTCCTTTAACCGAGTACACTAACGGGCAGGCTCAGGAAAGGCAGGATTTTATTACGTTCCTGGCTGATATCTATGACACCAGGATCACCATTTTTAATACGGAAGGTATTATTAGCGATACCTCGGCCCAGCAGGAAGTAGGCCCGGGCAGCGAGGTGGAAGATAGCTATCTGGAGACATTAAATGAAGACGATATCACAGTAGTCCGCACCGAAGAAAAGGAAACGGGCCGGCAATCCCTGGCTACAGTAGCACCCCTGGACAACGACCAGGAAGACATCGAAAACTGGATTCTTTTGGAGGGGGGACCGGTCGATGTAGAGTCTACGTTAAACCAGCTCTACCTGGTCCAGGTGGTTGGTGGGGCTGTGCTCCTGGTGATCTTGATCATCAGTTCCATTTATCTGGCTACTAACATATCCAGGCCCATCTCTCACATGGCGACCAGTGTCAGTGATATCGGCAGCAGCAACAGCTTAATAAAGATTGAAAAAGAGTCACTGGATGAAATAAAAACCCTGTCTCAACAGTTGAACAAACTGGAACAAAAGATGCGCAAAATCCAGTCTGAAAGCCGAAAAATGGAAGAAGACCGCTCACGGTTGTTTGCAGAGATCTCTCATGAACTGCGCACCCCGCTCACAACGGTGCAGGGTTTTATCGAGGCCATCCGCGATGGCATGGTTCGTGAACAGGCTGTTTTTGATCGCTACCTGGAAACCATTTATCAGCAAACTGTCCATATTAACAGGCTGGTGGATGATATTCTGGCCTTAAGCCGCCTGGAGAGCGGCAACGTTACCGTGGATAAACTGCCGCTGGATTTAAGCGCTTTGGCCCACGGGGTGGCAACTTCCCTGGAGGAAATGGCCCGTAACAAGAACAACTCGATCCGGGTAGATAATAAGACTGAAAGCGCTATGATTCTCGGAGACGCAGACCGGATGGAACAGATTATCAAGAACCTTTTGAAAAACGCCATAAATGCTACCGAAAATGGCACAATCAGGGTCGGCGTAGAAGCCGGGCTGGATCAGGTAATCCTAACCGTCGAAGACAGCGGCGTCGGCATATCCCCTGAGGATCTGCCACACATCTGGGACCGTTTTTTTAGGGCCAGAGCCCGGCGTGGCGAGCACAGCAGTGGAAAAGGAACCGGCCTTGGTCTGGTGATTGTAAAAAAGCTGGTCCAGCTTCAGGATGGCGAAATCGAGGTAGACAGCCAGCCGGGAAGGGGAACAACTTTTAAGATCACTTTTCCACCTTATTATCAGAGTTAAGGGCAGGCTCATTAATAATTAAAATTTGATTTTGAACAGATTCCGGCAGATTCAATCCGGAATCTGTTTTTCTTAAGGGGAAATTTGATCATTTTTTGCCCTGTAACATTTTTTAATAATCTGGAAACATATTTTTATTATTTAGAAATACCAGGTTAACAAACAGCCTTTAAAATGTTTAACAGTAAGAGGGGGTTGTTAATTTGCAAGACAAGGGGGTGAGCAAATTGCAATAAATAATGGAATCCAGGCACAGAACGTTTAAAAAAATAGGCGATTCTAGATTCCCGAAAACGAGAAACTAAAACCGAAAAAATAAAGGGGGATATAAAATGAGAAAGTTAACGACAGTAACTCTGGTAATGCTGTTTGCCTTTAGTTTGATGGCAGGAACAGCTCTGGCGGAAAGCAGTGAATGTCCGGCAGCGCCCGCTGTAGCAAATGAGTTATTAAGAGAAGCATTAAGAGAAGCAGGCGAAAATAACCCCTACGGCAGCGGTCGTGACGGTAGCAACTACATCAGTGATGTGGCCCACGAGATGGGCAGCCATGAAGAGGATGAAGAGAACACTGATTTCCAGGGAGTTGGGAAATGCGATCAGGAAGCATACAAAGAAGCAATAGCCGCGTTCCTTATAGAAAAGGGAGCGAATGTTGAAATCCCGGATCCTGAAGTTGAACCGGAGGCGATGCTGAACATGGATACATGAGAAACCTGTAATGTCGCTAATCAGCTAAATGATCAGCGCTGGAAGTAAACCGGCTGATGATTTGGCTTTAGCCCACAAGAAGGAAAAAGCCCCGCGCTCGAAAGCGCGGGGCTTTTCTTTTGTCAGTCCCTCTCAATCATGGGCGTTAACCTGGCGATGGAAATCCGCCGAGAGCTTAACATTATGAAGGAATACTTCAAACAACAGGTAACCTGGATTTAAAAATACTGCTATAGTTTATGGCACAATAAAAACAAACAAATTGGTGGTATACGCAGGAACCGATATGCCGGGTCATATCCGCTGGTTCGGCTCACCCTGGCTTTCCTCACTGCGGAAGTAACGGACAACCGAAGCGATATCGACGGGCACTTAGCCCATCCTGCCGTGATTGATAATAGCTCCACTGCTCCGGCTCACATGTAAGATATTACACGAATATATGAAGGGAATTCAAACGGTTTGGGGGAACAACTTCATGGTACAAAAGGAAGATCACAGGCGGCGCCTCAATTTCGAGGGTTTTTTGCTTTCTGCTTCTGCTGAAGAACCCGGTCGGCAGCCAATTTGCCGGTAAGAATGGCCACCGGCAGGCCGGAGGGACTGAAGGACCACTGGCCGGCCTTGCATACTTCTGGAATGGCGGTTTCGACGGATTTAGTGATACGGGCAAAGCGGTTTTCCACCGGCAGCGGCTGTTCGGTGAAGGACCAGCCGGTTATCGCTCCCCCGGAACTGCCATTGATCCGCTCGATGGACAGGGGAGTGGAAGAAAGTCTGCTGATCACTTTCTCTTCCAGGCCCGGGTAGAGTTTTTCGGTCAGAAGTCGGGCAATATATTGTTCGCTGAATTCCTTAAATTCCCCGTAGCGGCCTTCCGCATCAATTTCTCTGACCAGTTCGTAGTCGAAGAGAGTGCTGACGATCAGACCGCTCTGTCCGGCGGGGGCCAGGCTGCCGTCGCGGACGGCGGGGCAGGAGATCTCAAAAGTGTTCAGGTCAAAAAAGCGCTCAAGCCAGGCCCGCAGGTCCTGCCAGAGGGAAGCGGGCGGGCGGCCGTCAGCGTTCTCACCGGGCCGGCTTTCTTCCCGCAGCCGGTGGAGTCCTTCGCGGCTCGGGGTATAGAAAAGATGAGGGCCACCGGTGGCGGCAAAATAATCGGGGGGCAGGTCCACGGTCAAATAGAGGCTGAAGATTGAATCGCCCCCTCTTCCCCTGTTAATGTTTGCCTTTTCTCCGGCAACGGTTTTTTGCACGGCAGGATCATCAATCTGTTCTGTATCGATGGCCGAGTAAAGCTTTTTCAGATCGGCGGCCCAGATCAGCTGTCCGTATTGAAATCGATCTCCGGAGACACTGCGGATCAGCTTCTGCTGTAGATCGACTTCTTCAATTTCCGTTTCCAGGCGGATCTCGCCGCCGTGGTCGGCTATAAAGCGGGCCATTGTGTCGACCAGTGCTCCCGTGCCTCCTATCGGGTAGTTGTAATCAAGGTAGAGGCTGAAGTAACTCAGGGCGAAGAAAGCCGGAGTTTCAGTAAAGAAATGCTGGGCAATCATGTCAGCAAGGGAACGGTTGGCGGTCAAGCGGCTGAGGTGCTCATAGACAGGGGTCTGCATCTTCATCGCTTTGCGGATATTATACTGATATTTCAGGAGCCAGGGCAGGACTGTTTTGAAAAGGTAGCGGCGGTCATTTTTCAGGTCCCGGAAGAGCGGGTTGTCAATGCCGTAGAGAACATCCATATAGCCGATTACTTTTCTGATCTCGGCTATAATTTTTTTAATGTCATCCCCGTTATTTGGGAAGAGATCTTTTAGGAGGCGGCTGTAATCATCAAGACTTTCCGGCCCTTTCAGCTTGATAAAACGATCTTCAATGCCCAGGGATACGGGGCTTCTGACGAACTCGACTTCCAGGCCGAGATCTCGCAGCATCGGAAAGACAATGCCCGAGTTTTCGATGGCCCGAATTCCGCCGTCAAAGGTAAAACCGTCCACGGTAAACGAGTTAACCAAACCGCCGACTTTTAAGTTTTTCTCGCAGAGCAGCACCCGCTGGCCTGCCCGGCTGAGATAGGCGGCTGCAGTCAGACCGGCCATGCCGGCTCCGACGATTACAGTGTCGTAGCTAACATCCTTGCTCATATCAGCGCCTCCCCGGCTTAAAGTAACCAACGACAGAAGCGATATCGACGGGTATTCCGCCCATCTTGCCGTGGATGCAGGACTGCATCGCTTCGAAAATCTGCTCTTCCTGCCCGCCTTCGGACCAGAAGCGTTCAGCTATTTTAGCCGCCCCGGCAAAATTGCCCACGGTTATCCTTCTCATGATTCCCCGCACGTCGAGCTCTACGGCATCGCGACAGCCGGGTTGCTCGCAGTATTCGCAATGCCGTGCTTTGAGCATGATCTCCCGCTTTTCAGGACTGAATTCACGGTAGAGATCTTCCTGGCGGTATGGTTTATCCACCAGGCGGACATAATTTTTCATCCCCCGCCGGTAGTTAAAGGGCTCGAGGCCTCGTTTTTTGAGAACTGCGTTAGCAGCGGAAAGACCGGAGACGGTAACCGCCGGGGTACCGGTACCCATGACCGTCGATTCACCGCAGCAAAAGAAGTTCTCCCACCCGGTGCGGGTGTGCAGGCGGTTGAGCAGATGCTGGCCCAGCATCTGTTTCGGGCCGGCCACGGCACCTCCCTTTTTCATTGTATAGCGCTCGATGGTGGCCGGGGTGGCTATTTCGGCATAGCGGACCTTTTTGCTGAGGCCGGGAAATTTCTTTTCCAGAATGGCCAAAAGGCGTTCCTTTTCCTGCTCTTTCTGTCCGTCATATTTTTCTTTGTTGCTGCGGTCCCATTTGCCAAAATTAGGACCCATAGCCACCAGAACATGTCTGTCTTCGGGGCAGAGAGTTTGATCGTCAATGCTGAAGATGAAAATTGTTACCTCGCCTTCATCGATCTGGTCAGGGTTGCCGATTAGCATTTCGATGGGCAGGGTGCGGGCCGGGATAGCATCCCTTTCTACCAGGGCATAAAGGACCACGCTGGGATAGGTGGGTACCTGCTTTTCCGCCCATTCTCTGAGACCAGGCTGCAGGTGGGTTTCGGGAATCAGCTTGCCGTAGAGGTTCCAGACTGTACCCGAATAGATTATCTCACTGGCAAAGAGTTCTTCTCCGTCAACCAGTTTCACACCGGCAGGACGGCTGTCGTCAAAGAGGATTTCGGCTACCTCTTTTTTCATGAGCATGGTACCGCTGTTTTCTTCGATCACCTTCTCCAGCTTGCCCGGTAAAAACACTGTCGAGCCGGCCGGATAGAAACTTCCCCCCACATGGTTTTCGATAAACATGATCGCCGCCAGGATAGCCGGGGTCTCCAGGGTGGTAGTGTAACAGTAGGTGGAAGTGAGCTTGTCAAAGAAGTTGAAAAGCTGCGGGTCGCTGAAGTATTTTTCCAGCAGGCTGCGGGCGCTTTTATTCATGTAGCCCAGGAAGCGGGCGAAGGAAAGGGGGTGTTTCAGCAGGGCCGGCAGTGATTTAAACTTGTCTGTTTCGTCGGGGGCGGCATAGACTGGATTTTCGACCATGACGTGGCGGTACATTTTCTCAAGATCGGCGTAGAACCTTCTGATGTTTCCCTTTTCGGAAGGGAAAATTTTACCCAGTTCTTCGGCAAAATGCCTTACATTGGGCCAGAATTTTATTTTCTTGCCCCGGTAATTGATGCAGTAGAGCTGATCATGCCGAATCATATTTATAGGTTCTTCCAGGCAATTGAAAACAAAGCGGTTAGGGTTGAAACCTTTTTCGCCAAAGCCGAAAAGCATGGCCGAACCCTGGTCGAAGATTGTGTCACCCCGCTTGAATATACCGCAGGAACCGCCGGGGTTGTAGTTCTTATCAATTACGGCCACCTTCACCCCTCTTTTGGCCAACAGAGCCGCTGCGGTCAACCCGGAGAGACCAGCCCCGATTACGATAACATCGTACTGCATTTTCTTCACCCTTTCTTCCGCATCGCCGTCCGGCAACTTTAAAAAAGATTAATCAGGTTTCTTACAGCTCCGGGAGTTGGCGATCTGCGGAGGCAGGCTGTCCGAATATATATTGTTTATATTATATGTTATTTTCACTGTGACAACCACTCTAAATTTGCAGATATTTATAATTAAGGGCGGCGGGTGTTAGCCCAGAATTTTTTTACCCTCTTCTCATTGAATTAATATAATCCGCTTACAGTTGAAAATATTTTTATTTTACATTAAGATTTCGTAACAGCCGCAAATCTTCAAGCAAAGAGAATGATTTTGGAGTAGTTTTGGAGGATAATATAATGAACTAATAACCGGGGCAGTGGGAAAAGTATCTGCGGAGTAAGAAACCTGCAGCAGTGGCCAGTCTGCAGAAATTAGAGCAGATCCTCCACCATTCTGGCGATGCTCAGGCAGGAGGTCAGACCGGGCGATTCAATACCAATCAGGTTGATCAGGCCCGGCAGGCCGCGGCTGCTTTCTTCGGCGATCACAAAATCACGGAAAGGCTGGCCGGGCCCGGAAAGTTTACCCCTGATTCCGGCCATATCAGGTTCCAGGTCGTTCAGCTCGACAAAGGGCAGGAACGATTTGACGGCATCATAGAACTCAACAGCCCGGGCCGGATCAACCAGGTAGTCGATTTCATCAACGTAGACAGTGTTGGGTCCAAGGATTAGGCGCCCGTCAAGCATCTTGGTTACATGGATGCCAAGGCCGGTCAGCTCATGAAGGGGCGGCGGGTAAATCAGGCGCTCTACCAGGGAAGCCTTGGCCGGGGGCAGGCTGAAATATTCGCCCTTGCAGAAGTACTGGCGGTAACCGGCTTCAATGATATCGATACCGGCGGCTGCCGCCAGACTGCCAGCCTGCAGCCCGGCGCAGTTAACCACGTTTAGACATTCGAGTGTGTCCGGGCTGCCGTCCGGATTCTTATAGTTAACCCGGTAACCATCGGTGCATCGTTCGATACCCGTAACGCAGTGGCAGTAAGCAGGCATAACCCCATTCTGCAGGGCATCTTCCTCCAGGCGGGCCATTAAAGTGTGGCTGTCGATTATGCCGGTGGAGGGCGAAAAAAGGGCGCAGTCTGCTTTGATATGCGGTTCCAGACGGGTCACCATTTTACGGTCCATCATTTCCAGGTTTTCGACCCCGTTGGCGGAAGCCTGCTCAAGAAGGCTGTCAAGTGAAGCGCATTCTTCGTCTGTATTGGCGACGATTAGTTTGCCGCGTTGGTTGTAAGGAACATTTCGATCATCACAGTAGGCATAGAGCAGCTCCCGTCCCTCCAAGCAAAGACGGGCTTTGAGGGTACCTGAAGGATAGTAGATGCCGGCGTGGATTACCTCGCTGTTGCGGCTCGATGTTTCTCGGCCAAAGTGTTCGCGCTTCTCCATGAGAACTAAAGTCCGGGCATTTTGTTGGGCGGAAAGCCTGGCGGCGACAGCCAGGCCGACTACTCCGGCCCCGATAATTACGGTGTCAACTTTATCCATTGCTGCCCCTTTCTTACGTAAATCGGAACCGTATTTAAGATGTACTGCGATATGTTTTCAGGTAAAATTTCTACCTGAAATGTCTAACATGTATTCTCTGAATATGAATATGAATAAAATCCTGCCGCCGGTTTTAAATGACTTCTGCGCCAATTTTTAGCGGCAGGATAGGATGGCTTCACGCAGACGTGCTATTTTTTCTTTAGATCCTGCATCATCAGGAGCCGCTGCAGCCAGGTAAAACTTAACCTTTGGTTCGGTGCCCGATGGGCGTACTGCAAACCAGGTGCTGTCGGCCAGGGTATAGTGAAGAACCGGAGAGCGCGGCAGGGTAAGAGCAAATTCTTCCCCTGTCTGCAGGTTCCAGCCTTTTCCTTGTGCATAATCCCTTTTGAAAACCAGCTGCTGCCCGGCAAATTGGGGCGGCAGATCTTTGAAGACGTTTACGTGCCGATCGGCCTGGGAGATATCCTCCAGTTCCACGGTGAGAAGTTCGTCACGGTGGTAACCGTGGCGGCGGTGCAGCTCGTCAAGCAGATCGAAGAGGGTCTGACCCTGCTCCTTGTAATAGGCAACCATCTCGGCGATGAGCATAGAGGCGATAACCGCGTCCTTGTCGCGAACAAAGGTGCCGGTGAGATAACCGTATGATTCCTCGTATCCAAAGACGAAACTGCCAGTTCCCTTCTCTTCAAACTCCTTCATTTTATCCCCAATGAATTTGAAACCGGTCAGGGTTTCAACAACGCGCAGACCATAGTGGGCCGCTACTTTGCGGCCAAGATGCCCGGTAACGATAGTTGTCACAAGGACAGGATCAGGCGGCATGGCTTTTCTGTCGGTAAGGCGGCTGCAGATATATTCCAGGAGCAGGGCACCCACCTGGTTGCCGTTAAGCATCCGGAGGCAGTCAGCAGCATCGCGGGCGGCGACACCGACACGGTCACAGTCGGGGTCGGTAGCCAGCACCAGTTCAGCACCTTCCTGTTCCGCAAGGTCCAGGGCCATTTTTAGGGCAGCGGGATCTTCGGGGTTGGGGACGCTGACGGTGCTGAATTCACTGTCAGGAACCATCTGCTCTTTCACCGGGATATAGTCAACATGGGGAGCGCGGTTGAGCAAGTCCGGGATGTACACCGAACCGGTGCCATGCAGGGGAGTAAAAACTGTTTTGACCACTGCCCGCGGTTTGCTCATGGAAAGGGCAGACACTTTTTCTATATAGTGCCGGTCGAGATCCGGATCAACTTCCTGCAGTAACCCACGGCTGACTGCTTCACCACGGGAAAGCTGTTTGACGTCAGCAAAGATATCCACTTTCTTGATGGCGGCGATTACTTCGTCCACCAGAGGGCTGACTGCCTGGCCGCCGTCGGGACCATAGACCTTGTAGCCGTTGTACTGCCGCGGGTTGTGGCTGGCAGTGATCACGATGCCGGCAGCGCAGCCCAGCTCACGGGTGGCGAAGGAAAGGGCCGGAGTTGGCCTGATATCGCTGAACAGGAAGGCCCGGATACCGTTGGCAGCGAGAACCAGGGCCGCCGTTTCGGCGTAAAAAGGTGAATAACGGCGTGTGTCGCAGGCAATGGCCACGGCTGGTAGATCTTCAATGGCAAGATCGGCGGCGGAAGCGCCGTCATCTGATTGCGACCGGACCCTGCGGTTTATATAGTCGGCCAGGCCCTGGGTAGCGCGGCCGATGACATAGCGGTTGATCCGGTTCAGGCCGGGGCCAATGATCCCACGCATGCCGCCAGTGCCAAAAACAAGTTCACTGCCGAAATGGCGCTCGATGGACTCGGGATCTTCCTGCATGGCCTGTAGTTCTTTTTTCATTTCCGGATCAAGGCCGGGCTGACCGAGCCAGCTGCGGAAGTGTCGCCGGGCCGGTGATTCTTCTTGTGACTGCGAGTTGGCATGTGCCGGTGCGGATGAATCAATTCGTCCGTAATCGTCCTCGTAACGCTCAATATCGTCTTCCCCCAGGTAATCGCCGGTCTGCACTTCGATGAGGGCCATCTCCTCTTCGCCACGGTTTTCAAGGCGGTGGCGCGCCTCGACAGGTATAAAGGCTCTTTCTCCCACTTTTAATGTAAACTGGCGATCGTCTATGGTGACCAGTGCTTCGCCGCGGATAACCACCCAGTTCTCGGCCCGCCGGTGGTGGCTCTGCAGGCTGAGGCGTGAACCGGGGCTTACGTTGATCCTTTTAACCTGGTATCCGGGTCCGGTTTCCAGGGAGGTATAGCTACCCCAGGGTCGGTAGACGGTGCGGTGTTCGCGGGCTTCTACAGCACTGCTTTCTTTGAGGCGATCGACAATTTTCTTCACATCCTGGCTGCAACTGCGGTCGCAGACCAGGAGAGCATCGTGAGTATCGACGATTACCAGATCCTTCAGGCCGATGGCTCCTGTAAGACGGGACGGGGAAATAATCAGGCTATTTTCGGTATCCACGGATATTACCTGCCCTCGGAAGGCGTTCCCGCGGTTGTCTCGTCCGGAAAGCTGGTAGTAGGCTTCCCAGCTGCCAAGGTCACTCCAGGTAATATCCGCAGGGATAACGGTTACCTCGTCGGAACGCTCAAGGATCCCGTAATCTATGGATATTTTTTGCAGGTTGTGATAGGCTTCGTCCAGCATCTCTTTCCTGCTGTAATCGATCCGGACCAGGGTGTCGTAGATCTGAGGTAATAGTTTTCTGTACTGTTCCATAAGGGTGTCAACCCGGAAGATAAACATACCGCTGTTCCATAGAAAACGGGGATCTTTCAGGTAGGCAATGGCTTTTTCCAGATCCGGTTTTTCAACAAATTTTTCAACGCGGAAGGTTTTGTGATCAAGTTTTTCACCGCAGCAGATATAGCCGTAGCCGGTTTCCGGGTAGGTGGGACGAATGCCAAAAGTAACCAGGCCGTAGTTTTCGGCAGCCCGGGCACCGTCTTCCAGGAGAACAGCAAACTGGTCCCGGTCTGGAATGAGGTGATCGGAGGGTAACACTGCCATCACTGCATCGGGCTCCGCTTCTTTCTGCAGAAAGCGGGCGGCCAGACCGATAGCCGGGGCTGTGTTACGGGCTTCCGGTTCCTCGAGCAGGCGGATTTTTGTCAGGCCAGCCAGCTTCAGGCGGCGCTTGATTTCGCCCGCCTGGTCGCGGTGGGTGACTATGAGTATATTTTCTTCCGCCACCACGGTGAGGACACGGCTGATCGTTTCACCAAGAAGAGTCACTTCACTAACCGGGTCTGAGGGAGAAGATTCTCCTTCCTCCGGATGGTTTTGAGTTCTGTTATTCTTTATCATACTTTGATCTGAAACCGGCAGTGGAAGAAACTGCTTGGGATAAAGTTCACGGCTCAGCGGCCAGAGCCTGGTACCGCTTCCGCCGGCCAGGATTACAGTGTACAGCATAGAAATCACTCCACTTCACACACTATATTTTCTACCTTATTTTATAACTGCTCAGGCATGGACTGCTGTGTCAGGAGGGCTGAAAGAGCCGTCCTTCTGTGTGCCAGAGGAATGAATGGACGGTTCCCCCCTCTCTCCCGGCGCGCTTTCTGCCCGTTAAAGATATTTCTACTGATTTGTTTGCTCCAGGCTACCCCGGGGTTGAGGGCAGGTGAAAAAGGCTTAATAACACTATTCACATGATAAAAGTGTGTCAATTCCTCCGCCCCCCTGTGTTACAGGTTAATTTGCTGCTGCTGCTGGGAAAGGCCCTGGTGAGCCACCAGGTGCATGCGCTGCAGGGCCAGCAACAACGAAACTACTGATTCGCCGCCCTGGTTCCGGTTGATGCCGCCGGGATGGAGGCCGTCGTAGCAGGCCCCGGTGGAAAAATTATAGAGAGGCTGACGAACGTCGTTGCTGCCGAAGAACCAGTTGAAGGCCCATTCCATGTGCCGAAGCCAGTTGCTGTCGCCGGTGAGCACGTAGGCCTGGTAACAGGCATCGATGAGGGCAGCAGCGTCGACCGGCTGCTGGTCAAAGCGAGCCTTGTTTCCACCCCTCTTGTACCACCCGTCATTGCCGATCAGGGAAAGATGGCCATTCTCTTCGCTGGTGTTGACATTGATCAGCCAATGCAGGCTCTGCAGACCAGTTTCAAACATTTTTTCTTCGTCCAGCATGCCGCCGGCCACCAGAAGGGCCTGTGAGATACGGGCGTTGTCATAAGCAAGAATGTCTTCGCACCAGTGCCAATCGTCGTCGGCATTTTTTTGATGAAGATGGTAAATTTTTTCGGCCAGTTCTTTCATGATCTGGCGGACGCGGGCATCACCACCAAAGCGGCGCAGGTAGTAGTTGGCACCGATCACAGCAAAAGCCCAGGCTCGCGGCGAAGTAAAGCGAAGCGGGGTATCGATCAGGTCTTTGAAAAGCCTGGTGGCCAGGCCGAGAATATCGTCACCCGGCGGATGGGCAATGGTATAACCGAGAGCCCAGAGGGTGCGTCCATGGCTGTCCTGGGAGCCACTTTCTTCGAGCCATCGGCGGTCGAAACTCATGAAATTGCGCATTCGCTTGCGATTTTCATTGTAAGCGTGGTGCAGAAAACTGATATATTTTTTCAGCATCCTGATCACCGGTTCGTCCTTGAAAAGACGCCAGTTCATCACAGCAACGATCAGGGCGCGGGCGTTGTCGTCTGTGCAATAGCCATGGGTCCGATCGGGAACAGCGTAAATGGCGTGCTGGAATAGACCGGTGTCGTCAGTCATGTCGCGCAGGTGTCCCAGGTTCGGTTCTGGCAGGACTGCCCGTTCGGTAACATCGGCACTTTGCAGGGAAGGCACAAACATTTTACTGTAGCTGAAACGAGCTTGCTCGAAGGCAGTGGCATAGCTGCGAGCAACCTCTTTCCACACCATCTGCCTTCCCTGCTGGTAGGCTTTCTTACGCATGCGGTTACGGCGGCCTTCGTTACTGAGCAAGTCGATAATTTCATCGGCCATCGCCCCGCTGTCCTTGAAGGGAACGAGACTGCCGCATCCATCGGCTAACAGTTCCTCAGCGTAGATATAGGGGGAGGAGACAATCGCTTTGCCGCAGGCCAGGGCATAAGCCAGTGTGCCTGAGGTAATCTGCTCGCGATTCAAATAGGGTGTGATATAAACATCGGTGGCCACAAGGAACTGGACCAGGCGCTCCAGGGAAACATACTGGTTATAAAAGGCAACGTTTTCTTCAAGACCCATGTCACGGACCATCTTCTGCAGGCGAAGACGATATTCTTCGCCGTAACGGCGTTTTACCTCGGGGTGGGTGGCACCGAGAATAATATAGAGGGCATCGGGATGCACCTGAACCACTTTTTCCATCGCCTCAACGGCATACTCCAGGCCCTTGCTCGGACTGAGCAGACCAAAGGTTAGCAGGAGCTTACGCCCCTCGGCCTGGAACTGGTCCTTATAATAGGAAGAGTCCAGAAAGGGAACATCGGGTGCCCCGTGGGGAATAAGCAGGATCTTATCGTCAGGCACACGGTAAACCCGCCGGAGAATATCCAGGGCAGCCTGGGCCATGACCACTACAGAGACGGATTGCTCGCAAACGCGCATCAGCGTTTGCCGCTGGCCTGGAGTAGGATCCTCGAGAACAGTATGCAGGGTGGTTATGGTCGGTTTTCTAAGGCCGGACAGCAGATAGGTAATGTAGCTTCCATCTTCACCGCCAAATATGCCGTACTCATGCTGGATGGAGACTGCATCTACTGGAGAGTGGTTGATAAAGTCGGCCGCCCGCTGGTAGTCGGCACGATGCTGGTCGCGAATATGAAAGGTCACTGTGCGGTCGTAATTGAAATTATCGTTGATGCTGTTGAGAGCTATTACCTCAAAATTTTTCTGCTCGCTGCTGTCGGCATTTTCGCCGTAGAGCTCTTTCATGCTGTTGAGCAAGTCCCCACAGAAGGTGGCAATACCGCACTGGCGCGGTGGATAGGTTGAAATAAAAGAGAGCTTGACCGGACGGAGAATTTTACCTGGATGCATAAAAAACACCTCTTTTTTCAGAAGTCGGTTATCAGAATACCGTAAGGCCGGGATTTAAAATACCGGCAACTCGGAACAGAATAACTTTTTCTAGAAACTGTTGATCCGGGAAATTTGATCAGCTTAACATATAGATCGTTTAAATAAGTATAATTCCACTTAAGCATTATTCAAGAGGTTTTCAGAAGTTTTTAAGGTTTATCGCCTGGTGTGCTCAATCTTTCTGCATAATCGGCTAAAGTCTTCCCAGGTTATATAAATGGTGTAGCAGGCAGGGGTTCTTCTCAGGCCCGGCTGTGCAATATTTTTTTATATACTTCGATATAGCGATCCACCATCAGGTCGGTGGTAAAGTTTTCTTCCACGTGGCGGCGGCAGTCACGGCGATCGATGCGGTCAAAGCGAGCCAGGGCTACACCGGCTTCGTCAAGGCTGTCAACCAGGAAGCCGGTCTGGCCATCTTTGATCAGCTCGGGCATAGAGCCCCTGTTAAAAGCAATTACCGGGGTGCCGCAGGCCATTGCTTCTACTACGCTCAGTCCGAAGGGTTCATCAAAATTTATCAGGTGCAGGAGGGCACCGGCGCGCCCGAGGACCTCTCCTTTTTCAGCCGGTCCTACGGGGCCGATGTAGTAAACCTGCTCACCATCCAGGTAAGGCTTGACATAGCGGTCGAAGTAGTTCTGATCCTGGATAATGCCGGCAATGACCAAAGGCAGTCCGGCCTGCTTGGCCAGGCGAATTGATTCATAAGCGCCCTTGTCATGGTGAATACGGCCAAAAAAGAGCAGATAGCCTGGCGCCGGGATCTGCGAGTATTTTTCCCGGGGGACCTCCGGCGGCCTGAATTCCGGTCTTTTTTCATACTGCTCTTTTTTACGTTTTGGCAGATTAACTTCTGCCGGGTTGCCCTGCGGATCGGCAAAGAAGGGATATTCTTCAACCGGTATACC
Organism: uncultured Syntrophomonadaceae bacterium; assembly: GCA_964506505.1. GTDB lineage: Bacteria > Bacillota > Dethiobacteria > DTU022 > DTU022 > M55B129. The sequence goes on from CAZDKY010000047.1 coordinate 24,952, forward strand.
GTGATGGACGGTAGCTGCATAATCAAGAGCAGGGTGGCGATCTGCTTCACTGATGGCCACGTAATGGACACGGCCGTTGTAGCGCCGGAAGACCGGAAGGATCCGCGGCGAAGAAAAGCCGTGGATAGTTGTTAAAACCGGGGTATCCACAAGCCCTGAATAGCTGAGGGGCAGGAAATCGAAATTATTATGAATCAGGTCATAGCAAGAAGCCTCCTCGAAGACGGAGGCAATGTGCAGGCATTCCCACACTTTTGGGTCGAGTTCCGGGTCTTCCGACCAGGGACGCGGCGCTACCGCCTTCAGGTAGCCGGCGGTAATGGAATCGGCAGTGGCATAGAGTGTAACTTCTATTCCACGCCGGATTAAACCTTCGGTAAGCACACTGACAACCCACTCCCAGGGTCCATAATGCCGGGGTGGGGTGCGCCAGGATATGGGTGACAGCATGGCAATTTTCATCTCACTGGAGAAGACAAAAACCTCCTCTCTCTAAGTAAGACAGAAACCTTCATCCTCGGAATCGTTGCAGTTCAAAAGATAACTGACCAGGTCTTTCAATTTAGCTGAAGCCAGGCAGACGCTGGAATCGGCTGCCCCGTAATACATGATCAATTCATCGTTGATATGGTCGTAAATTGTCCCTGTGGGGAAGGTTACACCGGGGACGTCACCGACCCGTTCGTACGGTTCGTGGGGGCCAAAAACCCACTGGTCGCAGCGTTTCCTGATTTTCCACGGTTCATCCAGGTCGAGCAGGGCCAGACCGACCCGGTAGAGGCTCCCGGAAGCAGTATCACGCACACCGTGATAGATGATCAGCCACCCTTCGTCGGTTTCAATGGGCGGCGGCCCAAGGCCGACGCGAGTGGTGTCCCACCAGCCGGGGCGGACAGGCAGCAATATTTTATGTTCACCCCAGTGGATCATGTCGGGCGAATTGGCAATCCAGATGTGGGCTTCACCGCGGATAATGGGCCTGTGTATGAGCATGTAGCGGCGGTTGATCTTGCGCGGGAAAAGCGAGGCATCCTTGTCCTCGGGAGGGAGCATGGCCCCGCGGCGCTTGAAGGTAACCAGATCACTGCTCAGGGCCAGGGAAACAACCGGCCCGTCCTTGGAAAAGGAAACATAGGTAACGGCATACTTTCCCAGGTCTTCAAGCCAGACGATGCGGGGATCTTCAATGCCCCACCGTTCTTCGTCGTAATTGGAGTTGGGCATGAGCGCGGGCTGATTGTCGATCTGCCAGTTTGTTTTGCCGTCCTCACTGCGGGCAAAGGTGAAATGGGAAAAACCCCGCATGTCCTCGACGCGGACCAGCAGGTGGACCTTGCCTTCATGCTTGATGGCAGCCGGGTTAAAGGTAGCATTGACCGGGTAAGGCCAGCAGTCCGGAAAAAGGATCGGATTTCCCTCAAATCTTTCAAATATTCCGGTTGGCCTGTAGTGGTTATGATAGATCATACCCTGGTTCTCCTTTTGGCAATAAGATACAATATATATGGACAGGCTTGCAGTTTGTTAACTTGTTTACATCACTGTATCTTTATTATTATATTAGATAACACATTTCCATCCTTCTTTAAATAAAATTCGCTCTTCACCTGGAGTTTTCCTTTTTTCCGTCCGTTACCGGCGTTCATCCACGGCTTCGCCTTTTAGTGCTTTTTTACCGCCGCTTCCGGCGCTCCAGGGCCGGATTTTCTTTCTTCCCGCACTCACTTATCATCTTCTGTCCAGTTTTATCTTGCGCTTTTTTTTTAATCCCGTTCTCCGGTTTCTTTTATAGCCCGCTTTCATATCATTGCGGTTGCTTCATGCCGGACAAAAGGGGTCATCATTTTTTGCTTGTTCGCTTCGGTGATTTCGTGATTGGAGCCGCTTTTCCCATTTAGAAGAAATAGCGCTTGATCTGCTCGAAGTTGCGGCGCACGTTCTCTTCCTGCGTAACAATGCCCATGTGGCCGGGAAGAAGCAGTTCTATGTCTTCCAGTTTGGAAAGCTTTTCAATACTTTGGCCCAACGCGGCCATATCGCCGCCGGGCAGGTCAGATCGGCCGATGCTGCCATCAAAAACGGTGTCGCCGCTAATGAGGGCTTTTTCATTGAGCAGGTGAAAACAGACACAGCCCGGAGAATGACCGGGGGTATGGTAAACTTCGATACGGTCACTGCCACCTTCTACACCGAGATCCAACGTCCCTTCTTCAAGGTAGAAATCCGGTTTGAGATTGAGCTCATCTCCCGTGTTGGAAAGGTGGCGTTTGGCTATGGCTTCAACGATAAATTCGTCATCTTTGTGCATACCCACGGTAACACCGCTTTCGGCACGGAGCACACTTACGGCTTCCACATGATCTGGATGGCCATGGGTGCACAGGATCAAGTCAATATCGGTAACGTCAAAACCATCCTGGTTTAGGCTATCAACAAGGGACTCCAGGCAAGCTTCGTTGAACTCATTGACGATGTATCCGGGATCAAACAAAATGGTCTTTTCCCCTTTGAACAGGTAGCTGTTGCAATTGTTGGCATTCCCCCGCCAGGGGTAAAAGTAAAGTTTATCCGTCAGTTTCATCGTAAGTTTCCTCCTTTTTCTGAAGGATTTCAAACAATTCATATCATACCACAGGAAAAGCCGGTTGCCAAAGAATGAAGCGCGAAAATTATCCGCGCTTCATTCCTGTTAAAAACTTTTAAACGGCAGCCAAACCCGTCTTCATCCCTATCCGCCGGCGATGGCAGGAAAAAAAGCTACCACTTCTCCTTCAGAAAGGCGATAATCAAAAGAACGTTTTTTATATCCGATGAAAACATGTTTAACCGCTCCTGCTTCTATCCCCAGATGATTCACCAGATCACCAACGGCGGATCCTGCGGACAAATTCACGTTAACAGGCTGATTGCCTGTCCCTTCCGGATTGTACCCGGCCAGGGTGGCATATAAACGAACTGTTACTTTCATCAGCTATTTTTCCCAGAATGCGTCGAGTTCTTCATCGGTAACATCCCAGACCACGTTATGCGGCGGTAGTTTTTCATAGGTCATAAATTCCGGCATGCGATCTGCCTCTTTACCAATACCCGCCTGGAGGTTGAAATCATGTTCCAGACGCAGGATCTCATCACCAATTCTGGTCACATCGTCAGCGGTGTAGTTGGTACCCACCATGGCATTTACAGTCTGGACCATGCCATCAAAACCACTGCTGATATCAAGAATGGGGAAAGCAATGAAGAGACAGTAACCGGCAGCATCAATAAATGCGGTTGTTTGCTGGAAGGCTTTCGAAAGGCCGACCTTGTCTTTTTTGGAAAGAGGGTCCGCCTTGCCACCGACGGCAAGAATTTCAGGTGCAATTGTGTATCCGGCAGTGTGATCGGCGCCCATGGTCGAAGTGGCATAGGTCACACCGATTCCTTTGACCGCCCGCGGTTCGTAAGCCGGCATACTCTGCCGCTTAATGGTGGGGATGCGGGTAACCCCATAAGCTTCGCCGGTGAACTGGGTGCCCTGGCCGAGAATATGGCCGAGCGAGGAACCTTTGCCAATTTCCTTCAGCAGTTCAATGGCTTTCGGCCCGTCTCCGAATTCGGCCAGGCCTGCTTCCATGGCCACACCGAGCATTCCCCCGGCTTCAATAGTATCAAGGCCCATGTCATTGCAAAGCCGCACCAGCTCGGCGACATGATCAAGATTGTCGATACCGCAATTGGCCCCCAGGGACCAGAGAGATTCGTATTCAACGCAGGAGACATGCTCGCTGCCATCTTCCCTGGCATAAACGTTGGAGCAGTGTATGATGCAACCAGGGTGGCAGCTGTGCCCCATCATCCCGGCTCCGCCTCTTTTTTCAGCCGCTTCGGCCAGCGCTTCACCACTGATTTTTGCCGCTCCCTCGAATACCCCTGACCGGAAATTTCTGGTCGGCAGTCCGCCGGCTTCGTTAAGAATGTTAACCAGGACGGCTGTACCAAAGCTATTCAGGGCTCCGCCCTTCTTGGTAACATCATGCTTCATAATCGCTTCAGCCAGTTTCTTCTGTCCTTCCTTGAAGGCTTCCGGATCTTTGGGTTTAACACCCGGGGCACCGCTGTCATCAAGCACTATCGCCTTCAATTTCTTGGAGCCCATCACTGCCCCAAGGCCGCCACGTGCGGCATAACGGGAAGACCGTCCTTCCGGATCGTTGAAAGCAATGCCGGCCATGGCCATTTTCGCTTCGCCGGCCGGACCAATCAGGCAAAATGATGTTTTCTCACCGAATTTGTCCCAGATCATTCCGGCACATTCATAAGTCCCCTTGCCGCACAGATCATCGGCCGGGACCAGCTCCCCGCCATCAACAGTTAGTTTAAGCATCAGGCACTGCTCTTCTTCCGGAAGACCTTCCACCACCAGGGCGCTGTAACCCATACGGGCCATCTTCTGGACAAAAGATGTGCCGGCGTTAGATTCTTTGATGCCGCCTGTAAGTGGCGATTTTCCGCCAACGGAGATGCGCCCCGAGTTAGGGGCATAGGTCCCGCTGACAATACCCGGGGCAAAAACCAGCTTGTTGTTTGGCCCCAGAGGATGGCATAGCGCCGGTACTTCATCGCTGATCAACAGTGATGTCAACCAGCGCCCTCCCTTCCCGGCGTATTTCTCAGGCAGCGGCTCAACATTAATTTCTTTCTTTGTCATATTAACGCGAACAAGTTTACCCATCCGGAATCCTCCTTCATTTTTCAAATATTTTAATGATAAAAGGAAATAAAGATAAACCACAGTAACGCAACACTTCAAAAAAAGTATAACATAAATATGAATTATCGGTCAATTACTTTTATTTATTAGTATATATTCTATATTCTGAACGTATAGCTGAAATTGGTTGAATTTGGCTGGCCCGGCCTTGATTAGAAATGTTAGGCCGGTAGCTGGCGAAAGAGGGGTTTTCAGATAGCCACGCGCAGGAGGGCTATGAGGACCATCCCGACTATGACAGTGATAAAAAGATTGCGGGTGTACATAGCAAGGGCAAAAACGGGTATGGAGACCCAGAAAGCCTGGTTAGTCTGCAAGGAAAGGTCCAGTCCGCCGGCAGGGGCAAAGAGAGCCGGGGCCAGAATGGCAGCCAGAACAGCCACCGGAACGTAGGAAAGCCAGAGGGTGACCCACCGTGGTAAACGGCGCCGTGACAGAATTAAGGCGGGTATAACCCGCGGCAGGTAGGTAACTGCAGTCATCAAAAATATGAGCAACGCTGTTTCTTTCACCGGACAATCTCCTTTATTTTAATTTGACTTATTAAGGACCAATCTGCCTTTTTTGTTTCCAGGGTATTCAGATTGAGCTGTCAATCATCTGTCCCCGGTCACACTCCTGACCATATCTGTCAGCCCTGCAGTAAAGCGACAGCTTGAAGAAGGCCATCGAGGATCCTGCGACTATCTTTATCCTGCCGGTCCTAAATATCTTGATTCTGCCTTTATTCATTATTTATCTCACTGGTCTCATTTACCGCATCAAAACAATCGTCCTTGTTCGGGCTTTGCGGATCTCCTTTCTCCGATCTGTATTCCAGGGCTGCTCCGACAGCGGCGGCGGTTACGGTAGCAACGATAATGTAAAACTGGCTCATACCGCTCATGTAAAGCAGGAGGCCAATTGCTGCTGCCAGCAGGGCAATCAATGCCCGGCGGCTGCTGTCAATCTGCATTACCAGCAGGGCAATGAACATGGCCGGCAGGGCATAATCAATACCCAAATTTTCTATATTTAAAGTGACCCGCTCACCGAGCCAGGTGCCCAGCAGGGTACCTATGATCCAGGCCAGATGGGAAGAAAGGTTGAGGGCAAAAAGTTCTCCTGCCGGCGGTACTCCGCTTCGGCGGAAAAAAGCCGAATGGACTACAAAGGTTTCATCAGTCAGCTCATAGCTGAAAAGAGCCACCTGCCATATTTTTAAGCTCTTCAGGTATGGTGCCATGTAAGCGCTCATCAAAAGGTGACGGAGGTTAACCAAAAATACAGTGGTAGTAATAGCAGCCAGGTTTGCCCCGGCCCCGATCATACCGACGGAGATCAGCTGGGCTGAGCCGGCAAAGACAAAAACGGACATGCCCAGGGCACCGAATGAACTTAAACCGTTTGTTCTGGCCAGCACGCCGAAAGCCAGTCCAACGGGCAGGTAACCCAGAATGATCGGAACAGCCCTGACCATTCCGGTCAGGGCTATGTGCCTTCTTTTATGCCCGGCGGCTTGATCTTGCCTGGAATTTGCTTCCTGCCGCCCGTTTTCTTTGTTCTTTTTCCAACCCAACAGATCACCCTGTATACTGCGGCATATGCCTGTTTATGTTACCTTGAAGACGGTGTCTCCTTCTCTTACTTTATCTCTCACTTTCAGGCCGACCAGGTCTCCTGCTTTGGCCGTTTCAATATTTTCGTGTTCCACCTGCATCGATTTAACATTTTGCTCAATATCGGTGGTGGCACCAACAATCGCAATCCGGTCTCCTACTTCTAGTGTGTCATCAAGCTTCAGGATGGCAACCCCGATCTTGCTGTAGTAATGGGTCACCTGACCGACAATCTGTCGTTCCATGGCTCAAAACACATCCTTTCGGAATATTTTCATTTTTTCATTAACCGGAATACGTCTCCTCTTTCGCCGGCCTGTTTAATCGACGGTTAAAAAGCTACAGCCGCTGCCGCCTTAAAGATGCCTGACAGGCTGACCCCCTAGATGTGAGGGTTCAGCTTGTCGTTCAGGGATTGCTTGCTCATTGCTCCGACAAAACTATCCACTACCTGACCATTTTTAAAAAGAAACATGGTCGGGATGCTCATGATACCGAATTTCTGAGCCAGCTCGTTGTTTTCGTCAACATTCACTTTTAAAACTTTCAGCTTGCCGTCATTGGCAGCTGCTACTTCTTCCAGAATGGGGCCGAGCATTTTGCAAGGTCCGCACCAGGGGGCCCAAAAGTCGACCAGAACCGGCAAATCGGATTTTAGCACCTCTTCTTCAAATTGATCTCCGTTGATGTGTTTAGGTAATTCAGCCAAAACTGTCTTCCTCCTTCTTGCATATTGATCAATGACAATAAAATCATTTCTTAGTTACCATTCTACACCAGCCCCCGGCGGGAATCAACTAAACTTGACTTATTACTGTGAAAAGTTTCAGCAAGTAAATTGCCAAAGTAAGTTCTACAGTGGACGACGGTGTAGCATTTAGCCTGGGAAGTATTTTTTGGTAGAATTAAGTCTGGGAAGTTTTTTTAGTAGAATTAAGTCTGGGAAGTTTTCCTTTATCCGTTAGTTTGACAGCATAATTTGGTATGAGAATAACAAATCTCTTGCTGCATAAGGCTTCGTGGGATTATATTTTTGCATTTTAGGCATATTTATTTGGCACAAAAACAAAAAAGTAAAATATTTTCCTGATCAATTGTCAGCCCAGGTTAAAAGGGCTGTCTTGCAGATTGATACTATGGTTGGCTTACGGCATTTAATTAACCTTTACCCCGCCAAATCCGGCAAGGGTTGAAAAAGACTCATCATGCATAGTTACTGCAGGGGGCAACCTCTTTTGCTGCCATCTGCGGCAGGAAAGTTGCATTAGAATATTGAAATTTAATGATTGTGCCAATCTGTGCTATTCTTAAACAGTCGCCGCCTTTTAGTTCAGCGGCGGTTGAGTAGAGGTTATGGCAAGATCATCTTTTAAACAATTTTTAATGCAATATTAAAATAACAGGATGGGAGCAAAATATGTGGAACCGGAAGTATGAAGCAATGGCTCGGGAACAACTCGAAAAGCTGCAGTTCCTCAGGTTAAAGCAAACGCTGGAGAGGGTATACCAGCTTGTCCCTTTTTACCGCCGGCGCTTTGAAAGTGTCGGCGCTGAACCCGGCGATATTCGCACTACTGCGGATCTGGCCAAACTGCCCTTTACGGTTAAAAACGACCTGCGTGACAATTACCCCTACGGCCTCTTCACGGTCGATCTGAACGAAGTGGTACGCGTTCATGCCTCCTCCGGGACAACGGGCATTCCGACCCTGGTGGGATACAATCGCCATGATTTGGATGTATGGGCTGAGCTGATGGCCCGCACCCTGACGGCCGCCGGGGGTAACAACGATTCGGTAGTACACGTCGCTTACGGTTACGGCCTTTTCACCGGCGGACTGGGCGCCCACTACGGAGCGGAAAAAATAGGAGCCACCGTAATACCCATTTCGGGCGGGCAGACCAGGCGCCAGGTGCGGATGATGCATGATCTGGGAGCTACCCTGCTGGCCTGCACTCCCTCTTATGCCCTTTACATCGCTGAGACCATGGATGAAATGGGCCTCTCTCCTGCCGACCTGAAGCTCCGCTCGGGTGTATTCGGTGCCGAACCCTGGTCTGATAACATGCGCCGGGTCATCGAGGAAAAGATGAAGATTGACGCCTATGATATTTACGGACTGAGTGAAGTTATAGGGCCGGGAGTTTCCTTTGAATGCAGTGCCAAGGACGGGCTGCATATCAGTGAAGATCATTTCATTCCCGAGATCATTAATCCGCAGACGGGCGAAATTCTGCCGGACGGAGAGACGGGGGAACTGGTAATCACTTCTATCAGCAAGGAGGTGCTTCCGGTGGTCCGCTACCGCACCCGCGACATTACTTCGTTAAATCATGAAAAGTGCGCATGCGAGCGGACTCATGTGCGAATGAAGAAGGTCAGCGGACGCAGCGACGACATGCTGATTATCAGGGGTGTAAACGTTTTCCCCTCCCAGGTAGAGAGCATCCTGCTCGATATCGGGGAAACAGAGCCGTACTATCAGCTCGTGGTTGACCGGATCGGCTCCCTGGATACCCTGGAGGTGCTGGTTGAAGTTTCGGATCGCATGTTCTCTGACCAGGTCAGGGGACTGGAAAGCCTGGAAAACCGCATCCGTACTGAGATCGACAACCTTCTTGGTATTTCCGCCGAAATCAAACTGGTGGAACCAAAAAGTATTCCCCGCAGTGAAGGCAAGGCCAAAAGGGTGATCGATAAACGCACTTTCAGTTAAAACTTAATCCTGAATGGTGATGATCAAATCCGCTGATTCAGGAATGACAATGCAATAAATTATTTCTCTACAGTTTAAAGACTGGCCATGAATTGTAAGAAGTAAATTAGATATACAAACAACCATAGAGGGAAAGGAGGCATTACCAATGATCAAGCAGATTTCAGTCTTCCTCGAAAATAAATCGGGACGGCTGGTCAGGGTGGCCGAGGTACTCGGCCAGGCCGGGATAAATATCCGCGGCCTCTCAATCGCCGACACATCTGATTTCGGCATCCTTCGACTGATCGTTGACCAACCTGACAAAGCGATAACCGAATTGAAGGACAAGGGTATTATGGCCACGGAGACCGAAGTAATCGCCATGGAGGTTCCCGACACACCCGGCGGCCTGGCGGAGGTGCTCAAGTACCTGGACGGGGCAAACATTAATATCGAGTATCTTTATTCGTTCATCGAAAAACCGACCAGTAACGCCATCATCATGATGCGTGTGGAAAGAATTAACGACGCTCTGGACGTGCTGAAGAAAAAAGGCATTCCCATCGTTACCGGCGAGCGGATTTACAAGTTTTAATTCGTTCAAATCACTTCAGGCACCCTGAAACAACAGGAGTTGAAACAGATGAATAACGATCAGCTAACCGCGGAAGAACGCCTTTCGCGGCAAAAACAGGGATTGGCAAAAGTTGTTAAGCATGCCTACAACAACAGCCCCTTCTACCGCCGCCTTTTCGATGCGGCCGGTCTGCATCCGGAAACGGTAGGGAGGCCGGAGAATTTCCATAAGCTGCCCTTCACCACCAAGAACGACCTGCGGGGAACTTATCCCTATGGGATGGCAGCCGTGCCCCTGGACGATATTGTCCGCATTCACGCTTCTTCGGGGACAACAGGCAAACCAATCGTGGCTGGATATACCAGGAGCGACCTTGATTACTGGGCCCAATCTGTAACCAGGATTTGCGAAATGGCGGGCGTGACAAAAAAGGATATTGCCCAGATCTCTTTTGGCTACGGTCTATTCACCGGGGGTTTTGGCCTGCACTACGGGTTGGAGAGGCTCGGGGCCACGGTGGTCCCTTTTTCCAGCGGCAACACGGAGCGGCAGCTGTCCCTGATGAAGGATTTTAAAACCACCGTCCTGGTGAGCACTCCCTCCTTCGCCATCTACATGGCCGAAACAGCCCGTGATCTCGGCTACGACCCGCTTTCTTTCGGCCTGCGGATTGGCATGTTCGGCGGGGAACCCTGTTCCGATGCCATGCGAGAGGAAATTAATAAGCAGTGGGGTTTAAAGGTAACCAGCAATTACGGCCTGACCGAGGTGGTGGGACCGGGTATCTCAGGCGAATGCGGTCAACGGACGGGCATGCATATCCTGGATGATCTCTACTATCCCGAGATTATCAACCCGCAGAGCGGTGAGGTGCTGCCCCGGGGTGAAGCGGGAGAACTTGTGCTTACTCCACTTTTCAAGGAAGGTTTCCCGGTGCTGCGCTACCGCACCGGTGACATCACCCGTATTGTGCCTGAGCCCTGTCCCTGCGGAAGGACTACGCCACTGATGGACTACATCACGGGGCGCAGCGACGACATGATCATCATCAAGGGGGTCAACATTTTCCCCAGCCAGATCGAAGAGGTCCTGGCTTCTTTTCGGGAAGTATCGCCCCATTACCAGCTTGTTTTGCTCAAAGCCAAAGGATTTATCAAGGACCTGGAGGTGCAGGTGGAGCTAACCCAGGAAGGGTTTACCGACCGCTATAAAGAGCTTGAATTACTGGGCAACAGAATCCGGCAGCGCCTGCGTTCCACCCTTTCCATGTCCCCCCGGCTCAAGCTGATGGAGCCGAAATCTCTGGAACGGACCACCGGCAAGGCTAAACGGATCGTGGAAAGGGAGGTTTCGGATCTTGAAAAATAAACGCGTTTTGATGACCGGAAATGAAGCTATAGCACGTGGAGCCTACGAGGGAGGAGTAACGGTGGGGACAGCCTACCCGGGTACTCCGAGCACGGAAATCATGGAGACCCTGGCCCGTTACCCGGAGGTGGATTGCAACTGGTCAACTAACGAGAAAACGGCCCTGGAAACAGCTATCGGGGCATCGATGGCAGGCGCCAGGGTACTGGTAGCGATGAAGCACGTTGGCGTCAATGTGGCCGCCGATCCGCTGATGACCCTATCCTACACCGGGGTGGGCGGCGGGCTGGTGCTTGTCTCGGCTGACGATCCGGGCATGCACAGCTCCCAGAATGAACAGGACAACCGCCACTATGCACGCTTCGCCAAGATCCCCCTGCTTGAACCGGCGGACAGTGAAGAAGCACGCGACTTCGTGATGGCCGGGCTAGCCCTGAGCGAAAAGTATGACACACCGGTGATGCTGAGGACGACTACGCGAATCTCTCATTCGCGCAGCACCCTGGTGCCTGGAAAACGTCAGGGAAAAGAGGTCGTCGGGTTCCAGAAGAATCCGGCCAAGTATGTTATGCTGCCCGGATTCGCCCGCCAGCGCCACCCGCTGGTGGAAAAACGGCTGCTTGATCTGGGGACAGAAGCAGAGGTCAGCCCGCTGAACCGGATTGAAGAAGGCACTAAAGAAGTGGGGGTAATCTGCAGCGGCGTAGCCTACCAGTATGCCCGTGAAGCCCTGCCGGAAGCCAGTTTTCTGAAGCTTGGTTTCAGCTACCCGCTGCCGGAAAAACTGGTGCGCCGGTTTGCCGCACAGGTAAAAGAAATTTTGGTGATCGAGGAACTTGATCCCTTCATTGAAGAACAGCTGCTGGCCATGAACCTGGAGGTGCCCGTACGGGGCAAAGAGATTTTCGGCTTACTTGGCGAACTGGGAACGGAGATAATCCGCGAGAAATTTCTCGGACAGAAGCTACAGCTTATCCAGGGCAACGACAAAATCCCCGGGAGGCCGCCGGTAATGTGTCCCGGCTGCTCACACCGCGGCGTTTTCTATACCCTGCGCCGCCTGAAGGTAAACGTGACCGGCGATATTGGCTGCTATACCCTGGGGGCATTAAAACCGCTTCAGGCTATTGATTCCTGCATCTGCATGGGGGCCAGCATCGGCACCTCCCTGGGTATGGTCCGTGCCGATCCGTCAGCAGCAGGAAAAACGGTGGCCGTGATTGGCGATTCCACTTTTCTTCATTCCGGAATTACAGCACTGCTGGATGCTGTTTACAACCGGGCCCCCATTACGGCTCTTATTCTTGACAACGGGATCACGGCGATGACCGGACACCAGCAGCACCCCGGAACTGGCCTTAACCTGAAGGGCGAAGAGGCCCCTGCTGTTGACCTGGAAAAACTCTGTCTCTCACTTGGTGTACGGAGGGTAACGGTGGTCGACGCTTTTGATTTAAAACGGGTCAAAGCAGTGATCAAGGAAGAACTGGCCGCCACGGAACCATCGGTGATTATTGCCCGACGGCCCTGCATCTTCCTCCTTTCTTCTTTCGATGAGCCGCTTTATGTGGATGAGGAACTCTGCAACGGCTGCAAAGCCTGTCTGGCCCTGGGCTGCCCGGCCTTGAGTTTTAAGGACGACAAGGCCAGGATCAACCCGACAATATGCACAGGCTGCGGGCTTTGTGAACAGCTCTGCCGCTTTGATGCGATTAAATTCTCTGCGGAAAGGGCGGGTGAATAAGGTGAACAGTAAATTGAACAAAACAGCTAAAAAAGATATTTTAATTGCCGGTGTCGGGGGGCAGGGTACCATCCTGACGGGGCGAGTTATTGCCGCCCTGGCTATGTCTGAGGGATTAGACGTGAAAACGGCCGAAACCCACGGTATGGCCCAGCGGGGCGGCAGCGTGATCACTCACGTGCGGATGGGCAAAAAAGTTTATTCACCGCTTATCCCGCAGGGTGACGGCGACATTCTCCTTTCCTTCGAAAAGCTGGAAGCCCTGCGCTGGCTTCCCTTCCTTTCGCCGGAGGGGACGGTCATCGTCAATACGCAGGAGCTTGATCCTATGCCTGTACTGACCGGCGAGACGGAGTATACGGATGGCATCCTAAAAGAAATTGAGAGCAAAGCGGCCAGTCTCATTGCCGTCGATGCCCTCAATATTGATCCGGTGAAAAAAAATCCGCGGGTTGTCAACACCTTTCTGCTGGGTATCCTGGCCCGTTTGATGCCCTTCGCCAGAGAAAAGTGGCTGCAGATCCTGGAACAGGAAATCAAGGCCGCCCTGGTTGATATCAACAGGCAGTCCTTTGAGGCCGGATGGCATTATTAATACCTTTTTCTTAAACAAACCCCGCAAATTTTTGTCAAAGACATCTTACCAATCTAAGGTTAACTGCGTCAGGTTAAGCATATATCATATATTGGTTGTTATGGTTAACCATGTCTCTGCTTTATAAACTTATGGAAACACGCCTGTCCAGATAAGTGTTAGCCTATTTGGCGGACAGGGGTCCCTGTGGGAGTTCACTGATCCCGAGCTCCTTCATTATTGTGCCGGTAGATCTGTCGAGCTCTTCTTCCCTTTCTTTGGCCATGGGTGCCGGGATGTGGCTGCCGCGGATCTCTTCAACCTGTTCCTGAGCACGCTGGAAGGCATTCTTTCTACCTTCATCTTCCCAATTCTTGCGGTCATTACGGTCTATGATCGCCGAGGGGAGGTATGGCTCTTTTTTAAACCATTTCAAGGTGTGCTCCGATTCAAGATAGTTTCCGCCGGGACCGAGTTCTTCGATCACATCAACAGCCAGCGATTCAGCAGAGCAGTCGATACCGCGGTGCATGCGCAGGGCCATGCCGCAGACTTCGTTGTCGATGGCCAGTTTCTCTAGGCTGAAAGTATTGACAAAATCAAGGCCTCCCGGTCCGGAAATCATGTTGATCCCGGCCAGCTGAGCGATGATTCCGCTCATTCCTGTTTCTATACCGGCCTGGGTATCGATGGTTTTCGAATCGCTGAGGGCTGCGTAAGTGTGGGTCGGCAGCCCAAAGTATTTACCCATCTGGGAGTAAGCAGCGGCGATCATGGTCGCTTCGACGGCGCTGAAGGGCGTTGTCCCAAAGCGCATATCAAACTGCACCGGGGCCCCGCCGTAGACCACCCGGGCACCTGGATTGACGCACTGGGCCAGGACCAGGCCACTGAGGGTTTCCACAGTATGCAGGAGCAGAGATCCGCCCAGGGTGACAGGGCTGCCCGCTCCAGGCATGGGCAGGGCTACCGTTTCCAGGGGCAGGTCATTGCGGGCACAGTCGATGATATTCTGGGCACTGATATGGGTCCACTTCAGGGGCGGCGACGGGCAGATATCAAATACGGCGCGCGGTTTTTCGCGCAACTCGTCGAGTCCGCCTACCGCTGCGGCGAGCATGTCGCGCATGTGAATGATCCCGGGGACACTGAAGGCCCCGGTGATGATCGCTTTCGGCGAATTCTTCAGGCAGAGATAGAGGCGGTAACTGTCAACAATCGACTTGGGCACATCGTAGCAAACCACAGAAGTCGACTGGAGGCGAATATTATCCAGGGCATCGTTAACCCTGCTGATGTCCACCATGTCTTTTGAACTGGTCTGACGGACAGTCTCGCCGTCCGATTCCATGAACTTAATCATGGATGAGCCGGGATCGAAATAGACATTGTCGTCGCTCATATCGGCAGCCAGTGAACCGTTGCGGTCATAAATTTTAAAGGAAGGCGGGGCCTGATTAACGGCATCGTCGACCATGCGTGTGCTTATCCTGACCACCTTTTTCGCAGAATCGATTTTTGCCCCGTGATCCCGCAGGATATTGAGGGCCTCTTCCGACTCGAACTTGACCCCGGTATTTTCGAGGACATGCAGAGCCTTCTGGTGAATAATTTTGATCTGTTCATCGCTGATCAGGCGCAGTTTGGGTTGGCTATTAAAACAGTATCTTTTTGGTTCCATTTTGATTGCCTCCTTTCTCAAAAAAGAGCGGCAATAAGTTAATAAGTTAATACACAGGGTAGCTGAATGATAAACAGGGTAGCTGAATGCTAGTTTTTTCCTTTTTTGATATCCGGTTCCATGGCCACGGCCCGGCCGTTAAGCAGGCCGGCAACGCCCAGTTCGTACTGAGTATGTTTGCCGCCGCAGAGCGGGCAAACTTTGTCAGGATCGACCATGCGGTGCGGTTCGGTGTAGGTATAGGTACCGCCTTCAAAATTGCGCAGGACTACCCGGTATGGTGACTGGCTGATCAGGTACTGGGGCATGACAGGGATCTTGCCGCCTCCGCCGGGAGCGTCGACAACAAATGTAGGCACGCCCATGCCAGTGGTGTGCCCGCGCAGGTTTTCGATGATCTCCAGGCCGGCGGCCACGGAGGTGCGAAAATGCTCGATACCCTGCGAGAGGTCGCACTGGTAAACATAGTACGGTTTGACCCGGATTTTAAGCAGTTCATGGCTCAGCTTTTTCATCACCTGCGGGCAGTCGTTGACTCCGGCCAGCAGTACGGACTGGTTGCCCAGGGGGATACCGGCATCAGCCAGGCGTGCGCAGGCAGCCGCCGATTCAGGGGTCACTTCTTTCGGGTGATTGAACTGAACGTTGATGTAGACAGGATGATATTTCGCCAGCAGCTTACAGAGTTCAGGGGTGATGCGCTGGGGCATAACTACCGGAGTACGGGTGCCGAAACGAATTATTTCAACGTGCTCGATGGAACGCAGTTCTTTTAGCAGGTATTCAATTAGCTCATCGCCGATCAGGAGGCCGTCACCGCCGGAAAGAAGGACGTCGCGCACCACGGGAGTGTGGCGGATGTAGTCGATGGCAGCATCAATCTGCTCACGGGTGCGGGCCTTATCGGTGGCTCCGGCCAAACGCCGACGGGTGCAGTGGCGGCAGTACATGGAGCACTGGTCAGTAACCAGGAATAGAACACGGTCCGGGTAACGGTGGGTCAGTCCGGTAACCGGCGAGTCTACATCTTCATGCAGGGGATCGGTCATGTCCGATACCGAGCTGTGGGTCTCCAGCGCGGTGGGTACTGCCTGTTTGCGCACCGGGCAATTGGGATCATCCGGATCGATCAGGGTCGCATAGTAAGGAGTAATAGCCATGCGGAATTTCTGAAGGCATTTTTCAACGCCCTCCGCTTCTTCATCGCTCAGATCAATTAGCTGTTTCAGCTTATCAAGGGTGGTAATGCGGTTGCGAACTTGCCAGCGCCAGTCATCCCATTGTTCGGGAGTGACATCCTTCCAGAGTTCTATTTCACGGTAATCTCTCATTGTCAATTCTCCTTTCAATTATTTCAAATGGAGTTCGTATGCTACCGAATCGGTGGTGAAACCGTGCTTTTCGTAAAGATTGCGCGCTTCTTTGTTAACATTCAGGGCAGTCAGCTCCAGACGGCAAAGATTATGCTCTCTGGCAACTTCAATAATGCGTCTGATCAATAGATCAGCCAACCCGCGGCAGCGATAAGCCGGATCGACAACAACATCTTCGACGTGACCGTACCATTGGCCGTTCCAGGTTGAAAAGTGTCCCATGTGCAGGCTGGCAGTACCGGTAACCACTCCCTCGATGAGGATGATAAAGATGAGGACCCTCTGGGGATGTCCCATGCAGTATTGGAAACTGCGCTTCAACATTTCCGGTGAAACCTCTTTGCGATAAAAGTCGAGGAGTATTTTCCAGAGGCGGCATACCGCTGTTTCATCTGCTGCTGTGGCCAATCGTATCTCCATATTTTATTGTTCCCTTTCCGGTCCGTTATTCGCTACCTTTATTTTAACAAATAAAAGATCATTTAGTAAATAAGATTAGATTCGTTAATTGCCTTATCCTGCTTTTATATTTTTATTAATTATCCGGAAAAATTTCTTTGTCAGAAATAGTTTCCTGCAAATTTGTTTTCAGAAAAAATTGAGGTAAAATGTTTTGTTTAGATTTATCAATAATTTTAAAAAACCGCTATTAAACCGCTTATACCGAAAAAAAACCGGCCCGAAGGCCGGCTTTTTAAACTACTTTTTTTGTCCCGCTTATAACCGCTACTTCGCTTTTTACGGTTTTAGGCGGCAATTATTTCTTCTGACTTGCTTCGATTGATTCGGCATCCGCGGTCGTTCTGCCCACCAGACGGACAAAGATGATCAGGACAATGATCCCGAGGACTATCGAAATCAACGGATGTACGCCCAGGCCGGCCGGGATAAAGCCAAATATACCGGACACTATCGCCCCGGTGAGGGCATAGGGAATCTGGGTGCGCACATGGTCGATATGGTCCGATCCGGCACCGGTGGAAGAAAGAATGGTGGTGTCGGATAGCGGCGAGCAGTGGTCGCCGAAGATCGCTCCGGTCAGCACGGCAGCCATGGTGGGGATAATAAATTGTTCCCCGCCGAGGGCAAAGGCAACCGGAACAGCCAGAGGAATGACGATCCCCATTGTGCCCCAGGAGGTGCCCATGGCAAAGGCCATGAAACAGGAAATGATGAAGATCAGGAGGGGCATAACCGCTATGCCTAATCCTGTCTTTTCGACGACACTGACCAGGTACTCAGCGGCTCCCAGTTCACCGGAGACATAGCTGAGAGACCAGGCCAGAACCAGGATGATCAGGGCCGGGAAAACCGACTTGGCCCCGTTGATCAGGGTATCGATAGCCTGCTGCAGGGGAACTATCCTCTGGGCGAGGACCATAACGATTGTTACAAGGGCTCCCAGGCTGGAAGACCAGAGCAGCACGACTGTGGAGTCGGCATTGCCGAAAGCTTCCATGATCCCCACTTCTCCCCCGCCTCCATGGATATAGAGGCCGACGAAGGTGGCGATAATAATCACCAGGACAGGGATGACGAAGTTGTACCAGCGCATCGGTGTGCCTTCTTCCGGCTGGAGGACTGCCGTGTCGGTGGCCGACAGCGGCTCCGCTCCTTCACGCAGCAGCTGACCGGTGGTGCGGGCCCTTACTTCAGCATTGTACATGGGACCGAAGTCCTTCATGGTAATAGCCAGGATCAGCACCAGGGCAATGGCAAAGATGCTATAAAAACGGTAGGGAATGCTCTGCAGGAAAATCAGGTAAACCGGCACTTCTTCCATACCGATTGCGGCATAGCCTTCCCCGATAACCCCGAGCTCGAAACCGATCCAGGTCGAAATGAGAGCTACTGTAGCAATAGGCGCCGCGGTGCTGTCAATGATATAAGATAGCTTTTCACGGGATACTTTCACCGCGTCAGTAATGGGGCGGGCAGTGTTGCCGGCAATAATACAGCTGGAGTAGTCATCAAAGAAGATGATCATCCCCATCAGCCAGGCGGCAATCATCCCGCCGCGGGCGCTTTTCACTTTCTTGGTCAGGGCGTCGGCGATTGCCTGAGCCCCGCCGGCCTTGGTTACCAGACCAAGGGTTCCCGCGATAATCATGGTAAAAATAAGGATCGCTGCATACCATGGGTCGGCAGCGCTTTCCAGCATGTAGGTATCAACAGAACGGAAAAAGCCGGTAATCGGATTCGCATGCAGGAAGGATGCTCCAAGCCAGACGGCAATAAAAAGGGAAATAATTACCTGGCGGGTTGCAATAGCCAGTACAATAGCCAGGAGCGGCGGTAAAATAGATAAAAATCCATATTCCATAAACAATACCTCCTAATACTTAGTTGTTCATCATTTAAGATCAAACGTTTGCTGAACCTTTAGAAAGATTTAGTCCCCCTTTCCGATCCAGTACACTTATTTTTTTATTTCTTCATTGCTGCTCATATTCCTGCATACCGGAGCTTGGAATATACCAAAAATGGACGATAAAAGTTATAATGGTAAAGAACGAAATAAAATATGCCGAACCCGAGTCTTCCCGATAGCCTGGATTAACCGGTATACAGGGTCACAGGGGTTAATCGGGATACAGAATGGTGGTTACAGAAATGCCCTGGGGATTCAACTGGCTCGATGCAGCAATCGCGGCTTTTGTCCTTATTTTTATTATTGCAGGTCTAACGGCCGGTTTGATTAAAAGCGCTTTCACGATCGTCGGTCTTTTAACCGGCCTGTTCCTGGCTGCAAAATATTATGCGTCTGTGGGGAACCTGATCGCCGGGTATATCGACATGCCCCGTTTTGTTGCTGATACGGTTGGTTTTTTAACCATTTTTCTCGCCACGGCCGTGATCATTCATACTCTGGGGCATGCCGCAGCAGCGGTAACCCGCTTTCAGCCGCTGAAGGTACTTGACAGGTTCGGCGGTCTGGCCATCGGCCTGTTATTCGGTCTGGCAATATGCGGCTTAATTTTGATCCTGCTGGCCGCTTTACCAATCTATGCCAATTTCCCTGATCAGATCGAAAAATCACAGCTAGCCCTGCCGATAATGGAGTTAACCCGTGACCTCTTTGAACAATTCGACAATTATCTGCCTTTCAACCTTCCGCTGACGCGTGACAGGGTGACGGAGGATCTGACAACTTTTTCGTGTCAGTTCGACAGGCAGATGCACCATATGGACGGATAGATAGTTATTGGTTAACTTTTTAGCAGTTCCAGGACTTTATTTACCCCTTCAGCGGCATCTTCGGCATAGGCATCAGCACCGATCTTGTCAGCCCAGCGCTGGGTGCAAGGGGCACCGCCGATTATGGTTTTATATTTTTCCCGCATGCCGCGCTTGCGAAGCTCTGCCTCGAGCTTCTCCTGGTTGGGCATGGTCGTGGTCAGCAGGGCGCTGGTGCCGATCACATTTGCACCGTTCTTTTCAGCTTCCTCAATGATTTTTTCTACCGGGACATCCCGGCCCAGATCGATTACCTCCACACCCTGGGTCTGGATCAGGGCCAACGCAATGCCCTTGCCAATGTCGTGCACGTCTCCTTCCACGGTGGCGAATACCATCTTGCCCACTGTTTTGGACGCCTTGTCTTCCAGGGCGGAATTAAGAATCTCGACCGCTGCTTTCATCGCTTCCGAAGCGAGGATCATTTCCGGCAGGAAAACTTCTCCCCTGCTGAAGAGGTCCCCGATTTCCCGGATGCCCACGCTGTAGCCATCAGTCAGTACTTTCACCGGATCGAGGCCTTCATCGAGGGCTTGTTCAGCGACGGCAACTGCCTTTTCCTGATCGATATCGAGAATTGATTGTTTGGCTTCATTTAAAATTGTTTTTAGGCTCAAATCAGAACACTCCTTGTTTTTAGAATCCGGCTTTTTCTTTGAAAAGCTCGACCGAGTTTATAGTGATACCCAGCACCCGGGCTATATTTATTTTGGCTTCGATTCCCTTGGGGGCCTGGTTGAGCTCAAAAGGCCGACCCAGGTTCAATTTCTTCCGTATTTCAAACATACGGTCCGAGTCGCTCAAATCGATGGGCTCGACACCCAGTTTTTCGGCGACATACTTTTTGGCTTCGTCAATTTTCATGCTTTTCGCCAGCTGCATCCGCAGAACCAGATCTCCGGCTGTGCGTATGCCGCTCATACATGAAGAAAGAGTATGGGCCACTTCGAGGCTGAAAGGATCGCCCACGCCTATCTACAATCCGTCGGCTTTGCCGATTTCAATCAGGGCCTTGTCGGCCCTGGTGACGGCATCAATCGGCGGAATCTCGGTCATCGGTACTCCCCCGACGCCCATGCCCACATTAATATGAAGAGGTATTTCCGCCACTTCGCTGCAGGCCTTGATAAAGGTCACCGTGCGGGCCAGGTTCCAGGGAAAAGACTTGCTGGTGTTGGTATTGACAACCGGCCCGAAGATATTGGCACCTGCTTTCTCGGCCAGCTTTACCTGCTTGTGGGGATAGAGCCCGGCAATCCTCGTGCCTGCGTATTCCAGCTTGCCGTGCATGCCGAGGACGAATTCTCCGGCAGCGCCGAACTCCACACCCAGGTTGGGATATTTCTCCTTGATCTGCTCGGTAGCCAGCAGGCTGGCCTGGTAATCGGCATCGCCGGAAGCGCCACAGGTATCAAGGTTAATCCCGTCAGCCCCGGCAGCGTACATCTCCCCGGCTACAAAAACCATATCGCGGACGGCATGTTCTACCGCTTCTTCCTGGGCAGCCCTTGCCTCGTCGATTTTAGCCATGGGCAGCAGTTCCGACCAGTTGTCAACCGGGCCGTCCGGCTTGGTATAAAGACCGAGGTTGGGCATGGAACCGTAGAGAACCGGCATCACCGCATTCAGCTGGGCCAGTTCCATAACCGGCGTTTCGTTATGCACGATCTGTTTGACCGCCTTGTAGCTGTAATCCATATTGCCGATATCAACCGAATCGGCGCCCAGAACTTTCTCACTGATCATCACCGAGGTGGAACGCTCCATGGCGATATTGGCATGATAGGTCATCTTGCAACTGCCGGAATCGGAGGTGTTGACCACTTCACGACCCCGCTCGACCCCGACGATGTTTCCGGGCATGGTAACGATTTCGAAAATGTAATCCATTTCTTCCGCAGTCAGTTCGGGTATCTTCCCGCGGTCGGCGGCATCTTTAACACCCTGGAGTATATCTTCCTTGATTTCCTCCGCGCTCATATAGACGCCCGAGCCGTCGCCCATGCGTGTAAAATATTTATCCAACGCAAAAACCCTCCTTTGCCTGTTATTTAGTGGGTAGCTCTCTTCGCAGAGGAGCCCTGGTAAAAGGATCATGGCTCCGGCCGGGAAAGAGTACCGGCAGGCCTTTCTTCAGGTCCATCCGCAATTCTTTAACTGTTGTTCTTCAGCGAGCAATTCTTAATCCCACTGTTTCAGTATAATTGATGGCCGGCAAAAAAACAATTGCCCATTTAGTTAATCTTATGAGGATACTTCTTCCAGCACCGCTGGAGAGTCATTGGCCGGATTGTTGACCAGGCGTGAAACGGGACGGACATAAAATTCATCGGCCGGGTAAGGGGTCAACATTGAGACAAGATCTTCTGTGAGAGTAGACGGATCGAGCCAGCGCTCATATTCATCTGGCGAAATAATCACCGGCATGCGGTTGTGCAAAGCAGCGACCAGTTCGTTCGGCTCTGTGGTCAAAATAGTAAATGTTTCCAGTTGCTTTGAACCCTTTTCCCACCGTTCCCATAGACCGGCCAGGGAAAAAGGTCGGTTGTCGCGGCGAAAAATGTAATAGGGCCGCTTGCTACTTCCTTCTTTTTTCCATTCATAGAAACCGGTGGCAGGTATGAGCAGCCTTCTTTTTTTGAAGGCGTCCCGGAAAGCCGGCTTTTCAGCAGCCGTTTCAGCCCTGGCATTGATCATCCGGTTGCCTATTGATTCGTCATCAGCCCAGAAAGGTACCAGACCCCACTTTAGCTCAACCAGTTCCTTTCCGCTACCTCCAGGCGCCAGGCGCAGGCCTGGCACTTCCTGGGAGGGGGCAATGTTGTAGCGGGGCTGCAGGTCGAAATCGGCCCGCAGTTCCATATCATAGAGCATTTCAATGATATACTTCTCGGTAACCAGAGCAAAACGTCCGCACATGCCGTCATTCTCCCTTTTCTTTAACATCTTCTTTAACATCATAAAAACCCAGGTTAAAGCGGTGGATGGAAGGAACTCCCGGCGGAACAAAGGCAACCCGGTCCCCATCATGCAGTGTTGTCGACAGGGGTTTGATCACCCTGTTGATAAAAACGGCTTCGACATCTTCAGCGGGGATGTCGAGTTTTTCACGCAGTTCATCGGCTGAAAGAGGTTCCTTTATTTCATGATGAAGAGGGTTGTCCCACCCCCGCTCCCTGAAAAGAAAATACAGTTTACCGAATGCCCTTACATCTATGACTGTCATTGACTTATCGCCTCCCGGAATTTTCCCTTCAGCCGGTTAAACAAAACTTATACAAATATTATTTTATTCAATGCTGACCATCATCAAGAACTACCAGGGCGTCGGCAACGATCGGTTTACCGCCGGCTATGATTATGGGATTCAAATCGATTTCAGCGATTTCAGGATGCAGCAAAGCGATGTTGCCAAGCGCCTGCAGGATACCGCTCAAGGCTATCCGGTCGGCGGCCGGAAACCCGCGCTGTTCCTTCAGCAGGCCGGCGGACCGGATGTCATCAAGCATCGCTTCGGCTTCGCCGCCGCTCAGGGGGGCAAGACGGAAGGTCCGATCGGCCAGGGCTTCGGCAAAGATGCCCCCTGCTCCAAAGAGTACGGCAGGACCAAAATTTTCTGCCCGGAAGATGCCGGCCATCACTTCCCGCTCCCCGGCTACCATTTTCGATACTAAAACGGCGATATCCTCTCCTGCCGCTTCCCTGATCGATCTGCAGGCGCGGCGCACCGCTTCTTCGTCAGCCAGGTCAAGCTGAATCAGGCCCCGCCCCGTCTTGTGGGCGATGGCCGGTGAAAGGCCCTTCAGAACAACGGGAAAGCCGATTTCCGCGGCGACAGCCGCCGCTTCGTCCTCCGTGCGTGCCGGAGCCTCACTGCTCACGGGCACGCCGTAAGCGGCCAGGATCTGCTTCGAGCTGTACTCATCGACGGTTATCCTTTCGTCTGAATTACTCTCGATCTTTACGTCCTTCCCTTCTACCCCGTTGAGCTCCAGCGCTTTCCTGATAATCCCTGCCGCCCGGTCGGAGCAGGAGGGCAGCTGCGGTTCCCGGTATGGCGGCTGCCGGCGGACCATGCTGTAGCGGTAAAGGGCCAGCATGCCTCGGGCTGCTTTTTCGGGACCGTCGAAAACGGGCATGTTATGGTCCTGGAAGAGGGCTGTACACTTGTCCTCGCGTCCGAAAAAGGATGACAGCAGGAAGGGAATACCGAGGTTCTGCGGAACTTCGGTAAGGCCGGGCACCACGCTGCTGAACTGACTGATAAATTCTTCCTCGCTGGCAAAACCAAAAATTTCCCTGGCATGTGGAAAGAGGGCTTTCATGAAACCGCTGCTCATCACTCCGTGAGCGATGATGCCGTCCACTTCACCGCTTCTGGCGATCATCTCAGGCAACATCTTACCGAGAAGACTGGCGTCCATATGAAAGGTAAGGTCGACAGGATTGGCAGCGGACCCCTGCGGCTGAATATGCTTTTTTATTTCCTGCTGCAAATCAGCGGAAAACAGGGGCACGTCGAGGCCGCCCCTGCTGCAGGTGTGAGCTACAGCGGTGCTCGGACCGCCCGAGTTGGTCAGCACCCCGATGCGGCGCCCCCGCAGCGGCGGCTGGGTAGCCAGAGACCAGCCCTGGTAGTAAAGATCCTCCAAACTGTCGACTCGCAGCACGCCGGCCTGCTTAAAGAGTCCGTCAATCAGGTAGTCGGGGCTGGCCAGGGCCCCGGTGTGGCTGGAACCGGCCCGCGCCCCGGCGTCCGTCCCGCCCACGTACTGGGCCACCACCGGCTTACGGGCGGTGACCTGTCGGGCCACTGCCAGGAAGCGGGCGGCATCCCTGATTCCTTCTATATATAAGGCAATCGCTTTAGTCTGCTCATCTTCGCCGAGGTATTCCAGGGCGTCGATCATATTGATGTCGCTTTCGTTGCCGACGCTTATTGCCTTGCTGAAGTGAATGCCCCGGTCGGCCAGGTAAGGCAGGGTTTGGGTTACGTAAGTGCCGCTCTGGGAAGCCATGCCCAGGCTGCCCTTTTTGCCGGCAAAGGGCAGCAGGGTAACATTGAGCGATAATGCACTGTTGATTACCCCGATGCAGTTGGGGCCGAGAAAGCGCATGTCGTAGCGCCGGGCTGTTTGGAGAAGCTTTTCTTCCAGCTTCTTCCCGGCGGAGCCGGTTTCCCGGAATCCCCCGGAAATAATAATTGCTCTCTTCGTCCCTATCTCGCCAAATTCTTCCAGTACAGGGATTAAACTAGCCGCCGGCATAACGAACATGACCAGATCGGGTGTTTCAGGCAACTCCGCAGCCGACCGGTAGGCTTTGAAGCCGAAAACTTCTTCCTCAGTAGGATGAACTGGGTAAAACTTTCCCCGGTAACCATCTTTGATAATGCTCAGAGCCTGTATGGCCCCCATTTTCAAAGGATTGTTACCAGCTCCGACTGTGGCAATAGAACGGGGATTCATCAGCGCATGCAATGGATTTTGGGGCAAGAAGGCCACCTCCCTGTTAAAAAATTCAAGACAATTGAATTAATTCCTGCCAAATTGGTATTTTGTTATGAAATCCTCAGCGCCTGGGTTCCGCTCGGATTCACCGGGGCGGCACGGTCGGTTTTCCCCCGGGGCCGGTACAGCGGGCACGGCCCATGATTACGACAGCCAGGCCGGCCAGAACAAGGGCTGCCCCGGGGAAAAAGAAGGGTTCCGGCTGCTCCCTGAAAATGAGCCAGGCCAGAACGGCAGCTCCGATGGGCTCACCGAGGAAAAGCAGGGATACGAGAGTAGCACTGTAGCGGTTGAGAGCCCAGTTGAAAATACTGTGGCCAAAAATAGTGGGGATAACGGCAAGGGCGGCAAAGAGCAGATAATCGGTGCAGGGGTAAGGATAAAAGGGAATCCCACCAAGCAAAGCCCCGGCAGTCAGCATCAGGGCAGCAGTGCCGTAGACAATCACCGTGTAAGAAAGGGTCGATATCATTGGGCGGAGAGCCCGACCTACCAGCAGGTAGCCAGCCATCATCACTGCCCCGGTCAGAGCCATAAAATCACCGGGTAGTCCACCGTAAGCCAGGCGGAAACCACCGCCGCTGATCATAACAATTCCGGCCAAAGCAACCAGGGAACCGAAAAAGGCAGCGGGTGATATTTTTTCACCAAAGAACAGCCTTGAGGCAATGAGGACAAAGATTGGGTGAGTGGAAACAAAGAGAACGGAATGGGCTACCGTGGTCAGCTGCAGGGAGGCAATCCAATAGTAAAAATGACCGGCTAGAAATAGACCGCCGATGAAGGCCAGGAGGATCTCAACTCTTCCTAAGCGCCTTAATTCCCTTTTTTTAAAGACAATGGCCGGAGGAAGAATAATCAGGGTAGCAATGATCAACCGGCCTGCGGCGATAATCAGGGCCGGGGCAGTAGCCAGGCGGACAAATATAGCGCTGAAGGACACGGTTACAACAGCTGCAGCCAGAACTGCCGCCGCGCGGGCTGAAAACCGATCACTGCCGGTCATGATCTTGACACCACTTTCACGATCTGTCCCGCCTCCTCTTTCTGCTCTTTATTCGCCTGCCTTTTATCCTTCCCTGCCTGCACCTTTGATAAATTTTTCGGTCATCAGTTAAGCAATACAGGTAACATACTGAATGTAATTATTTTTCGGCATTTAAAGATCCCTCTCCCAATGTTATTGTATATAATGATCAGTGAAAGGTCGTGTTATCCAGGAACCATTGTAACCCATTTTTTTCTTTGGGTTTCAGGAAAAATGAGAAAACCCTTTCAATTTTAACAGTCAAGATGGATAAGCGTGATAATAAAACAGCCTGTCCATGGATGCATTCCGGTCATGAAAGGGTAGTCCGCAGGGGGTGCAAAATGAATTTCAACGAGATCCTTGATACGGTAACAAACAAGGAGGTCTATGAACTGACGACCAATCTGGTGAATATTCCCAGCTACACGGGCCTGATTAACCAGGAGCTGGCAGTAGCCCGCTACATCAAAGAGTTTTTTGAATCCGAAAACATCGAGGTCTTTTTTCAAGACCCGCTGCCGAACAGGCCCAATGTAATTGCCGTAATCAGGGGCTGCGGCAAAGGAAAGTCGCTGATGCTGAGCGGCCATCTTGATACGGTGCCACCTTACAATATGACCGAAGATCCTTTCTCGGGAAAGATCGAAGGGGGAAAACTTTATGGCAGGGGCAGCTGCGATATGAAAGGGGCCCTGGCCTGCATGATGACGGCCATGGCAGCCCTGCGGCGAAGCGGGACGAGGCTGGCCGGTGATCTTATTTTCGCCGGTGTAATCAACGAGGAACAGCAGAGTGAAGGTACCGAATACATTGTGCGGAACGGGCCGGGTGCCGATGCAGCCATCGTTGGCGAGCCGACAGGCATGGATATCGCTGCCGGACACCGCGGTCTGGAATGGATAGACATTACCGTGATCGGAAAAACCACGCATGGCGGAACTCCCACCGAAGGTGTCAACGCTATTTCCAAGGCGGCCGAACTGATTTACAAAATCGAGACTGAATTGATCCCTAAATTCAAAAATCGCCGACACCCATTGATAGGCGAGCCGCTTCTCAATTTCGGGGTGATCAAGGGCGGCGACCAACCCAGCAGTGTGGCTGGGTTCTGCCGGATTTCAATCGACCGGCGCTGGCCCCCGCTGGAAACATTTAGCGGGATCATGGAGGAACTTGAAGAAATCATCGGGGAGCTGCGAAGTGAAGATCCCAATTTCCGGGCCGAGGTCAAACGCTACTTCGAGGGCTCTGATATGATGTTGCACAAACCGCTGGAAATAGACCTTAATCACCCGTTAGTTGAAACGCTGCAAAAAACCCTGCGGATCACAGGCCAGAAAGAACCGCAAATTGTTTCTTTCCCGGCCTGGACCGACGCTTCTCTGCTAAGCAATTACGCAGGCATTCCCAGCGTAGTCTGCGGCCCCGGGTTCCTGAAAGACGCCCACACCGAAAACGAGCACGTCCATCTCAGCCAGCTGGAAGAAGGATACAGAGCTTACACTTTGGGTGCTCTCGATTTCTGTGGAATGGAAGAAAACATTGACTGAAATGGTCACAAGGGGATTCATTTTTCCGTTCCGAAATATGCGTCATCGGGATATACGCAATTAAAAGGTCATTACGCGACAGCCAGGAAACCAAACGGCTCTCCCGGCAGGGTATCTATTCTTCTTCGGCCGGCCTGCGGGTTTTTTTTAGCTGTTTTTCCCGGCTAAATCTTTCATGGAAATGATCAGGTGGATAATCCCGCTTTCCCACTTGCGTTCATACTGCAGGCCCAGCTTTTCAATAAGGTGAAAAACAGCTGTATTATCAGGCAAAATATCGACAACGACATTATGAAGACCTTCGCTCTTGGCACTGGTGATCATGTGGGATAGCATTTCAAAACCGATACCCATTTTCTGGTAATCATCGCGCACCACGACGGATACCTCGGCCGACATGGTATCTTCCATCAGGCAGTACTGAGCCATGCCCACCACTTTTTCCCGTCCTTCCTGCTCAATGATGGCCAGGATAACCATCTCCCTGGTGTAATCGATGACTACATAATGCTTCTGCAGCTCTTCATGCGGGAGATAGCGCCGGACTGACATGAAGCGACGGTAGATACTTTCATCAGAAAGGGAATAGTGAAATTCCTTGATCAGCGGTTCGTCGCTGATTTTAACAGGCCGCAGCAAGATCCGCTGGTTGTGTTTGGTCGTGCGGTAGGTTTCGAGATAAGCGGGGTATTCACCTTTTTCACCGGGCAGATAAGCCTGATCCTCGTAAATTAGTTTCCTTTTCTTCGCTTCTTCAATCAGCCAGGGCTGGAATTGCGGATGAGCTATGGTGATCAGGGACATGGCCCGCTCGCGGATGTTTCTGCCGTGCAGGTGAGCAATGCCGTATTCGGTAACCACGTAATGAAGATCACCACGGGTCATGGTCACCCCCGCACCCTCTGCCAGGGCAGGAACGATACGCGAGCTTTTACCGTCGCGGCTCGTCGATTGAAGGACAAGGATGTTTTTTCCCTTTGGAGCAAGCACAGCCCCGCGCATGAAATTGGCCTGTCCGCCAACGCCACTGTAAAAAGTGGAACCAATCGATTCAGCGGAAGCCTGCCCGCTCAAATCAATTTCCAGGGCACTGTTTATAGCGGTCATATGGTCGTGGGCGGCAATGACCAGCGGGTTGTTGGTGTAATCGATTTCCCGGAAAAGGATGGCCGGATTGTCGTTTATGTAGTCGTAGGTTTCCCGCGAGCCCATGCAGAAGGAAGCCACCGTTTTACCGCGGTTACGCTCCTTGCGGCTGTTATCGACAGCGCCGCTTTTCAGCAGTTCCACCAGGCCGTCACTGAGCAACTCGGTATGAACTCCCAGGTTTTTTTTCTCGGACAGGGCGGCCACGGTAGCATTGAGCACTCCGCCGTAACCGATCTGAATGGTATCACCATCTTCCACGATCCTGGCCACATAATGGCCGATTTTTTCTGCTATTTTCTCTTCCACGAGCGGTGGGGGATACTCGAGCAGCGGCTCATCATGCCAGATGAGATGATCAATCTGCTCCACGTGGAGAAAGGTATTGCCGTGCACCCTCGGCATGTTTGCATTGATCTGAGCAATGACTGTATCGGCACTTTCGACTGCTGCCCTGGTTATATCCAGGCTTATCCCGAGGCTACAGTAACCGTGTTCATCTGGTGGTGAAACCTGAATTAGAGCTACATCCACTGTCACCTGCCGCAGCCTGAAAAGGGAGGGAACATCGGAGAGTAAAATGGGTGTGTAATCCGCATCGCCACTGTTAACAGCCTGCCTCGTGTGTCGGCTGATAAAGAAAGAGTTCTGGCGAAAATTGCTCTTCAATTTGGCATCGCTGTACGGAGCCACACCGAGGGACCAGACATGGAGAATCTCGGTGTCAAAAAAAGCCTTGGGGTTTGATTCTACATACCGGACCAGCGTATTAACCAGGTACTGCGGTTCCCCGCAACCGGTGGAGATAAAAATGCGGTCGCCGGCCTTGATCTTGCCAAATATGTCATCAGATGAAGCAACTTTTTGCGGGTATCTTTTCTTCAGTTCATCAGCTGTAAGCACGGCTGATCACCTGCCTTCGCCTTATTTTATCAGCCGTATCGCCGGAAGGCAACTGCCCGGCATGCTCATACAGGCATGCACGTGGTCAGGCCTTGAAATATAACTTTTTAATGCGTGTGCGGGATCAGGCAGGGATAAGAGGCCCTGGAGCGAATTATAGATTGGAGGAGGGAAGGTAAATGAAACTGTTTCTGGATACAGCCAATATTGATGAAATCAGGCAGGCCGCCGACTGGGGGGTAATCTGCGGGGTAACTACCAACCCCTCCCTGGCAGCGAAAGAAGAGGATGATTTTACGACCATCCTACCCTCTATCTGCGAGCTGGTTGACGGCCCCATCAGCGCAGAGGTCCTTTCGCTTGATGCGGAGGGAATGATCAGAGAAGCCCGCAAACTGGCCTCTGTTCATCCGAACGTGGTAATCAAGATTCCCATCACCCCTGAAGGAACCAAGGCAATCAAAGCTCTCTTCGCCGAAGGAATCCGGGTCAACACCACCCTTGTTTTCTCAGCCAACCAGGCTCTCCTGGCAGCACGGGCCGGGGCTGCCTTCGTCAGCCCCTTTATCGGAAGGCTTGACGATATAGGCCAAACCGGGGTCCACTTAATTAACGACATTGTCGAAATTTTCGATCGGCATGGACTTGAAACAGAAGTAATTGCCGCCAGCATCCGCCACACCCAGCATGTCCCGGCTGTAGCCCTGGCTGGAGCACATATTGCCACCCTGCCCTTCAAGGTTTTGCAACAGATGTACAGACACCCGCTGACGGACCGCGGGATCGATAACTTTTTAAATGACTGGAAGAAAGCGGAAGAAACAAGAGGTAAAAAATGATCAATGGTTCAAAACCGGCGGGAACAACGCTTTATTCAGCTCTATCCTTCTAATCATTTTATTTATTTTAGTCTTATCCGCCATCACTTCCATTCTTTTCTTTTCTCTTTCATTTTTTCCCAGCGCTGAGCCCAAAGTGGATCACTTTTTTCCTGGCGTTGGTGGATCAATATTTTTCTGGCGCGTGGATCACTTTTTTCTTGACGATCGCAACTTTAACCTTCATCTTATTTATACTTATCGTCTATTCATTCCTGTCACCATTATTTTCACCATTCACCCTGTTATTTTCACCATTCACCTCGTGCTTCCGGGGATCTTCCGCTACCGCCAGCCTGTTTTCAAAATAGACGCTCTGGCTGGGAAAGGCAACAGATACTCCCTCTTCTTCCAGTATGGCCAGAATCTTAAAGTTAATATCCTCTCTTACCGCCAGGTGATCACCCCACACGGTTGTCTTTGTAAAGAAGTAAATAAAAATATCGAGACTGCTGTCGTTAAATTCATCAAAACGGGCAAAGATTGTTTCTGGATGAACCTCGGGATGTTTTTCAAGCATAGTCCTGATCCTGTCAATGCAGAGCTGCAGTTTCTGCCGCGGCGTATCGTAGGTAACCCCGAGATGGAAGGAAATACGCCGTTTCTGCATGCGGGTCCAGTTGGTGATCGGTTCGTTGGCCAGGCTGGCATTGGGCACGGTAACCAGGGCATTGGCAAAGTTGCGTACCCTGGTGCTGCGAAAGCCCATCTCTTCGACCGTTCCCTCAATGCTGGGCGAGCTGATCCAGTGGCCCACCTCGAAGGGCTTGTCAAGGAGAATGATCACTCCGCCAAATATGTTGGCCACCGCATCCTTGGCTGCCAGGGCGACAGCCAGGCCGCCGAGGCCCAGGCCGGCAATAAATCCGTTGACATCGTAGTTCCACTCCTGGGCAATGATTACCGCGGCCATGGCAACAATGATAAACCGCAGCGCCTTGGTCGCAAAACCGGCCACTGTTTGTTCTATACTCAATTTTTCACTGGCTTTATGATAGGCATCACCGCCAACCAGGTTATAAAAACCGGCGCCAATAAATACGATGAGCAAGGAACGGAAGATGCGGCCCATGACGGCATCGACTGCCGGTCCCAGGGGCAGAGAAAGAATGGCAATATAGAAGCCGATAACCAGGATCAGCTGCTTGAGCGGATTTTCGAATGCCAGCAGGATGGCTTTGTCAAGAGAAGTTTTGGTTTTCTCCGCCAGCCGTAAAACGATCCTGAAGATAACGCATGTAAACAGCCCCCTGATTAATAAAAACGCCAAAATAATTAATGCGGCGGTGCCCAGCTGCCACCAGATGTTTTCACGGGACATCACCGCCTGCCAGATCTGCCATATCGATTCAGTCAAAAGCGGCACCTCCTCAGCATATGCGGGGTCAGGTCTTGAGATATCACTTTTTATAATTTTCCTGAGCAAAAATTGATAAGAGGCCAATTCCTATTATAAAAACCTGTCTTCTCAGGTTTTTAAAAAGTGATATTTTCGATTATGCACAGGCAAAAACTGGCAAGTTTTACCCGACGCACTCAATGCCTGGCCACATTTATTTTATTCATTCCATTTATTTCGTTATTCTGTTTCCATAAATACTTTCTCTGAACACACGGGGCAATCCTTTTTAACGGTTCTGCTTTTTCTCAGATAATCGTTTATAATAGATAGGGTAACGTTTTTGGGCTATATATTCAGTTTATGCTCTTAAGCAACATTATCCTCTTCCGGAGGCTGAAAATGAAGTTCAACCGCTTAATATTAGTATTGATGACAGCAGTGGTTTTCTTTATCCTGTCCGGTTCTTTCTACTACTATAGCACCCTCGGCACGGTGGAAGTAATCACTCCCATCGAAGGAAACAGTGGAAAGGAACCTCTCTCTGCGACGAGGTCCGCGGGCTGCTTTATGCAGACAAAAGCCGATTTCGGCCTGACTAAAAAACTGGTCACCTACCCTGACAAACCGTCACCTGGAGATTTCCTGATCATTGAAGGGGGGCCTTTTGACAACCCGAAATATTTAATCTTCACTTTTGATTTCCCCGGCGCTCTATCGCGTCAGTATCAGGTAGGGAACCTGATCTACATCATTGTCGGAATAAGCTGTGATACCGAACCTGGTAACTACGAGATAGAGTTTAAAAAGGGCTGCGGGGAAGATCCGGCGGCGGGAGAAACAGTCCTTGCAAAAAATATCGAGATCGCCCCCAAAGAATTCGCCTTTTCCCGCTTCAGCATGCCGGCAGACCGGACTGCCGGGTGGACGACAGCTCGTTTGGAGGAAGACCGGGAAAAAGTCCGCCAGGCCCGCGAAACAACGGAACCCCATCCCCTGTGGATGGATCCCTTCATTTCCCCCGTCGAAGGGCGGATAAGTTCCCAGTACGGCGCTATCAGGATTATCAATAACAACCCGCCGCGCCGGCATGTTGGGATTGATATCGCCGCCGATGAAGGCACCCCGGTGGTTTCTACAAACAGGGGCATAGTTAGGCTGGCCGAGTTTCTTCTCTCGGGAGGAAATACCGTAATTGTGGATCACGGGATGGGGCTTTCAAGTTCTTATCTCCACCTGGATGAAATGGCCGTCGAACAAGGCCAATGGGTAGAATGTGGTGCCCTCGTCGGAACTTTAGGCATGACCGGTTATGCCACCGGTCCGCACCTGCACTGGGAAGTTAGCATTGGCCAGGATGCAGTCAACCCGGAACAGTTGATAGAGGGTGACCTTCTATGGGTTCCCCCGGCTTATGTAAGCAAAATAGTTTCCGAAAAAGTAAACTGATAAAATTTTAATGACAAAACGGCAAATCGGGACAAAACTTCCTGCTTTTTCAAACAAAAAACTTAGCAAACAGCAAAATTCGTGGTAAAATAAAAAAATCCAATCACAGAGAGTGGTGCAAATAATGTTATCAAAAAAAGCGCTGGGCATCAGTCCTTCATCAACCATGGCCATCGACAGCAAGGCCAAGGAAATGAAAAACAACGGAATTGATGTAGTCAGTTTCGGGGCAGGTGAGCCCGACTTCGATACTCCGCCGCACATTCGAGAAGCTGCTATCAGGGCTATCAATGAAGGGTACACCCGCTATACCCCTGCCGCGGGTATTCCGGAGCTCAGGAAAGCAATCTGCAAAAAACTGCAGGGCGACAACGGGCTTGATTACGAACCCGCTCAGATAGTGGTCAGCAACGGAGCCAAGCATTCGCTGTACAATGTAATGGTCACCCTTCTTAATCCAGGCGACGAAGTGCTCGTGCCCAAACCGTACTGGGTAAGCTACCCTGAAATGGTTCGTCTTGCCGACGGTACACCGGTACCGGTCGAGAGCAGTGAAGAAAACCTGTTCAAGGTAACTGTCGCCGACCTCGAAAAAGTTTACACCCGGAAATGCAAAGCGCTCATTATAAACAGCCCCTCTAATCCGACGGGTCAGATTTACAGTATTGAAGAGCTGCAGGAGATCGCCCTTTTCTGCGTCGACCGCGGCATCTATATAGTAACCGATGAGATATATGAAAAACTGATCTACAGTGGCTCACAACATTTCAGTATCGCCTCGTTGAGCAATGAGGTTAAGGAGCTAACCATTGTTGTCAACGGCGCATCAAAAAGTTTTGCCATGACCGGCTGGCGAATTGGCTATACCGCTTCCAACACGGAGATCGCCAAAGTGATGGCCAACATCCAGAGCCACACCTCATCCAACCCCAATTCCATTGCCCAGAAGGCAGTAGTGGCTGCCCTGCAGGGTCCGCAGGAAGGTATCGAAGAAATGCGTCTTGCCTTCGATGAACGGCGCCGCTTCATGTTCCGGCGGGTGTCCGAAATTCCCTGTCTCAGTGCCGTTGAGCCGCTGGGCGCTTTCTATATATTCGTGGGTATGGCAGAAGTAATCGGCAAGCATTACCATGGCACTGCTATAACCGACAGTGACAATTTTGCCTACCTTCTCCTTGAAAATCACAAAGTGGCGGTGGTGCCAGGCACCGGTTTCGGCTCTCCCAACCATATGCGCCTATCATTCGCCACATCACTAGAAAATATTGCCAAAGGCCTGGACCGGATCGAGGCCTTTTTGGAAGAACTTGCCTAACAGCCGGACTGGAGGCTTTTTATGTACAACGTTGCTATAATCGGAGCCGGGATCATTGGAACAACCATAGCCCGCGAACTCTCCCGCTACAAGCTACGGGTCGTCCTGATTGAAAAAGACAGCGATATTGCCAATGGAACGACCAAAGGGAACAGCGCCATCATCCATGCCGGCTTTGATCCGGAGCCGGGGACCCTTAAAGCACGCTTTAACGCTGCAGGTAACCGCCTTTATGGCGAACTCTGCAAGGAGCTCGAGGTTCCCTACAAGGAAATCGGTTCGCTGGTTATCTCTTTCAGTGAGGAAGAAGAACAGACGCTGCGGGAGCTTTACGAGCGGGGTCTGGCCAACAATATTCCCGCTCTCGAGCTGGTAGGTCGAAAAGAACTGCACCAAATGGAACCAGGGCTGAACAAAAATGCTTCAAGTGCTCTCTATGCCCCCACTGCCGGCATAGTCGACCCCTACCTGATGGCTATTGCCCTGGCTGAAAGTGCCGCTGTCAACGGGGTCGATATCCGCCTCGACTGCCCGGTATCCAATATCCGCAAAACAGCAACGGGCTTCCGGATCAGCTGCGGCGCTGGTGAAATTGAAACAGGATTGATAATCAATGCCGCCGGCCTCTACTCCGACCGGATCAGCGAACTTGTCAATCCGCCATCTTTTAAGATCAAACCGACCCGTGGAGAGTATTTTATCCTGGACAAAGGGACCGACCGCCTGGCCCGACATGTCCTTTTCCCCTGCCCTACCGACCTGGGCAAGGGAGTGCTCGTTTCTCCCACTGTCCATGGCAACCTGATCATCGGTCCGAATGCCGAACTGGTCGATTCGAAAGAGGCAACTGAAACAACGGTGGAAGGCATGGCCTACGTGCAAGAACATGCCAAAAAAATTAAACCGAATTTTTTGCCCTTCCATAAAGTGATCACTTCTTTCAGCGGCCTGAGGGCCAAGAGTGATCGGGGCGATTTTATTGTTGAAGAATCCATTGAGACACCCGGTTTTTTCAACGCAGCAGGGATCGATTCGCCGGGGCTCGTCTCGGCGCCGGCCATTGCCCCCTACCTTTTGGAAATGCTGCAAAAAAGAACAGGCCCCCTGGTAAAAAAAGAAACTTTCACCCCCCGGGGCAAGAGCCACCGCTCCTTCATGGAACTAAACCGGGAAGAACAGACAAAACTGATTAAAAAAGATCCGCGCTACGGGCGGATTATCTGCCGCTGCGAGAGCATCACCGAGGGTGAGATTGTACAGGCCATAGCAGACCCCGTAGGGGCACGGACAGTGGACGGGATCAAGAAACGGGCCCGCCCTGGAAGCGGACGCTGCCAGGGCGGATTCTGCGGACCTCGGGTCATGCAGATCCTTTCCCGTGAACTGGGGATGAAAATACCCTCCATTTACAAGGACAACCCCGGATCGTTTATCCTGACCGGCCCGACAAAGGGCCAACAGTCCGAGGTAAAAATAACGGGTGAAACAGACGCCTTATCGATCAATCGTCATAATGCAGAAGAAAACAGCATCGATATGGACCTGGCTGTAATCGGCGGTGGTCCTGCAGGAATGGCTGCAGCGGCAGCAGCCCGCGAGCGGGGCATTGAAAAAATCATGGTTATCGAACGGGATCACTATCTGGGCGGGATCCTCCAGCAGTGCATTCACAACGGTTTCGGCCTTCACCACTTCCGGGAAGAGCTGACCGGTCCTGAATATGCCCAGCGCTACATCGACAAACTGCGCAGTGAGGGCATCTCCTGCAAACTCGACACGATGGTCCTTTCCATCGGCCAGGATCGCACCATTACCTGCATTAACAGCAGGGAAGGCCTGCAGACGATAAAAGCCGGGGCAATTGTCCTGGCCATGGGCTGCCGGGAACGCACCCGCGGGGCGATCAACATCCCGGGCACACGACCGGCGGGGATCTTTTCTGCCGGTACGGCCCAGCGCTTTGTCAATATTGAAGGTTACATGGTTGGCCGGCGAGTGGTCGTTTTCGGTTCCGGCGACATCGGCCTGATTATGGCCCGCCGTATGGTTCTCGAAGGAGCCGAAGTGGTGGCTGTTATTGAGCGCAAACCTTACTCCGAAGGGTTGCTGCGTAATTATGTCCAGTGCATCGAAGATTATAACATCCCCATGCTCCTGGAGCATACCATCATCAACATCCACGGCCGCGAGCGGGTCGAAGGGGTAACTATTGCCCGCACCGATCAGGACAAGCAGCCCGTTGCCGGTACCGAGCGGGAGCTTTCCTGCGATACCATTCTCTTTTCGCGGGGACTGATTCCCGAAAACGAGCTTTCAAAAAGCGCCAGGATCATTCTTGATCCCTCTACCGGGGGGCCGGTAGTCAACGAAGCGCTGGAAACGAGCATTCCCGGTGTCTTTGCCTGCGGCAATGTAGTCCATGTCCACGACCTGGTCGACTGGGTCACCGAGGAAAGTATCAGGGCCGGGCAGGGAGCGGCTGACTACCTCAAACCGCCGGCCTCTGAACCGAAGGGATTTATCTTCGAAACAAAGCCCTTAAAAGGAATTAACTATATCGTTCCGCAGAAAGTACGCACCGCCAGCCTGAGCAACAGCCTGGAGCTGTTCATGCGCGTGAGAGGATTTCATGAAAATACCGCCCTCCTGGTTAAAGCAGACGGCAACCTGATTAAAAAAGTACAGAAAAAGGTGCTCTCTCCGGGAGAAATGATCAATGTCAGGTTAATAAAAGAGGAGCTGCCAGAAACCGAGTTTAATACTCTTTCGGTAGAGCTGTCCGGGGAGGATGTTAAATAATGGCTGAAAAAGAGATGATCTGCATTCTCTGCCCCCTGGGCTGCAGGATGCAGGTAAAAGAAAAGGAAGATCAACCCGGTGAACTGTCGATGCGCGGACATAAATGCAAGCAGGGTAAAACTTACGCCCACCAGGAGTTTTACAACCCCACCCGCACTCTTACTTCAACTGTGGTCATCCACAATGCCACCCTGCCACGACTGCCGGTTAAAACTGACCGGCCTATCTCAAAAAACCTGATAATGAAAGCGGTCGAAGAAATAGCCCGGGTGGAAGTGGAAGCGCCGGTGGAAATGGGCGACGTGATCATCGAAAACCTGCTGGGTACCGGCAGTAACGTTTTAGCCACCCGCAGTTTGCAATAGAGCCAAAACAGCATTTTATAATGTATTAATAGTCTAAATACCGGTATCAATCAGTGTTATTACTTTAATGAAGTAATCCCATCCCCTGCTCCGTTCAAGCAGGTAAATTCTTCAGAAATCGTATTGCCAGGTAAACCCATCTGACTTTCCAAATCATTTTTCAAACGGAAACTTTTGATCTGCGTTTTTCCCAGAAGTGTCCGATCAAAGCACCCGCCAGGGCCAGAAGCAACCAGCCGAAGCCGGCTTCTCCTCCGGGAAAAGACGAGCGCAGGCTGCACAGGGCCGAACCGTTCCCCAGCATGGAAATATATCCGCACATGCCCTCAAAGAGACCCCAGAGAAAAGCAGCTACAGCCGCGCCTGACCTGGCTCCCCTCAGGGCAGGGACAAAGGCAATAAAGAGCACCAGGACTATGGACGGAGGGTAAACCATGTCCAAAATGGGCGCTGTAAGCCGGATAATCTCTTCCAGACCGACCAGGCTGACCAGAGCACTGAGGGTTAGTACGGCCAGGGCGCAGGCCCTGTAGGGCATTTTGCCCCCGGAAGCTTCTTCGAAGTATGAGGAGGTTCCTCCGGACAGGCCCACAGCAGAGGTGAGGGCAGCAAAAAGCAGGGCGATGTTGAAAACTATCCCGCCCACGGGCCCCCAGAGCTCAAGGATAATGGTCGCATAAAGCCTGGCGTAGGACACATCTGTAAAAAGGGTCCCGGTTGAAGCGCCGACCAGCATCTGGGTAAAATGGCTACCCGCCAGCAGGATGAATCCGATCCCTGCTGTAACGATCAAATAACGGTTGAGCGGTTTCCCCTGCAGGCCGTGGCTTTCACTTAAGCCGGCAACAACGAGGGTAGCAAACATAAGGGCAGCCGGCAGGTCCATTGTCTGATAACCATTCAGAAAACCGTAGGTAAAGGGATGATCGGCATAAAACCTGGAAACTGGTTCTGCAAGGGGCGAAAAAAAGCTTCTTGTTACTACGGCCACCACGGTCAGGATAAGGACCGGTAGCAGGTAGCGGGCAATCTTATCGATAACCCGGCTACGCTGGAAAAGAAACCAGAATACGGCAGCATAATAAGCAAGGGTGAAGATAATCTCAGCCGCAAAAGGCGCACTCTGCAGGCCGAGGATCTGGCAAATGGCATCCCAGGAGGCAGCGCTCATGCGCGGTATGGCAAAAAGAGGCCCCAGGACAAGCACAGTCAAACCGCCAAAAGCAAGCGCCATGCCACCACTAAAAGACCGGGCGGCAATATTATATAAAGTTCCCTCGCGGGCTACCGCCAGGTAGGCCAGCCAGGGGAAGATAATGGCCGAGATAAAGATGCCCAGATAAGCAGTATACACATCCGTACCGCTCTGCTGACCCCAGGTGACGGGCCAGAGCATGCACGAACCACCGAAATGCATGGCGAAAACCGAACCACCAATTGCTGCAGCAACAAGAACGTTTAACCGATTGGACATATCCTGCAAGGATCCTTTTCTCATTTACTTCCGCCATTATAAGATGATTGTATATTATCTGGAAAAATTTTGGCCATCAGGAGCTTTAAACGCCGGTGGAAAGTTATCTTTTTTCGGCTGCGGTTATTATTCTCTCACTTTTTACAATGAAC
This sequence comes from uncultured Syntrophomonadaceae bacterium, assembly GCA_964506505.1. Lineage (GTDB taxonomy): Bacteria > Bacillota > Dethiobacteria > DTU022 > DTU022 > M55B129. The sequence goes on from CAZDKY010000047.1 coordinate 64,465, forward strand.
AAATCACTGCCGCAAAAAAAATAAAATGCCTTGACATTATAAAGCACAGTCGTTAAATTACATAGCTTCTTCCCATATATTAGCAGAGTGAAAACCCTTGATTTCAGCGTCGGCAAAAGCATCAAGCGGATGGATAAAGTGATGAACAGCAAATTAAATGCCATGCTCAGGCAATGGAATTTAACCCGATCATAGTGACTATTGGGATAATAAAAAAGCGCCTGCAAAGAAAGATTAAAACCGCATTCAAACGCCGGGTAATGGAACCGCAGCTAAAATAGATACTTCCTCCAATAGTCGATCAATATCTTGCATTGTATTGTATGGCGATACTCCAACCCTTAGCAATCCGCCATCTTTTTGAAGATTAAGGACTTCATTTACAAGTGTTTTTGCATAGAAATGCCCTGCCCAGGCATAGATACCTTTTGAGCCAAGATGTTTTGCCACAAGATCTGAATTTATTTTGTCTATCGTAAATGATACCGTTGAAGTCCTCTCAGAGCCCTCTTGAGGCCCATATATTTTAATCTTTGGCATTTTATACAGCTTTGACCTAAGATAGAATGCTAACTTTTCTTCATATTCGTCAAATGTATTCATACCAGTGATGATTTTTTCCCTTAATGTCAACTGACTCTCTGACTTTTTGTCTCCATCATGGTCAAACATTTCTCCGGCATCTGCTATAAATTTTATTGCCTCTGCAGTACCATAAATATTCTCAAAACAAGGTGTCCCTGTTTGAAACTTATGTGGTACTTCTAATAAATCGTCTGCATCTACCTTAATTGTTTTTAACTTATCAAACAAGCTATCTCTTATATATACTACCCCCAAGTGAGGGCCAAAGAATTTATACGCAGAACATATAAGTATATCCGTATTAATCTCTTTAACATCAATGGGCTTATGTGCAGCATAATGCACTGCATCAACTACAGTAATAGCACCTACTTCATGAGCTAGTTCAATATACTTTTTAACATCAGTTATAGTACCAACTGCATTAGATGCATAATTAAGTGCTACTAAACGTGTCCTGGGTGAAAGCTTTGATTTATAATCATCAAAATCTAATTTCATCTCTTCTACGTTAACCCGAACACTCTTAATAATAGCTCCGGCGTCCTGAAGTTGTATCCAAGGTGATCTATTGCAGAGATGATCCAAATCAGTAACAATTATTTCATCTCCAGGCAATATATCTTTCATCAGAGCAAAGGCTAGCATAAAAGAATTAGTAGTTGAACTTGATCCAAAAGCTACCTCATGAGCTTTGCACCCTAAAAATTCGCTACAAATAACACGAGCCTCTTCCATAATTTTATCTGTTTTTACTGAAGTTTCGAAAGCTCCCCCTTCATTTGCATTGGTCTCTACTAAGTATTCTGTTATTTTGTCTATTACTCTTTTTGGAACCTGTGTGCCACCCGGACCGTCTAAATAAGCTACAGGTAATCCTGCCAACTTTTTCTTAATTGAAGGAAATTGTTCACGGATATACTGTACATCATAGTCGCTCACTTAAAACACCCTCTTATCATTAATAGTGCGCTCTCGATCGAAAACTCCGAGCGCTTTATTCATGCCTTAACTACTGTGTGGTGAACCAACAAACTCTTGCTTGAGGATTATGCCACCGAACAATTTACCTTTCGAGTGCCTTCTATGTTTAATTATAACATAGATCACCTTATTCTGATTTTGATAAACAATAAAACTATCCGAAATTGTAACACACTCCCATACCGTGCACACCGAAAAAATAAAACGTGGAGATATCTCTCCACGTTTTATTTAAAGTGGTGTCGGGAGGGGGACTTGGTCTGAAATGCATTGTAGAATTTTGCTTTAATTTTCTATTGGTGCCGGAGACCCGTCAACTATTGTTTGTACTATTTCTGGCCTCACTATAAACTATCTAAATTTAACCAGATCTATATACTTCTTATTCTGAGATACATTACATAAAATAGATTTGTTTTCTATATGCTCTAACATCTCTAAATTCATATACTTGTATCTTAATTATATGTTTTACTTGTATTCTCAAAATATTCTTCTGCAA
>CAZDKY010000048.1:0-7514 GCA_964506505.1 uncultured Syntrophomonadaceae bacterium
ACAATCATAAAATAAGCCAGCGGCAAAGTCGTCCCCGCAAAGAGAGCCGGTGCAAGCATTTTTTTTAAACGGGGTTCAATTTTACCTTTCAGACGGCCATAGACAGTCATCAGGGCAAAAAATTGCATGGCGAACAGAACAAGCAAAGAAACGAGAATATGCTGCTGTCTGAAAACCAGCTCGAGAAAATAGCCGGCCAGAACAAGCTGAACGGTCATCCGGACAGCAGCCACCCAGAATTCTTTTCTCCGACCCAGTTTAAGGAAATAAGACATCATTAAAACGAGAACAAGAAAAAGATAAGAAGCAGCAAGCCGCCATATTTCAATTGACTGCAGTTCGCTCACCGGTAGCACCTCCCTGCTTCAGTTCCGCTATTCGCCCATTCTCAAGGATCATTTTTCCGTCGGCATAATTGCCTGCCAGCGAGGCAGCATGGGAAACCATGATCACGCTCCGACCATTTTCCTGCACCCAGCGGCGTAGATGGTTAAAAACGGTCCGGATGTTTTCTTCGTCGAGAGCTGCTGTCGGTTCATCGAGCAAAAGAGTTTCCGGTTCCAGCAGCTGGGCGCGGGCCAGAGCCAGCCGCTGCTTTTCCCCTCCGGAAAGCTTATCAGTCTGCCGATAAAGAAAACCGTCCAGCCCAAACTGCGCAAGCATCTGTTCTATCTTTTCTTGCGAAACAACTTCTTTCCGGTTAAAATTAAATACCAGCAGGATATTGTCATAAATAGTGCCGGGGAATATATAAGGCGACTGGGAAACCATTATCGCTTTCCTTCGCAACTCGATCGGATCAATGGCGAGAATATCCTGGCCTTGATAAAATATTTTTCCCTGCTCACAGGTAATCAGATTGTTTAAAAGTTTAAGAAAGGTGGTTTTTCCGCTGCCGCTGGGACCGGAAATCCAGAAAATGGTACCTGCCGGTATATTTAAAAAAGGTATGGACAAAACCCGGCGATATCGAACATCTCGAAGACGATAAACATCTTCCATAAGCTTACCTCCCCGACACTGAAGAAGAAGGTGAAACAGCTGTGTATTCTATTGTTGAACCGTTTAAAACAGGAATAATGAAAAGCTTCCGACTGCTCTGGCTGTTGATAAAAATTGTTGTCCCCATATCCTGTCTCATGGCGGTCCTAGATTATTACGGTATCGTCGGAACGGTTGCCGGGTTTTTTACTCCGGCGATGGCTCTTTTCGGACTGCCCGGAGAGGCAACCATTGTCCTGCTGCTCAGTTTTTTTGTTAATGTATATGCCGCCCTGGGCGTATTAACAACCCTGGCCCTTACTTCACAGCAGGTTACTGTTCTGGCAGTAATGATCGGTATCTGTCACGAGCTGCCAATGGAAACTGTGGTATGCAGCTATACAGGTCTGCCCATTCCCGTTTCCGCCGCTCTGCGCCTCTTTACCGCCCTCGGAGCCGGATTCCTCCTGAATATGATTTATATCCTGGTTGGAGGAGGCTAAATAAATGGAGGTAATAAATCTGATCTTTCAGACTGCTGCTGAAAGCCTGCTGAGTATAGGGCGAATTGCTCTTTATCTGATTCCGATTTTAATTCTCATTGAACTGGCTCGCTATTTCCAGATCATCGAGAAAATAACCGGCAGGATAAAAGGAGCCCTAAATTTTCTAACTCTGCCCCAGGAAGCGGCTTTCCCCCTGCTGGGCGGCATGTTTTTCGGGATTGTTCTCGGATCCGCCCTGATTATTGACTATGCCCGGGAAGGCTACCTGAAAAAACGCGATTTGATGCTCATCGGCATTTACCTCAGCATTTCCCATTCGGTAATCGAAGATACTTTTATTTTTGCCGTTTTCGGCGCCAACCCGGTGGTGCTTCTGGGCATGCGGACCATTCTGGCCATCCTCATTACCAGGGGAGCGGCATCTCTTTTGGACTGCCTGGCAGCAAGGAAAGTTTAAACTTTGTAAGCCTGAAATTCTTCAAAGATCGCTTCCACCTCAATCGACCAGTTGAGGAGCAGCTCATCTCCCATAAAGGGAGCTATCAACTGCAGACCCAGCGGCAATCCATTGGCTGCTTTTCCGGCCGGTATTGATATCGATGGAAAACCACTGTTGGTCCAGGGCATGTTCATAGCCGGATTGCCGGTCGTCGAGAGACCTTCCGGGGCCGGGCCGGGAGCAGCGGGTGTGATCCAGAGATCAATTTTTTCTTCCCTCATCACTGTTTCCAGTTCCTCGCGCAGTTCTTTTTGTCGTTTTCTTGCTTCAGCCAGATCCCGTGATGAAACATTTCGCCCTTCTTCAATTAATTGGGCTGTCCTGGACCTGTAGAGATGGGCAAAACGTCCGTAAAGATCGGCATGTTCGAGGGCCATTTCCGCAGAAATCAGGACATGGTGCCAGTCGGCAATTTCTTCTATGTTATTCAACACATTAATTTCTTTTATTAAATAACCCTCTGCCCGCAATTTTTCCAGCTGATTGGTGAATACCTCAAGAGCTTCGGGTGAAGCCTGTTCCAGGTAAGCCCCCCTGGGAATACCGAGGGTAGGCTTGTAAGAAACGCTAATCTCTTTCCAACTGTTACAAAGAATCTCCGCCGCCAGGATCATCCCCTCTACATCCTGGGTAAAACAGCCGACATGATCGGCCGAACGGGAAAAATAAAGCAAACCGGAGGATGGTATACGGTTGTAGCTCGGTTTAAAACCGACCACCCCGCAGAAAGCAGCCGGTCGGTTAACCGATCCGATTGTCTGCGTTCCCAGAGTCAGTGGACTGAAGCCGGCTGCCACTGCAGCAGCAGACCCACTGCTTGACCCACCGGGTGTATGGTTTAAATTATGCGGATTGTGGGTCGGTCCCGGTTCAAAATAGGCGAACTCTGTAGTCACTGTTTTCCCAAGAACCAGTGCCCCGGCCCGACGCAAAATCCTCACGCATTCCGCTTCCGGGCCGGCTAAAACTTCCGGGTCAAGATTTGAATTAGCCCGGGTGGGGAAACCGTCCACCCGGTAAATATCTTTTACTCCTATTAACACACCGAAAAGAGGAGGCCTTTTTGCCGGCTCGGGGTACGCTTCCCGTAGAGATTCCGCTTCCCTAATCAACCTCTCGCGGCGCTTTTCTTCAGGCAAAAAAGACTGTATTTCCGGATCAACCCGATCAATAAGATCACAGGTTTCATCAATGTACTCAAGGACATCGCGCTTTCCGCCGGTTAGTTCCCGGGCCAGCGGAGCCAGAGGTAACGAATGAAGATACAAAGGGGATCCCTCCTTATTATGAAAAATATCATTAGATATCTCCGCTCTTCATAGAAGTACGGAGCAATACAGACTAATTTATATGGCCGATGATATCCAGAAACTTATCCGGTCATGTCTCACTGGATTAATGCCCTTACATTCCTTCGTTCTGTCTTCGGATAAAAGCGGAGACATATTTTAAGCTTTGATGCTGTCTCAGTGGACTAATGGAGGAATTCTCCTATCTCCGCTGCAGGCTTGATAGAAATTTCTTCAAAGCGGGAGCCAGCTCTTCCCGTCGCAGGGCATATTCAAGGGTCGCTTCTAAAAAACCGAGCCGGTCGCCTACATCGTAACGCCTGCCGGTAAAACTATAAGCCCAGACCGGATGCCGGGCAGCGAGGGTATTTAGTCCGTCAGTCAGCTGGATCTCACCTCCCCTGCCGGGAGCGGTTTGCTCAAGGATAGAGAATATGGCCGGGTCAATAATGTATCGGCCGAGGACAGCCAGGTCGGAAGCGGCTTCCTCACGGGATGGTTTTTCAGTAAGCTGTTTGACCCGGACTACAGGAGAATCAGGATCATCCGTATCAACAATCCCATACTTGTGGACATTTTCCCAACCCACCCTCTGGGTGCCGAGTACTGTCTGCCCCTTTTCAGCATAAACATCAATCAGCTGTTTGATACAGGGGACGGAAGCATGGACAACATCATCACCCAGAAGAACGGCAAAAGGTTCACTGCCGATAAAACTGCGGGCGCAGAGAACAGCGTGACCCAGGCCGAGGGGCTCTTTCTGACGCATATAGAAGATATTGGCCAGCTCGCTTATTTTAAGTATTTCCTCCAGATCTTCTTCTTTTCCTTTTGTCCGGAGCAAATCTTCCAGCTCCGGGTTTCTGTCAAAGTGATCTTCAATAGCCTGTTTATTACGCCCTGTTATGATCAATATCTCCTCTATCCCCGCTTCAGCCGCTTCTTCCACTACTAACTGGATGGTCGGCCTGTCAACGATGGGCAGCATCTCCTTGGGCTGGGCTTTGGTGGCCGGAAGAAACCTGGTTCCCATTCCGGCTGCCGGAATTACCGCTTTCTTTATTACTGAGATGATCGGTCACCCTCTTTCATTAATTAGGTAAAAATGGGTTTCCCTGTAGGGTTGCGGTTTTGCTTGTTAGCCATTATTTCTGCAGTTTTTCCAATATTCCTTCCTCATCATGGCAGAGAAAATAATTGCCCTGTCAACCGTATTAATACCTGCAAATTATTAAGACCCTGAATTTAAAACATCCACTAACAAATGAGTTTCTTCCTTCCAGGAAAAAGGATCAGTGCATTAAAGAAAGAACTCTGTTAAAAAGATCAAGGGGGAGTAATCATGAAAACCATGCATGCAGCGCGCCTGATTGAGATAGGGAAACCACTGGAAATTGCCGAGCTTGGAATCCCGCAGCCTTCAACGGGTGAAATACTGGTCAGGGTCAGGGCGGCCGGCATCTGCAGCTCTGACATTCATTACCAGGACGGACGCAGCAAGGTGACCAGGCTACCAATTACCCTGGGGCACGAAATAGCCGGGGAGGTAGCTGCATGCGGAGAAGGGGTTACTTTATTTAACCCCGGCGACAGGGTATGCCTCTTTTACCTGATTACATGTGGAAAATGTATGATGTGCTGTACTGGAAGGGATAATTACTGCAAAGAAGCAAAAATGCTGGGGAAAAACATCGAAGGCGGCTTTGCTGAATATCTGGTTGTCCCCGAACGCAATGCTTTTACTTTCCCTGATTCCATTCCCTTTTCCAGGGCGGCTCTGATGACCGATGCAGTGGCTACTCCTTTTCATGCCCTTAAACGAGCTCACATCCAAACCGGTGATGATGTTTTGGTGATCGGGATCGGCGGCCTGGGCATCCATGCTGTTCAAATTGCCCGGATTATGGGCGCAGGGAAAGTTATTGCCATGGATCTCTCCCCGGAAAAGCTATCTTTGGCAAAAAAAGTTGGCGCAACAGCAGTCATTAATCCCCTGGAGGAAAACGTGGAGAAAAGAATTGAAGAAATTACGGAAGGCCGGGGTGTAGATGTTGCGATCGAATTAATTGGCTTATCCAGAACAATCCGCCAGGCGGTCGACAGCACCGGCTCGGGCGGCCGAACGGTTGTAGTCGGTATCTGCCCGGAAGAAATGGGCCTTAACCCGTACCATGACCTGCTATTAAAAGAACGAACCATCCTGGGCAGCGCCGATCAGAGCAGGGCTGACTTGCCAACTATTATAGAACTCGTAGCCCAGGGACGTCTTGATTTAAGCCATTCCGTAAGTCTTGAACTGCCCCTCGCGGAGATAAACCGGGGACTGGATATACTCAGGAAGAAAGAGGATAATCCGGTCAGAATTGTGGTGACCTTTCCTTAACTTAAACCGGTCCCGGTGCTTAAATCTTCATTCGTTTCAACCCTGACCAGGTCGGGGAATTTTGCCCTTATCCTGGCGTCAATTTCCGGCGGGATAATCGATTCTACCGGTTCCTGGAGCAATTGAGAGGCTACTTCTTCGGCCCGTTTCCAGCTATCTTTGCTTCCCGCATCAAACCACCGCTGGTACTGCTGACGATCACTGGCCCGGGGCATATAACTTTCAGTACGCATATACTTTACCGTATGTTCTTCACCGAGATAGTTGCCTCCCGGCCCAACTTTGGCAATGATATCAAAGGCCAGAGTATCCCGGTTTATATTGATACCCCGCAGGGTGCGCAGGCAGCTGCCAACGATATCATTATCAATCACATACTGGGCATAAGATACCGTCATTGCCCCATCGAGCATGCCGAAGGCTTCATGAATGTAATTCCCTCCGGCCAGTGCCGCCAGCATGGCCGTTGTAGCACCTTCATGAGCAGCCTGGGCATCGGGCAGTTTGGAATCAGTTGCTCCCACCGTCAAGTAGCAGGGCAACCGGTAATACTGGGCCATCTGGGTAATGGCAGCATTCATCAGACCTGATTCGATGCTGCCCATGAGAAATGACATGGTCCGCATATCCATAGTTACCGGGACAGCACTGTAAAGAACCGGTGTTCCCGGATTGACCAACTGGCTGAGGATCACTCCCATCAAAGCCTCTGCATTCTGCTGCACCAGGGTACCGGCCAGGGTGATCGGAGCCGTCGCTCCCGCAGTCGGAGCGGTTGAAGTAGCCAGAGGAAGACCGTAACGGGCTATCATCATTATATATTCCGCATGTTCCGGACTAACCTTAAGCGGGCTGGTGATGGAAGAAATGAAACCAATAAAAGGACGTTTCTGCAGTTTGTCAAGTCCACCCGCTATAATAGAAGCAATCTCAATGATATCTTCAACACCCTGCTTGTTGAAAATACCACCCATTACCGGCTTACTGGTGTTGAGCAAAGCCTGATATTTTGTATTGACATCCACGGCATCGATATTGATGTCGTGCGGATAAACGGGAATGATAAAAAAATCGAGATTTTCAAGCTTATCGGCAAGCCTGGCCAGGTCGGCCACATCGCGGATCGTTCCCGGTCTTTTATTGCGTTCAAGATCCAGTACATAAAGAGCCAGACCGCCGCTGCCGAAATGGACTTGTTTCCCGCCAACGGTGATGTTTTTCCCCTTCTGTCTTCCGTAAAAGACAAATTCAGACGGAGCCTGCTTGATCGCCCGGGAAACCAGTTCCCGGGAAACATAGACCCTGTTTAGATCATAATCGATCCTTGCACCATTTTTCTCAAACAGCTCAAGGGCCGGTGGATAGTTTATCTCAAATCCCACTTCTTTTAGGACGCTGATCGATGTTTCATGAATGCGGCTTATTTCCTTTTCCGATAATACCCTGTAACCCCCACCTTCATAAATCGGCCTGCGCATTATAGAATACCTCCAAAACAAAACTTAAATTACCGGTAATGCAAATCCAGGCTAATTCTCACTGATTTTTTGCCAATCTGTAACCATAGCCCTGATTATATCAGCTCTTGTGATAATTCCCTGCACTCTTTTACTGTCATCCACCACCGGGATACGATTGATGTTGTGTTCGTGCATCAAACGAGTTATTTCATTGATCGTGGTTTCCCCGTTTACCGAAATAACATCCCTGGTCATAAGGGTTTCCACCGTTGTAGAAGCTACAAGTTCTATTACTTCAATACCCCTGTGGGTTATATCAACATGAAGCACTTCCTTGCCCTTGGTGAAAACCTGATGCGGGTCGCGCAGAGGTTGGCCAATGATCTGTTGAGTATA
>CAZDKY010000049.1:0-29817 GCA_964506505.1 uncultured Syntrophomonadaceae bacterium
TCATCGTAGTTCATTTATTTTTCGCCCTCTCAGACAGCTTATCTTTGTATTAATGATTCTCCTCTTCTTTTTCTTTGCTGCTCCTGGTTCTCCAAACAATCATGATGGAAACAACAGTGGTAAAGAGGACCGTAGATTCCATAAGGGTGTCATAGCCACGGTAATCGATCAGAATATTACCTACAAGGTTTAGCCCGCCGCTTTCTTCTACCCCTTTGGTGACGTATCGTTTATAGACATAATTGTTGGTCGGATTGTCGAGCTTTCCGTAGGGGGGCATTTCAGTGACGGCCAGAACAAGCATGAATGAAATTAAGGCAACAAGAATGATTGACATACCGTAGAAAAGAATTGTTCTGAGGTTAGTCATTGCGGACGCCTCCCTACCTTGGTGACCACTGTCACCAGTAATACAGTCATCCCAATACCGACTGCTGCTTCCGTTATGGCCAGGTCGGGCGAGTTAAGCTGCTGCCAGACCAGGGACATGATCATGCTGTATGCTCCAAAAATAATGACAATATAGAGCAGGTCGTTAAAAACGAAAATTGAAAAGGCTGTTACAATCAAAACAATTAAAAGTAAAATCATTAGTATATCTATATTCATTCACTTTTTCCCCCTTCCTTTTCGGTAAGGGTTTCCAATTGTTGACTTCTACGGCGGCGTTGCGAAGCGACGTAATCATTGATTACGAAACTCCCTTCAGCCATGGGTGTTCCCCTGTTATAAGCAGTTTTAGCGATCAGGTGGGTGATTACCGGGTTGATAGTGGCGACCATTGCCCCGATCATTAAAAGCTTGGTAGCGTTTGTAATGTCGCCGATGAGGATCATTATCCCGATAAGCATCATCCCGGTGCCCAGGGTATCGCATTTCCCCATTGCATGCATCCGGGTGTACAGATCAGGCAGTCGAATCAGGCCCAGGACTCCAACAAAAAGGAAGAACAGGCCGCCAAAAATAAAGAACAAAGCTATATATTGCATTATAGTCAAGACAAACACCCCGTTCAGAAGCTTTATAGCTCCCCTTTTAAATGATATGTCCTTCGCGCAGCAGTTTTAAAATGCATAGAGTACCGATAAAGACGCCCAGGACAAAGACAAAAGCAACGTCTATGTAGTAGTAACTGTTATCGAGATAAGAAAAAATCAGAATTATGATGACGACGTTTGTCGTAATAATGTTCATTGCAACAACACGGTCCAGCACTGTTGGTCCCTTATAAGCCCGGGCAATGGCCAGCAGTGAGATAAGGATCAGTCCGACAACCACCCAGTTAAGTAGAGTGCTAAGCATTTTTGTATACCCCCTCAAGTTTCATCAGCCTGCTGTAAAGGGGCCAATCTTCAAGGCCGTGAGCGACATCCTCGGTCAGGGCATGGACGATCAGCAAGTTATCTTCCAGTTCCACAGTGATTGTACCCGGTGTGAGGGTAATGGAATTAACATAGAGAACCCGGACCAGGCTTCTTTCAAGGTCGCAGCGCATGATTACAATGCCGGGGGAGATGGGAAGGCGGGGGTTAAGGACAATCATGGCCACGTTGATATTGGCAATGACGATTTCCACGCCCAGTATAACAAAATATTTAATGATCATGAAAAGCTGAGCCAGTTTGAATTCTGTTTTATTACCCTCGGTAATAGTCAGGTTGCCCCATAAAAAGGTTAGTAGACCGCAGAAGATTGCTCCGACCAGAATGTGCTGCCAGTCGGCGCTTGCTGAAATTAGAAACCAGAAAATCATTAACAGGATAAATATGAACAGGGAACCTGCCAGATCAACTTTTGTTCGATTGAGCACAGCAAACACCTCCTATACCATAACACGCTGGACTTTACAGCAGTTTCACTACGGTCTGATTGATAAAATCGAGTACCCCACCTGGGAATATCCCTAAATAGAGAATACAGACAGCCAGGATGGCAATTGGAACCAGCATGCTCAGGGGTAATTTATCTTTCTGAAAAGTCTTTTCTTCATGTTCGTGGCCCTCTTCCAGGCTGAAATAAGCCTGTCCGATTATGGGGAAATAATAAGTAGCATTTAGCAGGCCGCTCAGGATGATAACCAAAATCAGCAGGGGTAAATCTGCTTCCAGACTGCCCAACGCCAGACCGTACTTGCTGATGAAACCGCCGAAAAGTGGAATGCCGACCATGGAAAATGATGCCACAGTGAAAGCGCCCATGGTTATGGGCATCTTGTAACCCAGTCCGGCAAACTGGTTGACTTTTTTACGTCCGGTCTGGTAATAGACAGCCCCGGCGGTGAGAAATAGACATGTTTTCATGCAAGCATGAACTAATATGTGCAGCATGCCAGCCGTCAGGCCCCATGGCGTGCCCAGCCCGATACCAAGAAATACATAACCGATCTGGGCTACCGTGGAGTAGGCCAGCCGGCGTTTAAGTTCGATTTGCACGAAGGCGAAGAGCGAGCCGGCCAGCATGGCAACTACAGACAGCACCAGGATCAGGCTCCTGATGTAAGTTTCATGAAATATCTCCAGGCCGAAAGCAATTAACAGTATCTTTAAAAAAGCGATGATATATACTTTTACTACCAGGCTTGATAATACTGCGCTGGAGGGGGAGGCGGTCGACGAATGAGCATCGGGTAGCCACAGGTGAAGGGGAAAGAGGGCTGATTTGACTCCAAATCCGACCACTAAAAAACTAAGCGAAGTCCAGATTAAGAAGGGATATGAATCCTTGACTTCGCTCAGCTCCATTGCGATGTAGCTAAGGTTCAGGTTGCCGGTCATCATATAAATGAAACCGATCCCAAAAAGGACGAAACCGGAACCGATCGTTGCCAGGAGCAGATATTTTAAAGCTGCTTCGGTGGCCAGGCGGGTGCCTTTGCTTGCCACCAGGGCTACGGCGCCGATCCCCGTAACCTCAATAAACACATACATATTGAAAATATCGTTGGTGATTACCAGGCCCATCATCCCGGCCATGCAGAGTAGAAAAGCCGTATAGTACCAGCCAACCACATTATTTTCCAGTTCGTGCCTGATTGCATGGAAGCTGTAGATAAGAATTAGAAAACATATTCCTGAGATTAGCATAAGCATCATACTTGACAGGGTATCCACTACAATTTCAATGCCCCAGGGAGGAGGCCATCCCGATACCGGGAAATGGATTACATTACCGTGACTGACATGGTATCCGACAAATAATGCTGTGGCAAAAACGGCTCCGGTAATGAAAGTTGCCAGTGGGGCGCAGAATTCTTTTTTCCACCTGGCCAAAACGGGCATGCAGAAGGAAGCGATCAGCGTGCTGATGACGCATAGAAAAGGTAGTTTAGAAACCAACTCCATCTGGGGATTCACCTCTATTTTAGTTTCATGAAGTTTGGAGCACAGATCGTTCCATAAAAGATGTACAGCTTAACGATTAACGCCAGGGCAAAGGCAGTTACACTGAAGCTTACCACAATTCCTGTCAGCATGAGGCAGGAAGGAAGCGGATTGATGTAAAGCGCATCAGGCATCTGCGGATCAAAAATCGGTGGTACACCGTCCTGAATATTGCCGACAATAATAAAAAATAGAAATATTGCTGTTTCCATAATATTGATGCCGATCACTTTTTTGATCAGATTGGTCTGGGTTAAAACAATCAGGGTGCCCATGGCAAAAAGGACTATCGTAACCAGATATGGAAAGTTGGCTAATAAAATATTCACATCCATAACTATGCCTCCTCGCTGATCATATAGTAGATAGCCAGAATCGTGCTGGTGACGAGGATACTGATGCCGAAATTGGCCACCGACATGATTCCCACACTGAATAAAGTCCCGGGGATGCCCACGGGGCCATGTTCATGAGGGATTAAAAATTTTATAACCTCAAGAATTCCACCGATGCCGACAAAAATAATGGCCAGGTCGATGATCATCTGGCGGAAATTAGGCTTCCAGAGCTGGCCAAAGATTAAAATATATAGAAGGAGGCCAAGGCCGACAATCATGCCGCCGGAAAATCCTCCTCCCGGTGATAGATGGCCGTGCATAATTACATAAAACCCGTACAGCAGAACGAAAAGAAGCATGTAACGGAATACAACCCTTGTTACATAATCGTGCATCTTTTCTTCATCCCCCCCGGTTTGATCCAACCGTCAGTATAACATTCACCGGGACGTCTGTCGCCCGGTAAAACGATTAGAAAATTCAGCAAGTTAAAATCTTCACAATTGGTTTCAAAAAAATATACCTGCTTTTTGAGACCCAATAAATTTTACTTTATTTGCAGGATTACAAACAAACCCCTAAAAACAAAAAAAGACCATGGACTTTCCTTTCTATTTTTTATCATTTTCGTAGTTCTGTCAAGATATTTTTGTTTTTTACTCGCTTTGGGAAAGTGCAACATTAACTGCCTTGAAATATATGGTAATTGTTTAATGTTATGATATCGCTTTTTCATCGCTCGCTTTTTAAATTGTGAGAAATATGTTTTCAAGGCAGGATATTGGACTGTAAAAGAGAATAAAAACTTTTAATTGTCCTATATAAAGGGGTCCATTAATGGCAGAACTCTTCGTAATAGAAATCAGCGATCATTTTATCATAAGCATTTTGCCCCCTGTTATCGTCCTTATCCCGATCGTTGGCTCCATAGTGATCGGTCTGATAGGTTTGAAATATACCGGGTTGAGAAATATTGCTGCCGTAGTTGCTGCAGGAGCGACACTCTATTTTTGTATCGAACTTTTTTTGCTGGTCCTGCGAGGATATACAGTCTATTACAGCCTGCCCCCGATGGCCGGCCTGGAAACGGGGTTTGCAGTCGATCTGACAGGAGCGGTATTCGCCCTCTTTTCTTCTGCGGTCTGGTTCCTGGCTACCCTTGCTTCTTTACCTTACATGAAACATGAAGGCAGACAGACCCGTTATTACGTTTTCCTTATCCTTTCCCTGGGCGGTTGTGTTGGTGTTTTTCTCTGTGGTGATTTCCTGAGTCTTTTTCTTTTTTTTGAGCTCATGACTCTAGCTTCTTATGCCCTGGTCGTTCATAATCAGAGTGCCGAGGCAATGAAAGCGGGCAATACCTATTTATATCTCGGTGTAATCGGCGGTCTGGTTCTCCTTGTTGGAATTATAATGCTTAACGGCCTGACCGGTTCGGTGGTCATAAAACCTGCTCTCCAGGATATCGTTTTGACCGGGAAAAGTGCTGCTTTAATTGCTCTGTTCATGATTGCCGGTTTCGGGGTTAAAGCAGGGATGATTCCTCTGCATATCTGGCTGCCGCAGGCTCATCCGGTTGCTCCTTCGCCGGCCAGCGGACTCCTTTCAGGCATTATGATCAAAACCGGTGCCTACGGGATTATCAGAGTGGTTAATTTGCTCTATACCCCTTCTGCGGAACTGGCTCAGAGCAAGCTCTGGCAATATACCGCAAATATGGGCCATATTGTTATTTGGATAGGTATAATGACGATGTTTCTGGCTGCCCTGATGGCCATTCTGCAGAATAATGCCAAGCGGCTTCTGGCCTATAGCAGTGTCAGTCAGATGGGTTATATTCTGATGGGCGTGGGAGCGGCCGCCTACCTCGGTTATGACGGGGCGATGGGTTTCGGCGGTTTTTCTTACCATATTATTAATCATGCCTTTTTCAAATCCGGACTCTTTATTCTTTTCGGGATCATTTATGCCCGGCTGCATGAAATCAGGCTTGATCAATTGGGTGGACTGTGGAAAAAGTTTCCTTTTACTTTTGCTGCTTTCGCTGCCTGTGCTGCCGGAATTACCGGTATTCCCGGTTTCAACGGTTACGTCAGTAAAACTTTGCTTCACCATGCCATCGTCGAAGCTTTTGAGCACCACCATCTCTGGGATCTGTGGCTGGCCGAGAAGCTGTTTATGCTGACCAGCGCCCTTACGGTGTGTTACATCACCAAGATCTTCCTTTCGCTTTTCTTTGGGGAAAAACCGGAGGAACTGCGGTCCAAACTGGGATCCGGAGAGGTGAGGGAAACCTGGCTCGAGAGAATAGTAGCCCTGGTCTATCTGGTGGCTGTGGTATTCCTTGGCCTCCAGTCACCGCTGGTTTTAAAAAGGGTTATCGAACCAATGGCCGAAGTTTTTACTTATTCCGAACATCACCTGCATCACCTGGCCGAGGTAGGAGTCTGGACATTGCATGATCTGTACGGGATCGCTGTAGCCCTGGTTTTGGGGATCGGTCTGTATATTCTTTTCAGGAGGAAAGAGCTATTTGACTTGAAACCGCCGTCCTACCTTAGCGTAGAATATTCCCTGTACCGGCCTTTGACTGCCGTTCTGGGAACGGCCTTTACAAGAACAGGTAAAGTTTTGGATGACAATCTTAACTTTGGTTTTCACGGGGCTCCGGTTCTCCTGACAATGTTTTCCGACAGTGCTGACTATGTTGACAATAAATTTATGCCAAAGGTTGGCAACCAAATTACTGCGGCCGGAGCCGGTGGTTTCAACCGTCTTCACGGTATATGGATGAACGGGTTAAAATATTTTTTTACCAGGTTAATCCGGTTTCTGAAGAAGGTTTTTATGATGATGTTCAAATTTGATTACAGCGCAAAAGGTGATCGCCTGTTTCAAACCGTAAATATATCCAATATTGACTTAGATCTCTGGATCATGCTTTTTGTTATCGGTGCCATACTGGCCACGAGCCTGCTCTTCTTACTGTAGAGTCGGATACACCAACAACTTTAGCAGGAGGCGATATATTTGAACCTGGGTTTTATACAACCCCTTATAGCCGTCATTATCCCGATCATCGGGGCGGTTATTATTCGCATTCTCGATGAAAAAAATGCTTATGCCCGCCATGCCGTAGCAGTCGCCTCTGTGAGCATAGTTTTTCTTTCCGTGGTTACCATGTATCCCCCTGCTCTAAGGGGAGCCCTCATAGAGTTCAGGCTGGTGGAACTGCTGGACGGAATGGGAATAATCTTTCGAGTTGATCAACTGGGGATGGTTTTTGGCCTGGTATCTTCGACGCTGTGGGTTTTTGCCACTGTTTATTCCATCGGCTACATGGCTCATGAACACGAACAGCGTAATTATTTTGTCTTTTTCGTTTTGTCCTGCAGCGCGGCCATGGGTGTTGCCTTTGCCGGCAATCTATTCACCCTCTATATTTTTTATGAGTACCTGGCCATCTGTACTTACCCGCTGGTGGTCCATGCCGGTACCGCCGAATCGGTACGAGCCGGGATCAAGTACATCAGCTACAGCCTGGGCGGCGGAGCCCTGGTTTTCCTGTCCATTTTTATGATTCACGATCTGGTAGGTACACTTGACTTTATGTCCGGCGGGATTCTCGACGCAGTTAGCCCGGAAAAAGCCACCATGCTCAAAATCATATTTTACCTGCTCATCGCCGGATTTGGCACCAAGGCGGCTATAATGCCCTTGCATTCCTGGCTTCCGGGGGCTATGGTTGCGCCCACACCGGTCAGCGCGCTGCTGCATGCTGTGGCTATCGTCAAGGCAGGAGTATTCGGTATCACAAGGGTTTTCTTTTCGCTCTACGGCCGCGAACTGCTGGGTGATTTGAATGTAACAGGTGTCGTAGCGGTGGTGATCTCTTTTACCATCATTGTCGGTTCGCTTATGGCTATCAAGCAGAATGTGCTAAAATTGAGGCTTGCCTATTCAACCATCGGCCAGCTGGGTTATATCTCCCTCGGTGTCCTGCTGCTTTCCGAAGCCGGCATTACCGGCGGGATCATTCATATTATTAACCACGCCATATTGAAAATAACCCTGTTCTTCTGCGCCGGGATGATCATCACTGTAACGGGGCGAAAAAATATTGACCAGCTGCACGGGGTCGGCCGGCAGATGCCCCTGACCATGATGGCTTTCGCCATCGGGTCACTCGGCCTGATGGGAGTTATGCCTACCTGTGGATATATCAGCAAGTATTACCTGCTCACAGGCAGCCTTGATGCCGGTATGCCGGTGTTTGCCTATGTTATTCTGACCAGTTCCCTGCTGAATGCCATTTATTACCTGCCCATTATTATGAATGCTTTTTTCAAAAAAGGAGAATTCAAGAGACAGCAAGGACCGGAGGCTCCCCTGACCATGCTGGTGCCTACCGTTACCCTGGCTGCCCTGGCCATATTTTTCGGAATCTTTGCCAATTACACCACCATTCCCTTTATTGAGGCCGTGGTGGCGACGATTTTTTAACCGCAGGAGGAGGGATCGGATTTGCCTCAAAAAGATCTAGTTGTATCAATTATCCCGGCTTTGATTGTCCTGGTGCCGCTTCTGGCTGCCGCAGGAGCCATGCTGGCTGACCGCTATCGTCAGGGTTGGCGAAACTTCATTGTAATTGCCGGTTCAGCCATCCCCCTGTTGTTGATCGCCCTGATCTATCCACAGGTGGTGGAGGGTCACTATATTTATCTGCGTCTAAATATCCTGCCCCCCATGGGCATGGTTTTCCGGGTTGATATGCTCTCTCTCTATGTAACCATGATATTTGCCTTTTTCGGGGTCATTTTTACTGTCTACTCAGTAGGCTATTATCACACTAGAGAAGGGGGAAGAAGATTTTTCTATCTTCTCCTGGCTGTCATCGCCGGCTGCCTTGGAGTAGCCCTGAGCGGCAACATGTTTACTTTCTTCATGTTCTTTGAATTTATGTCCGTTCTCTTTGTGCCCATGGTTGCCTATAAATCAACACCGGAAGCCCGTGCCGCCGGACTAAAATTTTTCTACATGACTATCATTGCCGGCGTATCGCTCTTCTGGGCGGTAGCCATTACCTACTGGGTAACCGGAGATCTATCCTTTGGGCAGGGTGGTTTGATCGAAACCGCTTCACCGTTGCTCATGGTTGCCTTTTTTTGCTACCTCATCAGCTTTGGCATCAAGGCTTCCATGATTCCCCTTCATTTCTGGATGCCCGATGCCTATGCCGCCGCGCCTACTCCGGCTGCAGCCCTTTCCTCCTCAATGATGCTTAAAACGGGTGTCCTGGGTTTGATACGGGTTTTCCATGATATTTACGGGCTTGATTTTTTACAAGAAGTTGGCTGGAATAATGTCCTGCTTGTTCTTGCTGTGACCAGTATGCTCTATGGCTCTCTATGTGCCATTGCCCAGGATGATCTCAACAGGCGGCTGGCTTATTCGGGCATTGCCCAGGTTGGTTATATCCTGCTGGGCCTCTCCCTGCTGACCAGCCAGGCTTTTGTCGGTTCACTCTACCACATCATGGCCCATGCTTTCATGAAAGGAGGCATGTTCCTGTGTGCCGGAGTGATTTTTGTCAATACGGGCAAGCAAAAAATCAGTGATATGCGGGGCATCGGTTTTCAGATGCCCATTACCATGATAGCTTTTACCATTGCTGCAGTTAGCTCGGTTGGCATTCCACCTTTCAACCTTTTCGTCAGCAAGTGGCATCTTGGCTACGGGGCCCTGCAGGCCGGTATGCCGGTTCTGATCATTGTTTTACTGCTCAGCAGCATCCTTAATGCATCTTATTATTTTCCCATTTCTATCAACGCTTTCCTGGGCTGCCGTGAGTTAAAAAACATCGAGAGGCAGAGGCTGCTTGTCCATCCCCTGCGCATGATCCCGGTTATCCTGCTTGCCCTGGGCGCCGTTGCTTTTACCCTGGTTCCATCCAACTGGCCCCTGAACCTGGCCCGGGCTATCGCCGGCATTTATTTCTGAGAAAAGATATTGATATAATTACGGCGGTTGAAATGAGCTATAATGACAGGTAAATGTTGCGAAGGTCTGGTTGAAGAGCTGTAATGAT
Source organism: uncultured Syntrophomonadaceae bacterium (assembly GCA_964506505.1). GTDB lineage: Bacteria > Bacillota > Dethiobacteria > DTU022 > DTU022 > M55B129. The sequence goes on from CAZDKY010000049.1 coordinate 9,807, forward strand.
TTTCGGAGGTGAGAAGACTTGGAATACGAAGTAGTCCACACGCTGCTGCCGGCAATTATAATTTTTGTACCCATTGTTGCGGGGCTGGCTATATTTTTCTTTCCCAACAGGCTTTACCCTTACAAGGAACACATCTGTGTTGGGATAACAGGGTTTTTCTTTGCCCTTGTTTTGAGCATGTCCCCCGCCATTAAAAGTGGTAAAATATTACTTGGCATCTTCGAATATTTTTCTTTTCCCCTTTCCATATCCTTTAAAGTGGATCAGCTCACTTTCTTCCTGGGAGTATTTCTCTCTTTCGTCTGGTTCATGGCTGCCTGTTTTTCTCCCGGCTACATGGCTAATGAACATAAAAAAGAACGTTATTATGCCTTCTTCCTGATGGCTGAAGGAGGCTGTATGGGAACCATCTTTGCCGGTGACCTGCTTGGTCTGTTTCTCTTCTTCGAATTCATGGCCCTGACCACCTATATTCTTATTGCTCACGAAGAGGAACCGGTGGTTATGTTCGCTGCGGCTAAATATTTATATATGACAGTGGCCGGCGGGCTTTCAGTATTTTTCGGCATGCTACTTATATATTACCTGACGGGATCGATTGTTTTTAACCGTCCCGGCTTGATCACCGAGCCGTCGGGGCTGGCAACAGCCGCCTTTGTTGCCTTTATGCTTGGTTTCGGCCTGAAGGCGGGGATGTTCCCGGTTCATGTCTGGCTGCCGGATGCCCATCCGGCAGCGCCTTCCCCGGTTAGCGCTGCCCTTTCTGGTATTATGCTAAAAACCGGTATATATGGCATGATCCGGGTAATTTTCAATATCTACAGTCCGCAATATATCGAGAATGCCGGATGGGATGATTTCATGCTGGCCGTTGCCATAATCACTATCCTGCTCGGTTCAGCCATGGCCCTGCTGCAGGATGATTTGAAAAGACGGCTTGCCTATTCAAGTATTGCCCAGATTGGTTATATCCTGCTTGGAGTTTTTTTGCTCAATGAGCAGGGAATGGTAGGAGGGCTTTATCATCTCTTCACCCATGCCTTCATGAAAGGCCTTCTCTTCCTCTGTGCGGGAGCGATTATCGTTCAGACCGGCATTCGCAATATCAGTCGCATGAAAGGAATCGGCCTGAAAATGCCCCTGACTATGATCTTCTTTACCATTGCTTCCCTGACCATGGTTGGTATTCCCCCGTTTAACGGTTTTATCAGCAAGTGGCAGCTTTCGGTGGCCTCACTGGAAGCAGGGCAACCCCTCTTTGTAGCTGTTCTCATTATCAGCAGTCTGCTTAATGCCGCTTATTACTTCCCGATTGTTATTAATGCCTTTTTTGCCACTGAAAAAAACGGCCACCATGCTGACCGCCATCCCGACGAATCTGGCCCAATTACCCACGACAGCGGAAAACGATGGCAGGAAGCGCCCTGGCACATGGTGGTCCCCATGGGATTTCTGGCAGCAGGGTGTATAGTTTTTGCCCTGGTGCCTCAAAACTGGCCCTGGGAGCTTGTTGTCGAGGCGGCTAGATCCCTTTTTAGCATGTAAACGAAGTCGCCCCTATCCATGTTCTGCACAGAAGTCTGTGTCTGGAAGAGACGGCATTAAAAGTTTTGATAGGCTAGATCCGGGGAACGTTTATTATTAAGGAGCGGCAGCTGAATGAACGGTGCAGCGATGGAAAATTCAATAAACAGCGGCCTGCCTCTGGCTATTGTTTTAATTCCCATTATCGGAGCTGCCCTGGCGGTTTTAATTGGGCGTTACTGGGACAAAGGCCGTGATTATTTTGTCCTGGCCCTGACAGCGCTGGTATTATTGCTTTCTTTTTATCTCTTCAGATTGGCCTGGATGAATGTAGTGGTGAGCAGCTTTTCCGTTGGTTTCGGCGAGCTACCCCTCAATTTCCGGGTCGACCGGCTCGGAGCGGTTTTCAACCTTCTGTCTGCCCTGATCTGGTTTCTGGCGACCATCTTTTCGCTGACCTACATGTCCCATGAAAAAAGGCTCACCCGTTATTATGCTTTTTACCTGCTTACGCTGGGTGGAACTCTCGGCGTATTCCTGACGGCTGATTTTTTCAGCCTCTTTCTATTCTTCGAGCTTATGTCCCTGGCTTCATATCTATTGGTTATTCACACCCAGACCAGAGAGGCGATGAGCGCAGGCCGTCTTTACCTTTTTCTTGGTGTTGGCGGAGGGCTCTCCATCCTGATAGCCGTTTTGCTCATTTACCATTTTACGGGCACGGTGGCCATCGCTCCCCTTATGGAAAAACTGGCCCTCATTCCCTTCCGGGGACTCATTGCCGTCCTGCTCATTGCCGGATTTGGCATCAAGGCAGGTATGGTTCCCCTGCATATCTGGCTGCCCCAGGCTCACCCTGTTGCCCCCTCGCCGGCCAGCGCCCTGCTGTCGGGAATTATGATCAAAGCTGGAGCTTACGGTATTATCAGGGTTAGCACGGTCCTTTTCACCCCGGCGGAAAGTGAAGGCAACCTGTTGTGGTTTTACCCGGAAAAAATTGGCTATATTTTGATATGGTTTAGCATTTTGACCATGTTTTCGGCTGCCGTAATGGCTTTATTCCAAAGCAATGCCAAGCGAATCCTGGCTTACAGCAGTGTCAGCCAGATGGGTTACATTTTGATGGGCGTTGGCGCATGTGCTTACCTTGGTTTTGACGGCGCCCTTGCTTTTGGTAGTTTTTCTATGCACATTGTCAACCACGCTTTTTTCAAGGCGGGGATGTTTATGATGATCGGAGCCGTCTTTTACCGTACCGGTGAAATTGAACTGAAACGCCTGGGCGGATTATGGCGGGAATTTCCGGTTACCGCCACCGTCTTTTTGCTTGCCGCCCTGGGTATCGCCGGGATCCCCGGTTTTAACGGATATACCAGTAAAGTCCTGTTGCATCATGCCATTGTTGAAGCCTTTGAACATCATCAGCTCTACTCCCTGTACCTGGCGGAAAGGCTGTTCATGTTTACCGGTGCGCTGACTACCTGCTACATTGCCCGTCTTTTCATCTCCGTTTTCCTGGGACAGAAACCGTCTCACCTGGCAGGAATCAAAAAAGAGCCCTGGAGCGAAAGAGTTGTTTTTGCCATAATCGGGGCGGCGATCATTTTTATCGGGACCAATCCTTTTTATATTTTGGAGAAATTTGTCACACCGCTGGTTGCCGCATTTCCCTTTGATCCTCATTCCTTTGAGCATTTAACTTACGTGAATTTTTGGGATATCCATGATCTGCAGGGAGTGGTTGCAGTGGTGGCCATTGCTGCCCTTATATACACCGCCGGTACACGAACCGGATTTTTCAACCGTAAATTGCCGGCCCGCCTGAGCATTGAGCATTTGATTTACCGTCCCCTAATCCGGCTGATTACCCTTTTTTATACCGGCTGCGGGCGCGCCTTGGAGATCACTGTCGACAGCGCTTTTATCAACAGCCCGCGTCTGCTTGTATACTTTTGCCTGGGCGGCAGGATGCTTGAAGCGGCGTCAGAAGGTATTTTTGTCGGCAGCCTGGGGCCTCTTAGACAGACGACTTACCGCGTCAGCTCTCTTGAGCACAGCGGGCCTTTTTTCAGCAGGTTGTTTCAAATCCTGAACGCAGTTTTACTATGGGGCTATGATTGGTGGCTCTATCTGCTGCAGTCTTTCTTTAAATATTCGAAAGAAGCTGTTATGGCTGTTTTCTTTTTCCTTTTTAAAATGGATTACAAACCGCGAGGCCGGCTTTTCATGCTTATCAATACGGCCAACTTTGAATATTACCTGCTCGTTTTCTTTATTACCCTGATAATAATCATGTCGCTGCAGTTGTTTCGTTAGGATACCTCTGCAGGAAGGAGTATAATGTTAAAGTAAGAATACTTTATACCGGTTTATTGTAAGTGCTACCGAAGAGAAAGAAGGGATTATCTAAAATGATTGAAGAAAAATTAGTGGATTTTGCCTGTGAAACCACGTACGAAAATTTGCCGAAAGAAGTAATCAGGCAGGCCCGGGTTTGCCTTCTCGACCTCGTCGGAGCAGCCTGTGCCGGGGCCACCGCCCTGCCCGGACATGTTGTTACCGGAATCATAGAAGATATGGGCGGTGCTCCGCAGGCCGTCCTCATCGGCCGGAAAGAAAAAATACCTGCACTTGCCGCTGCCCTGGGCAACGGTTTGTATGCCCATTCACACGAACTTGACGATCTGCACCGTAGTTCCATCCTGCGGCCTGGCTCGCCGATCATTCCGGCTGCCCTGGCGGCGGCGGAAAAGATCGGCGCTTCCGGTAAAGATTTGCTCACTGCTATCGTGGTGGGCTATGAAGTGGGTATTCGCATTGCCGAAGCGCTTACCCCCACCCATTATAACTTCTGGCACACAACTGGAACATGCGGTACCTTTGCCGCCGCCATTGCTGCAGGTAAAGTGATGAAACTAAACCGTCAACAGATGATCCACGCCCTGGGACATGCCGGAACACAGGCCGCTGGCCTGATGGAACTACATTACAGCCCGGAAGGAATGATCAGCAAACCCCTCCATGCCAGCAAAGCGGCACAGAACGGCCTTTTTTCTGCCTTGCTCGCTGCGGGAGGTTACACCAGCACCAGGACTATTTTATCCGGCGAAAAGGGGTTTTTAAAAGTTTTTGCTCCCCACGCAAAATTTGAAAAAGTGGTGGAAGGTCTGGGCGATAGTTTTCAGATTATGGATATCAGTTTCCGCCTTTATGCTTCTACCCGTAATACCCATGCTGGAATCGATCTCGGACTGCGCCTGCGCGAACAGGGGATCAAGCCGGAGGATATTGAGCTTCTCAGGATCCAGACCTACTCTGTAGCCAGGGAACTGGTGGGGGAACCCTTCCCGACAACCATTTACGAGGCTAAATTCAGCCTGCCCTTCTGTGTGTCCACCGCTCTCGTTTACGGGCACGTGGGTATTGAAGACTTTAGCTATGAGCGACTGCACGATCCGGTGCTAGGGGACCTGATGAGCCATTGCACCGTGGAAGTGGATCCCATACTCGATTCTTTTTATCCGGAAAAATGGGCGGCCAAGCTAAGCGTTATCCTGCGCAACGGCACTGTCCTCCATGAGCAAACCGATTATCCCAAGGGGGACCCGGAGAACAAGATTACCTTTGAGGAAATGCAGACCAAGTTCCGCCGCCTTTCGTCCATGCTTTTACCACCTTCCAAGATAGAAGCCTGGCTTGAGCATATTCTTAAGGTGGATAAGTTCGATAATATTGCTGATATGTGGAGAATATAGTGAGCTTGAAAAAATACGGAATTATGGTATAATCCAGTTAGCTGTTATCTTCAGGGTCTGGTGAGAAAGATCATCCGAATCTTTCAATTCCGAACCGGCGGTAATCTCCTCATGAGGGGAGTGAGCCCGCGAGCCGTAGTGGTTGATCCGGTGAGAATCCGGAGCCGACAGTACAGTCTGGAGGGGAGAAGTAACGGCGCTTAAAAAATGTGCCAGCCTGAAAAGACCCTGAGGCATAAATTGCCCGGGGTTTTTTAATATCCTAAAATGTAAACTGACCCCATTAAACGACCCTATTTTTGTGTGAGGTGAAATTAGTTGGATGCTGACGATCGATTTATGTGGATGGCCCTGGATTTGGCCCGTCAGGGAAGAGGGCGAACAAGTCCCAACCCCATGGTCGGGGCAGTAATTGTCCAGGGCTCGGAAGTAGTGGGATCTGGATACCACCAGGGTGCGGGAGGTCCCCATGCGGAAATCATAGCCCTGAAGAAAGCCGGGGAAAAAGCGGAAGGGGCGACCCTTTATGTGAACCTGGAACCTTGTTCTCATCATGGCCGGACCGGCCCCTGCACAGAGGCGATCATCAAGGCTGGGATCAGCCGGGTGGTGGCAGCGATGCAGGATCCGAATCCCCTTGTTTCAGGACGAGGTTTTGCCCGACTGACTGAAGCTGGCATCAAGGTGAAGGAGGGGGTTCTGGAAGATAAGGCCTTTCACCTAAATGAAGCCTTTATCAAGTACATTACAACCGGTTTTCCCTTTGTCAGTGTCAAGGTGGCCATAAGCCTTGATGGAAAAATTGCCACGGCAGCCGGGGATTCACACTGGATAACCGGTGAAAAGTCACGTCAGTTTGTCCATCGCCTGCGCGATCACAGTGATGCCATCGTGGTGGGTATTGAAACGGTCCTTAAGGATGATCCGCGGCTGACGGCAAGACTTGAGGGAGGCGGTGGGAAAGACCCCCTGAAGGTTGTAGTGGATAGTACCGCCCGGCTCCCGCTTGATGCGCAAGTTATAAACAGCAGCACAACTGCCCATACAGTGCTTGCAGTGACTGAGCGGGCTCCGCAGGAAAAATGCCGTGCCCTCAGGGAAAAAGGAGTGGAAGTGCTGATGCTGCCGGCAAAGGATGGTCGGGTAGATTTAACTGCCCTGATTAAAAACCTGGCCGGCCGTGAACTGGTCAATGTGCTGGTCGAAGGAGGTGGGACTCTCAATTACAGCCTTCTTGACGTATCACTGGTGGACAAACTATTTATCTTTATTGCCCCGTTGCTTATCGGCGGACGTGAAAGTCCCACTGCTTTTGCCGGCGAAGGCATTAAAAAAATTGACCAGGCCTGGCCGGTTAGAGATATAGAACTGAAGCAATTTGACCAGGATCTGCTGATTATAGGCTATCCTGTAATGGGAAAATAGTTCGCAGGGACGGAGGGACAAGCTTGTTTACAGGTTTAATAGAAGAGCAGGGTACTGTCCGCAGGATAAAAATTTCACCGGCCGGTGCGGAGCTGGTTATCGGTGGCAGGAAGGTGCTGGAGGACCTGAAAACAGGTGACAGTATTGCCGTAAGTGGGCCCTGCCTGACCGTAACAGCAATCGGCCGGGATACCTTTACCGCCTGGGTCATGCTTGAGACTTTGTCCAGGACCAATCTGCAGCAACTTGCCGCCGGCCGGAAAGTCAACCTGGAAAGGGCTGCTGCCCTGGGAGACAGGCTTGGCGGACACATGGTCAGTGGGCATATTGATTCGATAGTTACCCTGAGAAGCCGTCGCAGTGAAGGCGAAGCGCTGATCTGCAGCTTTGATGTGCCTCCGGACCTCCTCCGGTATATTGTGCCCAAGGGATCGGTTGCCCTGGAAGGCGTCAGCCTGACAGTGGTGGAGGTAGTTGATAGTGAAAGCCGTTTTTCAGTGGGACTGATTCCCCACACAGCTGCTCAGACCACCCTGGGGGCCCAAAAAATCGGTGATCCGGTCAACCTTGAAGTTGATCTCATCGGCAAATACGTGGAAAAGATGCTTGCCCCTCGTTTCGAAGGAAAAAGGGGACAGGAAAAGAAAATCACCATTTCTATGTTGGAAGAAAATGGTTATATATAAGAAGGAGAGTGACCGGTATGCCTTTTAACAGTATTGAAGAAGCGATTGAAGACATAAAAGAAGGGAAAATGGTTGTCGTCGTTGACGACGAAGACCGTGAAAATGAGGGTGACCTGGTGATGGCCGCTTCCAGAGTAACACCGGAGGCGATCAACTTCATGATCCGTAATGCCCGGGGCCTGGTCTGTGCACCGCTCAAAGCAGAACGGGTCCGCGAGCTCGATCTGCCGCCGATGGTTACGCGAAATACTGACACCCACTGCACCGCTTTTACGGTGTCAGTTGATGCCGGTTCCTGCACCACCGGAATTTCCGCCTTCGAGAGAGCCATTACAGTTAAAGCACTTATCGACCCCGATACAAAGCCGCAGGATCTGAAGCGTCCGGGGCATATTTTTCCGCTTGAAGCGAAAGACGGGGGAGTCCTGCGCCGTGCAGGCCACACCGAAGCATCAGTGGACCTGGCTACACTGGCTGGTCTGGAGCAGGCCGGGGTGATCTGTGAAATAATCAACGAGGATGGCAGCATGGCCCGCCTGCCCCAGCTAATCGAATTTTGCAAGGATCACAACCTTAAGCTGATCAGCATTGCCGATCTGATCAACCATCGGATGAAAAAAGAAAAACTTGTCTGGCGCGCGGCAACAGTCAATTTGCCTACTGTTCACGGCACCTTTAAGCTCATTGCCTATGAAAACAGTATTGACAACCTGACTCATCTGGCTCTGGTGATGGGAGAAATCAAACCTGATCAACCGACTCTGGTGCGGGTTCACTCGGAGTGTCTTACAGGTGATGTATTTGCTTCCCTGCGCTGTGATTGTGGTAGCCAGCTTCATACGGCCATGAAACAGATTGCCGAAAACGGCACCGGCGTTCTTCTCTACATGCGCCAGGAAGGCCGGGGGATAGGTCTGCTGAATAAGATCCGGGCTTACGAGTTGCAGGATAGAGGAAGAGACACGGTGGAGGCCAATGAAGAACTGGGTTTTCCAGCCGACCTGCGCGACTACGGTGTAGGGGCGCAGATCATGGTCGACCTGGGCTTGAAAAAGATCAGACTGCTGACCAACAACCCTCGCAAGATCAAGGGGCTTGAAGGATACGACCTCAACATTGTCGAAAGAGTTCCCCTGGAAATAGAACCCTGCAAGTTTAATTGCCATTACCTGGAAACAAAAAAATCAAAGCTGGGACATTATCTAAACCTGGTCAAGTAAAAAGTCAAGTAAAAAATGGGAGGGACTGTATTGAAAACTTATGAAGGAAAACTGATTGCCCGCGATTACAAATTTGCTATAGTAGTCAGCCGTTTTAACGAATTTATATCAGGCCGCCTGCTTGAAGGCGCCCTCGATTGCCTGAAGCGACACGAAGCGGATGAAAATAATATTGATGTAATCTGGGTGCCGGGATCATTTGAAATCCCCCTGGCTGCCCAGAAAGTAGCCCAGAGCAAGCGTTACGATGCTGTTATTTGTCTTGGAGCAGTAATCCGCGGTGACACCCCCCATTTTGACTACGTTGCTTCTGAAGTAGCCAAGGGGGTCGCCGCAGTCGGTCTTAAAACAGCCGTCCCGGTTGCTTTCGGTGTCATCACCAGTGATACACTGGAACAGGCTATCGAGCGGGCCGGCACCAAGGCCGGCAATAAAGGATGGCAGGCGGCGGCATCGGCAATAGAAATGGCCGATCTTAACAGCAGCCTGCAGTTTTAAAGACAAAGGAGCCGGTTCATTGACCTCAGAAAAGACACAAAAGAAATTTGTAATAATCGACGGAAACAGCCTGCTCTACAGGGCTTTTTATGCCCTGCCTCCCCTGCAGAACCGCCGCGGTGAACAGACAAACGCCGTATACGGTTTCACCAATATGCTGGTCAGGCTGCTCAGCGAGGAAAATCCCGATTATGTTGCAGTAGCCTTTGATCCGCCCCGACCGTCATTCCGGGTCCGAATAGATGAAAGTTACAAGGCGCAGCGCGAAAAAATGCCCCGGGAGCTGGGTGAGCAGATTGCCCGTACCCGTGAAATACTCTCCGCGCTGCGCATTCCCGTTTTTGAAGTGGAAGATTATGAAGCCGATGATGTCATCGGAACCCTGGCCGACCGTTTTAATGCCAGTGGCAGAGAGGTGACGGTTGTCTCCGGAGATGCCGACCTTTTACAGCTGGTCGGCGAGGGGATCGACGTGCTGCTGACCAAAAAAGGGATCAGCCAGATGGAACGCTACGACCGGAATCAGCTGAAAGAAGAATATGGCCTGACCCCCGAACAGTTTATCGAGTTTAAAGCTCTCAAGGGCGATCCATCCGACAATATACCGGGTGTGCCGGGAATCGGTGATAAAACAGCCCGCCGCCTTCTGGAAGAATATGGTACCCTGGATCATATCTATAAAAATATGGATCACCTTAAAGGAAAAGTGGCCAATAACCTGGCCGAGTACCGGGATCAACTCTATACCGGCCTGGACCTGGTTACCCTGCGACGCAATGTGCCTGTTGAAGTGGACTGGGATCAGTGCCGCCGTCACGAATTTGATTACCAGCGCCTTTTACCACTGCTGGAAGAACTGGAATTCAGGAGTCTTGCTGAAAGGCTGGCCCCGCAGGTTGGAGAGGACAAAAAGACCGCAAAGCCTGCCGCGAAAGCCCGGCGAATTGAAGATCCTGATGAAGTGGACTGCCTGCTCGAAGACGTGGGAAAAGGTGATCAGCTGGTCCTGCTGGTGGAACTGGAAGAAGGACGTCCCTACTGGAGGCAGCCTGTCCGCTGCCTGGCTTTGGCTGCCGGTCCGGAAAAAGTTTGCTATATAGATCCGGCCCGCGTTGCGGATGAAGAAAAACTGTGGAAGCGGCTGGCTGCCATTGCCGACAGCCGCGTTGGCCTGCTGGTTCACAATGCCAAGATATGCGAACATCTATTTTCCGAACAGGGTTTAAAAACGCCACCTGTTGTTTTTGATACTTACCTGGCTGCATACCTGGTTGATCCGGCCCGTGGAGGCTACGATCTGCCTGTGCTGATGCAACGTTACCTGGGTAGTGACAGACCTTTACCCGGAGGTCGGAAAAAGGAGAAACCTTCCGTTGAGGAAAGCGGATCAGCCCTGGCCTGTATGGCCGGAGAAATGTTTTCCCTGCGGGAAAAGCTAAATGCAGAGCTGTCCGCCCAGGACCTTGAAAAATTAATCTATGATCTGGAACTGCCCCTGGCCGGGGTCCTGGCCCGCATGGAAAGGCGGGGAATGAATGTTGACCTGGATTACCTGCATGATCTGTCGGCCGAAATATGCCGCCGCCTCGATCAACTGGAGGTGCAAATATATGCCGAAGCAGGTGAAGAATTCAACCTCAATTCGCCGCAGCAGCTTTCAACCATACTATTCGACAAGCTGGGACTTCCCACGGTGCGTAAAACTAAGACCGGGCGTTCCACAGACGCCCGGGTTCTGGAAGAATTGGCTTCCCGGCATGAAATTGCTTCCCTGCTGCTGCATTACCGCCAGCTGGCCAAACTGGAAGGGACCTACCTTTCGGGCCTCATCGACCTGGTTGATCCGGAGGAAGAGAAAATATTTACCACCTTCAACCAGGCGGCCACGGCTACCGGGCGCCTCAGCAGCAGCGATCCGAACCTCCAAAATATACCGATTCGCCTCGAAGAAGGGCGGCGCATTCGCCGTGCCTTTGTTGCTTCAAAAGATAAGAGGATTTTATTTTCCGCTGATTATTCCCAGGTTGAACTGCGCATCCTGGCCCATCTTTCAGCAGATCCAATCCTGGTGGAGGCTTTCACAACGGGGGAAGATATTCACCGCCGCACCGCCGCCGAGGTAAACGGTGTTCCCCTGGAGAAAGTCACCCCCATGATGCGTGAAAAAGCGAAAGCAGTAAACTTTGGCATTATTTACGGATCGAGCGATTATGGATTGGCCCAGGGATTGAAAATCCCCCGGGCTGAAGCCAAAGCCTACATTGACAGCTACTTCGAACGTTATCAGGGAGTGCGTGTATACATGAACCAAATTATTGATGAAGCACGTGAAAAGGGCTACGTGACCACCCTGTTTAACCGGCGCCGTTACCTGCCTGAGATCAAGTCTGACAACCACAATACCCGTAGCTTTGCCGAAAGGACTGCTCTGAATACTCCCATCCAGGGCTCGGCTGCCGATATAATTAAGCTGGCCATGATCAAGATCGATGAAATAATCGAAGAAGGTGGTTTCAGGGCAGCCATGCTGCTTCAAATTCACGACGAATTACTTTTTGAAATCGGCGAAGATGAACTGGACTTTTTTGCCCCGGTGATAAAAAGGGAGATGGAAAATGCTTTTTCCCTTGATGTGCCTCTGCAGGTTGATCTTAAGTGGGGGCACAGCTGGGACGAACTGGAAAAAATGTAAGGCCGGCGACGGCATCTCTCCTGCCGGTCTTTTCTCCTCTAAAGGAGTATGATTATGCCCGAACTGCCTGAAGTGGAAGTAATCCGCCGCGATCTGGCACCGCTCATCGGGGGCCGGACTTTTGCCCGCCCGCAGATACATTTCCCGACCACTATTGCCCATCCTGCCCCGGAACAATTTGCCGGCTCGCTATGCGGGAGACAGGTTGAAAGTGTCCGCCGGCGGGGTAAATACCTGATAATAGATCTTCATCGGGGAATCCTTGCCGCGCACCTGCGGATGACCGGCAATATCATCTACCGGGACGAAGTGCCAAAAAGCGAAGATCGATTTTTGCGCCTGACTTTGCCCTTCAGTGACGGATCGGCCCTGTACTATTCAGATATGCGCCGCTTCGGCCGTTTCTGGTTGGTGGAAAACGAGGAAGAACTCGAACAAATCGTTCTCAGACGGGTTGGTCCCGATATTTATGATGATTTAAAAAGAACAGATTTTGTCAGGATGATCGGCTGCCGCCCGCGGGCCTGCATCAAGGGTCTCCTGCTCGACCAGGGTTTTGCCGCCGGTATGGGCAATATCTATACCGATGAAGCCCTTTTTCTCAGCGGCATCGATCCGCGCCGCCGGGCCGGTGAAATCACTTCCGCCGAGGCGGAAAAACTTTATGATTCAATCATCACCGTCCTGAAGCAAGGTATTGAATTCGGCGGCACCACCTTCCGTGATTACCGCAATGCCCGCGGCGCCCGCGGTGAATTTCAGGACCGGCTCAATATTTACGGGCGGCGAGGGGAACGCTGCCGCTGCGGAGCGGTAATTGAAAAGACAACTGTGGCCGGCCGAAGCACCTGTTACTGCCCCTGCTGCCAGAAATAAATGAATAAATGGGAGCATAAAATGTTTATCATCGGCCTTACCGGGGGGATTGCCTCCGGCAAAAGCACAGTGGCGGAAATGCTTGCTGCCAGAGGAGCGCATTTGATTGATGCCGACCGCCTGGCCCGAGAAGCAGTAGAGCCTGGAAAACCGGCCTGGCAGGAAATTATCCGCTGGCTGGGTGAAGATATTCTTCTTCCAGACCGGACTATCGATCGGCGGCGTCTGGGAGAGCTGGTTTTCAACGATCGGGCCATGCGCGAACGGCTGAATAGTATTGTTCACCCCCGGGTGGAAGAACTTTTTACCCGGGAGCTGGAACAAATCCGGCGGGAAGATCCTGCCGCCGTGGTCGTCTACGATGTGCCCCTCCTTATTGAGACTGGCAGGCTGGATCGCTATGATCTGATCCTCCTGGTTTATGTTTCACCGGCCATCCAGCTTGAGCGGCTCTGCCGGCGCAATAACCTGGAGCAGGAAGCTGCTGAAAAACGTTTACAGGCCCAGACTCCGCTGGATGAAAAGAAAAAGCACGCCCATGTTATTATCGATGACAGTGGATCGATTACCGAGACTGAGCAACAAGTCGAAACCTTCTGGCGGGACCTCAAATCAGGCGAATACGGTAAGCTGTAATAGAATGAGCGAAGGGAATGAGCAGATGCGGGTGGCAGCCCTTTCACTTCATGGGATAAGAATGGACAGCAGCAATCATTACCGGTCCGACCTGACCGATCTGCTGCAGAAAAGCGGTGCAGATGCAGCTGTTCTCCCGGCTTTCAGCTCGCTTGCCCTGGGTATCGGCACGGGGAGAATTTCAGCGGGGGCAAGCTTTGCCGGAACCGTGCGGGCTGCCGCAGATAGCGGATCCGGCTGGCAGGAAGAATTTTTAGCCCTGCACAGCGAACTGGCCCGGGATAACGGACTTTTCCTGACTGCCGGTACTGTATATGAGAGGGAAAACGACCGTATTTATCATACCGTCTGCTGTTTTGATCCAGCCGGGAATCTCTGCTGCCGCCAGCGGCAGACACATCTGACCCGCTTTGAACGGGAACAGGGACTCAGCCGGGGTGAAGAGCTCATCCTCTTCGACCTGCATGGCCTGAAGGCCGGACTGGTCGTCGGGATCGATGCCCGCCACCCGGAAGTTGGAAGAGGCTTTGCGCTGCTGGGAGCTGATATCCTGCTGCACAGCGGAGCCCTGAAAGGTGAATTAAACTGCTGGCCCCAGGCTGCCGGCATGTGGGCCCAGGTTCAGCAGAATCAGTTCTGGGCAGTGGAAGCCTTTTTCTGCGGCAGGATTACCGGAACAGATTTTGCCGCCGGCGCAGCCGTGATCGGGCCATGTGAAATTACCCCTGGCCAGAGTGGCTACCTGGCCCGTGGTTACCCGCATACACCATTTATCTGCGCCAATCTGGAAATGGAAGCTCTCTACAGGATCAGGCGGGAGTACCCCCTGCTAAAAATGCTTAACCAGCAGGCCTACCGTGAAGACCTCTTTGCCTGAAGGATCCGGACAGCCGGTAATAAAACTGGATCCAATGGCAAGATGTTTGTTGTCAAACTCAAAATAATGAAATACAAAAGTGGATCTTCAGGGAGCCGGTACATAGTTGCCTGTGAAAGGAAGGGTATAATGGCCATGGACGGGTGGAAAGAAAAACTTTTCAGGCACTACCTGATCTGGTCATGCCGCCCGGCGAGGATCCGCGGTTATCTGCACCGTATTCTGCCCTCGTCCCGGATTTCCCACCCTGCAGAGCGTAGCCGCATCAGGGCGGCTGCCCTCCAGCTTGAGCTGCATCTTGTTAAAGACCCTTTCCATTATATTGATCAAATGCATCGCCGCATCAGGGCGGCGGTAAAAGAGGGAGCGCAGCTGATCGCTTTTCCCGAATACAATAACCTGGCCCTGCTGGGGCTCCTGCCCGGCATAGAAAAAATGGAAGAAGCCTACAGAAGCAAAGGCAGGCAGGGAGCTGAGCCGGATGAAAAGAACAAAAAAGCAGAGGGGAGTGAAGCAAAATCACCGGCCGACGATATCAGCCTGGTCGAAGTTTTTCGTTATATGAGCCCGGCTGTCGAACCGCTGGTGAAAACGCTTTTCAGCGTCCTGGCCGCTGCTTACGGAGTCCACATCATGGCCGGAAGCTATGTTATTGCTGATGGCGAAGCAACAGTCAACCGCTCTTGTCTCTTTGGCCCTGCCGGTGAGCTGATAGGATTGCAGGACAAGGTCCACCTCCTGCCCCTGGAAGCCGAATGGGGGCTAAAACGGGGCAGCGCTTTTTCCATTTTTGACACAACTTTCGGCAGGCTGGCTGTTCCTGTGTGCATGGATGCCACCTATTTTGAGACCTTTCGTATCCTTGAAAACAAGGGTACTGACATTGTTCTTTTGCCCATTGCCAACCTTGAATCCTATAACTACTGGCTCGCTCTGCGTGGTATCTGGCCCCGGGTGCAGGAGAGTCTCCTTTACGGAATCAAAAGTGCCCTGGTAGGTACCATCGCCGGGATGACCTTCACAGGTCGGGCCGGTATTTTTGCCCCGCTCGAGCTCACCCCGCGCCGTGACGGTGTCCTGGCCGAGGTGGAAACTTTCGAGCGGGAAGGAATGGCCGTTGCCGATCTGGATCTGGAAGCTCTTCAGTCCCTGCGTTTAAATCATCCCTGGCGTGACAGTAACAAAGCTTTCTATGAAAGATATTTATCCGAAAGTACATACACAGCGAGCATGAAAGAGCATACCCACTTTGATTAATCATTTACACCCCCGATCAGTCGGTCTTGATTTAATGGTTCCGGCTGTAGACGGCGATGAGTATGTAATTATCGAAGCCAACGAGCGGCCGGGGTTGGCCAACCATGAACCCCAGCCTACCGCCGGGCGCTTTATTGATTTTCTATTTCCCGAAACAGCTGAACATTAAAACAGCAAAAATGGATCCTGCTTCGTCTCTTATGAATTTTCATCAAATAGCCGGATAAGAGAATACGACCTGAACCTTTTCCGGCTATTCTTTTTCCATATCAACTATTTTCCCGTCTGTAACCTGTTGCAGCTGCTTGAAAGTGATGGGCAGCAGGGAATGGGGAGTGCCGGCGGAAGTGTAAACTGTATCAAAACGCTCCATTGAACGGTCCAGGTAAATGGGTACGCTTCTATCAATGTCATAGGGGCAGACACCACCGATCTTGTAACCGGTAATATCTTCCACTTCAGCCGGTTTGGCTATTTTTGCTTTTCCCCCGCCCAGCAGGGAGCGTACCTTTTTATCGTCTATTTTAATATCACCGGCAGCGACAAAGAGCCCGTACTTTTCGCCGGAGCGAAAAAGGATGGACTTGGCAATCTGGCCCAGTTCCACTTCCAGCGCATCCGCCGCTTCGGCAGCCGTTTTGGTTGTTTTTTCATGTTCCCATGGGACCAGGTTAAAATTGAACTGTTCAAGGTAGCGATGGGCCCGTTTTAGGGCCGGATTTTCATTCAATTGGATCACCTCGGTTAGATTAAGAATATTAAATTAAGGCCGGCCGGCTTCTTCTTCCTGGTAAGCCTGTACCTCTTTTTCAGGGTAGCGGGTAAAAACGATTACCCCGATCAGGATAAAGAGAGCAGAGACAGGCCCCGTTAGCTGGATCCCAAGGGGCTGTAGTGAAGTGCTGCCGAAAAGCTGCAGCAGGGCCCCGGTAACCAGGGTTGAGAGGCCCATGGCCAGCTTGAGGATAAAACCCTGGGCGCCGAAATACATTGCTTCACGGCGCTGCCCGGAGAGGGTACTTTCCAGGTCGGTGACGGCAGCCACGATAGCGTCGGGGACAACGAAGATCACTGAAAGAGGCAGCCCGGCCAGGCCCATTAAAATATAGGCAAATACTTCAGGCGACAGGCCGAACAACGGCCGGCCGAAAAAGAAAAAAAAGGGCAGCAAAACCATGAAACCGGCCAGGGCGAACATCATCGGTGCTTTTAAGCCGAGCTTCTTTGAGACAATATTGACCACCGGGAAGAAGAACAGGGCTACGACAAAGGCAAGCCCGAAATAGATTGAGGTGGCATTTTCCCCCGCGCCCATCAGGACCGTCACGTAGAGGGGAATATTGAGGGTGATAATATTGAAACCGAGCCAGAATGTAACATTGCCAATCAGGTAAATGACGAATGCTTTATTTTTAAAAGTAGTTACAATTGCTTCAATCAGGCCGAGAGTGGCCGGTTTGGCTTCGGCGTAATCCTTTTCTTTGATCAGCAGGGGAATGTAGAGCAGGATCAGGCCAAGTATGGCCATCAACCAGACCATGCCGTGAAAACCGAGACTGCCAATGAGAATCCCTGCGCCGATTAAGGCAATGCCGACTCCCAGCAGGCTGAAGACCGCCTTGAAGGTGGAGAGATCAACCCGGTCGCGGGTGCTGCGGGCCAGCTCGGGCAGCAGGGCCAGGTAGGGATTGACATAAGCAGTGAAGAGGGCAAAGTATAATCCCAGCAGAACAGCCAGGTAAAAAGTATTCAGGAGCGATTTTTCTGCCACTGGGGGATAAAAAAGGAAGATGAAGATGGCCACGTAGGCTACCCCGCTAAAAAGCATAAAGGGCATCCGCCGCCCCAGGTTTCCACTGTAATTATCAGACCAGCGGGCAATCAGCGGATCGGCCACAGCATCGATCACCCGGCCGAAAAACATAATCAGGCCGAAGGCAAAGGGCGGCATCAGGGCTTCGACGCCTTCCAGGGGGCTGGTAATGTAGTAATAAAAAAGCCAGGTAATTAAAACACGGTCGATGAGACTGTAACCGCCGGCTCCGGTTCCATAGGCGATTTTGCCCCACAGAGAAAGCTGTTTTAATTTAACCATTTCTGCCCATCTCCTTCGGCTATATTCTCCGACTGGGGTCCTCTCGTTTTTAATTTTTTCTGCTGCTGTTGGAAAACGCTTTTTTTATGGCCTGGGCCGGAACTTCTTCAGTATTAATCTGCCGGAGATTCTGTTCCTTCGCCGGTTTCAAGTTCTTCCGGGCTTTCTTCCCGGACCTTCCTGCCGGTCAGGGCGAAGGCAAGGAAACCGGCGCCCGAGGCAAAGGCGGCTCCGGTGGATACTTTTCCTGTCTGAGGATCCACAGTTTCACAGAAGAAGCCGTTATCCATTGCGGACCTCTTCAAGAAATCAAGGCCGCCGGCGTTGCAGGCCAGCAGATCATTGCAGGCAGCCAGGGGCCAGGGGTTGCCGGCATGCCGCGAACCCGCTTCTTCAAAGGGGGCGCCGGAATGAAAATATTTATTGTTGGTTGAACGAATCCAGCGCACAGTATTCTTGAAAACAGTTTCATCGGGGGAACAGAAACCGTAATGTGCCAAAAGCTGCAGGCTTCCCGGGGGATTATCGTAAAGAGTGAAACGCCCTCTTCCATCAACGGACCAGGCAAACATGACCCCCAAGGGGCCCTTAACAATGCAATTTTCGTAAATCGCCTGCTGCAGCTCCGCTGCCAGGATGGCAAAATCAGCTTTGTGCTCCCAGTGCTCGCCGGCTTGCAGATGTCCCAGGAAGCGGAAGGAGCACTGCAGGATGGCGTTATCATAGGTCAGGTAGGGATAACGCACCGGGTCATCTGAAGGATCGAGGAACGTACTGTAAAGCCCCACCTTCGGATCAAAGAGGTCGAGGGCTTTTTCAGCTAGCAGGGTCAAACCTTCGCTGATTTTCTGATTTTCAAGCAGCGTATAATCACCGCTTTCGGTCAGATAATGGCGCAGGGCTAGAAAGTAGGCACAGAGCTGGTCCAGTTCAAAACCGGGGTATAGAAGAGTTCCGTTAAGATAATGGGCGTGTTCGCCGCAGTTTCTGAGGTGGCGGCGAAAGACGGTGAGCAGCAGCTCACGGGCAGCACCCGGATCGACCATCATCACTGCCGGAAAGCTCCAGAGCAGGGCGTCCCTGCTCCAGAAAGCGGCACTGACGTAGTAGCGGGGGCTGCGAGAAGTGAGAAAAACAACTTCTTCACTGTCCAAAGAACGAGCCGTGGAATAAAAGTAGCTAAAAAAGAGGTTTTTGTTCAACAGACTGTCAAGTTCACCATTTTCACTGCTTTGGCAGCGACTTTCGAGCCATTGGAGGGTGTATAATTTCAGGTTTTCCACTCCGTGGCGGCGCAGGTCCACGGTAGTGGTTCCCGCCCCGTTTGCTTCGAGATTAACCGCCCCGTAAAGAGTGGCTGTAAAGCATTCACCGGTTGCCACTTCAGCCGCACAGCTGGCCTGATAACAATCTTTTTCTTCGCTTTGATGCCACTCTACCTGTGGTTCAACAGCCAGGGCCAGGGCGGCCATGGGCAATCCTGCCGTTGCTTCCAGCACCAGGCTGTTTGTCCAGTTGTTATATTCAAGGCGGCGGCTGCCTTCCACCGGACGGCTACTGAAAACAAGATAATTAAATGCTGTCCAGCATACTTTCCAGCCCAGTTTGATTCTCAGGCTGCGGTTGCCCTGGTTGGCCAGGGAGAGGTGGTAGAAAAAGCCCTTTTGGCCGGGCGGGCATACTATTTCGCCTTTTAGCGTCCATTCTTCACCGGAGAGGCAGAAACCGGGCAGCCAGTCCATCTCGTAATTCCACTCAGCCCTGTTGCCCGGATCGATTGCTTCTTCCTCTACCTGCAGGATGGGGGTTAGCAAAGGATTGTCGGCGGAGCCGCAGAATTCAAACAGGCCGTGACAATCGAGGCGCAGCACATTGGCTGAAATGATACTCCCGTTCTTCTCAATCTGCGGCAGGGCAATATATTCATTGCCCGTCATGAATAACGGCTCCTCCGGGGGGATGCTTTTGGGAACGGTTAAATAAGGTTCGCTGCTGTTGTCCATAACCATGCTCCTTTTTACCAAAAAAGTCATTGCCGGATAAATAAAAAGTTTATCCGGGTATCCCGGACTGTCTATTTTCAATTCGCTCTTGTTTCTAAAAAACCTTCATCTGACATGGGTTTAAATTAATCACATCAGTTCTGTCCGCAATCGATTATTCTCACCAAGCAAAACTAACAAATCCGATCCTTAGATGTCATTATTACAGAACAAACACATCAAATACAATCGCTGTCTTGACGGTTAAGTCACAAACCCTTATAATCTTAATGGAATTAAAAGAGAACATGTCGGGGTGGCGGAATAGGCAGACGCGCACGTTTGAGGGGCGTGTGGTGAATACCGTGGGGGTTCAAGTCCCCCTCCCGACACCACTTTAAATGGAACGTGGAGATATCGCTCCACGTTCCATTTTTTTCTTGGATATCAGGAGGGTAAAAAACGATATTTATAATATCAAGTTCGGG
>CAZDKY010000050.1:0-3605 GCA_964506505.1 uncultured Syntrophomonadaceae bacterium
AACAACCCTGCGCTTTAAAAGCATTCCCTACGGGCTGGTAATCATCTGGGCCTACATCGGGATCTGGATCAAACACGCTTCTGCGGATGGCTTAGCCGGCAGCTATCCGGCAGTCATTGTCACCGTCATAATTTCCATTGTGCTCATGGTTGCCCTGATCATATACCTGCTGAGCAAGGGGAAAGGAAAAACTGCGGTAGGGGCCTGAAAGACTGTCACTTTTTTACACTGTGTACCAAGTTATCAAGTTAAGGAGCGCTCAGGAGCACTTGAATTAATATTATGCCGAGCAGTTAAAGACCAGCTTGGTGTATTTACCCGACATATGGTCTGCAGAGGCCTGCTTTAACCAGTACATCATCTTTCTTAACCGGCGGTGACCTCCAGGAGTACACTTCTCCCAGTTCAACCGTTTCCGGGTTAAAATCTTTCACTACCATTACGGCCTTCAATTTGAAGGCCTCATTTTTTGGGGCAGGCAACTCTTTCACCCGCCCGCATTTCTTTGCTTTAAGTCAGAAACATGGGTACACCCATAAAATCTCTAATATTCGGGCGGTAGGTTTCGATATTGTAGTAAGCAGGCACATCGACCCGCTTAACCCCCGAAAGAACAATATTGACCGGCACGGTAGTGTATTTGCCGCCGTGCAGGGCAACCATCTTGCCGGTGTCGCTGCGGCAGATCAGCTGCATGGCCAGGTGCCCGAAAGACATGGCTACCATCCGGTCCAGCGAATCGGGAGAACCGGAGCGCATGAAGTAAGCCACCTGTTGAAACACGATGTCGATCCCGGCGCGCTCCTTGATCTCTTCGGCCACTATGGCCCCGATGCCGCCCAGCTTGCGGTGACCGTAGGCATCGGCCTCGCCCCTTTCGATGATGTTTCCTTCTTCCATCACTGCTCCCTCGGAAATGGTGACAATAGCATAATTGGAGGGGTTGTTGTGCCGGTCTTCTTCCAAAAACCGGCACAGCCTGTCGATATCAAAGGGCACCTCCGATATAATGGCCCGGTCGACATAGGACAGATAAGAAGTGATCAGGCTCGTTTCCCCGGAATGGCGTCCAAAAAGTTCGATTACCCCGATTCGCTCGTGTGAGCCGATGGTCGTGCGCATATTGGTGATAAAATCAACGCTGCGGGTCACCGCCGTGGAGAATCCTATACAGTAATCGGTGCCGAAAACATCGTTATCCATGGTTTTCGGGATGGCCACCACCGGTACCCCTTCCTTGTGCAGGCGCACCGAGTAGCTCAGGGTATCGTCTCCGCCAATGGTCACCAGGACATCGAGGCCGAGGTGATCAATCACCCGCAAAATGTGATCAGTATAATCCATTGTTCCTTCATCGTCGATGGGCCGGCCGAGATCCGACCCGGCCAGGAAATCGGGGATATCTTTCTTTTGCACCTTCTGCGGGTTGGTCCTTGAGGTGTGGAGAAAAGTTCCACCCGTCCGGTCGATAGTGCGCACGTCGTAATAATTAAGCTCTCCGGCCAGCTTTTCACTGCCGGCCGGGTCTTCCGGATTGTAATTCAAAAGGCCTTTCCAGCCCCGGCGAATGCCGATTACCCGGCAGTTATTCTCCAGGGCACTCATTACAAATGCCTTCATGCAGGGGTTGAGCCCCGGGACGTCACCCCCGCCGGTAAGCAAACCGATAATCTTTTTCTTCATAGTTATTCTCCTCGCAATATACTATTCAGCAATATTGCTGTATGTGTCAACCGACTTTACCAGATTACATATCCGCAGTCAATAACAAGAGGATGTGATATTATTACATAATTTAGTGGTCTACTTTTAATGGCCCAAAATGCCGAATCTCAAATGGCTGTTGACACACGGGAAAAAGTGTCTGCTATCCTGCAGCCCAGTTTTCAATCTGCAGATCTTTAATTCTGCGAAATTCCTTTTCCTTATTGGTGATCAGGGTGCCGTTGTTGGCTATCACTGTTGAAGCTATACTTTATCCCATCTTGACGGATTGCATGTATAAGTGTATTATATTTTCGCAATTATTATATTTTTTCTACTCAGGCGCAGCCTGAGTTCCTGATATATTCTTAAATAGCCAGCAGCCTTCTTGTTCCTGTTCCCTGGTCTTGCCGATTTTGTCTTACTGCTTTGTAAATTCACTGATAGGGAGACGATTCGCTTGGCAGATGAAGGATCACAAAGAAAAGGAAACAGGCTGATTGCCCCTCTCCTGGTGGTGATCATTGTTTTACTGGCAGTGGTGCTTTTTACTGCTACCCCCCTGCGCAATATTATTTTCCCGGAAAAAACCGCCCCCGAAATTACTTTAGCCCTGGTTGAGATCCCGGCATGGGATGAAGAACAGGGAGTCTACAGCTTTTTGGTGGAAGCAGCGGTTGCAGGCAACCCTGCCCCGGATGTTAGTTTCAGCCGAAACGATGATCTGACAGGGGCCGGACCAAACCGTTCGTTTGTTTTTCTTGAACCCGGAGAAACTTTTCTTCTCGAAGCAACGGCGACTAATACCGAGGGCACAGCAGAAGCATCTTTTGAGCTAATCGCTGATGAGGCTGAATTTGCCCGCCTGATGGGTGATGAAACTGCGGATCATACCGCCGATGATCCAGAAGACAGCGATACCGACGAAGACGGTTTGCCTGAAGAAAGTGCTGATGAAGGTGAAGATGACCTTACGGAATCGACGGATCCTGGACCCCGCATCATTGATGTTATCTACAGGGGTGAAAGTATAATTGCCCTTACCGGGCAGGGTGACTCGCCTCCGGTGGAATACATACCATGTGAGTATGTAGAAGAAGAACATGAATTTACTTTTATGGTCAGCTGGGGTGAAGACGGCGAGTCGCGAAGCGCAAATATAACCGCCCCTCTCGGGCGTCTCGGCCCTCACAGGGACTTCAACATTTATAACGATGTATTAATCGCTTCCTGGTATTCACCGGCCAGCACCGGGGGCAGTTTGGATCCGCTGGAAACAACTGTTCAATTAGAAGTTGCAACAAACATGGGTGCGTATACCGACAGAAGAACAATTGGCATTGTTTTAGAACCGGTAGCAGTGGCCGTTGCAATCATGGAGGAAAGTATCCCTGCCGATAGCGGGCTGAGCGGTTATGTAACATCACGGGATTATGTCAGGACCGGCACGGTCATGGTCGGGGATGACAATGCCAACACCCAGATCAAAGGTTACCTCACTTTTAATTTATCCAGCCTCTCAGGCATCTCGAGCGAGCGGATTACGGCTGCTGAAATCCGCTTCAGCCATGTTAACAAATCGGGGAATCCGGAAGGCTTCTCTCGCTTTGTCGATTTTAAGGTTTTTAATTATGGAACAATTCTTGAGCCGGCTGATTTTGCAATTGGGGGCAGCCGTTTTTATCAGGCCGGCGCCGCTTCCTTCGGGACCGGTTCAACAGCCAGGGGATCTTTGATTAACGAATTGCAGCATGCTCTCGATGTGGGCCGCAGCAGGATCCAAATTAAAATAGGCCTTGACGAGGTTACCGACAACGACGGGGCCTGGGACAATTTCCAGTTCAACCCGGGTAATGTTTACCTCGATGTGGAATACTATTAGGCAGCCTCATTGAGGAACA
>CAZDKY010000051.1:0-13395 GCA_964506505.1 uncultured Syntrophomonadaceae bacterium
CTCTTTTGTTTTCAAGGTGCTCAACCACTTTTTCCGATATCGACGGATTGAGCAGTGTTACTGTTTTTAAAGAACCCCTGTTTTTGGGGGCGAATCATAAATAAATACCGGTCTCTTTGAATCCGGTGGAATTTTGGTTTTGCCCCGATGCAGTGAAAGCAGGTTATGGGACAGCCCTTTTTGTTTATTCACCGCCGTCCGCCAGGCAGTAGTATTTTTTCGCCAGACCGTTTTCTTTATATACTTCACACTGGCTGCAGAGACAACCTTTCTTTTCTTCTATACACTGACTTTTTGTATAAGCGCAGAAAAGCGTTTCCGCCTGGGGTTTCTCCTTTTCGGGATCGATTAAAAGGATTATATTTCCGGGGATGGACATCATCTTGCAGGTAAATGAGTAAGTGGGGCACTTTTTGCACAGGCATTTAAGGAGATTGTCCCTGGTTTTTTGCACCTTCGACATTTCTTCACCTCCACAAGTTATGAACCCTTTGCTTATTAGTCTTATTTGACTTTTAATGTTGATATCCTGCTGTCTGGGCGAAGAAACAGCACCTGGCTGGAAATATTTGATAATATTTAATGAAATAGAAAAACAGGGTTGGCTGAAAAGTATGGCGAATTCCACAGGTATGAAAGACATGCCGGGAAAGGACGGGGTAAAGGCAGTGAAAAAGTATCAGGTTTTGAGCCTCGAAGAATTTGGCAAACCGGTTGATGATGACAGGATTGAAACAGTAATCAACAGCATGACCGAGCAGGATTGGCAGTTTAACGGGCTCAGCACGGGGGGAGGCGGTGAATCGGGTTTCTTCATGTCCTGGGTCTACATGGTGTTTGAAAAAGAACGTTAAAAATATTTGAAAACTGGTGGTGCATATTCGATGGGAGAAAGATCTAAAGAGCCAATTTTATGGAACGGCCTGCATGATCCGCAGTTGAAACCGGAACAGGCCGATATTGCAGTGCTTGGTCTGCCCTTTGACAGGGCTGCTTCATTTCGCAAAGGGGCAGCTGAGGGGCCGGACCGGATCAGGAGTATTTCAGGACATATCCCCCCGACTACTGAAAAGGGGGCCTCGCTGGAGCACCTGAGGGTTGTTGATACGGGTAACCTTGCACCTGGAGACCGCAGCCAGGAAGATTATTTTGCAGCGGTAGAAGAAAAAGCGGGCGAACTCTTCAATTCTTGTTTCCCCACTTTTATCGGGGGAGACCATTCTGTAGCTATTCCCCTGTTACGGGCTGCCACCGGCATCTGGGGTGACAGCCTGGGAGTGATCCATCTCGATGCTCACCTGGACCTCTGCGACGAAATCGACGGCAATTGCCTTTCGCATGGCTGTACCCACCGGCGGATTGCAGAGGAAGGGAAACTGCCTTTTGAGCAGGTCTGCTTCGTAGGTATTCGCTCTTTTGAAAAGCAGGAGCTGCAGTTTCTCGAGGGTCGCCGAGCCAATATTATATCGGCTGCGGAGATATACCGGGAAGGGCTATCCAGCACTGCACAAAAAGTGCGTCGCCGTCTGGAACACTGCCGCGCCGTTTACCTCACTCTCGACATAGATTTCCTTGATCCGGCTACTGCTCCGGGGACCGGCACGCCAAAGCCGGGTGGTTTTACCAGCCGGGAACTGCTTACATTACTGCAGGATCTGGCTGGACTTCCACTGGTGGGGATGGATGTGGTCGAAGTGTCGCCGCCTCTTGACCATAACGACATCACTTCTTTTGCCGCCCAGCGGGCGATTACTGAAACCTGGGGATGTTTTCTACCGGTACAAATTTTATAACTGAAATTGAACGGCTTGATAGAGCCCACCGGATGGGTAATGGCAAAGACATAAAATTATATTTTTTAACGATGAATACCTGTCTCACATCAAGGAGAAGAGATACTCAGCCGGGGTGTGCCGGGAGCTGGTTACCTTCAGGATTGAAGGAGAAATATGCACAGGATGCGGGTCCCGCCTGAAAAATTGTCCAAGAACGGGATAAAAGCTACTGTTGAAGAAGGCACTACCTTCCTGGAAGCGAAACGGTTTTACAAAATAAATATTCCTACCCTTTGTCACAATGAGGGATTTAGCGCATAAGGCGCGTGCCGACTCTGACTGGTCAAAGTGGCCCCGCCAGGGGAAAAATCTCATTTGCAATGCCTTTCTAAATAAATCACCACGGAATAAGCAACGTGATGGAATTAGATAAAGAAGAGGCAGAAAAGATTCTTAACATGTAATATTTAATTCTTACCTTTCCAGCCCAGTTTGCGTGAAGCTTTAGCTGCCACTGCCATAACCAGGGATGCCAGCTCGTTTTTCATGAAATCGGCATCAATGCGGTTACTGGGGCCGGAAACACTTAAACTGGCTGCTGCTTTACCCTCATAATTAAAGATGGGGGCTGCCACACAGCGGACATGTTCTTCCAGTTCGCCAAAATCGATGGCATAACCGGTTTTTTTGATCCTGGCCAGTTCTTCCCGGAGAATTTCCCGATCGACAATTGTTTTGTCTGTATGCCTGGTCAACTCAATGTTGGAAAGGACATTTTTTATTTTCTTTTCAGATTGGTAAGCGAGAAGGGTTTTCCCCGATGCGGTGCAATGAACGGGATTGCGATTGCCAACCTGGGCGAACATTTTTACTATGATATAGTTGTGTGATTCTACCTGGTCTATATAAACGATTTCTGTTTCATCAAGAACGGCCAGGTTGGCCGTTTCGTTACATCGTTCCACCAGTTCTTCCAGGAAGGAATGGACCATTGTCCTGATATCAAAAAGAGAAAGGGCGGCATTGGCAATTTCCAGCACTTTCAACCCCAGGCGATACCTGCTGTTTTCAGGTTCCTGTTCTACGTAACCACGGTGCATAAGGGTGGTTAGTAGACGGTGGGTTGTACTTATCTTCAAATCGAGCTTTTCTGCCAGGTCAGTAACGGCAACCGGTTCGCCAATTTCAGCCATCAGCTCAAGGATATTGAGGGCTCGTTCAATGGATTGAACATGTTTTATTTGCCGTATTGCTGCTTCTTCTTTTTTCATTTTTTCTCCTCTTCCGTTGATTTGAAGCAAAAGGTTCGAACCATTAAATAAAAAGACAGATTCTGCCGGATTTTCACGGTAATTAGATAGGACTGATTCCTTCGGTTTTCCGGTCTACTTTGACAGGTTTTCAGTTTTCAGGTATTTAATATATCAAGATGATATTAGTAATTCAGTACTGGTTTTGTTATACTTTTTCTCGTCTTATTCTATGAAGATGGTTACTGCTGTCGATTTACCCATGTTTCTTCTGCCATGGCCAGGATTCCGGTCGTCAGCTGCCGTCGACTTTTTTTCGCCCCACTCTTCCGCTGAGGACTACAGGGTCGTAAACCGGAGAAAAAGGTGGAGCGTATGACAGATCCAGCTGAAATAGCTGGTCCACTGTCATTTTAGCGGTTAAGGCCGTGGCATATACATCGATTCTTTTCACACTGTCCACAGGACCTGCCAGCTGTGCTCCCAGCAGGCGGCCCGTTTTTTTGTCGGCAATAATGACGGCGGTCAGGGTCCCGCCAGTAGGATAGTAGTGGGCCTTGCTGCGGGCTGTAATTGTATATTTGACGGCTGTAAAACCACTTTTTTCGGCTTCTGCC
Organism: uncultured Syntrophomonadaceae bacterium; assembly: GCA_964506505.1. Classification (GTDB taxonomy): domain Bacteria; phylum Bacillota; class Dethiobacteria; order DTU022; family DTU022; genus M55B129. The sequence goes on from CAZDKY010000051.1 coordinate 3,643, forward strand.
AGGGTCAGGCCGGTGCGGGCCAGGCCCAGATCAAAAATTTTGGTTACGGCAGTGCCCAGTACGCCGGGGAATATTTCATCACTGCCGGCAATGTTGGCTCCGGCGACAAACCCTTCCTTATTAGCTTTCAGCGCCAGGGCGACATAAGTTTTTTCGCCGTTGACCAGATTTCTCGTTTCGGCACAGTCACCGGCAGCATAGATATGGGGGAAATTGGTCTGCATGTGGGAGTTGACTTTTATTGCTCTCTTTACTCCCGTTTCAATTCCGCTTTCTGCGGCGAGGGAAGAATTCGGTTCAACTCCGATAGCGACAACTGCCAGATCAAATCTAAATTCATCGTCGTCCGCATAGACTTTGGCCTGGTTGTCTTCTTCAGCTATCCTGCTCACGGGACGGTTCAGATTAAGAATAATTCCCTTTGCGGCCATCTCTTCTTTGGCCAGCGTAGAGATCTCTTTTTCGAAAGTCCGAGCCAGATCTTCACGACGATGAATCATCTGTGTCTCCAGCCCTCTTTCTCTCAGTGCTTCCAGCATCTCCACGGCAATGTAGCCGCCGCCGATGACGGCGCAGGAGTGCGGCTTTTCACTGTCGATAAAACGCCTCAGATTGCCGGCGTCATCGAGGCTATTGACAGTAGAGACCCTTTTCGATGGTTTATATTCGAGCCCGGCCTGCAGGGGACGGGCGCCGGTGGAGATTACCAGGTAATCGAAGGGTTCCTTTTGCTGGCCTCCCGGGGTTTTTACAATAACCTGGTTTTTATGCGGATCGATGGCGGAAACTTCGTGATGAAGTTTAAGATTAAGTTTTCTTTTCTTTACTGCTTCCTCCGGGGTGATAGTGATCAAATCTTCCAGATTGTGGACCAGTCCCTGGATATAATAAGGAATGCCGCAGGCACCGTAAGAGATGAACGAACTTTTTTCCAGGACCGTTACTTCCCAATCCGGCTGCTGTCTCTTTACCTGGCTGGCGGCGCTCATTCCGGCAGCGTTGCCGCCGATAATCAAAACTCTGGTCATTTTTATCTCTCCTATCTTTCCAATTTGGGAATTATTTTTTCCAGCACTTCCGCCAGTATACGGCAGGCTCTGTTTGAACGGTGGCTAAAAGTTATCATCTGCGGGACAGTTAACGGATGTCCAAGTAAGTATGCGGCCAGGCGGATATATGATGGGAAACCGGTTTCATCAAATATTGTTTCGTTTAACGGGGGGACTGCATCTTCAATGGTATCGCTGAAAACTCTCAATACCGCTGCCGGAAACCCATTTTTTTCAGCAATTGCGGCCAATGCTGCGCTTTCCATGTCAACGGCAAAGGCACCGCTATCATTGTTCAGTTGTGCTTTGTTTTCCCTGCCGCTAACAGGCTTACCAGACGTAAAAAGAGGTTCGCACCAGACTTTAATTTTTGGAGCAGCCGTATGGACGACTTTCGGGACAAGCTGTTTCCGAAAAAGTGGATCTCCGTAATTGGAGGCTATGAAAATATTGCCGACATGTCCGATTTCTGTTAAAGCTCCCGCTGTTCCACTGATCAGGAGGGGACCTTTTTTAACCACGGGCAGTGCGTTCAGTAGAGATTTGGCCGCTGCTCTTTCTCCTACTCCCGTAAAGAGAATGTGAACTTCGCATGAGTCATTTTCCTTTCCCAAAATGCCTCGCAAAAGATTATTGTTTTTTGCCAGTGGATAACTTAAATAATGCAGGCGCCGGATGAAAGGGGCCAGCTCATAACACAGCGCTGAAGTCACCAGCATGATGGAACATCGCAGTCAGTTATTATTTCAGCCATAGGCCGATTACTCCTCCTTTAAAAAATATGATAGCATATTATTTATTAAATGATTGGCAAGTTACAGAAACAGCATGTTTACATTTTATTCTAAGGCAAGCCTTTGCTAAAGGCAATCCCCGGGTATAAAAGAACTAAATAGATATTTTTTCATTTCTCGTATCTGGCCGGCAATTGAGAAACAGGCAGCGCCGGTTGATCTGGATCTAAGGTGCCCCCCACCGTCTGTTCCATGAGAAGACGTTCTAAAAATTATCGGTGTAAAAATGCTGCATAGTTTAACAGGAAATTCAGCGTTGAAGATTGAAAAAGGAACATTACAAAGTTTATTTTGTTTTTATTGTTCCATTATCATCACCTCATTATTACCTCCAGTTACAGGGGAGGTAATGAGCATCATGCAGCATGAAAAGAATGTTGAAAACGGAAAAGGGGATGACGGTGATTAATTACGAAAAAATGCTCCAGGAACTGGTTCAGGGATTTGATACCTGGTTTGAAAAGGAAGAAAGGCTCGAGCAGGGTCAGATGACCAGAAATCTCTATCCTTATCGGGAACTTTTCAAGCCGATTCAGATTAATGGGTTAAAGATTAAAAACCGGATTGTGATGGGACCCATGGGCAATATTTCAATGGCTGATGAAATGGGCCGCCCGGGTGAAAAAATGATTCGTTATTTTACTGAACGAGCGAGGGGCGGTGCCGGTCTGATAACGACCGGTCTCATACCGATCAGTCACTACATTGATCCGACGGTAACCGAACCGGGTGACCGTAGTTATTTCCCCCGCATCGACCGATCACGCACTGTTTATGCGGGCTGGCGGGATATGGCTGAAGGGGTGCATGCATTCGGGGCGCGGATCTTTATTCAGTTCACCCCCGGCCTTGGTCGGGTTGGCTCACCGGAATGTCTGTTGAACAAGAAAAAATTGCCCGTGTCGGCATCCTGGAATCCCAATTACTATCTACCTGCGGTGCCCTGCCGACCACTGACCGACGGGCAGTGTAAAAAGATTATCCGTTCGGCGGCTAAACTGGCGGCCGATGCCAGGGCGTTGCTTATTGATGGTGTTTACCTGCACGGCCATGAGGGTTACCTGTTGGAACAAATGACCAACCCTGCTTTTAACCGCCGCCGACTGGGCCGTTATGCTGACTGGCAGAGATTTGGTCTCGACCTGGTGCGGGCTATTCGTGAAAGCTGTGGACCGGCCTACCCCATCATGTATCGCATTGACCTTTCTTTAGCTCTGGAAGCTACCTACGGCGAGCGGATGAAAAAAGTTTCTTCCCTGAAAAAGTTTCGTAACGAGAGGACCGTGGATATGACTTTGGATTATATGGCCAACCTGGTCCGGGCCGGGGTCGACATATTCGACGTCGATCTCGGTTGCTACGACAACTGGTGGCTGCCTCATCCGCCAGCAACAATGCCTCCGGGATGCTATCTGCCGTTAGCTGCTCTGGTGAAAGATTATTTTGCGGAAAAAGGTCTGCTTTCCAATGCCGGCCTGCAGGTGCCAGTGGTCGGGGTTGGCAAGCTGGGTTACCCCGACCTGGCCGAACAGGCCCTCAGGAATGATTCCTGCGATATGGTTATGCTGGCCCGCCCGCTGCTTGCCGACCCGGAATGGCCAAACAAAGTGTACGACGGCCGGGTGGAGGATATTATTCCTTGCATAGGCGAACAGGAAGGATGCATCAATGAATTTATCAAGGGGGGTCATCCGCAGTGTGCGGTTAATCCGCGGGCCGGATTTGAGGATATTTTTGATGCGGTGCCCATTCCGGCAGTGGTAAAAAAACAGGTGGCGGTTGTCGGCGCTGGACCGGCCGGTGTAACCTGTGCCTGTACCGCTGCTTCCCGGGGACACGCGGTTACCATTTTCGAAAGTAGTGACCGGGCCGGCGGTGCCCTGCTGGCCGGATCCAAACCCCGCTTTAAATATGATCTGAAAAATTATGTTGAATATCTGAACCGTGAAGTGCAGAAAGCAGCTGAAAATTACGGTTTGCATAAAAAATTCAACTGCCGGGTTGAAACCGCCGCATTGGCCGAGAAGAAATTCGATGTGCTGGTTGTGGCCGCCGGGACGGCAAGAACCGGCTTGCCGGTGGAGGGAATTGATGCTCCTCATGTTGTGATGGCTGTGGATCTGTTGAAAAATCCCGGTATTGCCAAAAAAGCAAAGAGAGTGCTGATCATCGGCGGTGGTGATGTGGGCTGCGAAACAGCCTATTTTTTGGCCTGTGAAAAGAGTAAAGAAGTTACCGTGGTCGAAATGCTGCCCTATTTCATGAAAGAAAGCTGCACGGCAAATCGGGGCCATATTTTGCACTCACTTGAGCAGGCCGGGGTACGGTTGTGGAACTGCACCCGGGTTAGATTGATCGAAAGCGGGACAGTTACTGTAACCCGCAATATATCAAAGTCGGTTCCTAATCCCTACATAACCTGGCAGCCAGTTCTGCCTGATAATATAAAAAATCCCCTGGAAAGACCAATCCGGTTTGAAGAAAGGGATGAATATGTGGAAGCTGACCTGGTGGTTCTTGCCTGCGGGTTTATCCCTGATGATAGTTTCTTTGAAAAATGCGTGGAAGAGAAGGTTGCTACACAGGTCCTTCATATCGGGGATTGCTTCAGTGTGGGTGGGGTTTTCGAAGCGGTTAAAGCTGGTTACCTGACTGGCCGCAGTATTTGAGCAGGTAGAATTTAGGTGTTGAGCATCGTAATTGTTTTTGGTCAGAACATATTATCCGGTGCCCCGGCACCGGATAATATGTTCTGCAAAGGATTATTTTTCGAGTACTTCAGCTGGAAAGTAACAGATTCCTGCCGTTCCCGGGCCTGAATGGACTCCCAGTGAAGGGGCCAGCTCGGCGACAATCGATTCCACACTGGTCAGACGTTTTTCCAGGAGAATGCGAATTTTTTCCGTTTCTTCCGGAGCGGCGACGTGGACATAGGCAACCTTGATTTTTCCCTTTGGTCCGACTGCTTTTTCGACCATCCTGGCCATGGTTTTATAAGCTTTTTCACGGCTGCGTTCCGTTCCCAGGCTCACTATAACCCCATCCCGCATCCCTATCAGGGGTTTAATATTGAGCATTTTGCCAATGAGGTGTTTGGCTGAGCCAATTCTTCCGCCCATATGCAGGTATTTAAGAGTGTCGGCGGTCTGAATCATATCAGTTACCGGAATCATGCGTTGCAGAAGTGCCTCGATCTCATCAATTTCAGCACCTTCCCGGGCTAACCGGGCTGCTTCAACAGCCATCCATCCCTGGCACATGGCAACGTTGAGGGTGTCGATAACTTTTACCTGCACTCCTTCCAGCCTTTCAGCGGCCATATTGGCGGCAACTGTTGCTCCCTGGACTGCTCCGCTGCTCCTGGATGTAATATGGATACTCAGAATGTCATGATACCCTTCTTCGGCCAGCTCTTCGTATACCTTCAGAAAATTGCCCGGGCCCGGGTAAGCTGTTGTGGGAAGTATATTAACTGTGGGAAGCCAACGATAGAATTCTTCCTGGTGAATGTCAACCAGGTCGTGCCACGTTTTATCACCGTGCTGGATTACGAAAGGGACCATTCGAATATCAAGTTCAGCCCGCAGCATTTCGGGAATGCTGGCCGAGCTGTCGGTCACAATAGCTACTTTTTGCATCAGAAGACCTCCTGTTAATTGCTTCGCCAGAGTTCATCTCTCGACGTACTGGACAGTAAATCGATACTCTGTCAGGGAAAATATTAACACAATAAACCCTCGAGGTAAAATGCGTTACTCTGTCAGTGGAGCCAGATCGACTCTCGACGGTAACAAAATATTTAGTAAATTAACGCTTGCTCTTAATATTGCAAATGCTCTATAATAACTTTACTATACAGTGTTGTCCTGATCAAGGCCCTTTTCTTTTAGAGCCAGGGTAGTGAGAGACGGTTCCTATAATAGAAAGGAGAGATGAAATGGCTGACGGGAAGAAAGCTTATGTTTATTCAGACGGAACAACCTATGAAGGGGAATGGAAGAACAGTAAGCGGCACGGATTCGGTGTATGGGTCCGCCCTGATGGAACCAGATACGTGGGCGAATGGGAAAACAATAAACCGAATGGTGAGGGTATTTTATTTAATGCAGATGGAAGTAAATACACCGGGGCATGGAAAGATGGCAGGAGACACGGCCAGGGGATGATGAGCTACGCAGACGGTTCGCAGGTGGCAGGGGAATGGAAAGAGGGCCGATTTGTCGGTGAAGAAAGTCCTGCCCCAGGTCAAATTGACAAGTGCGCGGAAGTGGAAAAATCGACATGGGAATTAAAGCAAAAGATAGATAAACTGGAAAACAAAAAAAAACAGGGTAAAATGAAACGAATAGGTTTTGATTACCTCAGAAAATTTAACCTGGGCATGGGCTTATTACACCTGGTTCAGGGTGCTGCAATGCTTACTTTTGCTTTAACGATTGATAAAATAAAGGCTTTCAAAACACCGGTGTGGTCCTATTTTTTGGAGTTTAATACAGACCTTATGCGACTGGTAACCAGGCCGGAGCAAATTGGGGAAGTCCCTTTTGCAATGTTTGTGTCGTTCTTTCTTTTTCTTTCAGCTCTGGCCCATTTTATTATTGTCATGCCGAAAATCAATCAAATTTATAACCGCGGTCTGGAGAAAGGAATTAATGTTTTTCGCTGGTACGAATACGCACTTAGTTCTTCACTGATGATCATTCTGATCGCCATGCTATTTGGTGTTTACGATATCGGGGCGCTGATTGCCATATTTGTTCTCAATGCTTCGATGAATCTTTTCGGGTTGATGATGGAAAAAATCAACCAGTATACTGAAAAAACGGACTGGTCGCCCTTTGTCTTTGGTAGTATAGCCGGTATCGGGCCCTGGGTTGTCATTATCATGCATGCTCTCGGAAATGCGAACCCGGCGGAGGTGCCGTGGTTTGTTTACGCGATTATAGGTTCCTATTTTATTTTCTTCAACCTTTTCCCCATCAATATGATCCTGCAGTATAATAAAATTGGCAGATGGTCTGATTACCTTTATGGCGAAAGAAGTTATATAATTCTGAGCCTGGTGGCCAAGAGCGTTCTTGCCTGGCTGGTATTTTTCGGAGTGATGCAGCCGTCTTAAGACGGTTGCATCACCTGTGTTCTCCCCACCTTTTCACAAGAAGGTATTTTCTGTAAAATCTTTAACAGCTTTGCCTTTTCCCGAACGGGCCCTTCAACTTTCCCGGAGAAAAAGTATTTGTAATTTTTGATTCAGTATTGTAAAATTTGTGTATAATAGTATATAAATATCTGATAAATTAATTTACAGGAAGTGCTGGATCAAATAGTATTTGTTGAAAGACATACAGGTGCCCGGGAAGGTGATTATTTCGATGAGAAAAAAGCCGGCATAATAGCTACTGTGACACTGCTGATTATATTTATGGCAGGCTCTGCCGGAGCCGAATCTAAAATTATGACCAGGGAAGAATTTGAACGCTGGTCCTATCTCCCCGAGTACACTGTGCTTAATCCCTTCCCGAACAAGGGAAACAATTGCACCTGGTATGCCCATGGGCGGATGATGCAGCTGGGTTACTGCAAGTATGCTCTGGACAGTATGCGCTACAACGCCTGTACCTGGGCGGATAGTGCAGCCAGGGGGGCTGTGGTCAGTGATGTTCCTGCCGAGGCTTCCATTGCCTTCTGGGAAAGCGGTGTTTTCTACGGTAGTGTCCTCGGCCATGTGGCTGTAGTGGAAAAAGTTTTGGAAGATGGATCAATAATTGTTTCCGATTCAAGCAGCAGCGGCAGTGCTTACAAAACATACACCATCAGATCAGATGAGGAAAAATGGCCCACGTCTTTTATCATTGTGCCGCCCGGGCCTCCCCGGTCGGCGGTGTTTTCTCCCGGAGAAAAAGTGCGCACCACTGTCGGCAGTCTCAACTTCCGTCTGGAAGGGGTTAATCAGCCTTCTGTCCTTCTGGATAGGGGGACCATTATCGATATCAAAGATCACTCCGCCAATGGTATTTATGCCTCCAAACCGGGCAGCTCAACTGCTTATTACTACTGGTGGTATGGATCCCTGGAGCTTGAGGGAGAGATCAAGCACGGCTGGCTGGCTGAAGAATACCTGGAATCGGCAGCCCCCCCGGATCAGCCGCCCGACCCCGTTCCGGATTCCAGTTCTGGTCCGCAGCCCGATCCCGGTGGAACGTCCGATACAGATGCCGAGTCTGAACCTGAGCCTATGTCTCTACCCGGAGATATCAGTGGCGACGGTATAATCAATGTTATTGATGCCTCCCTGGCTATGCGCCACATCCTTAATGTCGAATTTCTGAACGATGATCGGCTGGAAAATGCCGATGTTAATGGTGATAGTCTGGTCGATATTCGCGATGCTGTATTAATCATGCAGTATTCCCTCGGCTTAATCTCTGTTTTTTCATAAAATTTCATGCAGCTTAAACGAGATTTGCGATGCAATCCCGCCATGCTCAACTGCAGGTAAGCAAGGTCTTTTACTATGTTGATAGCCAGCTTAGCTCCGAACTCAAAATTGGCAACAGACTTATGTAATCTGACGATCGGCCTGATATGGAGCTGGCTGATGCTGGTGATGCGGTTTTCCACGCTGTGCGTTTTTGCTCATACATATGGTGACTCGGCTAAACCTTGCCAGGTGGGAGTTCCACCTGCCAAATTCATACAACCTTGCCCGGCCGCATATTTTAAAGGTTTTTGGGGTTGTTAAGGAAGTCCTTGCTGTTTAAATATTCCAAGCCGTAGAGTGCTGTTTCAAGGCAGATCCGCTTTTGCGTTGATGATGTAAAATCTTTTCCCAGCAGGCCTTCCAAAACGTCAACCCTCTCATATAGAGATTGTCTTGAAATAGATAGGTATTTAGCAGATTTATTTTTGTTGTAATGACTGTCACGAAGAGCAATCAGGGTTTTTATTAAACGATTATCTGGTTCGTTACGATCTTTTAAAACAGGTTTTAAATAGTCCGAAACGAAGTTCTCAAGCGCACCGACTTTTTCAAGGGAGACAATTATCCGATAAATGTGCAATTCATCAAAAAACAGCATGGTTGAGTTTTTTGTTTTTTGTTGAACATATAGGGTTTCCTTGGCGTTCTCCAAGCTGAGTTGCAATTGATCGAGTCCTGTATACATCTTCCCAACGCTGAAAGAAATATCACCGGTGAAGTTTTGGTAGCTTTTGAAGGAAAGGATCTTGTCGAGTTGCCCAAGGGAGTTGGTCAGCCTTGTTTTCCATGAGAGATCGTCTAGTTTATCGAGCAATATAAATATAATTGATTGCTGTTCTATTTTGCTTAATAAATAAAACCCTTGCTTTTCTAGAAAAGATCTCATTATGCTTATTACTTTTAACATATGCTCTTCGTGGATTTTTGGTCTTGGTTTCGATACGGAAAAGTTTACAAGGCAAATTACACAACCTGATGGTTGGATGAATGGATCAAGTTCTTGCAGCTTTTGAAGTATTTCCTGGGCGTTCAGTTGTCCTTTTAACCAATTGCCCACCCAGCGTTCTCTGCTTTGACGTTCTCTTTCCTGAATATATATATTGCTAAAATATTCCTGGGCTAAACCAATGGTGCATTTGTCAAGAATGAGATACTCGAATGTATTTAGCTGACGTTGATTACTAAAGATTAGCAGGCAAGCCATATCTTGTTTGCAGATTTTGACTTCCCTGTAGGCAAGGCTCATTGAGTCTTTTTGCATCGAATAGACTGATTTACTTCGCATCTTATTGAATGCTTCTATTGCTAATTTTTGGTCTAAGCTCGAAACGTGCGGTGCGAAAAAGGGCTTTTTCTGCGCTGGGAAATAAGCAACATTAACATCAAGATAGCGGTGCAAAAAATAGAGAATATCTTTTATTTCATGAGG
>CAZDKY010000052.1:0-11642 GCA_964506505.1 uncultured Syntrophomonadaceae bacterium
CGGGAAGATTGTGGCTCAAGATAGAAGTAGCCCTTGCGCAAAAACTGGTAACGGTTACCCGGGGTCGCCTCCAGGATGGATGGTTCAGCGGGGACATTACGGCAAATAATCAGCGATTGCGGATTGATATGGCTGATAAAATCCTTTTCATCATCTTCTTCCGGGTTTTCCACGACAAAGAGGTTATCATACAGATTGACCGTAACAGGGGCGGCATGTTCAATCGAGACCCAGTGGATAACCCCTTTCACTTTTTTGCCGCTCCGGTCGCTGCCGCTTTTGCTCAGTAAATCATATGCGCAGCGCAGCTCGGTTACATTACCGTCGCCGTCTTTGATCACTTCTTCACAGCGGATAATATAGGCGCTTTTCAGGCGAACTTCCCGGCCCGGGGCCAGACGAAAAAATTTTTTCGGCGGATCTTCCATGAAATCGTCACGCTCAATATAAATTTCTCCGCTAAAGGGGACTTCTCGATAACCGGCGCTTTCATCTCCAGGGATGTTTTCCATTTTGACATTCTCGGTTTTTCCTGCCGTCCAATTGGTAATAACCACTTTCAGCGGGTTGAGGACGACCATCCGGCGGGGTGCTTTTGTTTCAAGCTTCTGGCGGATACAGTGGTCCAGCAAAGCCAGATCCACTGTACTCTCCGCTCTCGACACGCCAACACGTTCCTGAAAATCAGCGATTGCTTCCGCAGTTACACCGCGGCGGCGCAGGCCGGCGATTGTGGGCATGCGGGGATCGTCCCAACCGTCAACATGCCCTTCCTCCACAAGGCGGCGCAGTTTGCGCTTACTCATCACTGTATAGGTCATATTGAGACGGGCAAATTCGGTCTGGTGAGAATGGAACTTTACCACTTCAGGCATCAGTTCTACAGCATTCTCAACTATCCAGTCGTAGAGTGGGCGGTGATCGGTATATTCAATTGAGCAAAGAGAGTGGGTAATCCCTTCCAGGGCGTCGGAGAAAGGGTGGTCAAAATCGTACATGGGATAGATGGACCATTTATCTCCCGTGCGGTGGTGGGAAGCATGAAGAATGCGGTAAAGAACAGGATCGCGCATATTCAAATTGCCGGAAGCCATATCGATCTTGGCCCGCAGGACCCGGCTGCCGGTGGGAAATTCACCATCTCGCATTCGTTTGAAAAGATCAAGGTTTTCCTCCACAGGGCGGTCCCGGTACGGACTTTCAACGCCGGGCTCGGTGAGAGTACCACGGTATTGCCTGATCTCCTCCTGGTTCAAATCACAGACATAAGCCCGCTCGGCCTTGACCAGGCGCAGGGCAAATTCATACTTGATTTCAAAATAGTCGGAGGAGAAAAAGAGCCTCTCTTCCCAATCAGCCCCGAGCCAGCGAATATCGGCAATAATGGAATCGACAAATTCCTGCTCCTCTTTAATCGGATTGGTATCATCAAAACGAAGGTTGAACTTACCATTGAAATCCCGGGCAATGGCATAATTTAGAAGAATGGCCTTGGCATGACCGATATGCAGGTAGCCATTCGGCTCGGGGGGGAACCGGGTGTGAATCGGCTTGTCACCAAGCAGGCCTTTTCCCAGATCTTCTTTGATCATCGTGTAAATAAAGTTCGATTTAAATTCAGTCCCGTTTTTTTCAGTCATCGAAAGTCTCCTTTGTAACAGGGTAAATATGTTCTCTTACAGGATTTCCAATATTCTTCGATCTGACCGGCTTTTAAAACATGCTTGTCGATGAACTATTACTCATGTTAGTTGATCACAATTTCCGTTCCGGAATAAGAAACAGAATGACAGCAACGATAAAACAGATACTGCCGGCAATCATCAGCGGATCACGATCCCTGATAGAAGCGGCAATATAAATGATCCCGCAGATCAAGAAAAGCAGCCAGGCCAGCAGGTGAAGGCTGATGGAGCCCTTTTTACTGGCCATTAATAGTTTCAGAGCAGATATAGAGCAGATCCTCCATTCATGGTCATATGCAATTTATTCAACAGTAACGCTCTTAGCCAGATTGCGCGGTTTATCAACAGAACTGCCGCGGGCAAGGGCGGTATAATATGCCATCAGCTGAGTCGGCACTACGCTCAGAATTGGAGCCAGCAGGTCACCGACCGGGGGCAGGGTAAAAACTGTATCTTCCTGCCGGATCAGATCGCCAAAATCTTCCCGGGTAATAATGAACACGGCTCCGCCGCGGGTTTTCACTTCCTGGATGTTGCTCAGGCTTTTTTCAAGCACCACTTTTTGGGTAACCAGGGCAATTACCGGTACACCTTCATCAATCAGGGCCAGGGGGCCGTGTTTCAGTTCCCCGGCAGCATAAGCTTCTGCATGGATATAGGAAATCTCTTTCAGCTTAAGAGCTCCCTCTCTGGCCACCGGGTAATCAAGGCTACGACCGATAAAAAAGGCGTTATCCCAGCGGGCCAGGTGATTACTGTAAGCCCGCAATTTTTCCAGCTTCTCATTGGCAAGCAACTTTTCCAGCTGGGTCGGCAGTTCAAGCAGCCCCTTGACCAAATCTAAAGCAAGGGCCGGATCGACATCTCCCCGCACCTGCCCAAGGTAAAGAGCGAGCAGGTACAAAGCAACCAGCTGGGTCAGATAAGCCTTGGTTGAAGCAACGGCAATCTCCGGCCCGGCCCAGGTAAAAAGGACCCGGTCCGCTTCACGGGCTACCGTGCTACCAACCACGTTGGTCACCGCCAGAACTTTTACTTTTCGCGAACGAGCCAGGCGCAGGGCAGCCAGGGTATCGGCAGTTTCACCTGACTGGCTGATCACTATGACAAGGTGATCTTCAGCCAGTAACGGCCGGCGGTAGCGAAATTCGGAAGCAACTTCAACCTCAACAGGAATTCCGGCGATATTTTCAATAATTTCACGGCCCAGGAGCCCGGCGTGATATGCCGTCCCACAGGCCACAATATGAATTTTTTTCAACCGGGATATTTCCCCGCTATCCATTGCCAGTTCGCTTAAATCTATCTTACCGGAAGGCAGGTCGATCCTCTGGCGAAGAGTTTCCCGCACGGCAACCGGTTGCTCCATAATCTCTTTCAGCATGAAGTGAGCAAAACCGCCTTTTTCCGCCGCTTCCAGATCCCAGTTTATCTCCAGGATTTCCCGTTCTACCGGCTTGCCACCAGCATCATATATCTCTACCTTTTCAGCTGTAATGGAGGCAAACTCGCCGTCTTCAAGGACCATGATTCGGCGGGTACGATTGAGGATGGCAGGAATATCAGAGGCAACCAGGTTTTCACTTTTTCCCAGTCCGATTACCAACGGGCTGTCCCGGCGAACACAGACAATTCGTCCCGGCTCCCGGGCGGAAATAGCCGCCAGGGCATAGGAACCTTTAACTTCGCCTATCGCCCGGCGCAGGGCCGCAAGGAGATCCCCTTCATAGTATTCCTCGATCAGGTGAGCCAGCACCTCGCTGTCTGTTTCCGACCGAAACTGGTGGTCCTTTTCTTCGATTAGCCGGCTGCGCAGCAATTTGTAATTTTCAATGATCCCGTTATGCACGACAGCCAGATCATCGGAACAGCCTCCGTGCGGATGGGCATTAACATCGGTCGGGCGGCCGTGGGTAGCCCACCTGGTGTGACCGATGCCGGTTTTTGCTGTCAGGCAATTGCCTCTGTATATTTTTTCAAGAGCGGCAACCGTACCGGCTGTTTTGATTATTACCACTTTGCCATCATTCTGCAGGGCCAGGCCGGCTGAATCGTAACCGCGGTACTCCAGCTTCTTTAATCCTTCTATAATGATAGAATCGGCTTTCCCGGTTCCCGTATATCCCACTATACCGCACATATATAAACCTCCATCCATAAATAACCCGGAAATGTTCACAAATAAAATAAATATCTCAAAAGGTTGCTTGAGGCAATCTTTACTGGTTGCGGGCAACTATTCTGTCGGTACAGCACAGAAAAGATCAGGATTGTTCGCGGGCTATAATTTCCGCCAGGGAACGAGCATATTGCTCCAACTTATCCTTCTGCAGCGGCGCTTCAAGCATGATCCTGATTTTTGGCTCTGTTCCCGACGGGCGGACCAGAACACGCCCATGGCTGCCAAGTTTTTCTTCGATTTCTTTAATAGCGCTGGAAATTCTTTCGTTCTCGGACCATCCTTCCTTAGAAGTTACACGCTGGTTGACAAGGACCTGGGGCAGCCGTTCCAGGCGGGAAGCCAGTTCCGACAGGGAGCGCTGTTCGGCCTGTATAACTTTCAGCAGCTGCAGGGCAGTCAGCAACCCGTCTCCGGTAGTAGCGTAATCGGAAAAGATGATATGCCCGGACTGCTCTCCTCCGATATTATAACCTCCGGCAAGCATTTTTTCGAGGACATAGCGGTCGCCCACCGCGGTGCGTATTACCTTAAAACCATATTTTTTACCCAGTATTTCAAGTCCGCCATTGCTCATGACCGTGGTTACCAGGGTGTTTTTTTTAAGTTGCTCTTTAGCAACCAGATTTATTGCACATATGGACATTACAGCATCACCGTCCACTTCACAGCCCTTTTCATCCACGGCAATGAGCCGGTCGGCATCCCCGTCAAAAGCCAGTCCTGCCAGGGCATTGAAAGCCGTGACTTCCTGCTGCAGCTCCGTCGTATCGGTAGCCCCGCAGTGAACATTAATCCTGCTGCCGTCAGGATCGTTATGAAGCATCTTAACGGTAGCTCCCAGTTCTTCAAAGATCTCGCCCGCCAGGCAACAGGCGCCCCCATGGGCACAGTCGACAACCAGCCTTAAACCGGACAAAGATGAACCGGCAGCCCTCAGATGATTCAGGTACTGCCGTAAAGCTTCGCCATCACTGAAAGATCGGCCCAGCTCTGCTCCTTCAGGACGGGGCATCTGGTCACTATCCCCGAAATAAATACTTTCGATTTCAGCTTCAAGAGCATCAGACAATTTAAAACCGGAACTGTTAAAAATTTTCAACCCGTTATCTTCAATAGGGTTATGGGACGCCGAGATAACCACTCCGGCCGACGCTTTTAACTCCTTCGTCAGGTAAGCTACCGCCGGGGTTGACACTATCCCCAGCAGCCTTACTGCCCCCCCCGCTGAATTAATACCGGCAGCCAGGGCCCCTTCGAGCATCGGCCCCGAAAGACGTGTATCTCTGCCTATGATAAAAGTGGGACTCTGAATTTCACGTCCAAGAAGCCATGCCGCGATGCGGCCGATTTTAAAAGCCAGTTCCGGGGTCAGGTCACGGTTGGCTACTCCCCTGATTCCGTCAGTTCCAAACAGCTTCCCCATTGAAACACCTCCAAAAGATACTATAACATAAAAATAACGCCCGCTGAGGGGCGTTTCCCTTCCTGCAGGCCATTAGTTTCCTGATTCTGTTTCTGCCTCTGCTTCTTTTTCTTCTTCAACTTCTTCTTCGACAACCTGTTCCGGGATTCTCTCCAACACCAACCTGACAGCAACTTCTAACGGATCAATGACCAGGCCTGTTACGGGATTACCGTCCTCATCAAAAACCAGCGGGGTGAGGTTTATCCTTTCCACGGATCTCATACCGGTAAGATCTACATAAAGAATGATCGTGTCCACCTGTTCAAAGATTGATTCGGGGGCACCTATAAATAAACTTTCGGGATCAATCACCCAGTCTGCCAGTTCCCAGCCTTCGGCCGGTTCGCCAAGAAATTCTACCTCGACGGGGAAATCATCACTGTGGTACACCTCGATGGACACCCTGACTTGCTCCGGTTCTAACATTACCAGGTTAAGACCCCGAGGCGGTCTCCCCTGAACCCGCACCAGGTGGGTACCAGGCTCCTTTCCGGTCAGGTCAACATAGGCATCCAGTTCATGTATAGTAAGATCCTCAAAATCATCTGGCAGGCCTTCGAGGGTCAGATCAACAGAAGTAGGAATATCTGTGATCACATAATCTTGATCAAGGTTTTCCACCCGCAGGGGAACATCCTGCCATACCTTGCGGGAGGGGGTAGTCCGGGTAATCTTATCCCCGGTTACGAAAAGCCAGAGAATAACAGCCAGGATGATGGCCAAAACCCGGGCAAAATTAGTACTACGTAAAATGCTGTCCATGATTACTTATTGCTCCTCCAGGAAAGAAAACTGAACCCTTCACTGCGCTCGGGCGAACAGAGCTCTCTCAGCAGGGCTCGCAGTTTTTTCTCGTCAAGATAACGGGTCAGCACCCCATCGTGAGCAATGGAAACAATGCCGGTCTCTTCAGATACGATAATGGAAACCGCATCGGAATGCTCGGTAATGCCGATGCCGGCACGGTGCCTGGTGCCCAGCTCCTTACTCAGGTCGGGATCTTCAGTCAGGGGTAAATAGCAGCCGGCGGCAACGATCTGGTTACCTTGAATGATTACCGCCCCGTCGTGCAGGGGGCTGCGGGGAAAAAAGATGTTAATCAACAGCTCAGCCGTAACTATCCCTTCAACGGGAATACCGGTCTCCACCCAGTCTTTGAGACCGGTTCGCCGTTCCAGGACAATGAGGGTTCCAATCCGCTTTTTGACCAGGACCGGTATAGCCTTGGTCAACTCATCAAGCATCTTTTCAAAATCCTGAGAACTCCAGCTGAAGTAAGTGGATTTAAAAATTTTACCACGCCCCAGCTGTTCGAGGGCTCTCCGCAGTTCAGGCTGGAAAACAATGGGGATGGCGATCAAACCGACGGTCATGGTTTGACGCAAAGTCCAGTGCAGTGTATCGAGGCCAGCCTGGTCGCTCACTACCATCGCTAAAAGAAGGAGAAAAAGTCCCTTGATAAGTTGTTCAGCCCTGGTACCGCGGATAATTAGAATAAGGCGGTAGAAAACATAGGCCATGATCGCAATATCAATCAGATCATGCCATTGAAAATTGAGTTGTAAAATCGCCGCTACGATTCTTTCCCAGATGGCCACTTTTCTGTTGATCCCTCTTCTGTTAATTAACGGATAGGCACCCGAAGCTTACCCTCTTTTTCCCTTATATGAAACAAATATTCGCTCCCGGCGGGATAAATACCTGCAGTAGTAAAAAAGAAATGCGAATTCAACTGACCTGTCCAAAACCATTAAAATAGCCGGATGAGTTAAACCTTCTCATCTATGAGGAATTACTATACTGATCACATTGCCGCATTTGCTACAGCGGTTTTCCACAAGGCCGGGGAGGCGAACACCGTAACCGTGCCTTTCTACAAGCAGATTACCACAATGCGGACAAATCGTATCGGAGGCTCCGGGCAGATCAACATTGCCGAGATAAACATAACGCAGGTAGTTCAAGGCCATTTTTCGCGATTCTATCAAGGTTTTCTCCGGAGTGGGAGGCAAATCAAGTTTGTACTGCGGAAAATAACGCGAATAGTGAAGTACCACGTCAGGACTTAACCCCCCGAGCCAGCAGGCCAGCTCTTCCTGTTCCTCCATCCCGTCATTGAGGGTAGGGATTAGCAGGCAGGTGGTCTCTACATGGGCTGATTTAAGCGCTCTTTCTACAGTTTTTATAACCGGATCCCTGGTTCCATGACAGTATTCCCGATAAAAAGAATCGGTAAAGGCTTTTACGTCAATATTCAGAGCATCGATATAGGGCAAAAGTTTTTCCAGTGGTTCGGGATTGATATACCCGTTTGTTACCAGCACATTTTTATAACCCTTTTCATGCAGCAAACGAGCAGTATCAAAAACAAATTCGTACCAGATAGTCGGTTCATTGTAAGTATAAGCCACTCCCGGCGTCTCCGCAGATCCCCCCTTGCTGTCAAGCATTTGCAGAATATCTTCAGGGGTCAACCGTTCTGCCGCTGACTCGTCCTCTGCCGGTCGGCCCCTGGCCAGGGACCAGTTCTGGCAAAAAGAACAGAAAAGATTGCACCCCAGTGTACCTATGGATAGGATCCTGCTTCCGGGTAGAAAATGATAAAGAGGTTTTTTCTCAATGGGATCCCAGTTGGCAGCGGCCACCAGGCCGTAATTGGTCGTATAAAGTTTACCTTCCCTGACCTCTCGCACACCGCAGCTGCCAGTCTGCCCTTCAGTCAGCAAACAAAGCCGGGGACAAAGCAGGCAACGGATTTTCTCTCCTTCGTTTTCATAAAAAAGTGCTTCATGCATCAGGATCGACTCCCGGGTTTATTTTTCGCCATAGCGGGTGACTTGAAAACGATACAGCTCGACCGGCTCTCCAGGTAATATACCGGCTTTACGGCGGGCAATGTCAAGCTGCTCTTCCACCGTATCAACTCCCTCGAGATCGGGCAGAAGGAGTCCGGTTCTTGAACCGCTTCGTACTACTACACCGTATTTTTTCGGGTCTAAATCGGCCTTGTTTCTGATTCGTTCCTGCAGGCTGAGAATATCAACTGATATGCTTATCTCAGGCAATTCTTCCTTTCGCACCGGGGGGAAACGAGGATCCCTGATTGCCGCGCTCACTGCGTTAGCCGCTATTTCTTCGGCCAGATTTCGGTGGGCCGGTTCGATCGTCCCGATACAACCCCGCAGCCTGCCCTCTTTTTTCAGGGAAACAAAAGCACCGGCACGCTCTTCGTACTCGGGAAGCAAAGGCTGCGGCAGTTCCGGCATTGTACCCTTATCGAGATAATGCTGCAGGACGCTGCGAGCGAGGCCTGGCGGATGAAAATCCGGGTTTCCGGAAGCTTTTTCCTTTTTCCCCTCACCCTCCAGGGTAAAATGATCACCCCTGGGAGGATGAAGGGCTGCTACCAGGTAACCCACACCAAAGGGCCCTTCGTAGGAAAAAATTTCCGTTTTGTAATCAGATCCGGCGATCATACCCAGGGCTATGATAAATGAGCGGAGACCGCATTCACCAGCTTCATCAACCAGTTCGGGTTCAAAAGAAAGCAGCTCATCCACTTTTTTATCACGGATGTATTCAACCAGTTTTTGGTCAAACTCGGCGCCGCGCGGTGAAAAACCGGCCGGAGCTCCCGGTATCAAGCGGTGAGAAAGGTCACCGCTGGCCAGGACGGCGGCAGGTAACCCTCTCCGTTCAACTGCTCTTCTTAAAGCAGCCCCAAAGCGATAGAGGTCACGATAGGGATTATAACCAAAGGTCATGTGAAGTCCTGAAATATCCAGGCCTGCTTCCTGAAGGAAATAAAGAGGAACCATCGCTCCGTGATCCAGTTCATACCTGTTGCTGAAACGGGAATAACGATCTTCAAGAAAAACAGGTTTCAGTGGTTCCCGGGCCGTTTCTTCTTTCAGCAGTTCAACAAATTGTTTGTCTGTTTCAAATCTTAACTTGATGTCTGGAAAACCGAACTGGCTGAAATCTCCATGTAGTTTGGCCTGAGTTGATACTGCCGGCCCTTCTCTCAGCACCTGGCCATGAGGGGTAATTATAATCAGCAGTTCAGGCTTCGCTTCCCTGAAGCGGGCAGCCAGGGAACGCATTCCTTCAACAGTGTCTTTAACTTTGGACAGTTCACTGCGTCCGATGGCCGGAATAATAATTGCGGGATGAGGTGCAATACCGATAAGCTTAAGCATGATAACCACCAACCTTTAGCCCGACAACACCGACTGGTCCGGTAGAGAAGTCGTCTGTGTTCCGGCCTGATCATTTAATTCTATAAAAATTATATCAAATAGAACAGCTTTGAACAATTGCCGACACAAAAGATATGATTTAGAAAATTAATAAAGCTTAAATCTTAAAATGCCTATCCCCGGGAAAGACCGGTTTTACTTGACAGCACAAGGGATTTACCCTAACCTATAAACAGGTTTGACTGCCGCTCCGGAAAGGCCGGGAAACGAGGATCGGGAATAATGAACAGCGAATACCGCGACGCCAGTAAGTTTACTGCCGCTATCCAGGCCATCTTTCCCAAACTTATGCACTATCTCAGCACCGAGGAAAACCGGGAGCTGACCGGACTCGGGATTACACCGGGACAGATCAATGCTCTTTTGGTTATCTATTTCAACGATAACCTGACCATGGGAGAATTAAGTTCCGAGATCTATCTGGCCGAGAGCGCCGCTACGCGCCTTGTCAACCGGCTGGTCAATTTGAACCTGGTAAAGCGGAGAGGTGACGATAAAGACCGCCGGTTAGTCCGGGTTACACTTACTAATTACGGACGCCAGCTATCAAAGCTGGTTTTTGAACGACGGTCCTACCGATTTAACAATTTGGCCCGGCGGCTCAGCCCGGATGAAAGGGAAAATCTGGTGGTTTCCCTGCAGACGGTAATGCGGGTTTTTGAGGAACTGGAAAAGGATCGTCAAAGGAGCAATAATCATCCTGGCCGCAATGGTCAATAGTGATCACAGCACTCGGTAGAAATTTTATCCTTTTACTGTATCAGAGCAAAACCATCAAAGCTCTCAGACAGGAAATTTGATTGATTAAATAATGCTACCGTTAAAACTGCAGAAGTAATTTGACTGCTGATTAATAACCGTTTAAAGAAAGCGAGGTAAAACATTTGCCGCCGAAGATGGCTGAAGGTGAAACCACGGAATCTTTATGGGTTATTCTGCTTGCTTTTCTAAAGGTAGGCGCTTTTACTTTCGGAGGCGGATATGCCATGTTGCCCATTTTTCAACGGGAAGTGGTGGAAAAACGGCACTGGGTAGATGAGCAAACTTTCTCCGATTTTTTGATCATTACTCAGAGTATGCCCGGCCAGATCGCCCTGAACACTGCCATCCAGATCGGTATCCGCATCCGTGGCAACATTGGCGGTCTGGTAGCCGCTTTCGGCGTCACCGCCCCTTCAGTAATTATTTTACTCTTAATCGCTGCATATTTTTACCCCCTTCTTGAAAATAATGTGTACGTCCAGGCTATTTTTTATGGCCTCCGCCCGGCGGTTGTGGCCTTGATTACGGCCATAGCCCTGAAAATGGGCAAAGAAATTCTATCCGGTTTAAACGGAATTATTCTGTGCGCCATCCTGCTGCTCATTATAATCATGACCGGCCTTCATCCAATCCTGGCCCTGCTGGCCGGTGGTCTGGCCGGCCTGTTCTTCTGTCGGGGGGGGAAATGCGACTGATGACTATCATTATACTGACTCTTTACTGGACCTTTCTGAAGATCGGCCTCTTCACTATCGGCGGCGGTTACGCCATGATACCCCTGATGAAGACGGAAATTATCAACGGCCACGGATGGCTTAGCACAGCTGAATTTATCGATATTATTGCCATTGCCGAAATAACACCCGGTCCTGTATCCGTGAATGCGGCAACCTTTATCGGTTACCGGTTGGCCGGAATTGCCGGGGCCTTAACCGCCACCCTGGGGGTAATCACTCCTTCCCTCATTCTGCTGATGATCTTTTCCCGTTTTCTGTTTAAACTAATCCAGGAGCCGGCGGCCGGAAGCTTTTTAAACGGTTTACGCTCCGCTCTGGTTGCCTTAATCCTGGTAGCCGCCTTTACGCTTGGCCAATCGGCAATTATCGACCTGACTACCATCCTTATTTTTCTGATATTGCTGGCCGCCAGCCTGCTGAGGAGGGTTAACCCATTGTATTTACTGGCAGTGGGAGCACTATGCGGCCTGCTACTTTTCCCCTACGGTGTCTAAGCTTAAATTAACCCCCATGCTGAATGAACGGTATTGAAAATATATACGAAGGCCCTGG
>CAZDKY010000053.1:0-45452 GCA_964506505.1 uncultured Syntrophomonadaceae bacterium
GTTCTTCAGAACTTTCTTCCTCATCTTTTTCCTCAATAAGTGCTGCTTCTTCAATTTTACCGTCTTCGCCAACAGGGGCTTCTTCATCTTCTATGGCAGCAGATTCTATCTTATCTTCATTCTCCGAAGAATCTTTTTCCGCCTTATCAGGCTTTTCTTCTGAAGGCTCCTGTTTCACTTCTTCTTCTGCGATTTTCCCGGCATTTGAGAAATCCTCATTGTCGAACATTTCACCAAAAACATCACCGAGTGTGACCTGTCCATTTTCTGCACCATTTACCACAGCCTCTGTGGAGACAGCAGTTACACCGCGGGCTTCTTTAACACTCAGGCTTATCCGTTTAGCCTTTGGTTTTATTTCAAGGATTTTTACCTCAACCTCTTCTCCTTCTTTTAAAATCTCAGATGGATGCTGAACATGATAATCAGCAAGTTGAGAAATGTGAGCCAATCCTTCAACACCGGGACGTAATTCAATAAAAGCCCCAAAATTTACCAGGCGGGTTACCTTCCCGGTAATAAGCTGTCCACCTTCAAGTTCCTGAACAGCCCTGGTCCACGGGTCTGGCTGCGTTTTTCTGATACTGAGGCTAATTCTTTCCTTTTCTGGTATTACTTCGAGAACCTTGACTTCAATTTCATCGCTCACCTTCAGCACTTCACTGGGATGACCTACCCTTTCCCAGGAAAGCTCTGAAATATGAACCAATCCGTCAATACCACCTATATCCACGAAAGCACCGAAATTGGTCAGCCGCTTTACCACACCCTTGATCGTTGAACCTACTTCCAGAGACTGCAAGATATCTTCCCGTTTAAGTGCATTTTCTTCTTCGATAATTTTTTTTCTCGTAAGGATTAATTTACCTTTATCACGATCAAATTCCAAAACCTTAAATTGAACCTGCTCGTCTTTAAATTCCTGGAAATCAGGAATGAAGCGGACATCGACCAGGGAACCGGGCATGAAACCTTCCACCCCTGCACCAAGATCGATAACCATGCCGGCCTGCACTACCTGCTTGACCCGGCCTTCCATGATCAGATCATCATCCATAGCCAGTTCTATTTCTTTCAGACGTTTCTCCCTGGCCAGTCTTTTATGGGAAACGACGACCTTTCCTTCCTGTTCATCAATTTCCAGAACGGTCACCTCGATGTCATCTTCAGGTGCAAACAGTTCTGTTAATTCCTTATCTTTCTCGAGATGCACCTCTTCTACGGGAAGTATCGCTTCTGTTTTGGCCCCAATATCGACATAAACCTCTTCCGCCGTTACCCGGGCCACTTTTCCACTGACCTGTTCGCCGACCTGGGGCACCTTGACATCGCCGGTAAAATCAAACTGCTCTTCATTCTGCTGTACATCCAAATTCTCATTTTCCATACTCTCCACGACCTCCTTAATCGTCCAGGGGGGAGTCGAAGCTCCGGCGGTTACACCAACCGTTTTAAACTCCTGTAAAAAAGACCAATCCAACTCCCCTGCATTTGTTACCCGGCAGGATGGCTTTAACTGCCGGCAGCAATCAAAAAGGGCTTTTGTGTTCGCACTTGACTTGCTGCCAACAACAATTAGCGCTTCGACCCTTTGTGCCAGATTGACAACTTCTTTTTGCCTGAGCCCTGTTTCCGGGCATATGGTTTGAAAAACTTCCCCCTCGGGAAACTTCTCCCTGAAAGCTTTCTTAATTTCTTCATACTGTCCTGGATCGGCAGTCGTCTGAGCAATTAAGGCTACCGATTGTTCAAATGAAAGATCCGCCAGCTCATCGGTAGAGGTAACAACAATTGCCTTTTCCCCTGCCCACCCCACAAGTCCCCTGACCTCGGGATGATCCCGGTTGCCAAAAATCAAAACCTGTTTCCCGCTGCTAAAAAGACCTGCCGCGATTTGCTGAACTTTGCTGACACGCGGACAGGTTAAATCAATAATGACAGCGCCTCTCTCCTTTAAATTACTGAGCATCGACGGAGGAACACCATGAGTACGCACTGCCACAAAAGCTCCATCAGCCTCTTCCGGCTGCTCAATGACTTCGATGGAATAACGTTTCAGGTAATTAACTACATCGTCGTTATGAACCAGCGGCCCAAGTGTATTTACCTTTTCAAATCCGGCGGATTCTTCCAGCAGCCGGTTTACAGCCCGTTTGACTCCGGAACAAAATCCGGCTCTTTTAGCCATAATTACCTGCACAGAATTAAATACTCCTTTATCAATTCATTTCCTTCTCTCTACTGTCTAACACCCCCTGGTAGGGCAGCAGATCTCTTATATTATTCATTATCTCACGGCTCATCTCTTCGAGCATCATTTTTTTATCTTCTTTCTGCTCATAAATCAGGGGGGGCAGAACAAATGGAGAACCGATGTAAACGTGCACTGGTTTGAAAAAACGGTAAGGCCCCATAATAGCCACAGGCAGTATTGGCGCTCCGCTTCGTACAGCGATGAATGCCGCTCCACCGTATGCTTTCTGCAATTTCCCATCTTTACTGCGCGTTCCTTCCGGAAAGAGCCCTAAAACTTTGCCGTGCCTTAACAATTGAAATGCCCTTCGAAATGCAGCATAATCTGCATCCTGCCGATTAACCGGAAACGCTCCGACCTTATTCAAAATATAACTGAACACAATATTGCTGAACAGTTCTTTTTTCGCCATAAAATAAATCTTAATCGTCGCTGGTATGGCTACGGCAACCGTGGCCGGATCAAGCCATTTAATATGATTGGCGCAGATAATGAAAGGCCTGCGCACGGGAATGTGTTCTCTGCCATGAACATGTAAGCGAAAAAATATTTTCAAGTATATGGCAAAGATTAACCGCCCAAAAGCGTATAACAATCAAATCACCCGTTTCCCGAACAGGACAACCCTTCTCTGACGATCCGGATAATATCATCTACTACTTCTTCAAAAGCCATCGCTGTTGTATCAATTACTATTGCTTCGGGAACTACTATCAGTGGAGAATCTTCCCGCGTAGAATCAATCCGGTCACGGGCAGCGATTTCTCTGGTCACCTCTCCAGCAGACATCATAATCCCTTTGTCCTGTTGTTCATTCATCCGTCTTCTGGCCCGTTCCTCCACCGATGCATCAAGAAATAATTTAAAATCTGCATCGGGCATAACCCTCGAAGCAATATCCCTTCCTTCCATGATAATCCCTTTAGACTGCATGACAATCGCCTGCTGAATAGCCACCATCTTGAGCCGCACCGCAGAAATACATGAAACAGGGGAAACCATCTTATTAACCTGCGGTAAGCGAATTTCAACCGTTACCTCTTCCCCATCCAGAAAAACCTTGTTGTCATCGTTAATTTGCACATCTGTTCTGGAAAGTATTTCCTGAAGTGCGGCAGAATTATTTAAATCTGTATTTTCCCGGATAACCTTTAAAGTAATGGCTCGGTACATGGCGCCTGTATCAAGATATTTTATCTGAAGTCTTCTGGCTACTTCTCTGGCAACCGTGCTCTTGCCTGCACCAGCCGGTCCGTCTATGGCAATTTTGGGATAGCATTTATCTTGCAACATAAGTTTCAATTCTCTTCCATAAGA
The DNA here is from genome assembly GCA_964506505.1 of uncultured Syntrophomonadaceae bacterium. GTDB lineage: Bacteria > Bacillota > Dethiobacteria > DTU022 > DTU022 > M55B129. The sequence goes on from CAZDKY010000053.1 coordinate 3,572, forward strand.
TTAAAAACCTTTTTTACCTGCTACACTCTTTAGAGTTTTCGCAGGTTTACCGCTTTCCTGAGATAGATATGTTTAACCTGATCCTGTCTCAGAGTAGTATTAACAAGTAGTAAAACCCTGATGCATAAACCAAGAGCTCCCGGGACATCTATTTCCTGGCTGCAGAAAAGAGGCACACTGTGCCAGCCCATCTCACGGGCTGCCCGTGCCGGAAAAGCACTATTTAAATCTTCAGTGGTTGAAAATAAAGCAGCGGCTATATCGTCGGCAGAAAAATTATTTTTTTTTATAATTTCCACCAGCAACTCCTGGGTAGCAGCGTAAATTAGCTCCGCTTCATTCTTTTCTACTGTCGTTGCACCCCGTATACCCCGTACTGCACAGGCAGGCTCCGCCATTCCGTTTCCTCCTCCAGAAACTTTCGCCCAGCATTGAACATTTTCAAAACAATGTTATTCTCTCATTTATATTCTCTTATTGCAAGTAATTTTATTGCTTAAGACCGACCATATCGTACAAACGCCTTTTTTCATCCGCTTTCAGGACACGATACGATCCAACAGCTAATTCGTCCACTGTTAATCCGGCAAAATTGATCCTCTGCAGTTGAATCACCGGGTAACCGGCAGCGGAACACATTTTTTTGACCTGCCTTTTCCTTCCTTCGGTAAGGACAATCTGCAGCATAGCCAGATTTCTTTTTTTATCTCTATCAATCAGCTTTATTTCAGCCGGAGCAGTTTTCCAATTTTCAATCAGCAGCCCCTTTGCCATTTTATCAAGGATTTTTTTACCCGGTATTCCCTTTACCCAGGCCCGATATGTTTTTTTAATGCCATAACGCGGGTGAGTAAGACGGTAAGCCAGCTTCCCGTCATTGGTCAGAATGAGAGCTCCGCTTGTATCGGCATCGAGTCTTCCGACAGGGTATACTCTTTCCTTGACTTTTTTTAACAAATCAATAACGGTTGGACGGTCGTGGGTATCAACAGCGGTGCTGATGTAACCTGGAGGTTTGTTGAGCAGAAAGTAGACTTTTTTTTCGGAGCCCCCGACCTTTTTCCCATCAACAGTCACATGATCGCTTTCTTCTACTTCAGCCTGGGGCAACTCGGCTGTGAGGCCGTTCACCTTCACTCTTTTTTGCCTGATAATGTCTTCGGCACGGCGGCGTGAAGCAATTCCGGCATCAGCCAGGTATTTTGCCAGCCGCATTCTAATCCTCCCCCGAAACAGATTTTTCCACCTTTTCTTCTTGCTCTTCTTTCTCAACGCTTTCCAGCGGAGGCAGATCATCAAGTCCCTTCAAGCCAAAATATTTCAGGAAATCTGGAGTGGTACTATAGAGCAGCGGCCTGCCAGGCCCTTCCTTTCGCCCGCTGATCCTGATCAGGCGCCTCTTGAGCAGGTTTTCGAGAACATGCTCGCTGCGCACTCCCCTGATTGATTCAATTTCAATTCTCGTGACTGGTTGCTTATAGGCAACTATAGCAAGGGCTTCGAGGGCAGCACTGGAAAGATTCCCCGACACTTCCTCGCTGAAGGCTTTTTCAAGATAGGGTGCTATTTCCGGCAGCGTTCCCATCTGGTAACCACCGGCCACTGCAAAAACCTGCAGCCCCCGTCCGGCATCGGCCAAATCTTCGCGCAGTTCCTCAATCAGGTCTTTCGCTTCCTCTGCCGTAAGCTGCAGCACCGAAGCAATCCTTTCCTGTTTAACCGGTTCTTCACTGATAAAAAGAACGCCTTCAACAATTTTCTTCTGCAGTTCTCTGCTCATCATCTTCACCTTTTCCAACTTCTTCATCATTTCTTAAGGCTACCAGGATCTGACCGAAAGGACACTCCTGAAGCAGGATAACCCGGCGCCGTCTGGCCATTTCCAGAAGGGCAACGAATGTAACGATCAAATCCCAGAGCTTTTCACCACTGATGAATTTTTTCATCGGCAGGGCCCTCTTTGCCTTCCGTAAAATACTCTCGATGTAAGCCGATTTTTCAGAAACCACAAAATCTTCCAGGGCATTGAAAGCTGGGCTGTAACTATCGTTCATGGTTACAGCAGCAAAACGATTCATAATTTCACTTAAATGGTCTGCGCCCTCCCATATTGTATAAACTGATTCCTGGCTGGTGATGACCATCATCTTCCGCCCACCTGTGGAACGCAGATAAATTTTCTGTTGTTCTTCTTCTTTCAGCTGCAGCAGGCTGGATAATTCTTTAAAAAAGCGGTATTCTTCAAGCCGCAAAAAAAACTCTTCAGCCGTGTTTATACGGAAAAATTCCTCGTCTTCTTCCTCGCTTTCCACCATGGCAGGACGCGGCAGGAGCAATTTAGATTTCAAACGAAGCAGGGTAGCAGCCATTACCAGAAACTCACTGGCTATATCAAGATTTAGTTCCTTCATCGACTGCAAATAAGCAAGATATTGATCGGTAATATCGGCAATGGATATCGACCAAATATCAACCTCGGCTTTTTTAATCAGGTGAAATAACAGATCAAACGGCCCTTCAAATGCAGGTAGCTTAATTTTATATTCTGCTTGTTCCGGCATTGTTCCAGTTTCCTTTTCGCTCGCAACTTACTTACACGGATGCGAATACTTTCTTTTATTCAAACCGCCCGGGAATTCGGCATTAGGCCCTGATAGAATGTCCCACTTTTATCGTAAACCCATGTGTTTCATTACCTGGGCCATCTTTTTATCAGCATATTCTTCCGCCCGTTCAGCTCCCCTGGCCAGCATTTGATCGAGATATCCCTCTTCTCCGGTCAACTCGTTGTAACGCTCCCGCAGTGGCTTCAATTTTTCGACTATCAATTCGGCCAGTTCATCTTTCAGGTTTTTATAACTTTTCCCGGCAAAATGATCCTCCACTGCCCGGGGCTCTTCTTCGGTGAGCAGGCGGTAAATAGTCAGTAAATTATTTATCCCGGGGCGTTTTTCGTCGAATTGAATTTCCCGCAGAGAATCGGTTGTCGCACGGCGTATTTTTTTTCTGACATCATCCGGAGTATCCAAAAGGAAAATAGCATCTTCTTTTTTCTCTTCGCTTTTACTCATTTTATTCTCCGGATTGCTCAGGCCCATGACTCTCCCACCAACCGGCGGAATGAGCGCTTCCGGCAGAACAAAAACTTCCCCAAAACGGTAGTTAAAGCGCTGGGCTATATCCCGGCATAGTTCCACATGTTGTTTCTGATCCTCTCCAACCGGCACCAGGTGTGCATCGTAGAGCATAATATCTGCTGCCTGTAAAACAGGATAATCAAATAAACCAATGCTTACTTCCTCTTTTTGTTTGGCCGATTTTTCCTTAAACTGAGTCATGCGGTGTAGCCAGCCCATAGGTGTAACACAGTTCAACAACCAGGCCAACTCGGCATGGGCCCTGACATGAGACTGAACAAAAACTACGGAATACTTTTCATCAATACCGGCTGCAAAAAGCAGGCCGGCCACTTCCCTGACATTGGCCCGCAACACCTCTGGATCCTGGGGAACCGTGATTGTGTGCATATCCACCACGCAAAAATAATTATCATATTCCTCCTGCAAATTCACCCAGTTCTGGACAGCGCCCAGATAGTTGCCCAGGTGAAGGTTGCCGGTAGCCTGGATTCCTGAAAATACTCTTTTTTTCGCCATTATTTCAACTGCAGCCTCCTTCCGCGAACTATTTTTAAATTATTACAAACCGGGAATTACTCCAATTAATGTACTGAACAAACCATATACTATCTTGTAGAGCGGCATGATAATTGCTCCCAGTCCGCCGGTTAAAATCATTATCAGTAAAATGACCATTGCATATCGCTCCAGTTGCCGGTAAAAACCGAGATAAGCATCAGGCAAAAAGGACATCAGGATCTTGGAACCGTCCAGGGGCGGTATGGGCACAAGGTTAAAAATAGCCAGCAATATATTCAGCTGCATAAACACCACCAGGAACTGGATAAAAAGCCCGCCCATTAAACCACCGGCAAACAGAATATTGAGCAGCAGGATAGTTAAAAACCCAAGAATAAAATTGGCCATCGGCCCAGCAAAGGAAACCCAGCGTAACCCGCGGCGATACTGGCTAAAATTATTAGGGTTGATGGGGACCGGTTTGGCCCAACCAAAACCAACAAGCAGAATCATCACCGTTCCGACGGGATCAAGATGATTGATAGGATTAAGATTCATTCTGCCCTGTAACTTTGCCGTTGCATCGCCGAAATGATAAGCCATCCGTGCATGGGCAAATTCATGGGCGGTGATAGCTATAAGCAGCGCCGGTATTCGCAGCGCAATGATAATTGGATCGAGACCGATCAAATATTAGTCCTCCCCTGTTTTCATTTCTTTCATGTATTTTTCCACAAAAGCTACTTCTTCTTCTTCAGTTTTTAACTCGCCATCGAGAACCGCTTTTTGTAAATCCGCCATTACCCGGCGGTAAAATGGCCCGGGCTTCAGGCCAATTCTTTTTAAATCGCTGCCATTAAGATGCGGCTTCACGAGCTGCAATTGATCCAGGTACAGCTTCAACCTGCTGCGTATGGTTTTCAGTCCGGCCAGGGTATAAGCCAGAAATATCGTTTCTGCAGGTAGATGCTGAAGCAAACTGACAATGGTGCTCGGCTTATGCTCTTCATCAGCCAATTTTTCAACTACTGACGGTGCCTCAAGGCATGCCACTTTAACTGCGTCAGCTTTTTCTCTGGACAAATTTAACTTTTTAATTATAGCAGACCTTTTTGCAGATTCCAAACCATAGAGCAAACTGCTTAAATAAACCATCTCCCGATCCGGCTTATTCTGCCAACCTTTTTCCTCGGCACGGCGGAGCAATTTTTCAAGAGAAGAGAGCCGCAGCCATGTTTCTGAATCTGTTTTTGCCCCTGGATACAAGAGATCTATTAGCCCTAGCTGCTCAAAACGTTTTAAAATACGCACTGGAGACGGCTCCCTGAAAACAATCCTCAGTTCATGATTGATGCGCTGTCGGCTGACTTTTACCAGGACTTTCTTATCAATAGCTTTCTCAATAAGCTTCAGGGTTTCTTCGTCAATTGTAAAATTATAGCGTTGCTCAAAACGAACCGCTCTCAGAATCCGTAGCGGATCGTCAACAAAACTGAGTTCATAGAGAACCCTGATCAAGCGGTTCCGTAGATCCTTTCTTCCATTAAAGTAATCATAAAGCCTGCCGTAGTTTTCTGAATCCAGGGAACAGGCCATCGCATTAATGGTAAAATCTCGCCGAAAAAGATCATTCTTCAATCCGGAACTTTCCACCCGGGGCAAGGCGGCCGGAGATTCATAATATTCTCTGCGAGCCGTCACAAAATCGAGCCTTGTCCCATCTTTCATATAAAGCGAAGCAGTACCGAACTGGTCAAAATGCCTTACCGTGCCGTTGCTGATTTTCTGCAGAGCATAAGTAAAGGCAATAGCATCGCCGATCACAACAAAATCAAGGTCTTTTTCCGGAGGGTATCTGAGCAGGAGATCCCTGATAATACCTCCTACCATGTAAACTTCCATATTTTTTCTTTCGGCCAGCCTGCTTATTGTGCGCAGCAAACTCTTTATCTCTGTGGAAAGACCGCTTTCCACAAGCTCCAGAAGATTCAATTCGTCACCGCCGGTTAATTTTTCTTCTCCGTCTACCCTTTCATAGCTCCCATCAATGGAACTTCTTTTTTTCAGGGAATGACCATGGCGATCAAAATAATTCAGGTGGCGTAGTATATCGGAACGGGTTATTATTCCGCCCAGTTTGTCCATTTCATCAACTATGGGCACCCGTCCTATATTGTGCTCCATCATCAAGCGGCGCAGTTCAGTCAGTGAGTCTTGCGGAGAAGCAGTGATCACCTGCCTGGTCATAAACCCTTTAACCGGGGCATGCCCCAGCTCATTGCGCATACCTTTTTGCAAGTCACGGCGGGAAATTATACCCACCAGTCTTCCCTTTTCCATTACCGGACATCCCTTGAAATTGTGCTCCACGAGCAGTCCATCGGCCACATCCAGGCTTGTATCACTGTCGAGGCTAAACACAGGCCGGGAAGCCACTTCCCCGGCGGTGAGCGAGAAAGGCAAGTTTTCCTCGAGGTAAGCGAGGACCTGCTCTTTTACAACTTCAGTATTTGTTCCTTTAAAATGAGTAGATACAGCAGCCGGATAACCACGGACATCAAAAGGTGCCAGGAGCTCCAGCAAGTTTAGATCTTCATCTCGCGATCTTGCTGCCATGTAGATACTGTCAGTCATCCTGATGATCACTATAGTCATGCCGGCGTCTTCAATTTCATCCAGCAGCTGCAGCAGTACAGAAGCACCGACCACATATTCATTCAGGGAAGTGGAACTGATTAATACCCGCCGTCGGTTAAGTTCGTGCAGTTCACTGCTGTGAATCAATTTTTCCAGAAGCCTTTTCTGAGTATCATTAAGCGGCGATCTGAGGTATTCCTGCAGCAAACTGACACTGAGATCGGCATCCCATAAATATGATACCGCCCGGGCATCCCGCGAGGTAGTAATTTCATAAGTCAGGCAGCCTGTATCTTCATAAATGCCCAGGGCAAAGAGAGTCGCTTCAAATTCAGTTATTTTTATCTTTTTTTTTCGTAATTTTTCCAGCAGAATAGTCGTTGTTGCGCCAATCGCTTCTATGGAAGATTTTTCAGCATCAATATCTTCATCTCCCGGATGATGATCATAGATGTAAACATGCGCGGCCCGATCAACCATATATTCCCATTTTCCGAGGCGCTCACGGCGATTTGTGTCGATGATCAACAGCAAATCAATATTATCATCAACAATTTCCCTGGGATCAATTAAAGGAAGGAGATCACGATGCAGATTGACAAAAGAGCGAACATTGGGCTGCAGCTGTTCGGGAAGAAGGACATAACTTCCCGGATACAGTTTGGCTGCAGCTACCACTGCTGCCAGCGCGTCAAAATCGCTGTTTTCATGGGTGATGATCAGATCCACTTATTTGCTCCTGTCGCCGGCAGAACCGGGCTGTATCCTGGCGGACCGCGGCTCTTCAGGCGCGGGGATGAGCTTTATCGTAAACTTCCCGAATTTTTTTCCTGGTAACCTGGGTGTAAATCTGGGTGGTTGATATGTCTGAATGTCCAAGCATCTCCTGTACCGAACGTAGATCCGCTCCATTCTCCAAAAGATGAGTGGCGAAAGAGTGGCGTATGGTATGGGGAGTTATTTCACCTTTAATATTCGCTTTTTGAGCATATTTCTTTAATATTTTCCAGAATCCCTGCCTGGTCATCCTCCTGCCGTGCTGGTTAACAAAGAGGGCTGTTTCGCTGTTTGTTCTGATCATTCTTGTCCGGGTCTTTCGCAAATATTCATTTACATAATTTACGGCCATCGAACCGACAGGAACAATTCTTTCCTTCATTCCCTTACCCCGGCAGCGAAGATAACCGACCCGGGGATCAAAATCATTTATATCAAGAGATACCAGTTCAGATACCCTTATTCCTGAAGCATAAAGCAGTTCCAGCATGGCCTTGTCCCGCAGTTCTTTATGCTTGCCGGTTGAAGGTTGATCCAGCAATTTATCCACTTCGTCGGTTGTCAAAATGCGGGGAAGTTTCCTTTCGATTCGCGGTGACTCCAGTTTCCAGGCAGCATTTTGGGGGATAACACCTTCCTGGAGCAAGAAATTAAAAAAGGATCGAACTGAAGCAATGCAGCGGGAAATGGAAGAGGTAGCCTGGCCGTTATTTTTCAATTCGCCGATAAATTGGACCAGCATATCCTGATTAACCGCTTCAGGACTGGTCACTCCTTTCTTTTTCAGAAAGGCAATCATTTTCCTTATATCACGGTTGTACGATTCCAAAGTATTCCTGGCCAGTCCCTTTTCTACCGCCAGATAATTTGTGTAAGATTGTAACTGTGTCTGCATTCTTTAAACTACCTCGCAACGGTGTTTTTAATACTTCAACGGCGCCTCTTCGAATACCTGCAGGGATTATCCAATACCGATAATTAATTTAAATTATATTTTGATTGTTTGCATTTCAAGCAAGCCGTACTGGACGGCAATAATTGTTTTCCCGTCCCTGATTTTCCCGTCCCTGATCAGTTTGCCCATTTTCTCAAGTGTGTCGGCAAACAATTCAATATTTTCTTCATCATCTTCAGTATTGGGAACCCCCCGGCTTAAACCTTCGGCTTTGAAAAGGTAAATTAATTCATCACAAAAACCGGGAGAGGGGTAAAATGAAAACATGCTGGACCACTTTTCTGCCTGCATCCCCGTTTCTTCAAGGAGCTCTCTTTTAGCGCACTCCAACGGTTCTTCATTGGCTTCCAGTTTTCCGGCCGGAATTTCAAGCATTACTTTACCTGTCGGTTGACGGTGCTGTTTGACAAAAATCACCTTTTTGTTACTGTCGATAGCCAGCACGGCAACCGCTCCGGGATGTTCCACCACTTCCCGAAAAGCCTCTCTTCCTCCAGGCAGTCTTACACGGTCCTGACGTACCGTAATAATGCGCCCCCGGTAGAAATAGCTGGTGGAAAGCGTTTCCTCGTGTAAATTATCGTTAATCGCAAACACCTCCTGCCATTTGTAACATTAATGATTACCATACTCTATTATTGATGTTCCTTCAGATCAGAGTCTTTTCTCCCGTGGTTCACAGCGCTTCTCCTGACCTGTAATTAACCGGCTTCCCGTTCCTTAAAACTTTCCGCCCTCGCAAGAAGGCTGTCCACATGCTTAAGGGAGACCTGATCGATCCCGGCTCCATCAAGCATCCTGGCCAGTTCTTCCCTCCGCCGGTCATCGGTAACTCGCTCTGCCAGGGTAAGCGTACGTTTGCCCACGGTTTTCTTAAACAGTCGGAAATGGCTGTCGGCCATGGCCGCAATCTGGGGGCTGTGCGTAACACACATCACCTGGTGACTTCCGGCAAGTCGGGTCAGCTTTTCAGCTACAGACTGTACGGTGGCTCCTCCAATCCCGGAATCGACTTCGTCAAAGATAAGGACTGGAATAAGATCCTGTTCGGCCAAAATTGTTTTCAAAGCAAGCATTACTCGCGATACTTCCCCGCCTGAGATTATTTTTGCCAGAGGTTTAACTTCCTCGCCCTCATTGGCAGAAAAGAAAAACTCGATCTGGTCCATTCCTTTTGGAGACACTTTATCCCGTTCAGAAAATTTGACCACAAAGCGGGCTTCCGGCATAGCAAGATCCCCCAGGCATTCTTCAAGCTGTCTTTCCAGGATCGAGGCAACGTCAAGGCGCAAGCAGCGAAGTCGAAGGCTCTCTTGCTGCATCTGTTTTTCATTTTCCGCCATCTCTTTTTTAATTTCTTCAGCCAGCTTCTCACTGTTCTGCAATCTCTCCATTTCCTGCTCAGCCTTATCGGCAAAGTCAATAATTTCTTCAATGGTTGAGCCGTACTTGCGTTTCAGATTTTGCAGTAAATTGAGACGTTCCTGGATATTGGCCAGATCTACAGGGTCGTATTCAAAATTTGTCTGGTAAGAACGCAGCTCATGAGACGCTTCTTCCAGCTGAGTCGCTGCACTGTTCATCATTTCAACAACCGTTCCCAAATTTTCATCGATTTGGGCAGCTTCATTGAGCACTTCTGTCGATCGTTTCAGGCGGTCAATGAGGGCTTCTCCTGCCCCTTCATTCTCACCGCCATAAAGTTCATTGTAAGCACTGGCGGCAGCAGTACAGATTTTCTCAGCATTAGCTAATATTTTCTCTTTCTGCAACAATTCATCATCTTCATCGGGGTAAATCCCTGCTGCCCTGATTTCTTTTAACTGAAAGGCGTAAACATCGAGCCGTCTTTCCCTTTCGGTCCCGTCTTCACCCAATGAGCTTAATTTACCGGCCAGTTCCTGTCTCTTCCTGTAAAGAACGACCAGGCCGGCTCGCACCTTCAATATTTCTTCTCCACCGAATGAATCAAGCAGCTCAAGGTGCTGTTCAGCACGAAGCAAAGACTGGTGTTGATGCTGCCCGTGCAGATCAACAAGGTGCTGCCCAAGTGCCTTGAGGGAAGAAACGGGCACCGCCCGCCCGTTTACCCTGGCCACACTGCGTCCACTGCGATATACTTCCCGGGCTAATATAAGTTCGCCGTCAAAACTTATTCCTGCTTCATTCAGCAGGCTGCCAATAAAGTCATTGAGAGGATCGGGACAGCTGATAATTCCTTCGACATAAGCTTTTTCTTCACCATGACGAATCTGCTCAACAGCAGCTCTTTCACCTATAATCAGGTTTATCGCGTCAATGACAATGGACTTGCCGGCCCCGGTTTCTCCACTTAGCACATTCAGTCCGGAGCTGAAATTCAGGCTTAAATCTTCGATCAGTGCAAAGTTGGCCACCTTAAGCTCAACCAGCATTCTTTTCCTCCCCTAATATATCTATATTGATTTATTGTCTTCTTCGTATTAATGGCTGGCAGAATAAAAACAACTATTAATTACCGCTTTCTGCCATTTCCTTTCTTTCCTCTTATCATAAGCTAGGCTTTCAGCTTCTGCTGAAGGCTGCGGTAGAAAGAGTAATCATCAAAACAGACCAATTTTACTTTCTGCACAGCCTTCCTGATAATAATTTGATCATCGTCCTGCAGCGCGAAGCGAACCTGGCCGTCTACTGTTAGCATTACTTCTACCTGTCGCGAATCGATACTCAGCCTCATACTGTCAGCCCCGTTAACAATGAGAGACCGGTTATAGAGGCTGTGAGGGCAAATGGGTGTAACTACGAAAAGCTCCATCGAGGGATTAACTATCGGCCCGCCCGCCGAGAGCGAATAACCGGTTGAACCGGTCGGAGTCGATACAATCAGGCCATCACCGTAATAACTTTCCATGTAATCTTCATTAACATATGCTTCCACCTTGACAATTCTCGAAAAAGGTCCCCTGGATATAACTATATCATTTAAAGACATGTAACTGCCCATTTCTTCCGAGCCGCGCTTAAGCTGCGCCTCGATCATCATTCTTTCCTGGTAACCATACCGTTCAGCAACAATATATTGCAAAAATCGCTCCATCTGTTCCACTTCTATTTCTGCCAGGAAACCCCTGTGACCAAGATTAATACCGAGAATCGGAATATCCCAGCAGGCCATGTCTCTGGCCACCCGGAGAATAGTCCCGTCACCACCGACCACAATAATTAGTCCCATTTGGTCCCGCCATGAATCGAGCTGTTCAGAAAGTGGTACTTCACTGTAAAAATCAGCTTCACTTTTGGATGCCACTCGCAGGGTGGCCCCTCGTTCAGCAAAAAAATTGTTGACCCTGTCGACCACCAGCTTGGAATTCTTTTTGTGCCAGTTTGGTATCAACCCAATATTTTTCAAGTAGTGCCTCCCACAGTAATGATAAAAAATAATTCTTTTTCTCTGTTCTGATTCCTGCCGCCGAAATTTTTACCTGATCCGATTAAAAACCCGCAGTGCTTCTTCGATCGCCTTTTTTATAGCCACTTCGCACCCGGTCATCACGGTATATGCACCTTCATTCTCCCTGGTTAAAAAAATAAAATATTCTATGTTGCCTTTTGGCCCTGGCAGATGTGAATAAGAAACATTTCGACAGTAATACCCTGCCTCTTGCGCACTACCCAAAATTTCTCCGAGGACCCTTCGATGTGCTTCCGGAGAACGGATCACTCCTTTTCCCCTGCTTGCTTCCACTCTCCCAACTTCAAACTGGGGCTTTACAAGCGCCAAAACTTTTGGAATCGAAATCCCGGCAAGCACCGGAAGCACTCTGCGCAACGAGATAAAGGAAACATCTACAACCGCCAGATCTGGCTCCAGGGGCAAATCAGAATAGCGAAGGTCACGAACATTGCGCCGTTCCATTACCGCTACCCGCGGATCGTTTCTCAATTTCAGATCCAGCTGACCATAGCCAACATCAAGGGCATAAATCATTTTTGCCCCCTTCTGAAGGAGGCAATCGGTAAAACCACCGGTCGAAGCGCCTACGTCGAGTACAGTCTGACCGGTTACGTCAAGAGAAAAATCTTTCAGGGCCCCTTCCAGCTTAAGACCTCCACGGCTGACATATGGGTTGGATCTGGCCTGCATTGTTATCGAAGCATTAGCATCGACTGCAGTACCGGGCTTATCACATACCCGTCCATCTACCAGAACATTTCCGGCCATAATTTCCGCCCTTATCCTGCTGCGGCTCAGACCGGGCTGTTTCTCCTGCAAAACCAGGTCAATACGCTTCCGGCGCCCCGGTCTGCTCAAGTTACCCATTTGGCTGCCTTTTCTCCGGCAAAAGAACAGGCTGTCTTATATATCCCTTCGGCGTCAAGCCCACAGCGGGTCAGCATCACCGGACGGCTGCCGTGCCCAACAAAAGAATCATCAATGCCGATCATTCTAACATGAACAGCCAGACCTCTATTAGCCAACATTTCGGTTACACCGCTGCCGAAACCACCGCTAACAACATTTTCTTCCACAGTTATAACCCGCCCGCATTTTTGAGCCCACCCTGCAATCAGTTCATCGTCAAGTGGTTTTACAAAACGAGCATTAATAACTGCAGTTTTTATCCCCTGCCAAAAAAGCTTCTCCGCAGCCAGCATGGCCTGTTTGACAACAGGCCCCACGGCGACAATGAGAAGATCTTCTCCCGGATTTATTAAAACTCCCCGTCCCCAGGACAAAGGATATGGCTTCTGCATCAGTAATCCGTCCACTTTATCCCGCGGATAACGCAGGGCAACAGGACCATCTTCATAAGCTACGGCCATTTTAAGCATATTCTGCAGTTCATCTTTATCAGCCGGAACCATAATGGACATGTTTGGTATACTGCGCATGTAGGTCAAATCAAAGAGACCCTGGTGAGTTTCCCCATCTTCTCCGACAATGCCGGCCCGATCAACGGCAAAAACCACCGGCAATTTCTGAAGGCATACATCGTGGATTAATTGATCGTAAGCACGCTGTAAAAAAGTGCTATAAATTGCAAAGACCGGACGCATCCCTCCGGCGGCAAGAGCGGCAGCCATGGTCACACCATGCTGCTCGGCTATACCTACGTCAAAAAAACGCTCCGGAAATTCCCCGGCAAATTTACGAAGCCCGGTGCCTGCGGTCATGGCCGCCGTTATAGCAACGATTCTCTGATCATTCCGGCCAATTTCCAGAAGAGTCTTACCGAATACTTCCGTATAAGAAGGTTCTTTTTTCTTTTTAAGCGGCAGGCCGTTGCTTGGGTCAAAAGGCCCTACACCGTGAAAAATCTCCGGAGATTTTTCAGCATATGAGTAACCCTTACCCTTTTCCGTTACAACGTGGACCATCACCGGGCCCTTCATCATATCTGCTTGTTTCAGTATGTTTTTGATTGCCTCAATATTATGACCGTCCACCGGCCCAAAATAAGTAAAACCGAGTTCCTCGAAGAGCATCCCGGGCATGATTAAATATTTCAGTCCGCCCTTGATCCTTTCAGCAGAATCAACCAAACGATCCCCTAAAACAGGCAGGCGCTTGGCCATCTGTTCAAAATCTTTTTTCAATCGAGAATACTTGGGATCCGACCTTATTCTTCCCAGGTAAGCTGCCAGGCTGCCTACATTGGAACTGATGGACATCTTGTTGTTATTAAGGATTACCAGCAAATCTGATTTAATATGGCCGGCGTAATTCATCGCTTCGAAGGCCATACCGCCGGTCATTGCGCCGTCACCGATTACAGCAATTACTTTGTAATCGTCCCCCTGCAAATCCCTGGCCTTGGCCAGGCCCAGGGCGGCAGATATGGATGTACTGCTGTGACCCGTTCCGAAAGGATCGTGTTCGCTTTCCGACCTCTTGGGAAATCCACAGAGACCGCCTTCTTTGCGCAAAGTGGAGAATTGCGCCCACCTTCCGGTCAATAATTTATGAGGATAGCTTTGGTGCCCCACATCCCAGATTATTTTATCCCGCGGGCTGCTGTAGCGGCTATGCAACGCCAGCGTTAATTCAACCACCCCCAGACTGGCTGCCAGGTGTCCACCGGTGTCGGCTACTGTGCTAATCATATAGTCACGAATTTCATGCGCAATACTATTCAACTGTTCTGCATTAAGATTTTTCAGGTCATCGGGCAGTCTTAACTTACTGATCATGCTTTCCATTTTTTCACCCCGCAGTACCACCTTTTCGCTTTAACCAGGCAAAAGGTTCCCTCAGCTTTTCGATCACCAAACCTGCCAGCAGCATAACCTCGGTGGAATGCCTGATGGCAATTACCTTGCCCCACGCTTTTCCACCCACAGTGATCGCTGCCACCAGAGCTGTTACCAGAATACTAAGTAAAATTTCCGTTTCCGTATAAGAATAATACATAATAATTTTTAGCACAATTACCGCCGCAAGCCCTCCACTGATTACCCCGCTCACATCACCTATTACATCATTGCAAAAATTGGCTACCTGTTCAGCATTTTTGACCAGAAAAACACCGTATTTGGCTCCAACTACCCGCCTGGCTGCCTTAGCATTGAGAAAAGCGATATTCGCTGCTGCAGCTGCGGTACCCACAAGATCAAATACTACCCCCATCGAAACAACAATTAACAGGATAATGAAAGATGCCGTCAATGATTGGATCCTGTTTACTGAATAATTAGTAATTATTCCTATTATCACAGCCAGTATAAAAGTCCATGCCGTTATGGCAACAATCCAGCGGGTCCGGCGGCGGTTCTTTTTATTATTAATCAAGCTCCATCACCTTTGTACAAAGAAACATAAGTGGTAGTAAACCAGGTAAACTTTGCGGCTTAGGTCCAGCAGGATTTCCCGAACAGTCACCTGTCGTTGCCGAGCAGGCAGTTCCCTTTTAAGACCATCCCCGCCCTGTTGCCAGCAGCGGAACTGGATTACCACTTAGCTCACACTTTAATCCCTGGTTTACTTCTCTTGCGAGAGCAGTCTAGAAGATTTCCTCCCTGACGTCTGATCTCCCCTAGCCTCTTTTGCAGAATGGGTTTAAGGATCTGAATCCCTCCACCCATTCCACTCAAGGCAGGCTACGCTGCACACAGCTTGTGACCGCATGCAGGTTCTTCCCAGGCAGTAACCGTCGCTTTATAGCTAACAGCCACCGACACTGGGTCTCCGCGAAGGCAGGGTCAACGCCTACATGCCATTGTAGATCGCCCCATCCTTCTTAACTCCCAGCAGCAGCCCCCAACTGGGCGTCGGCAGCCACCACCAGGAACTTCATCGATGTGCCCTTAACGGATTTTTAGGCCCGTTCTCAAAGAGGGACGTCAACTAGAATACTGCACCACTTATGCCCAATGCTAAAACAATTATAGCATATCCGGGAAGATCTTCACAACCGTTTCCCGCCAGCAACTCCTTTCAGGATCCTTTACAGCCCGTGATTTATTTTACAAGCTTTCAGAGCATTTTTCATCAGCATACGGTTGGTGACTGAGCCAACGCCTCCCGGTACGGTGGTTATCGCTTTGGCCATATCTTTAACTGCATCGAATGAAACATCACCGACCGTTTTTGTTTTCGGCTTACCCTTGTCGTTGAGCACCGGTTCGCCCTTTTCATCAAGCACTTTGACCCGGTTGATACCAACGTCAATGACAATGGCTCCTTCTTTAACCTGATCCGGCCCGATCAAATCAGCCTTTCCGGCTGCGACAATTAAAACATCCGCACCTTTTGTATGTTTCTCCAGGTTTCCTTTCATGCTGGTAAAGACATGCGCTACCGTAGTTGTAGCATTGCGGTTCAGCGCCAGGTAAGCCAACGGTTTGCCCACGATGTTGGAATGTCCAACAACCACGATTTCCGCTCCTTCAAAGAAATCCTTCGGTTCCATCTTTTCATATTCCCGGGCATAGCGCTCCAGAATTTCAATTACCGCCGAAGGGGTGGCGGGGGGGAAAGTTGCTTCTCCCATAGCCAGTTTACCCATGTTGAAAGGATGGAAGCAATCGATATCTTTGTTCACGTCGATGGTGCTGATTACAGCACTGTCCGATATCTGTTCAGGAAAGGGGCGCAGGGGTAAGATCCCACTGACGGCCGGATTGTTATTCAGCTTTTTAACAATTTCGATCACTTCTTCTTCTGTTACATCAGCTGGAGGATTTTCATTGAAATATTTAAATCCTGCTTCCTCACAGAATTTTTCCACCTGTTTCCGGTACATCCGGGCTCCAAAATCTTCCCCCACCAGGAGGGTGGCTATACCGGGAGTAATCCCCTTTTTCTTTAGGTCTTCTGTCTCCTTCACAATCTCCTTCATCAGCTCTTCGCCAATGGCCACACAGTCAATTACCACAGTCATTACGTTTTGCTCCTTTCGTTTCTTATTTTAAACAATCGCGGCATCCGGCCATATTGATTTACCGGCAGCCCTTACGAATCTTCCCTCAATCAGGGCAGCTTTTTACAAAGTTATACTATCAGCAGCCCGCAACATTATGTAAAGAGAATTTTAAAACTGGCTTTTCCATCTCTTCTGTTAGCTTAATTTTTCCGTGACCAGGGCCAGGGTTTCATCGGCTATCCGGCAGCCCTCTTCCAGCAACTTATTCATTTCTTCTCTGGTGCTGTCAATAAACTGCTGATCTTTAATTGCTCCCAGATTGATCAGCACGTTCAGGCGGCCGCTGATCAGAGCTGCCTTGAGAAACGTCACCCCGCACCCCACATCGGAGATAGCCAGTTTTGTTCCAATCTGCCCCATGCGTTGATGAACTTTTATACCGGCATAGGCTTTCCGCATAATATCCATTGGTACCGAGCATGCTTCAATGGAACACTTTTCCATCACTTCTGCTTTATGGGCCGCCTGTTCCGGTGTATCCTTTGGCAGTCCGTAAGCCTTTGAAAGTGGCTCAAATACTTCAGCATCCCGATCTACGAGGGTTTTCAGCTCGTCAATTATTTTGCTTCCTTTTGCAAGCAGATTCTTTACCTCATCCTCCACATCAGCATATTTCTTTTTGCCCACCGTTAAATTGCCAACCATATTGGACAGAGCCATGCCGATTGCTCCACCCATTGCCGCTGCTCCTCCACCGCCTGGTACCGGCGCCTTGGAAGCCAGCACATCGAAAAAATAAGAACAGCTTTTATCTGCCATCGACATAAAGCAAACCTCCTATAGATTAAAATATTCTCCCTCTACCTATCCGTTATCTTAACGCTGTAATTATTCTTTTTAACTGAGCTGGTTAATGTTCGCTCCAACGACACCAATTGAATCCTTTTGCAAATATGTTCATTGCTGCCGTGATGCACTTATTTAGCTAATTTTTCCTGAACACTATCCTGTCTGCCAGGCTGCGCAGCAGCTCTGTTGGCCTCTCCAGTTGATTGAGCCCTCCAACAGCCTGACGGTGAAACTGTTCGGCCTTGAGTGATGCTTCCCTGCGGCCGAAAACCGCCGGATAGGTTGCTTTGCCATGAGCGCTGTCTGAACCGATCGGTTTACCCAGTTCTTCCGCAGTCCCCTCAATGTCCAGCAGGTCATCGACGATCTGAAAAGCGGTCCCCAGTGAAGAAGCAAAACGGGTCAGGATAACCAGTTCGCTTTCTGATGCTCCGGCAGCAATAGCCCCACACCTGACAGCCGCCTTGAGCATTGTGCCCGTTTTGAGAATAGATATTTTTTCGATCTGCTCAGCTGTAAGTTCCTTTCCTTCAGCCTCCAGGTCGAGAATTTGACCACCGAGCATCCCTTCTACTCCGGCAGCTTTTGCCAGTTCGGCGATGATTCTTACTGCTTTCTTAGCACAAAACTCCTTCCGTCCGTAGCGGGCCAGTACCTCAAAAGCATGAGTCAGCAGGGCATCACCGGCCAGAATAGCTACCGCCTCACCAAAAACACGATGACAGGTGGGTTTACCTCTTCGCAAAGCGCTGTCGTCCATTGCCGGCAGGTCATCATGGATCAGTGAGTAAGTATGAACCATTTCTATGGCACATGCTACTTCAATCACTTCATGTTCGTCGGCACCAAAAGTATCGGCAACAGCAAGAGTTAAAACCGGCCGCAGCCTCTTCCCTCCGGCTTCAAGGGTAGAACGCATTGCCTTAATGACTACCGGCGGTCCTGCGACAGGAAGAGCATTTTGCAGAGCCCTGTTGATCCGTTTCCTCTTCATCTCTATGTAGCGATCTGGATCAATCATGGTTCTTCAATACCGCCCTGTTGAGAATCACCCGAGGATTGCTTCTGTTCTTCTTTCAGCAGATACTCCACCCGGGCTTCGATCTCCGCCAGTTTTTCCCGGCAGTATCGGGACAGAACTATTCCCTCCTGGAAATAAGCCAGTGATTCTTCCAGTGGTATCTCTGAATCTTCCAGTTTATTAACAATTACTTCTAATTTTTTTACTGCTTCCTCGTAAGCCAAATCTTTCGTTTTATTATCTTTCGTCAACGATTGAATCCTCCTCAATCCATTCCGTCCGGCAGCCCGCCCGGCCATCTATGAATGTCAGCCTGATAACCTGTCCCACCTGCACATCTTTGACTGAATGGATGATCCCGCCCTCTTCATCACGGCAGAAACTGTAGCCACGGTTCATTACCTTCAGGGGGCTCCTGTTTTCCAGCTTATCAATCATGCCGGCCAGCTTCATTTCTTTCATCTGCATCAGACGAACCATTTCCCTTCTTAATTGAAAGCTCAACTGTCCCAGGTATTCAGCGGATAAACGGATCCTTTCTGCAGGAATGCGGAAAAATCGTTCGCCCGTAATATGATCCAGGATCTGCTTTTCCTGCTGCATCCTTCTCTGCAGAGCGTTAAAACAACGGTCACGCAGTTGATCAATCCTGGCCAGCAGTTCGGCCCTTTCAGGCACCGCCGCCTGTGCTCCGGCCGTTGGTGTGGGAGCACGCAAATCAGCGGCAAAATCCGCTATGGTAAAATCAGTTTCATGGCCCACCGCCGAAATGACCGGAACGTCAGAACGGTAAATAGCCCGGGCTACCCTTTCTTCATTAAATGGCCATAAATCTTCCAGGGAACCTCCACCCCGGGCCAGGATGATCAAATCAATGTCCTGCCTCCTGTTAACCAGGTCAAGAGCTCGTTCTATATCCGCCGCTGCGCTTGAGCCCTGGACCAGACTTTCAACAATCAGAACATCAACCTGCGGGCTGCGCTTTTGCAGGGTGGTCACAATATCATGCAGGGCAGCACCGGTCGGTGAAGTAATAACAGCAATTTTGCGGGGCAAAAAGGGTAACTCTTTTTTTAGTTCCGCCCGGAAAATCCCCTCTGCTTCAAGTTTTTTCTTCAGCTGCTCAAAGGCCAGGAAGAGAGACCCCATCCCCTCCGGCTCCATTTCCAGCACGTATAGCTGATATACACCATCCGGTTCATAGACGGAAATATTTCCATGAGTTACAACACCGAGGCCGTCTTCGGGACGAAAAGGGCACCTCTGGTTTTCTCTCCTGAAAAACACACAGCGCAGGGCTGAATTCCCATCTTTAAGAGTAAAATACATGTGGCCGGAGCGGTGATGTTTAAAATTGGATATTTCGCCCGCTACCCGAATATCTCTCAACCGGGGATCCCCATGCAGAAGGCCCTTTATATAGCGATTAATCTCCGATACCTGGTAAATAAGAATATTATTTTCCATTATCACCCGTCATTTATCTTTCATCTTAATCGGCCTTACCAACAAAAACCTTTTCCTTCATCTCTTCACGTACCTTTTCCAGCGAAGGATATTCCCACTTTGCGCCAAAGGCAATGGCCAGATCGCAGATCAAACGCCAGTCTGAAGGCCGGTCTGCTTTACCTTCTGCTACCGCTTCGTTGCACCGCTGCTGCCAGGCAGCATTAATAAAGCAGCCTTCTTTAAAAGCAATTTGCTGGGCGGGAAAGAGATAATCCGCCCCCTCAGGAGCCTCATTATAATCACTGCAAACTGCTGCAGTAAAGGGATTTTTTGACCCACTCGTTTCACCCGCTTCGCCAAAGATAATCAGTCCCCTGATCCGGCCGTTTTCAATTGCTTTGCGTATTTCGTTCCGGTCAAGCCCCCGGTCCTCCGAAAGAATCTGCATTCCCGGGCCGCAGCCCGGTGCCCCTCCAGCAAACGCTACTCCAGCTGCATTGCTGAAACGGGATAATAGCAGCATCTTGTTCTGGCCCCTGGCCAGCATACCTGTTTTTTCTCCCACGGCAATGAGTGCTTCAATATCATCCGCCCCGGCGCCGGCAAAAAATTCAGGCGTGACAATCAAAATGCTATTTGATCCCGTAATGAGATTCGTAATTCTTTCCAGCTCATTTTTTTCTATCCGGGCTTCTTTCGCTGCTTCGCTGCTTGCTTTGCCCTTTAAAAGGTCCATAGCCGCTCTGAGAACAGCCCCTTCCCAACCTTTTTTTACCGTGATCACTGATCCGTCCCAGGCATTAAGTGGTTCCCTCCGCTCGGAAATTTCAACCACAGCCGCTTTACCGTAACGTGAAGCCTGGCTGACAGCCATATCTGCCACCGGGTGGCTCTCTTTCAGGCCGGAACCCACTATAACGATTGACTCCGCTTCACCGATATCTCGAGGCACAGGCCCGGCTGTGCCTGTGCCGCTAATCTCCTGCACACTGCGAACTGCTTTCAACCACATTTGTTCAATACCCAGATCAATATTTTCAGTATCAAGAATTTCACGGGCTAATTTCTGCAGGAGATAAATTTCTTCGTTGCTTAACTTTCCCGCCGCCAGCACGGCAAGGGCTTTACCGCCCTCATTTTCCTTTATGGAACGTAGTGCCGCCGCCGTATCGGCCACTGCTTCTTCGTAATCACAGTCAACATAATTTATGCCGCTGTATTTTTGTACTGCAGTAAAGGATGCCGGCTCTCTCTCCCTCAGGCCGAATTTACCCCTGCGGCAAAGCCAGCTGACCTTTTCCCCTTCTTCGGGGACGGTTACCTTAATCAGATTGTCATCAAAAAACCGTCTTTCAAGATAACAACCAAGTGAACATTCAATACACACTCCCGGTACAGAAGCCAGTTCCCACTCCCGGCCGCCTTCTTTCCTGTTAGTTTCCGTAAGAGCAGCAACCGGGCAGACATCAACACACTGCCCACAGAAAATGCAACCCGCTTCCTCCAGGGATACTTCCCGGCCATCCCGGTATGGAACAACCCTTGTATTCACCCCGCTGCCGATCATGCTGTAGACGGAACGCCCCACGTTGATACGGCAGACCTGGATACAGCGTCCACAGAGGATGCATTTTTGTTCATCCCGCACAATCCAGGGATTGTCGGATACCGGTTTAATGGGAACTTCACGTTCAATCTGTTCGGGAAGATCGCTTTGAGAGCGGTAAGCCTGTTCCTGCAGCTCGCAGGTTCCCGTTCTCACGCAGGTCAGGCAATCTTCATAGGGATGAGTAGCCAGCAGAAGTTCAAGCGTTCTTCTTCGCATATCTTGCAGTTCAGAAGTGTCGGTTGCGACAACCATTCCTTCCTGAACCGGATTGTCACAGGAAGTAACAGGTCGATCCAATCCTTTTATTTTAACGATACACAAACGGCAACGGCCGAGCGGTTTAAGACGGGGGTGATAGCAGAGAGTCGGTATTTCAATTCCGTTCTGCCTGGCGGCCTCAAGAATCGTCGTTCCTTCATCAGCGTAGATCTTTTTCCCATCTATTGTCAGTGTGGTTGTCTTTTTCATCGTTGATCCCTCCCCCCTCTATAGTACGGCCATTCCGAGGCGCAGGCACTTTACACAACGATCCGCCTCATCCATTACTTCCAGCGGATATTTAAAGCCCAGGTCTGCTTCAGCAAAACCGGCTACTCTTTCCTTTACCGTTTTGCATTCTTCCTGCAAACGCCTGCGTCCTCCAATCATTTCAGGGACATTTTCTTCCCTGTAAACACCGGCTTTTTCCAGAAATCCTTCCATCTGCAGCTGTGGCCCCACTTTTATCCTGCCGTTTCTCAAGTAGCTGTCAATTGATTCTGCAGCGCGATTGGCCGAAGCGATAGCTTCAATGACCGTTCTGGCACCAAGAACTACATCTCCACCGGCAAATATACCGGGAACCGCGGTAGCCATGGTTTCCCGGTCCACCACCAGTGTTCCCCGTTCCGATATTTTTAAACCGCTTTCGGAATCGATGAAAGATAGATCGGCAACCTGCCCAATAGCCGGGATAACCGTATCAACCGGCAGCCTGAATTCCGATCCATCCATGGGCACAGGCCGCCTTCTCCCACTGGTGTCCGGTTCGCCCAGCTGCATCCTTATGCATTCCAACCCGTTTAGACAGCCTTTCGTTTCTATTACGGCTGTCGGATTGGCCAGAAGCTGAAAGATGATTCCTTCTTCTTCCGCCGCATCAACCTCTTCTTTATTGGCCGGCATCTCGTTCCTGCTGCGTCTGTATATGAGATATACCTCCTTAACACCCAGCCTGACAGCAGAACGGGCACAGTCCATAGCCACGTTACCTCCCCCGACCACGGCCACCCGATTACCAAGATTTACTTTTTGCCCAAGATTGATAAGCCTCAAAAATTCCACTCCCGGCAAATAACCCATGGTGCAGCTATCTTCACCGCTGCAGCCCATCGCTGCACTGCCATGCAGGCCGGTAGCGATAAATATGGCCCCGTATCCTTCCTCTTTAAGCTGTTCCAGGGAGATATCCTCCCCCACTTTCATATTGCAGATGATCTTGACACCAAGTTTTTTGACCTGACTAATTTCATAATTGAGGATTTCTCTCGGCAGACGGTAATCGGGAATGCCGACAGCAAGCATTCCACCCGCAACCGGAAGCGCTTCATAGATGGCTACTTCATATCCTTTGCGGGCCAGCTGGTAAGCTACATTCAATCCGGCCGGTCCGGAACCAATTACGGCAATGCGTACAGGTTTAACCATCCCCTGTATGGTTTGCTTTTCAACTTCAAAACCATTGCAAAACCCATAATCAGCGGCAAACCTTTTCAGGAGCCTGATAGAAAGAGCTTCATCGTAAGGCTGGCGATTACAGTTACTTTCACAGGGGTGAACGCAAACCCGGCCGAGAGTACCCACCAGTGGTGTTTTTTCCCTGTTAATGGCCAGCGCTTCGGCAAAATTACCCTCTTTTATCGCCTCGATATAGCCCGGCACGTTAATATGGGCAGGACATCCGTTGCGACAGGGAGCAGTTAATACAGTCCTGTATTGATCGGTACTTTCTTCCTCACCACCCTGTCCATTGGAAAGGACATTAAAATCATCCTCAAAATATTCAAGGGCATGCAGGAGGGGAGTCGGTGAAGATATCCCCAGTTCACAAAGCGAGCCGTCCCTGATCAGGACGGCCAGTTCTTTTAGGTAAACCAGATCGGCATCGGTTCCACCTTTATCCAGCATCTTTTCCAATTTATCGGCCAGTATCTTGCTTCCGACACGGCAGGGAACACAGCGTCCGCACGATTCATGCTGGAAATTTCGGTAATACTCGGCTAACATTTTAACAACATTCACCTCAGGGTCGATGATCACCAGCCCCGACCAGCCGATAAAAGCCCGTAACTTATCTTCTCCGATCTCTGCAGGTAAACCTGTTTCTTTTAAATCTATTCTTTCTTCCGGTTTTTTTCTCCGTTCATCGATTATTCTTCCATTCCAACTGCTGAAAAATACCCTGGTCATTGAATCGGATCTCTCCCTGTCTGTTATCGCAAAAAATTTTATAAGCAAGAATAAAAAACGTTAATGTACAATTATTTTTATCTTCGTCATTTAAAAGGAAAATCCTTTCATAGTCTCTTTTCGTTCACCAATTCTAAGAAGAACGACTTCCATATCCGTCCAGCCGCGCTGCCTGGACAGCCAGTCCAACTGCATTATCAGAAGCATATTCAGGAGCGGCAAAAAATATTTGCCATGACGGTAATTTTTTCTGCAGGCGCTGCCTTATAAATAAGTTGCCCGCAACCCCACCTACAGCAAGAGCAGCACTGTAAGCCTTGGCTCCCCCGGGAATATTTTGCACAACTGTGGCCAGCGAATCGGCGATGCATATTTCGATCGCCAGGGCCAGGTCCTCTATGCGACAGCCTTTCTTCCATATCCTTTGGGCATGGCTGGCCGGTCCGCTGAAGCTGATTGAAAGGCCACTGACAGATACCGGCAGCCGTATTTTATCTTCCTCACCACTGCAGGCAACTTTTTCAAGAGAGGGCCCGGCTGGAAAAGGAAAACCAAAATCACGACCCAGCCGATCGATAAACTGACCGGCCTGTAAATCGGCACTGCCCCCGAGGAACTCCAGATACAGACTACCCGGTTTTTCTTCGGAGACACTCAATATTTCCGTAGTCCCCCCGGAGAGGTGAAAAACAAGGTAATGCCCGCCAGCCAGTCCAGCTGACCAGAGCCCGGCCATAATATGGCCTTCCTGGTGGGTAGAGCGAAAAGCGGCGAGACCATTAGTCTGCGCAATAAGCAGAGCCGAAGCCTCGCCAACTTTGAAAACAGGCATATAAGAATTTTTTTCCGGTCGCGGTCGATCAGAAAAGGCAACCGCTTTTATCTGCCCCTCAGAGGGCGGGCCTCCCCCTTCCTGCCAAAGAAGTGGCAAATTGGCCAGATGGGCGAAAACAGCCTCTGACTGGCGCAACCCGATAGATCCTTTCCTGACCTTAAGAGGCAGCCGCCTGTCGGCAATAAGTTCTTCCTGCCCGTTTACCAGGGCCAGGGAGGTGGTATAGGCAGATGTATCGAGACCGAGATAAAATCGATTATTAATGTTCTCTTTCAAGCGTTTCTCCTACTGCCCGATCGAGAACCCCGTTTATGAAACCGACCGCTTCTCCGCTACTGCCGTATTTTTTTGCCAGCTCCAGCGCTTCGTTAATTGATACAGCAATTGGAATATCCGATCTGTAGAGGATCTCGTAAAGAGCAAGGCGCAACAGATTGCGGTCCACGGCAGAAATTCGCTCCAGCTTCCATTTAACAAGATGCTTCATGATAATTTCGTCAAGATGCTCCTGCCGCCCCAGCGTACCGGCAACCAGATCGTCAACAAATACTTTTTCCTCTTCACTGAAACTAAACCCTTCCAGGGCCCTCAGCACAGCAGGCTTGATTCTGCATTTACCTATATCAATTTGAAAAAGAGCTCTGAAAGCAACATCACGTGCAAGGCGACGGGACAAAAGCGCTGTACCTCCATCTCAACATATGTTAATTATTCGTTTTTGGTCGAAAAGAGACGTCGGAAAAAACGTCCCACATCCTCCGCTAAATCAAGCCGCCACCCGATCAACAGGCCCAATGCGATACATAAAAATATAAAAAGGCTGATCCAAAAACCATAATTGATCACCAGCAGGGCAAAGATCAGTCCGAGCAGCGCTCCTAAAATTTTACCCCAGTGCTTACTCAGAAATATCCACCAGTTTGTTTCAGGCAAAGAAAACGCCTCCTTTAAACAGGTTCATTTATTATTTTTTCGAAACAGCCTGGTCGACAATAATATTCTCAACCATTACTTTCACTTCATTCACTGTAACCCCGGTGATCTCTTCAAGATATTCCTTGATCCGGTTCTGTAGATCATTTACCAGGCCAGGCAGGGTTATATCGGGCATAACCCTTATTCTCACTCTCACAACCAGTCCATCCGGGGTATAGGTAACCTGGCGGCTGACATCCTTGATCCCCTGGGTCTGCTGAATAACCCTCAGGACCATATTTTCGACAGCAGTAATGGAGATTAGCACCTCACCGTATTCACTGCCCTTCAACAAAGCGTTGCCGGGTTTCCTGCCCGCTGAACGCAGGCCCAGGGCAATAAATATTACAGCAATGAGAAAGAGAACCGCCGCGGTTGCCAGGGTCACCATTTCATCTGCCCACCGGGGTAGTGACAGTGCCAGGTCGGGCAGCAGGTTATAATTTACAACAACCAGTAAAAGGGCTCCACCCAGGAAAACAAGCCCCAGGAATACAAGAAAAATCCTGGCTGCTTTATTCATAAAAATCCCCCTTATCTCTTGCAGGTTCAAACAATTTCAGGGAAACCGATCGGCCGAGATTTCGCCTTATGGCAGGCTGTTTATTCTTCCACTTCTTCCGACAGGTTCTTTTCCCCTTCTGTTTTTTCCGGTTCCAACTCCGATTCAGATTCCGGTTCAAGTTCTTCCTCGGGGAACTGAACTCCCTGGACATGAATATTGACCTGTGAAACACGAAGTCCGGTCATTGTTTCTAAAGCATTCTTAACACTTTCCTGAATATCCCAGGCCACGTCGGGAATTCTTACGCCGTAATCAACTATAATAAAAATATCTATTTTTGCTTCTTCTTCTCCTACTTCAACCTTGACTCCCTTGGAAAGATTGCGTCGGCCGAGCACTTCAGCAATTCCGCCTCCAATGCCACCGCTCATGGAGGCGACTCCATCGATGTCTGCAGCGGCTATCCCGGCAATGATCGAAACCACTTCGTCGGCAATTTTCACTGCACCAAGCTCCGAAGGCAGCATCCTGCTTTCTTCATTGGCCATCAAAATCCCTCCCCGTATTATTTTTCCAGTTTACCATACACTTTTATTATAACAGATTACCGGTATGGGTTCAAAGTTTCGGAATAGCCGCTAAAGTCCTCTTTTCTGAGAAAAAAGCCGGAGGAGAGCTCAGATCCTGCCGGTTGAATATATTATTCCTTTTTCTCTCCTTCGTCTTCCTTTTTCTTTTCTTCTCCCTCTTCCTCGCCCAGCAGCTCATCCAATTCTTCGTCCCATTCCCCTTCATCAACAAGAACTTTTTCACCGCAACCGGGGCAAACAACTTCAATGGGACCTTCCTGATCGAGAATATCATCATCAACGACCACTATTTCCCCACAGTTGGGACATTCAATCGAAAATCCGCCCTCATAATCCTCATCTTCGTATTCTTCTTCATCCTCTTCGTAAAAATCATCTTCCAGATCGCCGAGATCTTCATCCAGTGCTTCAGTGTATTCAAGCATTTCGTCGTAATCAACCCTTAGCTGTTCAACTTCATCACAAAGATCCTCGAGGAGGCTGATCATGCGGTGCAGCACTTTCTGCTCTTTACTTTCTTCCTCCAGGTCGATACCTTCCATAAATCCTCTCAGGTAAGACGCCCGTTCTCTTAAATCTTCAGACATTTACAATCCCTCCTAATTTTAATTCATACCCTTTCGATATAATTTCCGGTACGTGTATCAATCTTAACTTCATCGCCGCTGTTGATGAAAAGCGGCACCTGAACTGTTACTCCGGTTTCCAGGATTGCCGCCTTGGTTGCGCCCGAGGCGGTATCGCCCTTTAAACCGGGCTCAGTTTCCGTGATTTTCAGGTTAACGGTCACCGGCATTTCCACTCCAACCACTTTTTCACCGTGCATCACCACGTTCAGGTGATCGTTTTCTTTCAAATATTTGACCCCTTCGCCAATCTGCTCGGCAGAAAGAATGAGCTGTTCATAAGTTTCAAGATCCATTACATAAAAATGTTCACCATCTCTGTAGAGGTATTCCATTTCCTTGCGATCCAGGTGAGCCTGGGTCACCTTTTCCCCGGCCCGGAATGTGCGGTCCACTGTTGCCCCGGTATGCAGATTTTTCAGCCTCGACCGGACAAAAGCTGCTCCCTTACCCGGTTTTACATGCTGAAATTCAATAACAATAAATATTTTTCCCTCCAGTTCAATGGATATTCCAGTGTGAAAATCATTAGTTGATATCATTTCTCTAACCGCCCTTCTTTATGCTGATCACCTTTTCATTCAATAATCACCAGGTCCCGCGCCGCCTCCGTAAGCACTTCCGCCCCGTTAGCCGTCACGACCAGCATATCTTCAATTCTTACGCCACCGAAACCGCCAATGTAAATGCCGGGTTCCACCGTTATAACCATGCCAGGTTTCAAAATAGTATCACTGCGCGGACTCAAAACCGGTTGTTCGTGTGTATCCAGCCCCACACCGTGTCCCAGCCCGTGGCCGAAATACTGACTGTAACCGGCCTTCTCGATGATCCGCCGGGCGATTCCGTCCACTTCCCTGGCCGCGATTCCCGGCCTGACTGCCTCTGCCGCCGTTCGCTGTGCTTCCTGAACGACCGTATATATCTCCCTGTTCTTTTTACCTGGCTCTCCGAGGGCTACCGTTCTGGTCATATCGGTAGCATAACCGTCAAATACAGCACCGTAATCTATGGTCACCAATTCACCACTCTTCATGTTCCTGGCAGAAGCTATACCGTGGGGCATGGCGCCCCTTTCACCTGATGCAACGATAAAGTTAAATGATTTTTCTTCCGCCCCGCGTCGCTTGAGATACATTTCCAGATCAAGTCCCAGTTCTCTTTCGCTCAAGCCCGGTTTAATGATTGAACATATGTAATCAAAAGCTTTGGCTGTAATTGCGGCCCCTTTCCTGATCAGCGCAAGTTCGGCACCGCTTTTGATCAGACGCAGTCTTTCAGCACTCTCATCGAGCGGAACAAGATCAGCCGACAGCTTTTCCATCATCTCCCTGTGCTCTGCAAAAGTGACATGCTTTGCTTCAAAGGCAACCCGACGCCAGCCCTTTTCCACAATCAGGTCGGCCATCGTCCGGTAAAGATCTCCTTCCTGACGGTGAATAGTAAAACCGACCGCCTGGGCTGTTGCCTGCTCGGTATAGCGAAAATCGGTGATCAGACAGGCATCCTTTGCCCCGATCAGCAGGACGGCACTCGTTCCATCAAATCCACTCATATAGCGCAGGTTGGTGGGATTGCTGATCACCATAGCGTCAACATCATACTGCCGTAAAAGGGGCCTCATTTTTTCCAGCCTGTTTTCGTTCATTGCAACTATTTTTCCGCCTTTCCTCCCATTAACTGATTCAGGGCTTCCAGGCCCAGCAGATAACCAATTGATCCAAGTCCGCAGATTACCCCATTCGCAATGGGGGAAATAACAGAGCGGCGACGGAAAGTTTCCCGGGCATGGATGTTGCTTAAATGAACCTCAACCAGGGGCAGACCTGCAGCCGCCAGGGCATCCCGCAGAGCATAGCTGTAGTGGGTCAGGGCAGCGGGGTTTATTAATATTCCGCCGAAATGTCCGGTCGCTTCCTGTATTTTATCGATCAGAGCTCCTTCATGATTGGACTGGAAAGATTGGACTTTGAGCCCCAGCTCCCGGCCGCGTTCAACAATCCTGCTGTCTATTTCCTCAAGGGTCCCTCTGCCGTAAATTTCAGGTTCGCGGCTGCCCAGCAAGTTGAGATTCGGTCCATGTAAAACCAGGACTTTTCTGATCGCCAAAAATTAAACCTCCCCGCTAAATATAATTTCTTTTAACTTCCATGCACGTAACTTCCATCCACGGTGCCTAAATCCTTTTTTACTGGAAATAAATATCTATTTTAAAGCCGCTGTAGAGCATCTATTATTTCATCGGCCACCCCGGAAACGGTTTGCCCGGTAGTATCCACCTGCACCACTGCTCCGCTGTAAATATCTTTCCTTTGGGCTAGCAGTTCCTCAATTTTCCCTTGCGGATCTGGGCCCTCCAGCAAAGGCCGACCGCCATCTTTGAGGACTCGCCGCAGTATTTCCTGTGCCGATGCGCTGAGCAAAACGAGCAGGCTTTTCTTTTCGAGCCGGCGTCTGTTCTCCCTGCGCAGCAAAATTCCACCGCCCGTCGAAACCACCAGGGAACCGGCTGGATAATCGTTCAACCTGATAACAGCTTCACTTTCCCGCTCCCTGAAATGTTCTTCTCCGTGGCGGTCAAATATCTGCGCTACCGTCATGCCGCTCAAATCTTCAATGAGGCTGTCGGTATCAATGAAGGTTCGGCCCAGGCGCCGCGCCAGTTCTTTGCCTACGGCGCTTTTCCCTGTAGCCATAAATCCCGTTAAGATAATATTCTTTTTTTCGAAGACATCGCTTCTGCCAGTCATTTATGCCTCCCTGTGCATTTATAGCGCGAGACTTTCGGAAATCCGTACCCGTCCGGTTGCCGGTGTAATAATGACATGAAGCTCCCTGCCGTGCCGGTCAACCAGGGAAACGGTCCCCCCACGGTTAGGTGCGCCGCTGCGCGTAAAGTAAAGCACAGGGTAACCGCTGCTGTCCCGTGGAAAATTGACTGCACTGTAATTTATCCCGTCCGGCAGTTTTACTGTTACCTGTTCACCGGTGACTGCATCTTTGAGACGGTAATCGGCAACACTTGTTCTGAATTCGATACGCTGGACATTACCGCTGGTAATCGCTTTTTGTTGCGATTTGCGCATGTCCATGGCCAGGTTTCGCACGGCCGCTTCGAGTTCATATTTGTCCATTGTCGTGCCTACTGCCGGAGCGGCAATTGCCACGATCAACCCCAGCAGGGTCAGAACACAGAGCAATTCAACAAGGGTAAAAGCCATTTCTTTTTTTAATCCTACCCCAATTCAGTAATGCCCTCCTCCAGTTTTACTGCTGTCCTTTACTGTTCAGCTTCTTTGGCTGTTCCGTCGGGAAAGATAGGCCACAGTTTCATCAAGGGTGCTTCCTCCCGTTTCAAAAATGCTGCTGAAAGTAGCCCGGACAATTTCATCAACGGTGGTAATCCCTTCTTCAACCTCCCTCCGGCCATCCATAATCAGGGATCGCATCCCTCCAGCCACAGCTTTCTGTCGCAAAATTTCAGCCGTTCCCCCTTCGAGGATCAGCTGCCGCAGTTCCCGGTTTAGAACAAGGATTTCCTGAATTGAAGTGCGGCCGCGGTAACCGGTTCCACTGCAGTAGCGACATCCCCGTCCCCGCACCAGGAAAGGTGGAGCCTCTTTGCCAAAAAAGTGTTGGAAGAAGCTCTTTTCATCAGCATTGGGGACATATTCTTCGCAGCAGTGGGGACAAACTTTTCTCACCAGCCTCTGGGCAATAACACCGAGCAGAGAAGCCGTGATCAGGTATTCTTCAAGTCCCATATCGATCATTCGGGTTACAGCCCCTGCAGCATGATTGGTGTGCAGGGTACTCAGGACCAGATGCCCGGTAAGGGCCGCCTGGGCGGTTATTTTGGCCGTTTCCAGATCCCGTATTTCACCGACCATGATAATATTGGGATCCTGTCGTAGTATAGATCGGAGAGCGCCGGCAAAAGTGCGGTTTATCCTGCGGTTGACCTGGACCTGGTTGATGCCCTGCAGCCTGTATTCAACAGGATCTTCAACCGTTATTATATTGACCTCCGGGCGATTGAGATAATGCAAAGCCGAGTACAAGGTAGTGGTTTTTCCGCAGCCCGTGGGACCGGTAACCAGGATCAAACCGTGGCGGTTGAGCAGCAGGCTTCGCAGGACATTGTAATGATCGCTTGTAAAACCAAGTTTCTCCAGGGGCAGTATAATTTTATCTCTTTCCAAAAGACGTATAACGATCTTTTCCCCGCTGACTGTGGGCAGAGTTGAAACCCGCATACTGATACCACGCTTTCGGCCCCTCCACTGAATATGGCCGTCCTGGGGAAGCCTTTTCTCCGCGATATCGAGGTTTGCCATGATCTTGACCCGGGAGATTATTTTAATCCCTAGCTGCAGTGGTGGTGAAGTCAGGTCGCGCAGCACCCCGTCCATTCGCAGACGAAGCCGCAATTTGTCCCCATCCGGTTCAAGGTGAATGTCGCTGGCCCCTTCTTCGACAGCGCGCTCGATGAGCGCGTTAACCATCATCACCACAGGGGTCTCTTCTTGACCCTGCGCTTCGACGTAACCACCTGCTTCGGATTCACTGACCGCCTCTTCTTCACCTGCCCTGGCAGACGAACTTCCCGGCAGCCCGTAGAACTGGGCAATCATGTGCCTGATCGCCGATTCACGGGCAGCGGCAGGCTGCATTTTAAGGCCGGTAATCATACTTATGTCATCGATGGCTGTCAGATCGAAGGGATCGACCATGGCCAGAACAAGAACCTCTCCCCTGCGCTCAACGGGCATCACCAGGTAGCGTTTGGCCAGTTCGGACGGGATCATCCCCGTGATACTCGGATCAATTGAACAACCATCAAAATCAACCCGTGGGATATTCAATTCCTCTTCCATTAATACTAAAATTTCTTCTTCGCTCAGCAGCCCTTTTTCAACCAGCAGTTTGGCTATTCTTTTTCCGCTGTTTTTCTGCTGAGCAACAATTTTCTCCAGTGTACCCCTGTCGACCAGTTCTCGCTTCAGGAGAGCCGTTTCGAGCCGACGACGGCTAAATTCCTTCACTTCATATCTCCCTTTCATGAGCTTTCCGATAAGCAGTCAGCATTTCCTCGGCGGGCGCCCTTTGTTCGGTAAAAAGTTCAAAGGCCGAAATTGCCTGGTGATAAAGCATCCCCCGACCGTTGATTGCAATTCCCCCGTGGTTCCGGAACAGAGCGGCCGTTTCAGAAACAGCCGGACTGTAACGGAGATCATAAAACACTTTATCCACCAGCGATGAAGCATGATCCTGCAGCACCGCTTTTACCGGTTCAAGATCAACAGTCAGGCAGTAGACCAGCAGGCGACAGGCATTTAAAGCATCTCGCAGTTCTTCTTGCCCAAGGCCGATCACCCGGCAGTGGGCTTCATGTACGGAGCACTGCAGAATATCGGCCAGGAATCGGCCTCTCCCGACAGTCCGATTGGCAATATACAGCTCATGAAAACCGTTTTGCACCAGGGCAAAAGCAACCGCCCTGGCCGCTCCCCCGGCACCGATCAATAAGACCGAATCCCCCGGTTTAACAGACGGTGCCCGCTCGCCCAGATCGGCCATGAAACCACGGCCGTCGGTAGTTTCACCAACCATTTTCCCGGCACGGTTAACAATTGTATTAACCGAACGGACCAGGGCCGCCTCGCCGCTGATTTGATCAAGGTAAGCCATCACTGTTTCCTTGTGAGGGCTGGTCACATTGACTCCGGCAATATTGAGTGCCCGCAGCCCCTCAATCGCTTCACCAACATGTTCAGGTTCTACAGGGCAAGCGACATAAATAGCATTCATCCTGCAGGCGGCAAACGCGGCGTTGTAAAGAAGCGGAGAGAGAGAATGAGCAACGGGGTTGCCTATTAAAATATACAGTCTGGTCTGCCCGTCAATTTTCAAGTTATTTTCCCCGTATTTCTATTGGAATATGCATTATTATAGCACAGTGTTTTTTAATCGAAAACATGGAACAGCATTTAAAACAAATAACATGTAGATTTCTCTTCATCTTTGAAACACACCTCACCGTTTCATTATGCAATTACTTTTTATCCCAGCCCAACGGCAGGAAGGAATTTTTTCTCTCGCGTCGAATAAATAACCTTCGTGATGCTTTTTCCTGAAGCATCAAAAAGAAAGAGGCGTTGTTCGAAATGGGCTGGAGCGAAACAACAGTTTATATATTTGTTTTTCTGCTAGGGCTCTGTTTCGGCAGTTTTCTCAATGTAGTTGTCTACCGCCTTCCCCTGGGGCAATCCCTGATCGCTCCTCCTTCAAGCTGCCCATCCTGCGGGAAACAGCTTGGAGCAATGGAGTTGATCCCACTGCTCGGTTATCTGCTGCTGAAAGGGCGCTGCCGCCACTGCGGTGAAAAGATTAGCCTCCGTTATCCCCTGGTTGAAATGGCGGTGGGATGCCTGTTTCTATTTATCTTTATCAATTTCAAGCTGACAATCGACGCTTTTTTTTACCTGACCCTGCTTTTTATCCTGCTCGGAACAGCCCTGATAGACCTCCGCCACCGCATCGTGCCCAATACCCTGATCGGCGCCGGCCTCTTTGCCGGCCTGGCTTTTTTCCTGGTATCCGCCGCCGCCCGGTATTTTAGCTGGTCCGGCAGGGCAGTTTTAAGTGCTTCTTTTGTCGATGCAATCCTTGGAGCATTGGTAGGAACAGTAATTATCTTATTAATAATTCTGTTCAGCCGCGGAGGAATGGGTGCCGGTGACATGAAACTGATGGCCCTGATCGGTTTTTATGTCGGCCTGCGTGGAACTGCCGTTGTTTTGCTGCTAGGCTTTATCTTCGGCGCACTGGTAGGAATAACCTTTATGATTTTAGGCCGTGTTGGTCGTAAAGATGCCCTTCCTTTTGCTCCATACCTTGCCCTGGCTTCCCTTTTTCAGGTTTTCTGGGGCGAACAAATCTGGGAATGGTATATAAACCTTCTGTCTTAAAATCTAATGAAATTTAAACTTTCAATCCTTGATTCAATCACAGGAGGAGAGTGCTGTGATCAAATCAATATTGCATTCCAGAGACGGATACACTCTGGTTGAACTATTGATCGCTGTAACCCTGCTGGGTATGATCGCTGTTCCAGTACTGGCTCTTTTCGTGGGCAGTTCCTCCTGGATCACCGGTGCCCGCAACCGGAGTACCGCCTTGAATCTTTGCCGCGACCGGATCGAGGAACTGCGATCAGCATGCTGCGGCGAAGTTATTCCCTCTTATTTGCCTTTAGATAGTTTCCCTCTCATCGAAGATGAAATCCCTGGCTACCCCGATTTCCGTCGACAGACAGCGGTTTCGCCGCTGCTACTTGAATGGGGCACCGATCCGCCCCTCCAGCCGGAGGTGCTCCTGATAGAGGTTACTGTCAGCTGGGAGCTGCGCGGCAGAGAAAACCAGGAAATCCTGACGTGCTATCTTTTGGCTCCCTAAGAAAGGGCAAAAGTTGCAAAAG
Organism: uncultured Syntrophomonadaceae bacterium; assembly: GCA_964506505.1. GTDB lineage: Bacteria > Bacillota > Dethiobacteria > DTU022 > DTU022 > M55B129. Next base: position 38,308 of record CAZDKY010000053.1, read on the forward strand.
ACGGAAACAACGGAAAAAGGCTTCACTCTCATCGAAGTGGTTGTAACCCTGACTCTGCTTGGTCTGGTTCTGACAGCCCTTTATTCATTTTACTTTTTCGGACTGCAGAGCTGGCAACGGGGAATCGATCAAACCGAAATGCAGCAGAGCGCCAGGATCGCCATGGATACTATGATCCGCGAACTGCAAACAGCCGAAGAATTCAGCCTGCATAAAGACAATAGTGAGATCCGCTTTCACGTTCCCGGTGACAGCCGGACGATGCGTTTCCGCCTGCTCAACGACGAGCTGGTCTGGGAATCATATCCATCAGGCAGTATCGGTTATTTTCATAACAAGGTGGCCCTGGGTATTAAAGAGCTCTCGTTTACCAATCAGGGTAACCTTATTAACCTCACCCTGACGGCTGGAACCGGCGAGGTCTCGGTTAGACTTTCCAGCAGCATCAGACCACGCAATACTTATTCATATCCCTGAGATTAAAGGGGGGGGGTTCAATATGGCTTTTAAATACGGTATTATTTCCGGCGAGAAAGGGATGGCCCTTGTTTTAGTACTTGTATTTACCGGGGTCCTCCTCATTATCGGCGGGGCGATGATCAACTTTGCCCTTAATGAGCAGCTGATCACAAATTACCAGGCTCAGGATTTTCAAAAGTACTATCTTGCCGAAGCAGGCCTGACAGCGGGCCTAGCCGCCCTGGGCCAGGATTACTCCTGCGAAGGTCTTTTCGAGGGGTCACTCGGCGGCGGGACTTACCAGGTAACCATCACCGCAAGCGATCCCCTGACCCGTGAGATTACCTCCAGCGGCAGCTATGAAGGCTGCAGCTGCCTGCTGGCGATTGAGGTCATCCGTGATCCCAACGGCAAACTGTTGATCACGGAATGGCAGCGCTATTGATTGTTCATCTTTAAAGATTAACTCTACCTGAAAACACCTAAAAGAAGGAGCAGAGAAACGATGGCCACAATAGAGGCAAAAAGTGACAAAACAACTGTCACATTAAAAAGCCGAAGATGCTATTCACCTATCGGTTTGGACATTGGCAGCGGAGCAATCAAAATGATCCAGTTGAAGCTGACCCGGGGCCGGATTACTGTCAACAATGCCACCCTCCTAAAAACACCGCCGCAAGCAGTCAACAATGGTGAAATAACGGATCCGACGCTGATTTCTTCCCTGCTGGCCGGATTGGAAAAGAAAAACCACTGGATTGGCCGGAAAGTTAATCTCAGTCTGAATCCCCCTGTTTTTTACCTGCGCCGGCTTAAAATGCCACCCATGAAACACTCGGAACTAAAGAGCGCCATGCATCTGGCCGTCGAAAAGTATTTTCCCCTCCCCGGCGAAGAGATCGTCTTTGACTACTGTTTTGCCGGAAATAATCAGCACAACAGTAACAACGAGTTAGATTATTATTTAGCCGCTGCTCCCCTGGACTGCGCTTTTTCTTACACCGCTGCGGCTAACGGAGCAGATTTTCAGACTGCAGCTCTTGAAATAGAGCCATTTTCCCTGCTGCGTTTTCTAAACTTCAACCGTCTGACCAACATGAGCACTTCTAACGGTAATAAACTAGAGCTGCTGGCCAACATTGGCGCTGCAGGAACGACATTCCTCATTACTGGGAACGGCTGTCTTCACTATTATCGTTATTTCAAAACAGGTTTTATAGATTTCCTTCGAGCTGCCGCAGAAAAAACGGGTATTATGGGCTGCCGTGTGGAAAAAATCCTTTTCAGTAATGCCTCGCTTGCCGAGCGGGGTCTGCTGGCCCCGGCTGAAGAGCTGGCCAGTCAGATTCTTCAATCCTTTGCCTACTGGAGCGATCAGAGTGACCTCTTTAATTCCCGGGATAGCGAGCTTCCCCTGCTGTGGCTTAGCGGCGGCGGGGCAGTAATCCCGGGAATCTCTTCTTACCTCGAGAATATGACCACTCTGCCAACCCGTATTTTAGATTCCTGCTCCGGTATAACCTGCCGGAACGGAGAGCTTTCTGCCAGGGTAAAAAAAAGGAACTGTTTGTTTTCCACCGCCCTGGGGCTCGCCTTCAGGGGGTGGTTGATTTGAATAGAGATATCGATCTGCGTCCGCCGGTCCAGAAAAAAAGAAGACCCATTACCGGCACAAGAAGTGGGCGAATTTTCTGCTTTCTGAGCATAGCCATAGTTTTCCTGGCCGGCTGGGGCGTTTTAGATCTTTACCGCGGCCGTCAGGAACAAGAAGTAGCTGCCCTGGAAGCTGAAGCAGCCGCCCTGAGAACAACCGCAGGTCCCTTTCTTGCTGTAGAAGAAATGAGAAAAGCTATTGCTTTCCGTTCTGCACTGGAAGAGAAACTGAGCGCCGGCCGTTTCTCCCGGGCCAAGATTTTAAGAAACATCTTTGCTGCCTCCTCTGACGATCTGGTGATTGAAGAAATAAAAATTGGGTCGGACGGAGTAATCGAGATTCGGGGAACTGCTCCGAACATTCACCAAACAGTTGAATACCGCCGGGAGCTGCTTACCCATATTACTATAGACAGTGCAGAGTTTACAGGCATAACCTTTGCCGAAAACGAGGGCTGCCGCTTTGACATTCTCTGCACAGTCAACAGCTACGGAAAGGAGCTGGACATAGTTGAATAAACGGCCCGCCAAAACTCATGAAAAATCCTTTTTCGTCGTGATAATATTACTCCTGGCCACCCTCGCTGCCGCTTCCTGGCCACATACCGCCGGCCTCTGCTGGCAGGAAATTGCCGCATTGAAAGAGGAAAAAGAAAATCTTGCTGAAGAGATCACCTTCCTGAAAAACGCCCTGTCCTGTGAAGAAAACGATCCCGCCCTTGAAAAAACACTGTCCCTGGAAGAAGATCGCCTCCAAAAAGCCATACCCAACCCGCGTGATCTGCCACAGGTGCTTTCCGATCTCGAGAAAATGCTAAAGGGCAGAGCAATAACCATCAATTCAATGCAGATCGGTTCTCTAAACGATAAAGAAGATCACTGTGCTGTAAAAATCGATTTACGGCTGGCAGGAAACAGGTTCGAAATCCTGCGGCTGCTGGATAATATTGAAACTTTCCGCCGCCTCTTAATTTGTGAAGATCTGACCTGGTCTGCCGGTGAAAGCAATGGTTCATCCATAAGCCTAACCTGCAGGCTGGTTTTTACCAACCCCGAAGAGAAAACAGCAGAAACCCTGGAGAAAGAAAACCCGGAGGGAAGTGATAATAATGTCCCCGCAATATAACTATAGTGCCAAAACCAGAGGAGGAAAAACTGTCAGGGGCTGCTGCTACGGGACTGACCGGAAGGAAGCTCTTTCCCACCTGCTGGCCCGGGACCTGGTTGCCCTGCAGCTGCAGAAAAAAAGAAACCTGCCGCTGCCCGCAGCAGAAAAACTATTCCGTGCCCTGCGCATTCTCGGCCTGCGTGACTGCAGCAGCCGTGACCTGATGATCTTCTGCCGCCAGTTTTCAACCATGCTCAAAGCGGGGATCCCGGTTCTGCCATCCCTGCGTATTTTGGCCGCCCGTCTCGAAAACAGGACCATGCGCCGGCACCTGGAAGAAACTTTGCACAACCTGGAAGACGGCCGCACCCTTGCTGATTCCCTTCATAGCAGAGAAAACCCTTTCCCTCCCCTGTTAACCAGTATGGTTGCCGCCGGTGAAGCGACCGGCATACTCGATAAAATCCTGTCCAGGCTGGCTGATTATTATGAGAAACAGCACGACCTGGAAGAGAAATTCCGCTCGGCCTGTGCCTATCCTATCTTTGTCCTGGCCGTAGCCAGCGTTGTCGTGCTGGTGATGATTTTCTTCGTCCTGCCCCAGTTTGCATCAATCTTTCAATCATTCGGTATGGAGATGCCTTTTTTTAACCGCCTGTTGCTGAGCAGTGCTCAGCTTGTCAAATCCTTCTGGCCGCTGTTTCTGCTGATCATACCTGCATTTCTTTTCACCCTGGTACTGCTGCTTAAAAAAGAAAAATACCGCCTCTTCATTGATCGTCTGCGCCTTTGTTTACCGTTCTACGGCCGAATCTATACCCAGACCATGGCTTCCCGTTTTGCTCTTACTCTCGGCACCCTTCTGGGTGGAGGACTATCGCTTTATCAATCCCTTCAGCTGGCAGACAGGGTCATCGGCAACAGGGCCGTGTCGCAGGCAATTACAGAATTGCAGAAGGCCCTTCACAACGGCGAAACCATCGCTGATCCGATGGAACGGAGCAAAGTTTTTCCAGCTTTGCTGGTGGAAATGGTCCGGATCGGTGAAACAAGCGGCGCCATGGAGCATACCCTCGGCCAGGCTGCCGCTTTTTATGAAAGGGAAGCAGATTATTTAATCAGCCGCTTGAGTTCAATTCTGGAACCCTTTCTCTTACTGCTGGTCAGTATTTTTGTCGGGACCCTGGTTTATTCAGTTCTTTCGCCCATGTACAAAATTTTCCAGAATATTTGAGAACCTTTTGAAAATAAATTTGTGCAACTTATAAAAAGGGCTGCCCCTTCTTATTCATGGACAGCCCTTTTATCCTTATTCAATTATACCTTTTCATATATCCCCTCAGCCCGCGTTCATCATACAACGCTGCTTTAATCCGGCAATTCCTCGGTCAGATATACAGTATAGCGGACCAGGACCGGTTCAGAAACGGTGATATTTTCCGGGAATACGAGCTCACCCCAAAAAATGTAACTGTCCGGCCGTTCCTGGTCATAGGATGGTTGCGAATCCGGCTGCCAGATCACCCCAACTCCGGATATTTCAGTAAAGCCTACCGTAACAGTAATTGTATCGGGCAGGACAAGCTCTTCCCGGGGTGTGCCCACCGGGTAAGTGGCGGAAAGATTTTCATCCCCGTTCAGGACGATCAGGGATTGTTCTTCGCCGTCACCTTCCTCGCTGAAGATCAGCGCTTCCCATGATTCTTCAGTTGCTTCCTCCACCATTCGCAAAGCATCAGTAATCATGGCATAACCAACAATCTTCGAATCCTCAAAAATATGGTCCCCCGATTCGGGGTCAACCAGATCAATATGGCGTTTAACCGTTCCGTCTGTCGTTTCTACTCCTTGTTCAATGGCAAAATCAATATCGCCATCTTCCCCGGCGGCGGTGATACCCTGCTCCAGGGCTCCCGATTCACCGCGATTTGCTTTCGCACTGACAGCAAAGACCTGGTCCGATTCGGCGGCCTCAGATCCCTCTTCCGTCTCCGGATGAACGCCGAAAGTGGAAGCAACCTCCAACCCCCGCAGGGAATCGGCAGTCCATCTGCTGCTGTTCTCTACGCTTAACACAGTCCCGCCGATGGTATTAAATTCTTCTCTCTGCAAACTGCCGGCACCTTCTACCAGTGTCTTGTGGTATCCGGTGCCTTCTGTTTCGCTCCCGTACAGTATTTTCATCAAAATACGGCCGTCAAGATCGTAAGTTTTAGAGTAATCAATGGTTTTTGCCAGGGCCGCTGCCGGCAGAAGAAAAAGGATGGAGAAAATTAGAAATGATGAAATCAAAACCTTCCATGCCTGTGAAATACGCATGAAAATTACACTTCCTCCCTGATCTAATTGGTCAATCTTTTTTCTCTCTATTTATCTCTTTTAGCAGTTTACACCTGCTTTGGATTATATTTTATATGATATGTCGGAAATTGTCAAATCATACACTGCGTACCAAGTTATAAAGTTATTCCTCATTGTCATCTTATTTTCTTGCGTTCCCTTTCAAGCATCTTTTTGATCAGTTCCCTGTGGTTGATAGTTTCTTCATGAAGCTGCTTAAGAAATCTGTTTAAATTTTCAGATGGCCCTGTGAATATTTCGTAATAGCTTTTTTCAATATATGAATCTTCTATGGAGTAAGCTATTGATAGCGCGCTGAGCAGATTTATCTCACCTGCTTCAATTCTGCGCCCTGAATCCCTGATATACTCCAGTGATATCTCCACAGGCCTTTCCTTAAAACGGTTCTCCTGCAGATAAACAGTTTGATTATCAACCTTTTCGATTAGTTTTTCAATAATTTGCGCATGCCTTTTTTCTTCGTCGATCAATAACTTCCACTCATCATTATATTCAGGGTAACTGGCCAGACAAAGAGAATAAAATGCAACCAGCTCATTTTCGTGCTTTAATAGAAGTTCAAATATTTTATCAGGCAAAATAAACCTCCTTAAAATCGCACACTGCGTACTAACATATCAAGTTAATCTCAATCAACTAAATAACAGCATAATGAAACTGTTTGTGGCTATCTCGGTTTTTTCGAATGATCTATGCTTCAACGGTACAAACCAACAGCGGAAGCCGTAAGCTTAATATTCTCACCAATCTCCTGGTAGCTATAACCCTGCTCAACTGCTTTATCTATATATGCTTTCTTGTAAAGAACAAACCGCCTTTTCCTTGATCCAGCTTTGATTAGCTGAATATCATCCTCATCGGCTACTGTTTCCCGAAGGATATCGTCAAGCGGCTTTCTTTCTGCTAACCTTTTCTTTTTTTTGTTTCGATCCGGATCAATTTGGTCACTAAAATCGCTGTCGCCAATATATTTTACTTCTTCGTAATCCGGGCTTTCCTCTATCTTCATCTGGATTTTATACCAGGCTAATGCTTTTTTCCGGTCGTTGTTGATTATGTTAAGAATAAAATCAATATCCACTAATCCAGAATCGTTACGACGGTAAAAAAGATCACTGCTCCATTTATATTCTTCGGGGTACCTGCAGATACCCGCTCGTACAGGGTTCCAGTGAATATATCGGAGTACAGCAAAAAGGTAATGCTCGTTCTGGATCAACGCTGCCTTGTAACGTCCTCCATAAAGATGTCCTGATCGATTATGAGACTTGTTGAAATAGCGGCTGTAATACATATTCTGGCGAAATATTATTTTATGGAGAGGATCTGTTCCGGTCTGCATTAAAAGGTGATAATGATTATCCATTAAAGCGAAACCCAGGAGCTGGAAATCGTATTTATCTTTCAGATCAGACAGTTTATTGAGGTAGTATTTCTTGTCCCCCGGTTTACGAAAAATGTTCTCCCGGTTATTGCCACGCTGTGTAATGTGGTAAAAGGCCCCTGGAAATTCGATGCGTTTTCTCTCCACATAAACACCTCCTGCCATTATTATAGCAGGAGG
>CAZDKY010000054.1:0-14727 GCA_964506505.1 uncultured Syntrophomonadaceae bacterium
CCCCTGACTTCAGGGCTTCTATCACTTTGTCGGCCAGTCCTAAAACGGTACCGTGGGCAAAGCCGCCGACAATTTCTCCCGTTTCAATTTCTTGAGGCGGATCGCACTTTTTGGCATGTTCGATGATCGGAGAAAAATCTTTTACTTTACCGGTCTCCCGGTCGGGGATATGGGTTAAACCACTAAAACCAACTGTTCCCGTAGTATAGACCCTGTCTATGTAAGAATCCTTTGGCGGCACCAGGCAGTTAGTGGTTAACAGGACAGGCCCGTTGAAAGACTCGAATTCGTCTTTTTGTTTCCACCAGGCATTGCCGTAATTACCAACGAAGTGATCATATTTCTTGAAGAAAGGATAGTAATGAGCCGGCAACATTTCACCATGGGTGTAAACATCAACTCCTGTTCCCTTAGTTTGTTCCAGCAGTTCTTCCAGGTCTTTTAAGTCGTGACCGCTGATCAGGATACCGGAATTATCTTTAACCCCAATATTTACTTTCGTTATTTCGGGGGCGCCGTATGTTGACGTGTTCGCCTTATCAAGCAGGGCCATCACATTTACGCCGTACTGCCCTGTTTCCAGAGTCAGTGAAATGAGGTAATCCGCAGAAAGAGAATCATCCAGGGTTGCCGCCAGAGCTTTTTTGATAAAGCCGAAGATATCATCATCGGAATAGCCGAGGATAAAAGCATGGTCCGCATATGCGGCAAGTCCTTTTAAACCATAGGTTATCAGCTCTCGCAGCGAGCGAATATCTTCATTTTCCGTAACCAGCACTCCTACTTTTCCTGCTTTCTCTTTAATATCAGCATCATATTGCGGTGACCAGATCTGAGCATCGTGCATTTCGTTTCTGTTTTCCCCTGTTTTTTCAACTATTTCATCCCTTAAAACAAGGGCTTCTTTGATTTTGTTCCTGAAGTAATCTGAATCGAAGTTTACGTTAGTGATGGTAGAAAAAAGCCCTTCGATAATAAACTTGTTGACTTTAGTCTGGCCAATTCCTTGTTCATCAGCTTTCAGGCTGCTTATGGAAATCCCTTTGAGCAAATAAATCAGCAGATCCTGCAGTTTTGCCACTTTCGGTGATTTTCCGCAAACACCTTTAATGGTACATCCTTCATTTTTGGCCGTTTCCTGGCACTGAAAACAAAACATCCTGTCACCAAACTCCTCTCAATGTGATTTACCTTTATTCGGTATTATAATACCTAAATGCCTATTTATGCAATTACTATTTATTAAAAAATGCTAGTTTCTGTTCTCTAATCCCTTTACCACCGGTATAAGTACTGCCGGCATCCATCTACCCATTGCTCGAGCGTAACCCCAGGACAATCAATGCCGCCATGGTTTATCCCCCAATTTCAGACGGCAGGCCAGTATATAGACACTAATGAAACTTAAACCCTCAAATGAGGCACAGCAGCAGTTTCCCGCCGTAACTCAATGTCGATTAAACATGACAATAGCGGCATCTCAAGTGTCCCCTTGATGGTTAGATCCTTTTTGTTTCGAAGCATATATACTTCGCTCCTTTCGAGCACTTTTTAATTGTGATGCAACGAAGCGTTTTGGAGTACTTTTTTTTGATGCAATTCGCAGTTTAGACAAAAAAGTAGTTTCATGCTACGATATAAAATGTCGCCGGTATAAAAAGAAAGAACTTTCTTTCTGCCGGCGGTTTGATCTTCATCAGAAAGGTTTTGCAATGGATACATTTTGCCCGCTGCAAATCAATTTAAAGAACAAAAAATGCCTTGTTGTAGGTGGCGGTGCTGTTGCTGAAAGGAAAGTTACAGTTTTACTCGCTAATAAAACCGATATCCAGGTGGTCAGCCCATCACTTACCTCAACTCTTAAAAAAATGGCGACCGGTAATGAGATTACCTATCTTTCAGATAGGTATCACCCCGTTTACCTGAACAACAAATTCCTGGTGATTGCAGCGACTAACAATCGTGAAGTAAACCGTCAAATTGCAGAGGACTGTATTGCCAGGAATATTTTGGTTAATTCTGTAAGCGGAGCCGAGCAGTGTACCTTTTTTTTACCCGCAATGCTGAGAAAAAATTGCTTAACTATTGCTGTTTCAACTTCTGGAGTCAGCCCTGCTCTTGCCTCCAGAATTAGGGATGAAATTGATGATTTCCTCGGGGAAGATTACAATGAGTTTCTCTCGTTCTTATCTTTTGCCAGAATGCGGATTATCGAACAAATAGAAGAACAACAAAATAGAAAAAAAATACTGGAGCATCTTGCCAGCGATGAATTCTTTTCAGTTTTTAAATTTCTCCCCGCATCCGAACGCGAGAAAAAGCTATTACAAATAATCAGCATGGGAAAAGGGGAAATTAAAGATAGCGGAGGAGGAAAACAATCGGATTGAAAAAATTGAGAATTGGCACACGCAACAGCAAACTGGCCTTAATTCAAACCTCCCTGGTAATTGATATTTTAAAAAGGCAGCACCCAGGAATCTCTTGCGAAATAGTTAAAATAAAAACAACTGGGGATATTATAAACAATATCCCGTTAGAAAATATTGGCAGCAGCGGGTTATTTATAAAAGAAATTGAATCAGCTTTGCTCAATCATGAAATTGATCTGGCTGTCCATAGTATGAAAGATGTGCCCACTGCTCTGCCGGATGGGCTTAAAATTGGAGCAATTTTAAGCCGAGAAGAACCCTGGGACGTAGTTATCGGCTGTCATCCAGGCTTAAAACTATCAACTTTAAATAAAGGGGCAGTAATTGGCAGCAGCAGCCAACGCCGTAAAGCCCAGCTTTTGTATAATTATCCTCACCTCAATATCCAATCGATCCGAGGTAATCTTGACACACGCTTGAAAAAAGTGCAGAAAGGTAATGTTGATGCCATTATTCTGGCATATGCCGGAGTTAAAAGAATGGGCTGGGATAATTTGATCACCGAGATAATTGACATTAATATCTGTCTGCCGGCAGTGGGGCAGGGAGCAATCGGGATCGAACTTAGGGAAAACGATCACAAAACAGCAGATTTAATCACCATCCTAAATAACACACTGACAGAAACAGCAGTTGAGGCAGAACGTTCTTTTCTAAAACGGCTTGAAGGTGGATGCCAGGTTCCTATCGGTGCTCTGGCCGTAATAAACGGTAAAAATCTTATTTTACAGGGAATGGTTGCTTCACCGGATGGAAAAACGATGTTTCGCGGTACTAAGAAGGGAAAACTAAACAAGGCGGAGAAAATTGGTATGGCCCTTGCCGAAGAACTCTTACAGCAAGGTTGTGGAAAAATTTTAGCACTGATCGAGCGGGAGTGTTATTAACAATGGATAAAAAGCACAAACGGGTCGGAACAGTCTTCCTGGTCGGAGCGGGACCAGGTGACCCGCAGCTTATAACTATCAAAGGATTAAATAAGATCAAAAAAGCAGATGTCATTATCTACGACCGTCTGGTTCCTGACCGCTTGCTGCATTATGCATCCGAAAAAGCTGAATTTATTTATGTCGGCAAACTGCCAGATCGTCATACAATGATTCAGGGAGAAATCAATGCTCTTCTCGCTGAAAAAGCCGAACAGGGCTTTACGGTTGTCCGCCTCAAAGGCGGAGATCCCTTCGTTTTTGGTCGTGGAGGCGAGGAAGCGATCTATCTCGCAGAGAGAAAAATTCCTTTTGAAATAGTACCCGGGATCACATCCGCTGTTGCCGTCCCTGCTTACGCCGGAATTCCCGTAACCCATCGGGGGCTTGCTTCATGTGTTACCATAGCTACAGGCCACGAGGAACCGGCCAAGTCGGTATCTGATTTAGACTGGCCAGCACTGGCCAGAAATCCAGGAACAAATGTAATTTTAATGGGCATGGCCAATCTTCCCCTGATTGTTGAACGCCTTACAGCCGAGGGGATGCCATCTTCGACCCCCGTTGCTTTAATTAATCGTGGAACAAAAGCTGGGCAGCAAACAATTATCGGCACTTTGAGTAATATTGAGGAGAAAATGCAGGAAGCCGGTTTAAAAAACCCGTTGATTATAGTAACCGGTAAAGTTGTTGAAATGAGAAATAAAATGAAATGGTTTGAGCAGAAACCACTGTTTGGAAAGCGGATCATTATTACCCGGGCCCGTGAACAAGCCGGCCCTCTGACAGAAAAGTTGGAGGAATTGGGTGCCGACATATTTGAAATTCCGATGATTAAAATTGTTCCTCCGCTTGATTTCGGACCGTTTGACCGAACCATAGCACAATTGGAAAACTACAGGTGGGTTATTTTTACCAGTAAAAATGGCGTTGAGAGCTTTTTCACCCGTCTTCGGGAAACAAACAGTGACATTCGGAAATTAAAAGATGCAAAAATATGTGCTATCGGTCCCGCAACTAAAGAAGCCCTTGAAATAAGGGGATTAAGAGTAGATATTATGCCTTCTGAATATCGGGCTGAAGCACTTCTAACCCAGCTGAAAGGCAAAATAGTAAATGGTGACCGGGTGCTTCTTCCGCGTTCAGATATAGCCAGGGTTATCCTTCCCGAAACACTGAAAGAAATGGGTGCCCTTGTGGATGAAGTTATAGCATATCGGACTGTTCCGGGGGAAACAGAAAAAGCTTTGCTCAGGAGTATCCTAAAAGAAGAAAAAATCGACCTGATTATATTTACCAGCTCTTCCACAATCAGAAATTTTGTCACTCTACTCGGTAAGAACAAAGATTTTCAGATATTGGAAAATGTTCGATTGGTCAGTATCGGCCCTGTAACTTCTAAAACAGCCCGGGAACTGGGCCTTTCTATAGATCTGGAAGCTAAAAAATATTCAGTAGAAGGTCTTGTCGATTTGTTGCTGGCAGATGCGACACAGGACAAAGAAAGAGAGAACAAATAACGATGATCAATATGACAAAACTGTTATGCGGTCTTGAACATTACGGCGATTCGTTGCGCTACGGTGAAGGTGTCAGCAAGGCCAAATATGGAACAACAGGAAGCCTCGGCCCGGTGGTAGTATGGAACTGTACCCGAACCTGTAACCTGAAATGCAGACACTGCTATATGGCATCCGACGGAAGGGATTACGAAAATGAACTTTCAACAAAGGAAGCCAAAATTTTTATTAAGGAACTGGCTGCTTTTAAAGTTCCCGTTCTTTTGCTTTCCGGCGGTGAACCACTGATGAGGCCCGATTTTTTTGAACTGGTCGAATACACAATTAAATGTGGTATAAGGGTTACCGTTTCAACAAACGGTACTCTTATCGATAAAAATATCGCCCGTAGCCTGAAAAATATGGGAGTAAGTTATATCGGCATCAGCCTTGACGGAATCGGTGAGAAGAACGACCTTTTCAGGGGCAAAAAAGGTGCTTTTGATGCCGCTCTGCAGGGAATTCGCAACTGCCTGGAAGTCAATCAACGGGTAGGATTACGTTTTACCATCACCCGTTACAACTATGAGGATCTGGAAGACATTTTCAGGCTTATCGAAGAAGAAAAAATCCCCCGGGCCTGCTTTTACCACCTGGTTTATTCGGGAAGAGGTTCGAAGATGATCAAAGAAGATGTCAGTCGCCAGGAAAGCAGGCTGGCCGTGGATTTAATTATGGCGAAAACCGTTGATTTCTATCAGAGAGGCCTGGAAAAGGAAATATTAACGGTTGATAACCATGCCGATGGGGCGTATATATACCTGCGGATGAAAGAAAAAGATCCTGCACTCGCCGATAAAATCTGGTCTTTGCTAAAAATTAACGGCGGTAACCGCTCAGGAATAGCCATTGGGCAAGTTGACAATCAGGGTTTTGTTCATGCTGATCAATTTAGTCAGAATCATGTTTTCGGCAATATCAGGGAAAAAAGTTTCGCTGATATCTGGACCAGTACCGATCAGCCCATATTGAACGGCTTGCGAAATCGTAAATCACTTTTAAAAGGGCGCTGCGCCAACTGCAAGTGGCTGGCAATTTGTAACGGTAATTTTCGGCCCAGAGCTGAAGCCGTTTATGATGATTTTTGGCAATCAGACCCCGCCTGCTATTTAACCGATCAGGAAATCGGCCCGGATTCAAATTCCTCGCGTTAAATGGGGAATATGAGTGTTTAAATAACTGATAAACTATTGTTTCAAGTTGGAAGAATTTTTCATGAACAATATGGAGGAGTGTTGCAGATGTATTTCCCAAAGTTGCGCCCACGAAGATTGCGCCAAACAGCGACACTACGGAAAATGGTTCGAGAAACTTCCCTGGCTGTTTGTGACATGATTTATCCCATGTTTGTCAGTCATGGCCATGGAGTAAAAACTCCGGTGCCTTCAATGCCCGGAGTATTCCAGTTTTCTGTTGATGTAGCAGTTCAAGAAGCTGTTGAATGTGCATCACTGGGGTTACCCGGAATTATCCTTTTTGGCCTGCCGGCATATAAAGACGAAACAGGTTCATCCGCTTTTGACCCTGAAGAAGCGGTCCAACAGGCTGTTAAAGCAATAAAAAACGCTGTGCCGGAATTAATTGTAATTACCGATGTCTGTCTCTGTGGATATACCAGTCATGGCCATTGCGGTTTACTAAATGGAAATATAGTCCAGAATGATGCTACACTGGAGGTGCTGGCCCGGGTGGCCCTTTCCCACGCCCGGGCAGGAGCGGATGTGGTTGCTCCATCAGATATGATGGACGGTCGAGTAGGAGCTATTCGGAAAGCTCTTGATGAAAATGGATTTGAACAGGTTGCCATTCTTTCTTATGCTGTCAAGTATGCCTCCGCTTTTTATGGCCCCTTCCGTGATGCAGCAGATTCGGCCCCGATGTTCGGTGATCGCCGTTCTTATCAGATGGATTCAGCCAATATCCGGGAAGCAATTAAAGAAGTCCAACAAGATCTGGACGAAGGAGCAGACATAGTAATGGTTAAACCAGCCCTTGCTTACCTGGATGTAATCCGGGCTGTCAAAGAAATGACCACTATACCTGTGGCTACTTACAATGTATCCGGTGAATATGCCATGGTTAAAGCAGCGGCCAATAACGGATGGCTAAATGAAAAAGATATTGTGATGGAAATGCTGCTGAGTATGAAAAGGGCCGGAGCCGATCTGATTCTGACGTATTTTGCAAAGGATGTAGCTCGCTGGTTAAAGGAGACCGATTAATGATCATTTCATGGAACACAACCCGGCAATGTCACTTAAAATGCAAACATTGTTATCGAGATGCCGGGGAAAAAGAAAATAACGAACTATCAACTGAAGAAGGAAAAACACTGATAGAAGAAATTGCCAATTCCGGTTTTAAAATACTTGTTCTTTCCGGTGGCGAGCCGTTGCTGCGTGATGATATTTTTGATTTAACTTCCCACGCTGCCGCATGCGGCCTGCGGCCCGTTTTTGGCACAACCGGCACTACTATTACCCCTCCGGTAGCCCGTAAATTAAAACAATCGGGGGCAGTTAGGATCGGAATTTCTTTAGACAGCATTAATCCTGAAGCACATGATCAGTTTCGGGGTGTTCCCGGTGCCTGGGAACAGGCTATCCGAGGGATGAAATATTGCTTCGATGCCGACTTGCCTTTCCAGATCCATACAACAGTAGTCGAACATAATTACCATGAAGTAGAAGCGATTACCGATCTTGCTGTTTCCCTGGGAGCAGCGGCTCATCACGTTTTTTTCCTGGTGCCGACTGGACGGGCCAAAGATATTGAATCAGAAGCGCTGCGCGAAAAACAATATGAGCATCTGTTGCATCGCATTCTCAAAAAACAACAGGAAGTGTCAATTGAATTAAAGCCGACCTGCGCACCCCAGTTTATGAGAATTGCAAAACAGATGGGCATGGAAATGCGCTTTACAAAAGGCTGTCTGGCAGGAACTGCTTACTGCTGTATCCTTCCGGCCGGGGATGTTCATCCTTGCCCATATCTTCCTGTAAAAGTCGGCAATGTAAGGGAACAGCCCTTTTCAGATATCTGGCGGGAAGCGGAAATCTTTAAACAACTTCGCAGTGAAAAATTCGGGGGAAAATGCGGAACCTGCGATTATAAAGATATTTGCAGCGGTTGCCGGGCGCGAGCCTATTATTACACAAACGGTGATTACATGGCCGAAGATCCCTGGTGCCTGTACAGGAGGGGCATATCGGTTGATCAATAATAATGCAAGTAGTAAAATCAACAAGAGAGAAAGGCAGTTGCTGGATCTACTCCAGACCGGTTTTTCTGTTTCATCCCGGCCGTACCTGACTGCTGCTGAAGAAATGAATATGACAGAAGATGATGTAGTTGAAATGGTAAAAAACTTGCGGTCTAAGGGAATTATACGCCGCATCGGCGGTCTTTTTAGCGCCAGGAAACTCGGTTTTACTTCCACCCTGGTTGCCCTGCAGGTAGAAAAACAGTGGATAGAAAAAGTGGCTCATGCAATATGCTCTTATCCCGGGGTAACCCACTGTTACGAGAGAAATCATTTCTTTAACCTGTGGTTTACACTAACCAGTAGTGATCGAAAAACTGAAAAGAAGATTCTTACTGAAATTGATGCGTTGCCAGGGGTAGAAAAACTAAGAAATTTTCCTGCCCTAAAAAAATTTAAGCTCAAAGTCAATTTTTCCTTCTCGGAGGACTCGACTAATTAATGAAATTAGATGAACTAGACAAAAGAATTATTGCTTGCTTGCAGGGTGATCTTCCTTTAACAAAAACACCTTTTGCCGATTTAGCCGTCGATTTAGGCATTACGGAAAAAGAACTGCTGCATAAAATTTCTGTCTATCTTGAATCGGACATTATGCGCCGTTTTGGAGCAGTTTTACACCATCAAGAAGCTGGTTTTTCGGCCAACGCCATGTGCTGCTGGGTTGTTCCTGAAGAATTGATAGAACATACGGGAAAGATCATGGCTTCATTCAGCGAAGCTTCACATGTTTTCCAACGTCCTTGTTACCCTGACTGGCCTTATAACCTTTACACTATGATTCATGCCCGGTCAAGAAAAATATTGCATAGCGTAGTAAAACAAATGTCCCTGCAGACCGGCATTGACAGTTACAGGCTACTTTTTAGCAAACGGGAATTTAAAAAAACCAGCATGAAGTACTTTTAACCACAGGAATATTTTCTACCGTTTAATTAATTAAAAACCTGTGGTTATTATTTTTTTCGCCGGTTTTCTAAAAACAGGAGTAATCATCAATAATAATATTTACAAGGAGCTTTAATATGTTTACACTATCTCAAAAAATGTTCTCCAAAGCCAGAGAAGTAATGCCAGGTGGAGTAAACAGCCCGGTAAGAGCTTTCAAGGCAGTAGAAATGGATCCAATATTTATCGATCGGGGTACAGGTGCAAAACTCTATGATGTAGATGGAAACAGCTATATCGATTATGTTGGTTCATGGGGTCCTCTAATTCTTGGCCACGCCCATCCGCACATTGTTGAGGCAATCAACAAAATTGCCCGGAAAGGGACCAGTTTTGGAGCCCCGACAGCTCTTGAGACAGAAATGGCGCGCATGATTATTGAGGCAATGCCATCTATTGAGCTTATACGAATGGTCAATTCAGGCACCGAAGCAGTAATGAGTGCTCTCCGCCTGGCCAGGGGATACACAGGCCGATCAAAGATAATCAAGTTTGCCGGCTGCTATCACGGCCACTGCGATAGTTTTTTAATCAAGGCCGGCTCCGGTGCTGCTACCTTTGGTCATCCTGACAGTCCCGGAGTAACAGAAGGAGCAGCTCGCGATACAATTATCATTCAATACAATGATCTTCCTGCTGTTAAAAATGCCTTTGCCACCCACGGTGAAAACATTGCTGCCGTAGTAGTAGAACCAGTAGCAGCCAATATGGGCCTGATTTTACCACAGGACAGTTTTTTGGAAGGCTTGCGCAAATTAAGCCGGGATTACGGAGCCTTGCTCATTTTTGATGAGGTTATCACCGGTTTTCGTGTCGGATACGGAGGGGCCCAGGAATACTATAATATTCAACCCGATTTAACGACCCTCGGCAAGGTTATCGGCGGTGGAATGCCGATTGGCGCATACGGTGGAAAACGGGAAATCATGGAACAGGTTGCACCCAGTGGACCGGTTTACCAGGCCGGTACTCTGTCGGGGAATCCTCTTGCAATGGCCGTCGGGATTGAAACTCTGAAAATATTACAAACAAATGGATTCTACGAAAACCTGGTTGCCAAACAGGAAAATCTAACTTCCGGCCTGGCCACTGCTGCTCGCCGGCACGGCGTTAATATTTACCAGAGTTCTATTGGTTCAATGTTCGGAACTTTTTTTAATGCCGATCCGGTTTTTAATTTTAAAGATGCTCTAAAGTCGGATTCTGAGGCTTTCAAAATATTTTTCCGGACCATGCTGAAAGAAGGAGTTTATCTAGCTCCATCACCTTTCGAAACCGGATTTATTTCATCGGCCCACAGCGAAGAAGATATAACTTTCACCATTGAAGCCGTCGATAAAGCTTTTGAAGCGGTGAAAATATATTTTAGTGAAAAAGATAATTCACCAAAACTTGCTCCGTAAAATTCATTAAGTAAAACAAAATTGTATCGTTGTGAAATTTCAATATTTATACTAATGGGGTTTGAAAAATGCACATATTGGTTCTGGGAATCAACCATAAAACCGCAACCTTGGAAATCAGAGAAAAAATTGCTTTCGCCGAGAATCACATTAGACAAGCCTACGATACTTTAAAAAAGGTTCATTCCGTAACCCAATGTATAATTTTGTCGACCTGCAACCGAACTGAAATTTACGCTGTAGTTGAAGATCTCGTTGAGGGTAAAAATAGTCTGCTTTCAATGCTTCAAGAAGTTAAAGGAGTCAATCCGACGGAAATAGAGACAAACCTGTATTATTATTTTAACCGTGAAGCAGTATCTCACCTTTTTCAAGTCACAGCCGGCCTTGATTCGATGATCCTCGGTGAAACCCAAATCCTTGGCCAGGTAAAAAATGCTTACGAAAAAGCCATAGAAAACGGTATGGTGAACAAGGTCCTCCATGGCTTATTCCAACGCACAGTAAGCTGTGCCAAAAAAGTGCAAACGGAAACAGAGATTAACTGCAATTCTCTTTCGATAAGTTACACAGCCCTTGATATGATCAGGAAAAAGCTGGACCATTTTGAAGAAATGCGGGTCCTTGTGATCGGCGCCGGCAAAATGTCACACCTTACTTTACAACAACTGCACTCGTGGGGAGTAAAAAATATTAAGGTAACCAGCCGCACCTACCAGCGAGCAAAAAAATTAGCTGAGCTCTTTGATGCGATCACTATTGACTTTAAAAATTTGAAAGATCTGCTTCCAGGTGTGGATTTAATAGTAAGCTCTACCGGGGCACCCCACCTCCTGATCCATAAAGAAGAAATGGCCGCAGTGATGAAAGAGCGCAATCAAAAACCAATATTTATCGTTGATATCGCTGTTCCCAGGGACATTGATCCGGAAGTTGCGGTTTTAGATAATGTCTTTCTCTATGATATGGACACTCTCCAACAGGTTATCAATACAAATCATAAAGAAAGAAAAAAAGAAGCGGCAATGGCCAGAAATATGATTATTGCCGAAACAGAACAGTTTCAGGCCTGGTTTAAAACACTTGAAGTCGCCCCCGTGATTAAAGCTCTTCGTCATAAAACCGACTTAATCAGGCAGGAAAAAACAGACAGGTATATAAAAAACAAACTGGGTCAATTAAATAAAAAAGAAAAAGAAGCAGTTGATAATTTAACTAAATCCATTGTCAACGCCATTTTGAAAGAACCGATTTTAAAGATGAAAGATACCGCCTCACAAGAAGAAGCGAAAATTTTCATTGATTCTCTGCGCTTTCTGTTTGATTTACAAAAGAATACATTTAATGAAGAAGGTTCTAATGAAATCATTGAGAATAAGAAACAGGGACCTGTCATAGAGAAAGGAGAGTACTGGAGTGAAAACCGGCCTGATTATATTGGGACACGGAAGTCGAATACAGGAAGCAGCTGAGACTCTGGTAGAAATTACTGCCACGGTTAAAAAAATGGTTCCTTACGAAGAAGTCGAATATGCCTTTTTCCAGTTTTCAAAACCGGATCTTTCAGAAGCAACAAACAAATTGATCCGTTCAGGTATAAATCGCATTTTTATTATACCGGCGCTATTTGCCAGTGGCAAACACCTGACAGTCGACATACCACAAATAATTGATAAATTAAAAATAAAGAACCCCGGAGTTAAAATGTATATAGCAGAACCGCTCGGAGCCGATTTACGCATTGTCGAGATTCTGTTAGACCGAATTCGCGAACTCGAAACTTCAATCTGAGTAATTTAATCCTTTGATTACCTCTTTGGCAAATAACTGGCAGAACAACCGGCTGCTATGCTATTATTCAATTTTGCACATTATCGTGATACCGGCATCCATCTACCATGTTTTAACCATGAAGCAGATGGATTCCCTTATTTTTCATGCTACTCAGCACCGTTATGTTTATTAAAAACTCTCCAGAAAAATTTAATGAGATACTTTCACTGCTTTTTTAATAACATATTCACTGAGCTCAGTTATTCCACAGGCCAAAGAAATCTTTTTAAATAATTCTTTCTTGTATTCCTTTTTCCACCATGAACCTGCAAGAACCGTTACAGGAGTATCCAGGAATGCCTCCGGATACATGGGGGTCGATGCACCGATCAT
Source organism: uncultured Syntrophomonadaceae bacterium (assembly GCA_964506505.1). GTDB lineage: Bacteria > Bacillota > Dethiobacteria > DTU022 > DTU022 > M55B129. The sequence continues at coordinate 12,697 of CAZDKY010000054.1, forward strand.
GATTATTTCCCTTGCTTTTTCACACATTGATATAATCTCTTCTGCCGAACCGTTAATAATACTGGTCCCGCTCAGCATCACAATATCAGCATGAGGCAATAAACGGGGTTGCTCTTTCATAAGCACAACTTCCCCTTTAAATCCGCCGCATTTCGATATGCCTTCATCAAAAATATACATCTTTTTCACTCTTGAACTGAGCATCGAAACTAGGGGCGCTATAAAACCAATCATGGCCATTGTATCGGTTTTTTTCAAGTCAATGCCGAAAGGGCGGCCGGGCGTATCCGCATCCTCCAGGTTTTTCGCCCGCGACGCGGCCGCTAAAACAGCCATTGCGATCCCTCTTTGAACATTGTCTTTACCTGATTCAGCCCATTCGGCAATAGAACAGGCTTCTTCTCCAATCACTTTCTGCCCGTAAGGAAAAATTGAACAACCAGACTTCAAACCTTCCCGTAAAACATAAGATACCCCCAGGAAACCATTGTCCAATTCTACCGCCATCAGGGATATACCAATTACCAGGTCGCGCACCTTCCTTCCTGTTAAAAAGGGCTGTGCCTTTTCTAAAATTTTTGTAATTAGCATAAATTTAATCCTCCTGATGGTATCTTCTAAAACGTCAAACCTTCTATTCTCAAGACTAATGCCACTTATTTATTATGGAAAGCATTGCGTTTTAAATTAATATTATCATACCAAATCATACAGGTAAATAAATTTCCGGAGTATAAAACCCCGGAAACCCTTTATTCACTGGTGCGCCTGGGAGGATTTGAACCCCCGACTAACGGATTAGAAGTGCGTTAAAGTATTTCAGGTAAAATCTTGTGGCCCTTTGTTGATAAGGGTTTGCAGCTTTTTACTTCAAGTTATTCCAGGTCATTTTGGAACATTTTCTGTTCCCATTGATCCCAAATTGATCCCAATTTACTGCTCATTTTCATTGATAAGTTTCTCAATGCATTGTAAATCTTTTTCACTAATGCCACCCCTGGCCGCAAAACCAACAGCACAGTTGTCATCCTTGCTTTTTACCGATTTAGAGAGGATTTCGTTGACCAAAGCGTTTAAACTTTTCCCTTCTATTTTAGCTTCTATAGCAATGCTTTTATGAAGCTCAGGATTAGTGCGTATTACGAATCTGCCGGAATACGGTTTAGCCGGATCTTCTCCTCTTTCAGCACAAAAGTCGAGATAATCATCTATAGAATCTTGGAAAGCTTCCTTTAGTTCATCCACAGATGTTCCCTCAAAAGTAACAATGTCGCTGATATTTATTACTTCACCATGGAAGATATTCGACTCTTCGTCAAACTCCACCTTAGCATAATAACCCTTATATTCCATCATTATTCACTCCCGCCTCTAAAAGAAATCTGCGTACAGAACGAACAGTCGGCTTATTGGCTACAAGCTTTGGATGTGGCCGGTGGAAAACAGCTTTTGCCCCACCAAGGGCAACCCTTCTTCTTGATCCCCTACCTTGAGATATTTCAGCTTTAAGAGCAGTCAACAATGATTCGACATCATCCCAACGAATATCTGCACGTTCAGGGTTTTCGAATATTTTGGCCAATGTCTGCCGCTGTTTCTTATTCATAAATAGATAGTATCATACATTGATACTATGTCAAGACTTTTTTGGAAAATATTTGGCACCGTATTTGATTTTAAAAGAATAGCTCGTGATCAAGTCCTTGATCTTGTGTAAAAACAATTCCGGTTAGAAATTTTAGCATCACATGATCCTTGTCACCTTGTTCGAAGATGCCGGCCGGTCCCGCAGCCACGATTCGAATTCAGCCATATCAAATAGCGGCGGCCACTGGACCACTTTTCATCGAACTCGATTAGTAAAGCACCGATTAAGCGGGCTAAAGATTCACGATATTTGGCAGGCAGCATTAACACTGCTGTGGCATCATCAAAACCGTTTTCCAGGGTTTCTATCGCTTTGGGTGCTTTATCTTGATAAGCTTCGACGGTCTTTGAAAACAACAACCTTGCTGTTTGGAGATCCGGTGC
>CAZDKY010000055.1:0-7546 GCA_964506505.1 uncultured Syntrophomonadaceae bacterium
AATATTTAGATATATTTGACAAAGGGTTAGCATAAGTTATATAATGTGGTAAATTATAGCCTTTTTGTCAAGGGCTTAAAAAAAGAATGGCCCCATCTAAAAATATAGAAAGATGGAGAGGTGCCGAAAAATGGATCAGGGAGAAAAGGAAAAAGAACTTGAATCAAAGAGTGATTCTTCATTTCTGGATAAGATCAGGGAAAAGCCTCTATATATTGTTATTGGCATTGTCCTTCTTCTTGCGGTAGCGGGAGGGATATATGTCATTTTATTTTTAAGTGGGAACGGAGATGCAGACGGAGGAGAGCTTCCTGCCGGCGATCTGGTGGATGAAACTGCCGAGGTGCTTCCCCAGCCGGAAAGAAAGCACGTTGAAGAGGACGATGAAAGCTTGTGGCATTCAGTTACCTCCTTTGCCGATCCCTTTGAAAAACCGATGAAACTTACCGGTATTGTGAGCGGTGGACGAGGCGGTGGAATGGCCATAATTGAGTCGGGCAGCACTTCCTATATTGTCAATGAAGGAGATTATGTCAGCGGTTTCTGGTCCGTTTATGAAATCAGGTCTGAAGAGGTTGTCCTGCGCGCCCGTGATCAGGAAATCAGCCTTTACCTGGATCAGCTTCCGGTAACCAGGGAATTGAAATGGGATATGGATGATGAAAACCGGGAGGGGGACTTATAGATGAGAAGAAAACGCCTCAAAGCGGCTAAATACGAGCTGGATCGGCGTTACCTCTTTATAGTGACCGGATTAATGGTTCTTCTATTTATTACGGTAAATTGCACTGCTGACCCCGGTGCTTTGAACCTTGATGATGTCCCCGAAACTAATGAAACTTCCTTCCTGGCTGAATATTCCATGGAGAGATCAATGGTGCAACCTGATCAGCCGGATCCGATCCAGGCTGTTCTATCCGAAAGCCTTATTGCCGATGCTTCGGGAGATGTAAGCAGCCCTGCACTTTCCGGGCCCGGATACACAAACACTATTTCCCTTAATCTCAAAGAGGCCGATCTGCTGGATGTTCTTTCTATGCTGGCTTATAAAATGGACGCCAATATAATTTATCTAGAAGACCCCAGGACGGTAACCATAACCACAGAAAACCTTTCGGTCATGGATACCTTCCAGCTTATACTGGAAAAAGAAGGCCTCGATTATATCCGTACTGGCCGCAACTACATCGTGGCGGAAAGAAGCCGCCTCTACGAAGATTTTAAGAGCAGGATTTATTTATCAAAAAGGAATCTTTCTCATGTTACGGCACAGGCTATGGAAGGTTATCTCACTGAGCTTGATATTCCGGTAGATATTTTAACAGTTGATGCCAATAAGAAAACGATCTGGATTCAGGGAACGCCTATGGCCCTGGCCAAAGCGGGAAAAATTATCAGCATGCTTGACATAGAAGAAAATGTCGATCCTGAAGAAGCCGAAGACGAAGGCGAAGCACTGCTGGCACGGTTCAAACTTTATTATGTTTCGGCCGAGATGATGGAAGAATTTATTTCCCAGATGGGTGTTCCGGTTCAGGTCCTGTCCATTGATGTCAACAGGGAAGAAATCTGGCTGCAGGGGACTCCGGTTGCTTTGGAAAGAACCGGTGATATGATCAGGAAACTTGATATTTTTGAAAACAGCGACCCGGATGACTGGGGGCCGCTTATTGCCCGGTTTGATCTTGATTACATTCCAGCGGAGAAAATGGAGAGCTATCTTTCACAGATGAGCATTCCTGTAACCGGGTTAACCATTGATGCCAACCAGCAGGCCATTTGGCTGCAGGGGGATCCATCGGCGCTGGAAATGGCCGGTGATTTTATTAAGATGATCGATCTCGCCGAAAACGAAAGCCTGGCGGAAGGAGAGGAAGCGGTAACAAGGATTACACTGCGCTACGTTTCGCCGGCGTCTATGGAAAGCTATATTTCAAAATTTGGTATCCCCGTCACCACCCTCACAGTTGACGTTAATAAAAAGGCGATCTGGATCCAGGGAGAACCGGTTGCCTTGAGCAGTGCCAGAGATCTGATCAAGATGCTTGATATTGCTGATAATGCCGATTTGACGGAAGGAGAACCTCTGCTAACCAGGTACACCCTTAAGTATGTTACGGCCCGGGTGATGGAATCCTATTTTTCTGAGCTGGGCATACCGGTTAAAGTTTTGGAAGCGGAACAGAACGACCAGGTTATGTGGTTGCAGGGGACACCGGGAGCGCAGGCTAAAGCACAGGAACTCATTGATGCCCTCGATGTTGTGGAAAATGCCGAACTGCCGGTGGGTGCGCCGCTTTTAGATCAAGTTTCCTTAAATTATATTTCAGCAGAGGCCATGGCAGGATATCTTGCGGAAATGGATCTAGCCGTAAAAACTTTGACAGTGGATACAAACCGGAAAGCGATCTGGTTGCAGGGCACAACCGAAGCCCTGGCCCAGGCTCGAGAGTTGATTGCCATTCTTGACATAGCGGACAATGCCGATCTTGAAGCTGATGATCCTCTCCTTACCCTCATTGAACTGGAGCATATTACGATCGGCGCCATGACCGGTTACCTCTCTGAAATGGGTATTCCGGTACAGGTTTTGCGAACCGATGAAGATCAACAAACATTTTGGGTTCAGGGCCCTCCCGGTGATATTGCCCGGGTAAGGGAACTGATAGACCTTCTCGATGTTGCAGAAAATGCCGACCTCCTGGAAGGGGAAGCTCCGCTCATCCGTAAAGACCTGGTTTATGTTTCTGCAAATGCTATGGTTAGTTACTTCTCCGAGCTCGGGTTGCAGATTCAGACATTAACCATTGATTCTAATCAATCAGTTGTCTGGTTGCAGGGGACACCCACGGATCTCATAGAAGCGGAAGAAATAATAGAGAAGCTGGACATCGCTGAAAATGCCGACCTGGAAGAAGGCGCACCGCTGCTAAGAATGATCGAGCTGGATCATGTATCGGCGGAAGCAATGGAAAGTTATCTGCTTAAAATAGGAATCCCTGTTCAGATCATTACTATTGAGGCTAATCCCTATGTGATCTGGCTGCAGGGCACCCTGGCGGCACTGGATAAAGCAGAAGATACAATTAATGCTTTTGATATAACTGAAAATGCCGATCTGCCTGAGGGCGAACCGGTATTGAATCGTTTCTACCTGGAATATGTATCTGCCGGCGAAATGAAAACTTATCTGCAATCATTGATGAGTATGCCTTTAACTTTTATCGATATCGGAGAAAATCAGCTGGCGCTCTGGATACAGGGTTCACCTGCTGCTCTGAATAAAGCAGGTCAGCTTATTTCATCAATTGATATAAAGTCAAATGCTTCATTTGGGGAAGGCGGCACCCGAATGATCCGCATGCCTGTTGCCCGGGCTAGAGGACCTTATGCTGCCGATGAACTGAACAGGCTGATTGAGCTCTTAAGTATTTTACTGGATGGTTTGCGTGATGGTACACTTGGTTGGGAAAAATGGGATCACAATGCTGGTTACCCAACCCTCGATTTGATGGAATGGGATGACCCGGTAATTGACCATGAGGTGTACGACGAACAATACTATAACACGATTAAAATGAAAATATCACCAGACTTTTCACCTGATCCAACTGATGGAAATCAAATTTGTTATCTTATAGCTGAAGGTACGCCTGACAATATTGAACTTGTTGAAAAAATGATTAAAAAGATCCGTGAAACAGAGAAGTCACCTTTATATGAGGAAGAAGAAGAAGAGGAGGAGGAGGAAGAAGCCCCAATGACCCTCTCGCAGAATTCGCAAAACAGTGCCGATAGTGGGACCAGTTCGCCTTCTCCACCGACGCAGTACTATACAGTTTCATTAAACGCAGTTCCATCTGAAGGTGGCAATGTCAGTGGATCAGGATCATTCCCGGAGGATAGCCTGGTAAATGTTACTGCGTCTGCTTCCGAGGGATATAGCTTTGTTCGCTGGATTGACCGGGGCAGTGAAGTTTCAACAAACCCTTCTTATACCTTTACTATTTACGGCAACTGCAGTCTGGAAGCAGTATTTGTTGCTGATGAACCAGTGGACAATTCTGGTGATGGAGAAGATGGGGAAGATGGAGCAGAGGATGGTAACGAAGCCGATGAACAATAACAGTCCTTATCCTGTGGGGATGATCCAGATGCTCAGGAAGGCCGTAGAAAAGAATGCTTCCGATATCCACCTGGTCCCGGGAGATCCGCCTATTTTTCGTTTAAACCGGGAAATGGTCAAGCAGGATATGCCTGTGTTAAAGCCGGATAATTTGAAAGAGCTGCTGCCCCAGGTAATAAAACCGCACCAGATTGAAGCGCTAAAGAAGGATCTGGAGCTCGATTTTTCCTATTCTATTCCCCACGTAGCCCGTTTCCGCGGCAATATCATGTTCCAGCGGGGAACGCTGGCCATGGCCCTGCGGGTAGTCCCTTATGAAATTCCCCAGTTGGATGATCTCGGTATTTTGCCGGGGGTGCGTGATCTCTGTTTTCTGCCCCGCGGCCTGGTCCTGGTGACCGGCCCGACGGGCAGCGGTAAATCGACGACCCTGGCGGCGATGATTGATATAATCAACAAAGAGCGAAAGCTCAATATTTTGACAGTGGAAGATCCGATCGAATTTTTGCATTCCCATAAGCAGTCCTCGGTCAAGCAGCGTGAAGTAGGCTTCGATACCCGTTCTTTTCCCAATGCCCTGCGTCACATGTTGCGCCATGACCCGGATGTTATTTTAATCGGCGAAATGCGTGACCTGGAAAGCATCGCTATTGCCCTGACGGCGGCGGAGACCGGGCACCTTGTTTTTTCCACTCTCCACACTCAGACCGCTCCGCTGACCATCAACCGAATCGTGGACGTTTTTGCCGAACATCAGCGCAATCAGATCAGGCAGCAGCTGAGCAGTTCGATGCAGGCGGTTCTCTCGCAGCAGCTGATTCCCAATATCCAGGGAGACGGGCGGATCCTGGCTCTGGAATTTTTAAAAACCAGCGCAGCGGTGCGCAACCTGATCCGGGAAGGAAAAGAGCACCAGCTCTATTCGGTTATGCAGGCCAGCCATGCCACCGGAATGAGGACTATGGACCAGTCCCTGGTCGAGCTTTTCCTAACCGGAAAGATAAGCCGCAAAGAAGCTCTCGAAAAATGCATCGATCGGACGGAAGTGGAAAGGCTGATGGATAGAAGAACTATAAAGTAAAGAAAGACAGCATTATGGCAAATTATCCGGAGATGAAGGCATATGGCATCTTTCCAGTATGAAGCAATTAAAAAATCAGGAGAAGTGGTTAGCGGAACGCTGGAAGCCGATGGCCAGGGAGCAGTTGCCGAACGGCTCCGCGGGATGGGCCTGATGGCCACGGAGATCAAGGAAGCGAAGCCGGCTTCTTCCTCATTTGGCAGTTTTAAGAGGAAGAAAAAAGTCAAAATGGGTGATTTAAGCCTATTCAGTCGCCAGCTGGCGGCCATGCTCAATGCCGGTATTCCACTGACCAGGGCTCTTCATACACTCAGCAGGCAGGTGGAAAATCATACCCTCTCCGGTGCCCTGACTGAAATTTCCCTCAACGTTGAAGGTGGATCCAGCCTCAGTGAATCGCTGAAGGGTTATCCCCATATATTTTCTGAGCTCTATGTTAACATGGTCAACGCGGGGGAGTCCGGCGGTTCGCTGGAGTTGTCTTTGAGCCGCCTTTCAACTCAGTTGCAGAAATCCAAGGAACTGCAGGACAATATTAAATCGGCCATGTTCTACCCGGTGGTGGTTTTAGGTTTTGCCGTTATCATTCTCTTTGGCATGCTCTTTTTCCTGGTGCCTATCTTCGTCGGCTTTTTCCCGGAAGGAGCAGAGCTGCCGGCGCCAACGAGGATAATCATTGGTTTTTCAGATCTGGCCAGGAATTACTGGTTCATTATTTTCCCCCTTCTTATATTGTCCTTTTTCCTCGCTTCTTCCTATATTAAGAGCAAGAAAGGGAAGGAGAGGATTGACCGGCTTACCTATAACATGCCCCTTTTCGGGCCGCTGATCCAGAAAACAGCGGTGGCTAACTTTGCCCGTACTTTTTCGACTATGCTTTCAACGGGCATACCGGTTGTCCAGGCCCTCGATGCCTCAGGGAAAGCTTCGGGGAATACCCTGGTTATTGAAGCAGCCAGTATAGCCGGTGAAAAAATTCAGGAAGGAAGCAGTGTAGCTGAACCGCTTGAAGAAAGCGGTGTTTTTCCACCCATGGTTACCCATATGATTTCTGTGGGTGAAGAAACGGGAGATATCCCGGAGATGATGGATAAAGTGGCCGAATTTTTTGAAGAAGAAGTAGCTACCATTACCAAGGGGTTAACCTCACTGATCGAGCCGCTGATGCTGGTGGTTATCGGGGTCCTGGTCGGTGGTATGCTCATCGCCCTTTACCTGCCCATATTTACGGTTATTACACAGATATAAATAACTATGCTGGAGGTTTCGCTATATGGCGCTCGGCACTGGAAACAGAGCAATAGGTTTGGAAATAGACAGCGGGAAAGCGCGTGCTGTAGAGCTTACCGGTAAAAAGAACGACTATAAACTGGCCGGGCTGGGAAGCATAGAGCTGCCCTCCGATGCGGTAAAAGAGGGCATGATCCAGCAGCCTCGAATTGTGGGAAACGCGCTGAAGGAACTGTGGTCCGGAGCCGGTTTGAAAGATCGACAGGTTGTTTTAGGTATTTCCAACCAGGGTGTGCTTGTTCGCCATATTGCAGTGCCCAATGTACCCGCCGACAAACTGGGCAATGTGATTCGCTTTCAGGCCCAGGAGCACCTGCCTATCCCTCTGGAAGGAGTAGTTCTTGATTATCTGGTCCTTGGGGAGACTGCTGAAAACGAAGAAGGGGCGGCACAACTGGAAATTTTGCTGGTGGGGGCCCGGCGAGATATGCTGGATAAGTTTTTGGAAGCGCTGGAAGCTGCCGACCTTGAACCTCTTGACATAGACGTATCGAGCATGGCCCAGATTAACCTTCTTCCGCCGAAGGCTCTGCAGATGACTGTAGCCCTGGTAAACGTGGCCAACGGTCTGAGCAGTATAGTTATATCGGCCCATGGAAAGCCGCGCCTGGCCCGTCTGGGCATGGTTAAAATTTTGGATCTGGCTGAAAGCCTGGACTGCTCCCTGGAAGATATCTTATTGCCTCATATTCTGAAGCAAGAGGGCGCAGCTGATAAGCTGCGGCAGTGGGGTAGTAACCTGGCAGGAGAAATACGGTCGTCGCTGACCTATTTCCAGGATCAGCACAGTGCTAACCGGGTCGAGGGTGTGCTCCTAAGCGGCAGGGGAGCCCTTTTGGGAGGACTGACGGCAAAACTGGAAGAATACCTTGCCCTGCCGGTGCGCATCTTTAACCCACTGGAAGAATATTCACCTGCCAGGCGGCGATTGCTTAATAGCGATTTTGAAGCGGCAGAATATGCGGTCAGCGCAGGGCTGGCCCTCAGGGGATTGGAGGGATAAGCAAAATGGTTGAACACATAAGCCTGCTGCCACCAGAGATAAAGGA
>CAZDKY010000056.1:0-58323 GCA_964506505.1 uncultured Syntrophomonadaceae bacterium
GGCGGAGCGCCTGTGACACAGGACTTTGCCGACGAGATTGGTGCCGATGGCTGGGCTCCTGATGCCGCTTCGGCCAAGGACCTTGCTTTGAAACTGGTCAGTTAAGGTGACCGCTCTTAAACCATGTGGAGAAAGGAGAGCAAAGGGAAAATGAAAAGTAGCTATAAAGCACAGGGTTCAAATTTCCTGCAGGTTCTTTCAGAAGACCAGTGTCGGCGGCTGGTGGCGGCGGCAATGGAGGTTTTAGAGAGGACCGGCGTTACTTATCTGGATGATGAAGCATTAGAAAGGATGAAAAAGGCCGGCTGCTACGTGGATGGTAAAAGAGTACGTATTCCCTTCAGGCTGGTCGAAAAAGCGCTGGCCACTGTTCCGCGTAAAGTATCGCTGTGCAACAGCAGGACTGGTAAAACAGTAATGGAAATGGAAGGTGGCAACGCTTACTTCGGCACTGGTTCTGATACGCCGAATTTCATTGATCCGTATACCCAGGAGAGAATCAGGGCAAGCAGAAAAACGGTCAACATGGCAGCCAAGGTTATCGATGCTTTGCCAAACCTAAATTTTGTCATGTCCCTGGGAATTGTTCAGGATGTCCATCAGCTGGTTTATGACCGCTACCAGTTTGAAGCGATGGTCTTGAATACTTCTAAGCCCATAGTGATAACCGCTATTGACGAACCGGGTTATTCGGATATAATTAAAATGTGTGAGTTGATTGCCGGTGGGGAAGATGAATTGAAAAATCATCCCTTTATGACTCTATATGCGGAACCTATCTCACCGCTGCAGCACCCCAACGATTCGGCCCGCAAACTAATGCTGGCGGCCAAGAAGGAGCTGCCGGTGGTATATACGCCCTGTATCATGGCTGGCGGTACTGTACCGGCTACCCTGGCCGGGGCAATGGCCAACGGGCTGGCCGAAAGTTTAAGCGGCCTGGTCCTGAACCAGGTAACCGCTGAAGGAAGCCCATTCATCATGGGCGGTGTGTTTACGGTGATGGATATGCAGACCACAATCTTTTCATACGGCGCGCCTGAATTTGACTTGATGATGGCCGGCCTTGCTGATGTTCATCATTTCCTGGATCTGCCTATGTTCGGTACCTGTGGCTGCACTGATGCTAAAGTAGTCGATGAACAGGCTTTAATTGAGGGAGCAATGTCAATATTGCTTACCGCCCAGGGAGGAGCCAACCTGAATCACGACGTCGGGTATATCGAGCACGGCAATACTGCATCGCTGGAGTATCTGGCTATTTGTGACGACTTGATTGGTATGGCCAGGAAAGTTGTCAACGGAATACAGGTTGATGAGGAAACGCTTGCCCTTGATGTTATCGATAAAGTTGGTCCGGGCGGGCATTTTCTGGCGGAAGATCACACAATGAAACACTTTAGGGAGGAAACCTGGTATCCGCGGCTGTTCATCAGGCAGATCTACGAAAACTGGGCCGCCGACGGATCAAAAACGCTCTTTGACAGGTCTAATGAACGGGTCATCGATATCCTCGAGAATTATGAACCCGAACCTCTGCCCAAAGATGTTCAACAAAAGATGAAGAATATTATTGCCGAAGCAGAATCTAAATTAAACAAATAATCACATTAAAAAAGTGGTGAGAATCAGTTATGGCTGAAATGGCAATTGGGATTGATACCGGCGGTACCTTTACTGATGGTGTAGTATTCGATCTGGAAAATAAAATAGTTAAAGCCGAAGCAAAAGTGGAGACAAGCAGACATGATCTTACCCTTGCTGTAAACCGGTGTCTTGACCGATTGCTGGAAGATTACAAGAGCAGCAACAGTGGCAATATGGACATAGCAAAGATCAAAATGGTTGCTTTATCTACAACCCTTGCCACTAATGCTATTGTTGAAGGACAGGGGGCTGAGGTGGGCCTGATTCAAATAGGGTTCGAGATAGAGAAGGGCCTGCCCACCCCCCATTTTTCCGTTGTTCCGGGAGGCTGTACCATCAAGGGACAAATCAGGGAAGAACTTAACCTGGATCTGGTTGAAAAAGCGGTCCTGGAAATGAAAGATCAGGTTGATGCCTTTGCCGTTTCAGGTTATTTAAGTGTACGCAATCCTGTCCAGGAAATGGAAGTGGCTGAACTGATCCGTAAACTGACCGGATACCCGGTAGTGGCGGCTCGTCAGCTGAGCAGTGATCTCGGAATGCATGAACGGACGGTAACGGCAGTTCTCAATGCCCGTCTGATGCCTCTGATTACCAATTTGATGGATTCTGTAAAAGAGGGTATGGATCGTCTGGCGATCAAAGCTCCCTTGATGGTTGTCCGGGGAGACGGCAGCCTGATCAGTGAAACAAAAGCGCGTGAAAAGCCTATCGAAACAATCCTCTCTGGGCCGGCAGCCAGCATTATCGGGGCTTTAACTTTAACCGGGGTGCGTGACGGCATTGTTGTAGACATGGGGGGAACCACTACCGATATGGCAGTACTTAAAGATGGTCAACCTTCGCTGAACATTGAAGGGGCCAGCGTCGGTGGCTGGTTAACCAGAGTGAAGGCAGCCCAGATCACCACAATTGGCCTCGGAGGCGATAGCCTGATCCATGTTTCAAAAAATGCTGTTTTAACAGTGGGGCCGCAGAGGGTTTTCCCCCTTTCCTGGATTGCCGCCCAGTACCCGTACCTCACCGATGAGCTTGAAGATATAAGGTCCTATGATTCTACGATGATGGATACACACCTGCCGACGATTCTGACCTACATAAAAGATCCGCTGAACATAAAGCTGACTAAAACAGAACAACAGATTATCGACATAATCAAGGAAAAGCCGCACACCCTGCAGTATATCAACAAGAAACTGCAGAAAGAAATTGACCTGCTGCCATGGCAAAGGCTGGTCAACGTAGCCTCTGTTCACCGCGCTTCCCTTACTCCAAGTGATATTCTCCATGTTAACGGCAGCTTGAATCTGTGGAATAAAAGGGCTGCGGAATTGGGAACGGCGGTGCTGGCCGACCGTTATCGACAATCGACGGAAACTTTTGTCGAAACGGTGATGGATGAAATCCTGTATAGGCTGGCAGCATTGATTATTGATCGCCTGCTGGAAGAAGAGGGAGCGGGATTCTCTTTTTCCGCTGAAAAGGGTGGTTCATACCTGCTCAGAAAGCTGATTACAAAAGAAAAGTCCAGTCGGGATGCACAGATAGAGTGGCTGACAAAGCTTCGTTATCCAATCGTTGCTGTTGGAGCGCCGGTGGAAGCGTATTTCCCAGAACTGGCCGAGAGAATGGGCGCAAATCTCCACATTCCATCTTTTGCTGAAGTGGCCAATGCTGTGGGAACAGTCAGCGGCAAGGCAGTGGAAAGAATAACAGTCCTGGTCAAACCCGGCGATGGAGGCGGTTTTCTGGTTCACACTCCAACAAGGCGTGAATTTTTCATGATCTTTGAAGAAGCCATTGAATATGCCTGCAGAGAAGGAAAAAGATATGTGCGGGAACAGGCTGCAGCTTCCGGTGCGGCCAATATTGAAACTATAGTCGACCGGCAGGATCATTACAGTAAACTGGCGGCCACCGGCGACAGCAAAAGGCTGGAAAACAGGCTTTTTATTGAAAGTGTGATCGAGGTATCAGCGGTTGGCCGGCCATGGAGTGATTGATGAATGGCTTGAAGAGGGCGGAATAAATCTTTTGGATCAGGAGTGGAAAAGCAGGAGTCAGATTTAGAAGCCAGAATAAAAATAGTAGTCGGGGTTTCATCAACTGTGCCGTCAGCAGGTGATTGTAACAACAAAAGAAGTTAAAAAATCAGAGGCAAGGAGGTTTAGCTGCCGGGAAGACAGAATCCGGCAGGAGTAAAATGATTATTATTGGAGAGCTTATCAATTCAACACGCAAGGCAATCAAAAAAGCGATCGACGAGCAGGATGTAGAATATCTACAGGATTTGGCGATTAAGCAGGAAGAAGCCGGCACAGATTATATTGATGTCAATGCAGGGGCTTATGTTTATGATGAAACCAAGCATTTGGTCTGGCTGGTGGAAAAAATACAGGAAGTAGTCAAAAAGCCGCTTTCACTGGACAGTCCCAATCCAAAAGCCCTGGAAGAAGCGATGAAAATTCACAAGGGAGTACCGATGATCAACTCCATCAGCCTGGAAACTGATCGCTACAACAAGATAGCTCCGTTGCTCAAAGATTCAGGAGCTCAGGTTGTTGCACTGTGCATGAGTGATGAAGGAATGCCTGAATCGGCTGAGGATCGTCTTGAAGTAGGGAAAAAGCTGATCGATAAACTGGATAAAGATGGTATTGATTTGACCAATGTTTATCTTGACCCTTTGATTAAGCCTGTCAGTGTGGAGGGTAAGTATGGTCCACAGGCATTGGATGCAATTGAGATGTTTAAGAAACTGGAGTCAGGAATACATATTACCTGCGGCCTGAGTAACATTTCATTTGGTTTGCCGAATCGATTTCTTTTGAACCAGGCCTTTATTGTCCTGGCCATGGGCCGGGGTATGGATTCGGCGATCATCGACCCCCTTGATAAAAAGATGATGAGTTTGGTTACAGCGACAAATGTAATTCTGGATATGGATCCCTATGCCATGAATTACTTGAAAGCGGCACGTGCCGGTAAGCTGATTTAATAAAAGAGCGCAGATGTTCATCTGCCCGATGGTGGAGATCGCGTGTTCAAGGAAGGGTGACATGTTATGATTCTCCGTGAATTGAAACCCTTGGATTTTCTAAAACCTGAAGAACTGGAAGCAATTCATCAGGCAGTGCTAACCGTATTGGGAAAAGCTGGAGTTGAATTTCATTCTCAGGAAGCCAGGGATATCCTCAAAAAGGCGGGAGCCAGAGTTGAGGGAGAAAAAGTGTTTTTCCCCCCGGAATTGGTCATGGAACAGGTCGCTCTGGCACCGTCAGAGTTTACACTGCATGCCCGCAATCCCGAGAATAATGTGGTAATTGGCGGTGATTATACGGTTTATGCCCCGGGGTACGGTTCCCCTTATGTCATGGATTATGTCCAGAATAAAAGGCGCAATGCCACCTATGAGGATTATATCGCTTTCACCAAACTGGCCGGCAGCAGCGAAAATTTTGATGTTGTAGGCGGTGTGCTGGTGGAGCCAAACGACATCCATGATAATCTCAGACACGCCAAAATGCTTCATGCTTCAGTGAAGTACACCGATAAATGCCTGATGGGTAGTGCCATGGGAGCCAAGAAAGCGCAGGAAAGTCTTGAAATGGCAGGCATTGTTTTTGGTGGTATAGACAGGGTGCGAAAAAACCCGGCCCTCATTTCCCTGATCAATACAAACAGCCCGCTGCAGTTTGATCCGCGGATGTTGGGAGCCATGATGGTCTATGCTCGCAACAATCAGCCGGTAATTATCGCCGCCCTGGCGATGACCGGAACGACTTCGGCGGTTACTCTGGCCGGGTCCCTGATTCAGCAGTCAGCCGAAATCCTGGCCGGGATCGTTTTTGCCCAGCTTGTTAATCCCGGTACGCCAGTTGTTTTCGGCTCGGCTTCCAGCATTGTCGATTTGCGTACCGGAAGCCTGGCTATCGGCAGCCCCGAGTCAGTGAAGATGTTTTCCGTGATTGCCCAGTTGGCCCGTCATTACGGTGTCCCTTCAAGAGGAGGCGGAGCACTGACTGATGCGCTTATTCCTGATTCCCAGAGTGGCTATGAATCAATGATGGTTTTAATGAATACGGTCTTGAGTGGAACTAACTTTGTTCTGCATGCCGCCGGCCTTCTGGAAAACTACATGACAATGTCATATGAAAAATTCATTAACGACGACGAAATGCTTGGCATGATCAGGAATTTCTCCGGGCGTTTTCCGGTAGATGATGATGCCCTGGCTCTTGATACCATGTTCAGAGTAGTTGAAGGCGGAAATTTCATCGCTGATGAACACACCTTTAAGCACATGAAAGATATGCGCAATCCCATTGTCAGTTCCAGGCAAAATTATGCCAGCGCGACCGAATTGACTGATACTGCCCAGCGTGCGCATGAGTACTGCAAGCAGGTTCTTCAGGATTTCCAGAGTCCCCCCTTCGATGAAAAAACGGAAGCAGAACTTAACAAGTATATTGAAGAATTGGGATAAGAAAGAAGGGCTGTTCCTTGCGGAACAGCCCTTCTTTAAATTTTAAAATCAATAGACTTGGGACAACTAACCTGTCACCTGTCCTGTTTGCAGGGCTGATCTGCTATATGCCGTCAGCCTATTTTAATGCAATATTTCTGACAGTGCTGCCCGATGTCGTTCGGGAATGGTATGTTTCAGCAGGATGTGGTAGTGTAACAAATAACAGACTTATAATTCATTATTATTTACTAAAGGAAATTAAGCATCTAAGTCAAATAATATATATAATTATCTCTTTTAGTTAATGTCAAACTTTTGCGTTTATTAAAATCTGAGAATTTCCAGACTGTTGGATAGGAAAGATGTTTATTTTTACTATCTTGCTTTGATCTTGCTGGAGGAAGTTATTATGCCCGACATATGTAATTGCCCCCGATCTGTGTATTTACCTTTTTAAAAATAAATTAATATGGAGGTTGCTATGAGTAAAAACACGGTTGAGATGCTCAGTACTGCAAAGTGGTTTGACCTGACCCAGCCTTTGAGCATTTTTACTCCCCCCTGGCCCAACGAAATGCCGCTGCAGATTCATTTTTTTAAGCGAGTTACCGGTTCTTTCCACGGGGGTCCCGGGGCCAACGGTCAGTTGATTGAGTGGTCCAACAATACGGGCACGCATCTTGTCGGACCGCGCGCTTTCCATTCCGGGATGCAGGCTATTGCCGATATCCCCCTGGAAGATGTCACAGGAGAGGGAGTAATCGTTGATATTTCCGATGAAGTATCGAACTACAGCCTTTATACACCGGAGATGATCGAAAAAAGGGTCAAGGTTAAAGAAGGTGATATTTTAATCATCAACACCGGTTATCACAAATTTACTTATGATCAACCGGATGTTAAAAACCCCGAAGCACAGGCTGGAATTGAAAACAAGGAATTCTCCTACCTGGTCCGGCATCCCGGCCCAGCTCCCGGTTTCTTTGAATGGGCCCTGGAGAAAAAGCTGAAGATGATCGGCGTAGACTGCGGCTGTGCCGAACATCCCATGAACACAAATATTCGTTATATCCACCCGACTGAATTTGAAAAGGCCAGAGCCAAACTTAAAGAAACCCATGGTAAAACCTGGGAAGAAATGTTTCCTCCCGATGAGTATTACAAGCTGACCCACATTACCATGCCCAAGGAAGGCCTGCTTCTGACAGAATCACTGGGTGGTCAGATCAATGAATTGAAAAACCAGCGGGCCTGGATCATCGTCGGGGCTCTCCCCTTCACGGAGGTGGAATCAGCCTGGTCTCGGGTGGCTGCCCTGCAGGCGCCTGAAGGAATGAGCGACGATGAATTCTTTGCCGCAATGAAAGAAGCTAAAATGTTCGATCTTTCGGTGCCCTTCAGCATTCAAACTCCGCAATGGGCTAACTATATACCGCTGGTTGTCCAATACACCAAGAGGGTGCAAAGCAACTTTTTCGGTCTCGGCCGCAATAATGCCCACTGCAAATGCAGTTTTCATATCGCTACTCACATGGATGGCGAACCTCACTTTTATTCAAACGGCAGAACAATCGGACAGACTCCTTTCGATTTCTGGATCGGCCAGGCAGCTATTGCCGATATTTCAGAGCATGTGAGTGATTCCAGTGTTTATACTCCGGCCATGATTGAAGAAGCTGTTGAAGTCAAAGAAGGAGATATTCTTATTGTAAAGACCGGTTACGGAAATTATGGTTGGGCCAGCCCTGATTCTGATGAATTCAGATATATGATCAAACACCCCGGCCCATCGCCGGACTTTGCTGAGTGGTGTCGGAAGAAGAAAATCAGATGGCTCGGTGTTGACTGCGTGGCTATGGAACATCCGATGAACACGATTCAGCGTCAAATTCATCCTAAAACTTTTGAAGAGGCGAACAGAAAACTGATGGAGCAGTACGGCAAAGATTGGGATGAGATGTACCCACTGGATAAATATTACCAGGATATGCATTTCAACCTTTTCCCCTTTGGCATAGTCCATGCCGAAAACCTGGGGAAAGATCTCAATAACCTGTCTTCGGGACGCTACTTTATCGGTTGTTTCCTGCAGAAAGGGATGGAGCTTGCCTCCTGCTGGGCCCGCTTTATTGCCTGGAAGGAGTAATTAAGAGCTTTAAAGGTTAACTAAAGGAGCCCTCAGCAGCCGGCGGAGGGCTCCTTTTTTTGGGTACACCCGGGATAAAGGCACAGTATAACGGGTGAAAAGCCCTGCACACGCCCGCGCGCCCTGTAGCGGATGATCGGCTGACTTGGCAGGAATTAGCTACTGTTAAATAGGTAAAAAGGCGACAGTTGATAAACTCAATTCCCGCGTATTTTATAACATAGTTATAATTTTATCGGGAATTTCGGTTGATAAGTTATTTTAGATGAGTGATCAGAAAGGGGCGGATGGGTTCAGGATTATTCCTTTTGCTGTTTTCCTATCTGAACAAAGAATCGGAAAAAGAGTTGTGGATCCTCAAAAACCGGATCCGGCAACAGAGAGGACTCAGTTTATTTGTAGAGAATACAATAAATTAATCATGAAGTTTGCAGGGGAAGCGATATGATTCAGGTGCCCGAATCACAAATATGTCAGTTGTGTGGTAAACGTGCCGATTATTTTGCCCAAATCGGTGAAAAAAGATATTATCGATGTTGTAATTGTTGTTCCGTTTTACTTGATCCTGCAGCACATCCTTCAACGGCGGAAGAGAAGCTGCGTTATGATAAACATAAAAACAACATCGATGATCCAGGATATCGAAATTTTGTCCGACCACTTGTGGAAGCGGTCGTGCAAGATTGTGCTGTTGAAAAAGAAGGTCTTGATTATGGCGCAGGGCCGGGGCCCGTTGCCGCCGCCATGCTGGGCGAAAAAGGTTACCGGGTAACACTTTACGATATTTTTTACCATCCTGATAAATCGGTGTTTAATAAAAGTTATGATTTTATAATTTGTTCCGAAGTAATAGAACATTTTCGTTTGCCGGCAGATGAATTCAGGAAACTGCGGCGGCTTCTCCGACCGGGTGGTTGGCTTTACTGCATGACGGAAATGTATACGGAGGGAATTGATTTCAAAAACTGGCCTTACAAAAATGATTCGACCCATCTATTTTTCTATCACCCACTTGCTTTTCAGTGGATAGAAAAGAATATCGGTTTTACCAGCCTGTTTTTTAAAGGAAGGGTAATAATCTACAGGGGGTAAGAGAAAAGAGGATCCCTGAAAAGGTTGTTCCTGTCGGCAGAAAAGGATTGGTCATTATAACGGAAGGAACATGTTTTAAAATGTGGAAAATAAATTATTATTGAAAATTAATCAAAACGGAGAGACCATAGAGGAGGTAGTTTTTGACGCTGCTGAGAGCGATCATAGTCGAAGATTCTGAAGATGACTTGTTCCTGATGGTTCGAGTCCTGAAAAAGGGTGGTTTTGATGTTATCTACACCCGGGTTGATACAGTGGAAGATTTGCACAATGCCCTTCAGGATGATAAATGGCAGATTGTGATTTCAGATCATGCCATGCCCTTGTGCAGTGCCCCGGAAGCTCTGCAGGTATTAAAAAAAAGTGGCCGGGATTTGCCTTTTATTATTGTTTCGGGAACCATCGGTGAAGAGGTGGCTGTTGCAGCCATGAAGGCCGGGGCTCACGATTACATAATGAAAGATAAAATGGCCCGACTGGCACCGGCCGTGGAACGGGAACTGCGCGATGCCGAGCTGCGCAAGCAGCACCGAAAGTATCAAAAGCAGCTTGAATTCCTATCACTTCATGATCAGCTGACCGGATTATATAACCGGGTTTACTTTGATAATGAAATGGGTCGGCTTGAATGCGGCCGCCAGTATCCGATCATGTTTCTATCAGCCGATCTGAACGGGTTTAAATTAATAAACGACACGATGGGTCTAAAAGAAGGTGATCGGGTCCTGAAAGACTGCGCTGAAATACTCAGCCGCCCGCTTCGAAAGGGCGATGTTCTGGCCCGGGTTGGGGGGGATGAATTTGCCGCTTTGCTGCCCGGGGCGGAGAATCTTAACGGCCCGGGTTTATTAAACAATATTCGCTCAGCTGTTGATCAGCACAACCGTGAAAATAGCCGCCTGCCGTTTTCAGTTTCACTGGGTTATGCTGTTAGCAGCGATCCGGATAAACCGCTTGCCGTTGCATATCAGGAAGCAGATAAAATGATGCGTTTGGATAAGCAGAATCAGACGGAAAGCGCCCGCAACCAGGTGGTAAATGCGTTGCTGGCTGCTCTCTTCGAGCGCGATTATATCGCTGGTGGACATGCGGAGAGATTGGAAAAACTTTGCCTGAAAATGGGTAAGGAAATCAGCCTGGAGCAGGATCGTCTGACAGCACTTTCGCTGGTTGCCCAGGTTCATGACCTGGGTAAGGTGGGTATACCGGACAGCATTCTTTTCAAAAAGGGAGAACTGACTGATGAAGAATGGGCTATAATGCGCCAGCATCCTGAAAAAGGATACCGTATTGCCCAGACTTCCCCTGAACTTACTCATGTTGCCGATTTAATCCTGCGCCACCACGAGAAATGGGACGGCACCGGTTATCCCCTGGGCTTAAAGGGGAAAGAGATCCCCGTAGAATGCCGTATCCTGCTTATTGTTGACGCTTATGATGCGATGACCAATGACCGCCCCTATCGACAGGCGATGTCTAAACAGGAGGCGATCAAAGAGCTGAAACGGAATGCCGGCACCCAGTTTGATCCCAACCTGATCGAAATATTCCTTAAAATAATTGGCTAAAAATAAGTGTTACCTGAATCCGCCGGGTGGTTTTAGGTAAGTAAGCTGTGTCCCTTCGCCTATAGTTTAAAATGTGGTCCGGTAGTGTAAACTTTAACTAGGTTTGAAGTAAGTAATTTGTGGGCTCCACCTGTTGGCTGTTTTTTTAAAAAGCACTATACTATATGATTGTGCTACATTTCAGCTAAATAGGAGACTAGTTAAATTTAAGATCCGTCACCGAAATAATTCCAGGTTTTTGCGCCTTGTTTTTTAACAATTCTCCTGATACAATAAGCCATGCAGCCTTGTTTAAAGGGCTTTTCAGGCAAATGGGAGTAGCTAGGTAACTGGTGTGCCTCCTGGACTTCAAATCCAGTGGCAGGGCAGCCCCCTGCGGTGGGTTCGATTCCCATCTACTCCCGCCATTTTATTTAATCAAAAAGGATCGAGTGAATCAGAAAAGGGCTTCTTATTTTCGTTTTTGGGAATAACTAAAGGAATTTAATTTACCGTTTTAAGGGAGAAAATGGAAATGAAAGAAAAAGAACAAGTGCTTGAAGAAGTTTACCAAAAAGGATTTATGTTCGAAAGGAATAACCATGGTTGCGGACAGTGTACTGTAGCTGCAATTCAGGAATTATTTGATATCGATAATATCATATTTAAATCAGCAACAGCTTTTGCTGGAGCAATTGCTTCTGTTACAAACGGTTATTGCGGAACTTTCAACGGGGGAATTTTAATCCTGAATTATTTTTTTGGCAGGGAGAAGAAAGATTTTGAAAACCCTGATGCAATGGAAAAAGCAAAAGAGCTTGTTAATATTTATAAAGATCAATTTTATCAGAAATTCGGCGGTTTTACCTGTGATCAGGTACAGACAAAAATAATGGGACGCTCGTTTAATAATGCAGATCCTGTAGAAAAAGAGCAATTTATTAAGGCCGGGGCATATGATGACAAATGCACAAATGTAGTAGGTACAGCTGCTTCCATAATTGCAGAAATTTTGCTTGATCACGATATACCAATTAAATGAATATAATAACTTAATTTATTTGATTTGCATTGGTTCTGTTGCGCAGAAAAGGATAGAACCAAAAATCCTGTCTATCCCCAGCGAAACTTTCCAAGCTCTGGTTAATGTCCCAAACAGGCAAGTTTTCGCTGATTTGCTTGACTATGCTATGATTCTGTTTCAGTTAGATACCGGCATCAGGCCCAAGGAAGCAATCATACTCACCATTGAGCAGCGTAATGATTGAAGGCAAAGCCCATGAGGTTTGTTATCTTGTGAAAAGACGTGAAGTTATCGGCTGGCTGGTTTACGAATAGGGCAAGGCCATGCCAGTTATGCCCGGAATGCTGGAAAAAGACCAAGTAAAGATTAGCAAGACCCTGCTGGAAAGTGGGCTGTGCAGCGAAGGGGAAAAAGAACCTGGCTGTCTTTCCGTGGCTGACCCAAGGTGGTTATATGTGGCTGTTTTTATTTGTGGCCCCAAAAGGGTAACCAATATTACCTTGTGTTTCGCACCCGGTGACCCGGGCAAGCAGTTATGGAAGATATGGGCAGCAAGATAAGAGAAATATTTGGCCTTAAGACCATAAAATTGGATTACCCGGTGGAGCATTTCGAGTAAGACTGATTTTGTTGGCTTCTAAGCCATGCAGGCAAGCGGTCGTGGGTGATTGCTGATTGCCTTCTCTTTTTCCCTTGGCCCAGCTGGAGTGAGGCGGGTGAACCTGATTTGGGTTAGACCTGATTATATAATCTGGCTTAGTCAATAGTAACAGCCTGCCTATATGGCGGGCTGTTTTTAATTAAGCTTTTGAATGTACAAGGTTTAACGAACTGTATTGGATACAAGCCTTTCGCTGTAAGGTGGAGGGTTTAATTTTTGTATATGGGTTATAGATCACTAGCAGACTTAACGTCACCAACATTTATGCTCGGCTGGCAGATAAGAACTATAAGAAAGTGCTTATCGGTTTTGATGTTGAGGTTTAAGATATAAAATTATACTATTATATGTACTAAAATTACATAATAAGCAAGTGTAATTAGCCTAAAATAATACGTAAATATATCCATAAATAAGTACTATTGCAGGTAATTAAGCTAAATTAAGCCTAATATGTTTTACTATTGTCGAAAAAATGTGTTAAAAATGTATTGTATAAATATTTATATTATGTTATAGTATCAGTATAAAAATTGATAGGAGTGTATCACATGCCAATTGAATGGTTTGATGCAAGTAGGCCTTTACCCTCAGTTTCTATAGCACCGTATGGACTTACTTTAAACAAATCTGCCGCAGAATTTTTAACAAACGCTAAGAGGGTAAGACTCGGAATTGACGCTTCGCAGAAAAAACTCTATATCAAGGCTGATGCTAATTCAGAAAATGGAACTCACGCTTTACCTGAAAATTTAAAAGGTAGAAAAACTGTTAGGATTTCATGCAAGGATTTTATTAAATATCTCGCTATAAAAATGAATTTAACCATTGCAAATAGTGAAAAATATATGGCTACGTGGGATGAAGAAGAAAAATATATTATTGTAGATATAAATAATAAAATTAAACATAAGAAAAAAGAACAAATGAAATATCCCGGGGTTAAGCAAATGAAAGTTTAATTGCGGCTAAAAGGGTTTCTGAAGTAACAAACATGCTTAAAAAAATACAGGAGAAAAGTCGAGTGGTATGGCGACCAGTAGGTGATAGAGAAAATAATCTTGCTACCATTAATTAATGCAGGTAGTAATCCAGCATCCGTATTAATCGAGAAAATAACAAATGCAATCGATGCTGTTTTGGAAAAGGAATGGATATTACGTGGAGAACCAACGAATTTAAGGTCACCTCGCTTAGCAAGCAACTTATTATTTTTGTATTATTTGAAAAACTATTTATATCTATATCTTCCAGCTAAAGCGCAAGGAGGATTCACCACGACAACGGCAACGAAAGAGAAGAAAAAACTAAACGGCGGTGTTATTGAGCTTTACTATCCAGGAGGTAAGAAGGATCACAAATATATCGGGTCATCAAAAAGAGTGGAAATTTTTATTCATGACTAAAAAAATTTTTATTGGTCGGCAGAGTTTGCAAGAAGCTTGCTGCTCTTGTGAAAGCAATAGTCGACGATCTGAAAACACCCTTTGAGCAGGTGGTTGAGTAACTGGAATACCGGGTGGTGGAGAAAGCCAAGACAGAAGAATTACAGGACATAAAGAACAAATATGTTAAAGCGGAACCTTTTTTTAAGAAGGAAGCGAAGCCTAAAATATCGAAGAAAAACAACAAAAATCCAGCTACCAAGATCGGAGAATATCGATGTATGATATATAGGAGAAGGTTACTGGTGCTGTAATTGTAACCCAATTGTAGCCAAAGCCATCTTTGCCGAGAGACTTAAGAAGATCGGATATTTAAATATTCTCGATTACAATGAGTCTGTTTGTATATAAACTTGGGGAAGCTGTATACCGAACGGAACGTACGGTTTTGTGGAAGGTAGGCTGACCATTTAAGGGTCAGCAACCCCCTATCCGATTACTAGCCAGACAGGGAAAGCAGGTGTGAAGGTTGGCCAGATTATCCCTGGTCCAGGTGGCCGATCATACATACTATATTCCTTCGCCGACCAATGTGGGGATCTATGTTGATGGAAATTCGGCTGTTTTAATTGACAGCGGGAGCGACAAAGATGCAGGCCGGCAGATTTACAGGATTTTGAATGAACAGGGGTGGGAATTAAAGATGATTGTCAATACCCACTCCAATGCTGATCATATTGGAGGCAACGCTTTCCTGCAGCAAAAAACAGGATGCGCTGTAGCTGCGACGAAATATGAAGCGCCTTTTATAGAAAGCCCTTTTCTTGAGGCTGCTTTTGTTTACGGCGGTTATCCTTACCCTGAGCTGAACAGCAAGTTTTTGGTGGCCAAACCATCTAAGGTGACAGATGTTATTTATTCTTCCGGGCCAATAAAGAAAACGTCACTTGAGGCAGTGCCTCTTCCCGGTCACTTTTTTGAAATGATTGGTATTAAAACCCCCGACGGCATCTTTTTTTCTGCCGACAGCCTTTTCCCGGAAAAAATAATTATCAAGTATCATCTCGTTTTTTTATATGATCTGAAACAACACCTGCAAACTTTGGATAAGCTGGAGATACTGAAGGCTGATCTTTATATCCCCGGCCATGGTGAGGTGCTCTATTCTCTTGAAAGTTTAATTGAAATTAACAGGGAGAAGGTTAAGGAAATAATAACTTTTCTGATCGCCGTCTGCCGTAAAAAGCTCACGTTCGATGAATTATTGGCCGAGATCTGCCTGCGGTACAACATCAGTCTGAATCCGACGCAGCATGTCCTGGTATCGAGCACGATCCGATCATATCTTGCTTACCTTGTTTCTAATGGCCTGGTTCGCTATTATTTTGCAGGCGGTAGAATGATCTGGACAGACAGTTAGTGACGGAGTTAACCTCGACAGGTGGTTTATAACTTCCCTGCCAGTTATGATCTTGTTTAGCCTCATGCCACAAACATTTTTTATTTGGAAAAATGAGAACCCATTTTTATTTATAACCAAGGAGGTGCTTCAAAATGGGAAAAGCCAGTGACGTAATAAGAAGTAAGTTTATTTATATCGTGGGGATGTTATTGATAATATTATTACTGCTGGCGCTGATTATTTTTACCCCTTTGATTTCATAGAGGCTGTATGGGTGACATCAATAAACTGGGGGACGGGCAACATCAAACCAGCACATTATGACCTCCAGAGAACCCTACTGAGAGAGTACAGCATACCAACCTTTGTATGTTCCAATCAAAAGCTTGTTGATGAACTTAATAAAGCTATAGAAGCCGGGCGGCCAAGATTCCAGATAATGTTGAGGCACAAAGGATACATGTCGAATAACAATAATTTCTCTGATACCATAAAGTATGGTGGGAGCTACCCGGTAAAATTCATTGCTTACTATATCAATTAAATAAGTTTAATATAATAAAAAAAGTGATTTTATCTTTTTCAGATGCCCCTGGTTTTTCCGGTAATTATTTATTTATTTGTATAATATTATATATTGTACCAGTTCTTTTGAAGGTTTTTGGAATTGCGGCAGTGTATCATTTTTGATTTCAGAATAGATCCTTTGTTGTTATAATTTTTTAAAGCGGTGGTCTGGTAAGATTCTACCTAAATTTATAATTTATGAGGTTTTAAGCAGTTTTCTTTTAAATGATTTAAAAAGATTCAACGTAAATTCCAAAGCTAAATGTTACATCGTCGTCCACTGTAGAAGTTACTTTGGGAATTTACTTAAAAAGATTCAATACAGACATCTTTAAAGTAGAACTTGTTTTGTTTTTCAACCGGTGCTAGAATAAAGTATCTTTGAGAAAGAAACACGGCGAGAAGGAATATCATTCCTTCTCGATTTGTGTGTACTCATTTACTGTTTTTCAATGTCTGCGGGTAGACTGAGAGTGAATGCGATGTTTTACAAACGGCGGCAGCAGATAAAAGCACCCATACAGGTCGATGAATACGGAAAGTTTAAGCCTGTCCACAGTATCCTGGTTCTGGCCTGGCCGGTAGTAATTGAGATGGGACTGCATACTTTTGTCTGGATTTTTGATACGGCTATGGTTATGCGCCTAGGCGCTCACGAAGCGACTGCTGTAGAATACGGGGCGATAGTCCTTTTCGACTCCCTGATGATCCTGGGGGCGCTGGGTATCGGGGCCAATGCCCTGGTGGCCCGTTATACAGGAGCAAAAGATATGGAGAGAGCCGCCCTCACCGGTGGCCAGGCTCTGTCAATAAGCTTTGCTATTACGGCGGGTTTTACTACCCTGGGTATATTACTTTACGACTCTTTCTTCACCTGGATAATTACTGACCAGGTGACAGTAGCGCTCACGAAAGATTATTTCTATAACGCCCTCACAAGTGGTGGTTTCGGCGTTTTACCGATATTAGTAGCCAGTGGAATTATCCGCGGCACTGGAAATACCAGGGTACCCATGATTATCGCTCTTATCTTCAATGCCTATAACGTCATTGGTGACTACCTGTTGATATTCGGCAACTTTGGTTTCCCTGCCCTGGGTGTGAAAGGTGCTGCTCTGGCTACGGGATCCGCACAGCTCATTGGCCTGTTTTTATCGATAGCCTATTTGCTGTTTTGTAAAAGTGATCTGCCTTTTTCACTGCGTTCACTTTTCCCCTGGCGCTTTGATATTATCAAGCAGGTGCTGAAACTGAGTATACCGGCCGGAATGGAGGAATTGACTCACAGTGGCAGCAGGATGGTCACCTCAAGCTGGATTACCGTCCTTGGTCCTGTTGCTTTTGCCGCTAATGCTGCAGCCATTGCTGCCGAAGCTTTTTCTTTTATGCCCGGCCAGGCTTTCGCTGTTTCCGCTACAACCCTTGTGGGGCAACGCCTCGGTGCTGGTTTTATTAAACAGGCCCGTGATACAGGTTACTGGGCTGTCGCCCTGGGGACAATTTTAATGACTTTTTTCGGCCTGCTATTTCTTTTTTTCCCCTACCTGGTTATGAGCCTCTTCGATCCCCCGGATCCGGAGGTTTTAAGAATTGGGATTATCTGCCTGCAGATTGCTGCTGTTGAACAGCCTTTTATTGCCATGACCATGGTTTTTTCCGGAGCGTTAAAGGGGACCGGAGATAGCAGGGGGCCTTTTAAGGTCGGACTCTACAGTAATCTCTTGGTCCGCCTTCCGCTCATTTATGCTGTGGTTTATGTATTTAAGATGGATATCTATTATATCTGGTGGGTTACAGCTATCCAGTATGCAGTAAGTGCCCTGATGCTCTTTATAATGTACCGCCGAAAAAAATGGCATAATTTGGAGCCTATTCCGACAATTGAAAATGTTGGTTAGGGAAAACCTATCGAAAGGGTGAAAAGGGAATTAATAAAGATCATAATTCTGAGCAGCACGGAAAAGTTGAGTGGTGGAAAAAAGCAGTATTTTACCAGATTTATCCTCGCAGTTTTCAGGACACCAACAGTGATGGCATCGGTGATCTACCCGGCATTATTTCTCATCTTGATTATCTCAACGATGGTACACCTGCATCTCTCGGCATTGATGCTATCTGGCTGAGCCCTTTCTTTACCGGCCCGGAACTAGATTTTGGTTATGACATTGCCGACTATTGCTCAGTCGATCCCCGTTTTGGCACCATGGATGATTTTGATCGCCTTGTTGCGGAAGCACATCGTAGGAATGTAAGGATAATGCTTGATCTGGTTGTTAATCACACTTCCTACCTCCATCCGTGGTTTCAGGAGTCGCGGTCATCACGCAGTAATCCCCGCCGTGACTGGTATATCTGGCGGGACGGAAAAGGTGAAGGTAGAAAAACACCTAATAACTGGCGCAACAATTTTTTCGGTTCAGCCTGGACCTTTGATGAAAAAAGCGGACAGTATTATCTGCATTCTTTCCTTAAAGAACAGCCTGATTTAAACTGGCGGAATCCACAGGTGCGGGTAGCTGTTGCAGAAATAATGCGTTTTTGGCTGGAACGCGGGGTAGATGGTTTCAGGCTTGATGTGCCCCATACTTATTGTAAAGATAAATATTTCCGTGATAACCCGCCTTTTTTTCAACGGGAGAAAATAGAAAAAGGACCCCGTTTTTCCGATAGGCTATTTATGTCTAATGTAATGAAGTTGTTATCCCTGCCTGAACTGCAAGTGAGAAAGTATAACCAGCATCAGCCGGAGACTCATGAGGTGCTGAGGCTGTTGCGCACTGTCCTTGATGATTATCCCGGGGTAACCAGTGTGGGCGAAATAATTGACGATGACCCTGCCCGGATTGCTTCTTATTATGGAGTAAATAATGATGAACTGCACATGAATTTTTACTTTGAACTACTACATTGCCGCTGGAAAGCGGGAGCATTCAGGCGTTCCATCGACCGCTGGGAACAGATTTTGCCGGAAGGGACCTGGCCTGCTTATGCTCTGAGCAATCATGACGTCGTTCGGGCTGCCAGCCGGTATGGTGGAGGCTTGAAGGGCAAAAAACGTGTCCGACTTCTGGCCATGCTGCTCCTTACTTTGCGGGGAACTCCTTTTTTGTACTATGGTGAGGAAATAGCTATGCAGGAAGCGAAACTGCCAAAAGACATGCTCAAAGATCCCATCGGTCGGCGGTGGTATCCTTTGCACCAGGGGCGAGATGGTTGCCGTACTCCAATGCAATGGAATGGGGAGGCCAATGCCGGGTTTTCACTTGTCGAGCCCTGGCTGCCTGTTGGTCTGAACATCAGTCGGCGCAATGTTGCTGACCAGGAAAAAGATCCACAGTCCCACCTTAGTTTTATTAAACAGTTAATTCACCTGCGGAAAAGTCTGCCCGTTTTGCAGGTTGGCGATTATAAAAGTGTGGATTTAGGATCACCTGAAAATGTTTACTGCTTCCGCCGACAGACAACGCAGGGGAAATTGCTTATCTGCCTGAATTTTTCATCCCGCTGGCAGGAAATAAGGCTTCCACAAAGTAATAAACAATACAGACTTGTCCTGTCAACGGGGTTGAACGGCCGCACAAGTGGCCCTTTTTTTAAGCCATTTTTATATCCCGACGAGGGGATAATAGTTGAAGAAACTCAGGAGCATATTGATGGAGCTGACAAAAAGTAAATGCTTGCATAATTATAATATTATGATATAATGATGGACAGAGAGGAGAACCCGAATGGATATAGAAAAGGAGTATGCCTTGATTAAAGAAAAAGCATCACTTTTGAAAGCTCTATCCAATCCTGTCCGGTTGTGTATTGTCCGGGAGCTGCTGGACAGAAAAGCATGTAATGTATCATCGATGCAGAAGTGTTTGCATCTTTCACAGTCTACGGTATCGCAGCACCTCGGACGCCTGCGGGATTTGGGAATAATCACTGGTGAACGCAGGGGAACACAAGTATACTACCAGGTATCGAACAAAGAAGCAACAGATATCATAAGGGTTCTTTTCTAACATAAAATGCCAAGTTAAAGAAAGGGGAAATGACAATGCTGGAACTAACAGATGCTGCCCGGGGAAAATTCATAGAATTTCTGGAGCAGGAAGAGAAAAACGATGCTTATATTCGTATTTATCTCAGCGGCGTCGGCTGAGGTGGACCAAGGTACGGCCTGACTCTGGATGAGTCGGTTCAAGAAGAAAAGGATATGATCGAAGAATTCGGATCTGTGAAATTCGTATATGAAAAGAATATATCGGATTTTATCGATGGCAAATCCATTGATTATAATGAAGAACAGGGCGGTTTTTCCATAACTGATGGATTGCCGAGTAGCGCCTGCGGCGATTGCAGCTGCTGATCTAGAAGTCAAGGGGACGTTTTAGAAGTCAAGGGGACGTTTTGTTTGACTTATTCAAAGTCAAATGAACCAAAGTCATGAAGTTGTTTAGGTTGACTTGTTTAGGTTGTAAGTCAAGGGGACGTTTTGTTTGACTTAATCAAAGTCAAATGAACCAAAGTCATGAAGTTGTTTAGGTTGACTTGTTTAGGTTGTAATATTAAAATTGTCTGAGGTGATAGAATGCCAAGGACAGCCAGGGAAAAAAGCCAAACAGGAATATATCATGTAATGCTGAGAGGAATAGATAAGAGAGATATATTCCTTACAGAAAAAGATTACAAAAAAATTTTACGTTACATCGAGTTAGCGAAAGAGAAAAGTGATTTTGCTCTGCTTGCCTACTGTTTAATGACTAATCATGTTCACCTACTTCTCAAAGAGGGGAAGGAAGAAATAGGTGATTCTATTAGAAGAATTGCAGTAGGTTATGCCCAATATCATAATCGTATTCATGGGAGGACTGGTCACCTTTTTCAAAACAGGTATCAAAGTGAACCTGTTAATGACGACAGCTACTTTTTGGTAGTTTCTCGTTATATACACCAAAACCCATTAAAAGCTGGTATTGTACAGAACATTGATGATTATGAATGGAGCAGTTATAAACACTATTTAGTTGATAAAAAAGATCTTGTGGATACTGATTTTCTAAAAAAATACTTTTCTAGTATTGATAGTTTTATTGAGTTCAATAACCAAGAAAATAAAGACCAATGCCTAGAATATAAGGAAAAATTGAGATATACAGATGATGAGTTGAAGAAATTTATTTCAAAAATGATTGAAATAGAAGAGCTACCAGCGATGAAAATAGAAACAAGGAATAAGATTTTGAGAAGGATTAAGAATGAGACTGGAACCAGCATCAGACAACTTGAAAAAGTACTGGGGATTGGCAGAAATGTTATTCAAAAAGCCTGATGGAAATGAGTCAAACAAAACGTCCCTTTGACTCCCCAGAATGAGACTGGAACCAGCATCAGACAACTTGAAAAAGTACTGGGGATTGGAAGAAATGTTATCCAAAAAGCCTGATGGAAATGAGTCAAACAAAACGTCCCCCTGACTCCGTGAGTCAAACAAAACGTCCCCCTGACTCTAAAACGTCCCCCTGACTCTATATAAAAAGGGGAAGAAGGGCGGCCGCAACCATGGTCAAACCCGTTAGCTGATAAACCTGCACTGTCCTGGCGTTTGCTTCTACCAGTCTGGGGATGTCATTGTAGTGCCTGTGGGCGACCATTACAGCCCGGATAACCATGGGGATTCCGATGAAAGCAAGTAGCCAGAAAGGATTTCTGCTGTAGAGGGTCAGAATAATAATAAAAAGATAGGCGAAGGCGAAGAGCAGCGCGTAAACTGTGACTCCTTTTTTCTTGCCAAGACGCACGACTCCGTTCATTTTGCCGCCTTTTAGATCTGCTTCATAATCGGGGTACTGATTGATCCAGAGAACATTGGATATAAGAAAGCCCAGGGGAAGGGAAGCTATAATTACCTGCGCAGTAATAGTATGCGTTTGAACCAGAAACGTGCCGATGGTGATCAGCGGACCGAATGTTAAGCCGACAATTGGTTCTCCGAAGCCCCTGTAAGCAAACTGAAAAGGGGGAAGGCTGTAAAAAAGAGCAAAAAAGACACCGGCCAGACCGACCCAGAAAACGGAAAATTCCCGAGCCAGAACAATAGAAAGTCCAAGCAGACATCCCACCAGAACTGTGATAATGCCAATAATTAGATTTTCCCTGAGAGTAAGGACTCCATCGACGATCGTCTTTTTCCCACCGCTAAAGGGAGTTCGTTTATCGTCCGTTACATACCGATCAACACCGCTGAGGTAATCGACATACTCATTGATGGCGTTTTTACCGATTTCAAGGAAATAAACTGCAGCTGCTCCGATAACAAACCAGCCCCAGCTAAAGCTGCTTTGATAGGCATAGCTGAGAGCTGCCCCGACGGCCATAGGCACGGTTGAAGCGATCCATATTTTCGGATCGGCAATCTGCCAGAATCCATTCCACAAGCTCCTGCCGCGGTTTGTTCCCATTGACCACTCAGCTTTCTTTGGAGGTATCAGGCTGGCCTTCATCAAGGCCGAAAGCATTGTGAACGGCTCTTACCGCCAGTTCACCATACTTTGATTCGACGACGCATGAGATACGGTATTCAGAAGTGCTGATCATTTCAATGTTTATGTTTTCATCCGCCAGTGTTTGGAACATCCTGGCGGCCACGCCTGGATTAGTTTTAATGCCGATGCCCACTGCCGAAACCTTGACAATATTATTGTCGGCCAGCATTTCAAGGGCACCGATCTCATCGGCTACACGGCTAACAAGCTTTTCCGTTTTCTTCAGATCGGTTGTTGGAATTGTAAAGGTAAAATCAGCATAACCGTCGATGCTTGCATTCTGGATGATCATGTCCACATTGATCGAAGCATCGGCCAGTGGTGATAGGATATGGTAAGCAATACCCGGGCGATCGGGTACTCGAATCAGTGAAATTTTCGACACATTTTTCTCAAGGGTAACCCCTTTGATGATCGAGTTTTCCATGATTTCCTCCTCGTTAACAATCCAGGTCTTTTTATCTCCGCCAAATGAAGACTTGACGACCAGTTTGACCTGATATTTTTGGGCCAGCTCCACAGATCGTGAATGAAGCACTTTTGCGCCCAGGCCAGCCAGTTCAAGCATCTCCTGGTAAGATATTTTTTCGATGTGACGAGCCCGGGGACATATTCCGGGGTCGGCGGTGTATACACCGTCAACATCAGTATTTATTTCGCAGCAGTCGGCTTTAATGGTAGCGGATACAGCTACAGCCGTTGTATCAGAGCCTCCGCGGCCTAGAGTGGTAATAGACCCTTCTTCGCTGATTCCCTGGAAGCCCGCAATGACCGGAATGATTCCTTCATCAAGGGTCTTTTGCAGGACATCAGTGCCCACACTGATGATCCGGGCCCGGGTATGATTCTGATCAGTTATGATGGGTAGCTGCAGGCCTATAAACGATTTGGCCGGACAGCCGAGGCTTTCCAGTGTAATGGCCATTAGTGAGGCACAGATCTGCTCGCCGGTTGCTGCAATGGCGTCCTGTTCTCTGCTTGGTGGAAGGGACATAACCTCTGAAGCGAGGTCAAGTAGGCGATCTGTTTCATCACTCATTGCTGAAACAACAACAATAACCTGGTTTCCCATCATTTTTGTCCTGGCAATCCCTGTTGCAACTCTCCTGATGTGATCAAGTGTGGCTACCGAAGAGCCGCCAAATTTTTGAATAAGTAATGCCATGTTCTCACGCACCTTTGTTGTGAGGAATGCTGCAGTTTAGATTTGAATGAATGCACTTATTTTCTCATATTTAAGCCGGTGGCACAAGTATTTTTTCTCTTAAAACTGTGAAATCAGGGATATGGAGGGTTTGAATCATTGGGGTCAATGATCTTGACTTGAGCCTGTTGACTGAAGCAGATTGCTTTTGAGCAAACGGTCCCAGATAGCGAATCCTTGTGTGCTTTGCCTGGAAATGCCGTAGGAACAGGTGAGCTCAGAACCACCCCGGAAATTAATATTTTACAGCAGTTCGATAAAAGCCTCAATTCTGGTCATCACTGCTTCGGCAGGTTCGAAACTGTAATTGTCGTCGATCAATAGCATCGGTATTCCCTCTTTTTTGAGGAGATCCCGCAGATCAGGATAGTCGAATTTGTGGGGATCACAAAAGGAAATTATATATCCCACAACGCCATCAACATCATACTGGTCGATTCTCTCAAGCAAGTAATTGAAACGTTTAACCCCCGGACCCCGGTCAGTACGCGGGCACTGGAAGTCAATAAAATACTGTTCAAGAAAGCCGTTATAAAGATCTATGGGCAGAGGAATATTTTTTTCCCAGAGACGCATGCCTATGCAGGTGTCGTCGGCAACCACACTGCCGCCAGCTTTCTCGATCATCAGGTAAAGGGCGGGATCATCCAGGATACTGCCCCAGACCAGGATGCGCGGTCCGGCGGTCTTTTCTTTCTGGCGTTGGCGGATTTCCGTTAATTTGGTTTCAAGAAGGGAGGAGAAGTTTTCAGCTGGCAGAGCTCCGCCGGCCAGCAGCAGATTGAGTATTTCGCTGCCTTTAATCAAGGGAGGATTGACATGCCGCAGAGCGTACAGATCGCGGATCAGGGTACGGTTGTGGTTGTAGCTTTCAATTTCTTTTCTCAGGGCGGTATCCGTGATTTCCTGTCCAGTAAATTTTTCTAAACTCTCTTTGAAAAAACCGAGTTCCCGTTTGTAAAAACGCTGTGCCCAGGGGGTTAACTGGTGAGGAACGTTGAAAAGATAGGAATAGGGCAGGGGATGGTAATAGGTCCAGATACCATAAAGGCGCTGAATCATATCGCAGCTGTGGGGAATAACCAGGCCGTCCAGAAAATTGTAATCGCCCCTGGCCGCGCGAGCCAGTATATTGCGGGCATAAGGACAGCCGTAAGGCTCAATATAGGCGTCGGCATCGGAAGTGTCGCCGCCCGGAATACCGGTCAGACGGAAGGGAAGGGCCCCTGCGGCGCTGATCATTTCTGGTGGAGCAAAACAGCAGAGATAACCGATAACCGGCTTACCACTTTCCTCTTTTAGCCGGCGTATTATCCCGGAGTTTTCGGCGAGAACTGAAATTTCTTTGAACCCGTGATTATCGCTGTCTTCCATTTTATCGGCCTCCTTGTTTTGCTTTTTCCACAGTCTCCAGGAATGCATGAAGCCGGGTTTTGATCTGAGCGTCAGACCAGAGACGGGGATCGGCCATATCGCTTTCAAAGATCAACGAAGGAATACCCAGCTTGGCCAGCCGGTTTTTGGTATGTACTTCGCCAAAGGAAATAGCTCGACAGGAACGGGTTAAATTCATTATGGCACCATCAATTTTAAAATCGCGGACTAGTTCTTCGAGAAGGCTGCTGCCGACAAAACCACCGAATACGGCGGGGTTGCAGATCTCGGGCATTGCTTCGGCCCCATAATCATGCATCCACACTGCCCGCTGCCAGGTTCTTCTAACGATTGCTTCCAGGGGATCGCTAACATCAACTTCGAAGTAATCGCCCACGTTATATGTGGATTCATAAACAAATACAGCGCCAAAAGATTCGAGGTAATTAAAAACCCCCATGTTAAACCACGGCGGCAGGCCGAACCAGATAAACCTGTATTTTTCATCTTCAACGATTCCTTTTTTCCCCTCGGATCGTTCTTTCACTTCTTCGTATATTTCACGGTAAAAATCAACTGCTTCCTGTTCACCGACCAGGTACATCTGGGGAATAATGGCGTGAAAATAATCGGTTGAACCCATCGGTGCGGGAACATTTTTCCGCAGGCTCAGGGTGTCCCGCCAGTAGGCCAGGGCTTGATGGGAAAGAATAAGGATCTCACGCAGGCGGTCACAATCCAGTTTTTTGCCCGTTTCCCTTTCCAGGAATTCAATTTGCCCGGTCAGGTCTTCACGCAGCAAACTGAGATAATGATCTTCGATCCGGGGATCCCGGGGGTCGACATCCCAGGGTGGGGCAAGGGGATCACTGCTGTACACCGGGACTTTGAAAAAGCGGGTAGCGATTGACTGGAACCATTTCCAGCGGGGTTCACAGATAAAACCGGAACCGAGGAGCATGGAAGGTGTGCCCATCCCGCCGGGGAGAGGTGATTCGGGAGGCGCTTCTCCCTTTTCAACAAACAGTTTGCAGTAACCCATTGTATTGGTAACGTAAGAGCAGAGCTCCGGGGAATAGCCATCTGTTTCAGCTACTTCTATGAAATGCGGGGCAACCAGCCGGCTGGCGCAGATAGTACTAAAATTCTCCGGCCATTCAAAAAGGAGATCGAAAGCCTTCAGCAATTCAGGCGGTACTCCCACCATACACCAGGCCAGCGGTTCGTTGTTGAGGCGGCGTTCCATCATCCGCATGAAAAAGCGCGGCAACATCTCTTTCATTTTGCGGGTTGTATCAAGATGGCGTTTGCCCCTGGCCATTTCGCTGTTTTCCATGGATATTCTCCTTTTGTTGAGATAACCTTTCTGCCAACACTATTTCTGGATGGGAACCATTAATCCTGCTGCTGGGAAAACGTTGTTTTACAATGTTATTTCACTATTTTTAGGGCTGTTTTCCGGCTGTTTTCAACCGTTATTACATTGACAGCAGTCGGTGGACGTGCTAATTTATTACTATTGAAAAGACAAGGGGAGAGATAATAATGAATAAACTGAAGCTGGGTCTGCCTGCGGGAAGCCTGCAGAACACCACCCTGGAGATATTTAAGAAAGCAGGCTATAATATCTCGATTGGTGAGCGGTCCTATTATCCCTATATCGATGATGAGGAAATTGATTGCATCCTCATGCGGGCCCAGGAAATACCGAAATATGTAGCAGATCAGGTTCTCGATGTCGGACTGACCGGTAAAGACTGGATTACAGAAACGGGAGTTGATGTTCGGGAACTGGCCGATTTGAATTACTCAAAACGCGGTTTACGTCCGGTTCGTCTTGTTCTGGCCGTGCCACAGGATTCACCCATCACCAAAGTAGAAGAATTGGATGGGAAAAGAATAGCTACCGAACTGGTAGAAACCACGCGAAAATTTATACAGGAAAAAGGGCTCAAGGCTTCGGTTTCTTTTTCCTGGGGAGCGACAGAAGTAAAACCGCCCCTTTTGGCCGATGCCATAGCTGAACTGACTGAAACGGGACGCTCGCTGAAAGCCAATTACCTGCGAATTATTGAAACAATTCTTGTATCAACGCCCAGGGTGATTATGAATCACAAAAGTTTTGAAGATCCCTGGAAAAGGAAAAAAGTGGAAAGAATGATTACCCTCCTCCGGGGGGCTCTGATGGCCGAACAAAAGGTCATGCTGAAAATGAATGTTCACAATGACAATTTGGAGAAAGTAATCAAACTGCTGCCTGCTCTGCGTAAGCCGACGATATCGAACCTGTGTGACGATGATTGGGTAGCCGTGGAGAGCGTAGTTGATGAAAGAAAAGTGCGCACCCTGATTTGCGAATTGCAGGATGCCGGAGCAGAAGGGATTCTTGAATTTCCCATGAACAAGATCATTCCTTAATCATTAACCCAAGAAAGAAGAGGTAACCCAATGGAAACTGAAAATGAAAGAGAAAAAACAGAAGGCCGGTTTTTTCAGATATTTAAGCCGCAACTGCTTGTTGGTGCCGTCATTGTTCTGGCAGCAGCCGTAATTGTTCTGGCTGTTCTCGTTGCCCGTCAGAACTCATCGACAACCGAAGCAGTAGCTGTTGTTAATGGCGAAGAAATTACCAGAGATGAGCTTTTTGAAACTATGTACAGTCTTTCTGGAACTGAAGCTCTCGATGAGCTGATTACCAGAGAATTAATTGAGCAGGAAGCGGCTACAAAGGAAATTATTGTCAGCAATGAAGATATTGACGCAGAAATTAAATCTATTGTTGATGAAAACTTTAACGGTTCGGAAGAAGAATTACAGTCAGTTCTTGAATATTATGGCATTACTATGGATTCACTGCGTAATGATGCACGCCTTAATCTCTTAATTGGAAAATTAGCCGAACAGCGCATTGACACTTCAGAAGAAAAAGCACGCCAGTTTTTTGAAAATAACTCCGATCTGTTCGATCAACCGGAAGAAATCGAGGCCCGCCATATTCTGGTGGAGACAGAAGAAGAAGCGGTTGAAGTTACCGCCAGGCTTAATGAAGGTGAAGACTTTGCCGCGCTGGCCCAGGAATATTCAATAGATCAGTCCAACAAAGATGAGGGAGGTTACCTCGGTTATTTTGGTCGCGGAGAGATGGTGGAGCAATTTGAAATAGCTGCTTTCAATCTGGGTGTAGGAGAAATCAGCGAACCGGTTGCTACCGAGTTCGGTTATCATATCGTCGAAATACTTGATCGTCATGAAGAAGAAAAAGCTGTTTACGAAGAAGTGAGCAATGAGGTTTTTGAAACGATGGCTGATGAGCAGATGAACGAAGAAATTAATTTGATCCTGCAGGAGCTTCATGAAAAGGCGGAGATTGAATACTTGCTCTAAGCACTATTATTTTTGATGAGCTTTCAAGCCCTGGTTGACAATCTTTTGTGGCGTCGGGAACGGGCCAGAGCAATTGCCGAGTCATGAGCCCGTTGTTCAAGAGAGTCGTCCAGGCTTGCCAGTTTAACCGGTGTTCCCCGGTAAGAGAGGGCTTTCCCTAGTAGATAATCTGTCAGCCAGGGATTTTTGGGAAGAAGTGAACCGTGTAGATAGGTGCCGATTACATTTTTGTAAACGGCACCTTCCGTTTTATCCGAACCATTGTTACCAAAGCCGGTTAAAACGGTGCCCAGAGGTTGCACGGAAGATCCCAGATAAGTTTTGCCGGCATGATTTTCAAAGCCCACCAGGGTCTTGGGCGGCTGCCAGAGAGGGCAGTCAATTACTGCATTGCCGATTAAACGTCGGGAGCCTGCTTCAGTATAAAGATCAATAATTCCAAGCCCTGCGAGCTTTTCACCTCCGACTGCCACATAATAATTTCCCAGAAGCTGGTATGAACCGCATACAGAGAAGATGACCATACCATTTTCGGCAGCGATTTTTAATTCGTCTCTGCGTTTTTTTAAATCCTCAACAATTAATTTTTGATCACTATCCTGCCCCCCACCCATGAACAGAAGATCGCAGCTGGAAAAATTGATGTTTTCTCCAGGTTTAATTGAAACAATTTCGATAGCGATATTTCTCCATTCGGCACGGCGGCAAAGAGCAAGCATATTACCGCGGTCGCCATAGAGATTTAAATGTTCGGGGTACAAGTGAAACAATCTTATCCTGGCCATGATTAATCCTCCCAGTAAGGCCTGCCGAGACCCATTTTGTTTAGATGACGGCGCATTTCAAGCATGGCTGTATATGAGGGCAGAATCAGGAGAGTGCTGTCCGGTGATATGTTCTGAATGGCTGTTGAGAGAGCCCTGGCTGTGTCTTCTTCAACCGGGATTCGGGAAGAATCAAGACCGGCATATTTTAAACGCACTGCCATATCCCATGCTCTCAAGCCGGAAACTGCCACGTAAGCTAATCTGTTTTGGGCATCGGCAATCTGTTCAAAATCGACATCCCAAAGCCACGAAACATCAGTCCCATCGGCAATTTTATCGTTTATTGCTACCAGAAGCCCCAGGTTTTCTTTTTCCGAGAGCAATGTCCGCAGAACCTGATTAGCCCCCACAGGGTTTTTGATCAGAGCCATAATAATCTTTTTCCCATTTAAAGTAAATTGCTCCATACGCCCAAAAGAGGGGGCAGCCTTTTCCATTGCTTCACCGGTTATTGAAGGTGGTATTCCTGCGGCCAGGGCTGTGGTGAAAGCGGCCAGAACATTGTAGAGGTTGTAGATGCCCGGCAGGATAAAACTAAATTCTATGGATTGATCGGCAAAGGTAATCGAGAGAAGGGAAGAACCGTCGGGATTTATGATCCGTTTTGTGATAGTTACGTCAGGCTGTGGACGTTTGAAGTCACACTCAGGACAGTAATAGTGGCCAAGATGGGCGTAGTATAAT
The DNA here is from genome assembly GCA_964506505.1 of uncultured Syntrophomonadaceae bacterium. GTDB lineage: Bacteria > Bacillota > Dethiobacteria > DTU022 > DTU022 > M55B129. Next base: position 29,946 of record CAZDKY010000056.1, read on the forward strand.
CGACTGTAATTGAGATTACTGGCACAGCGGGGGCACATCTTAAGATCGCAGCCTGTGTTAAGAAAATTATCGGCAGGAGTATCAATTTCCAACCCAAAGGTCCAGCGTTTTTTGCCTTCTGCAGTTTCCAAGGTTACGAGAGTTGGATCGTCGGCATTGATCACTTCAAATCCATTTTCCGGCTGGGCCTGCAGACCCCTTGAAATTGATTCTCGGATGTGATCAAGTTCACCGTAGCGGTCGAGTTGATCCCGAAATATATTGGTGATAACTGTTCCCCGTGGTTTGATTTCTCCAACCACCCCTGGGAAGGCTCCCTCATCGACTTCCATTACGGCACAGTCCCCGTGGAGGGAGGCAAACCAGGTGGCTTTTTCAATTAATGTCGAGGCAATGCCCCAGATCATGTTTGAGCCGGATCGATTGCGGATGCAGTGCAGTCCATGTTTTTCGAAAATAGCACCGATAAGTGACGCGGTTGTCGTTTTTCCATTGGTTCCGGTCACTGTTATGATTCCTTCTCGCAAATATTTAGCCAGGTGGGAAGAAAGGTGAGGGTCAACAAGCCGGGCTGCTCTGCCGGGCAGAGTGGTTCCTCCCCTCCCGAGGATCCTCGTAAGGATAATCAGCAGTTTGCCGATCCAGACTGCCGGGAGAGATCTGATTTTAAAAAGGCGGTTTTTTAAACCGCCTTTAAATTTCCTTTGTGAATTTGCAATCAACTTAAATCGCCTGCTTTAATGTAACTTACTCATTGGTCATGCACTGGATTAAATCAGATCTTGTTACAATGCCAACCAGTTTGCCTGCGCTGTCAATTACGGGGACACGGTTGATATTGCGCCTGCTCATCAACTGGGCTATCTTAGAAGTGGATGTATCTTCCTGAACAGAATAGACTTTCCTGGTCATCACTTCGGAGACTTTAGTTTCATGAAGCAGTTCAAAACCTTTTTTCATACTGGCCATATCTGATATTTCGGCATAAGGGGAGATCCAGCCTGACAGGTTGGAAAGGGGAACCACGTTCAGCTGCTGGGAATAACGAATAATATCGGTATCGGAAATAATTCCGACAACCTTTCCTTCGGCATTAACAACCGGCATTCCGCTGAAACGTTGTTCAGCCAGTATTTCAAGCACTTCTCGTAGAGTGTGATCTTCAGTAACGCTGATTGCCGGCTTGTTCATGATATCTTTGGCTGTGGACATATTAAAACCCCCCGTTTTATTGGTAACGGTTCTACGGGTAGCAGGAGCACACTGGTGCTTCTGATCCCGCTGCCTACAACAAATTTCAGACTTTTGTTTTTATTCTACACCTGTTTCGTCTTTCCTGCTTGATAACTGAAGGGCAAAGAAAAACTGCCGCGTTTTAAATCAAGCCCCGGGGGACTTGTTCTTATCTAACGATCATATTTTTGGAAAAGAAATTGCTTCAATAAAAAATTCCTGGAAATCCATACGGGTTGACAATTCCATATGCTTGACCTGGTGGGGTAGTTTTACTGCCCGGTCACGCTCACTTTTTGAAGCAAGAGCTACCCTGGCCCCATCACCAGCGGCGTTGCCGACTGCCTTTATCTTATCAATGGGCAGCTGTGGAAGGAGCCCGATCGCAAGTGCGCTTTCCCTGCTGACGTAGTTGCCGAAGGCTCCGGCCAATAGAACCTGATCAAGATCTTTTTCCTGGATCCCGGCTTCTTTGATCAGGATCATCAGGCCGGCATGTATCGCCCCTTTGGCCAGTTGCAGTTCGCGAACATCATTTTGGGTCAGGACAATATCTTCTTTAATATCGGACTCTGCAGCCGGGACAAGAACAAATTCGATGCCGGTTTTGCCCCGCCGCAGTCGGTTTTTAAAATGATCGGCTACTTTCTCCGGATTCTCTTCAAAATTGACAAAGCGGCCGCTCGGTTCTATTAAGCCGGCTTGAAGAAGAGCAGCAGCGGCATCAATTAAGCCGGAACCGCATATTCCGCAGGCTGGTACGTCGTCGATAGTGGTCACTTTAATATCGTTATCTTCGTAAGCGACTGCTTCAATGGCTCCGGCAGCCGCCCGCATGCCCTGCCCAATCTGGGCTCCTTCGAAAGCCGGGCCGGCGGCAGTAGAGCAGGCCATTAAAGTATCCCTGGTTTTAAGAACCAGTTCGCCGTTTGTCCCGATATCGATGGCAGCGCAGTTGTCGCTGCGCTGATCCATCTTGGTAGCCAGTATTACACCAAGGGTGTCGGAACCGACATACCCGGCTATATTGGGTAAAAAGGTGACCCGCCCGGCAGGATTGATTTTAAGGCCAATCTCGGTTGCTCCTACGTCCAGGGCCCGACTGTACACGGGAACAAATGGGGCGGGAGCGAGATAAGTGGGATCAATTCCCATGAAGAGGTGGCTCATGGTTGTATTGCCGACGGCAACGATTTCATAAATGCGGTCTCTTGCGATCTTGGTTTTTTTGAGGAGGTCTTTGATGATGTCATTGGCTGCTTCGATTACTTTATTCTGCAATTGCTGTAGCTGTTCCTTACCCTGGTTAGCATGGGTAATCCTGGATATGACGTCAGCGCCGTAGATATTCTGGGGGTTGGTGGTTGCCGATACGGCGATAACAGAGGCAGTTTTAAGATCCAGGAGGGAACCGACAATAGTGGTTGTCCCGATATCAAAGGCAATTCCGTACATTTGATCCGAGGTATCTTCCGGTTCAAAGGAGATGATTCTGTTTCCGCTGATGGTTGCGGTAACTGAAAATTTGTGTTCTCTCAACATTTTGGGCAGTGTGTTGAGCTCACGTGGTTTAACGGTCAGATCTTCCTTGCCCAGAGCGCTGAGCAGGCGTTCCAGGTCCGCTGTCTGATCTTTGACAGAAGGACGATCCAGTTTAACATGGATTTTTTTGATCACCGGTTCTGCTTCCAGTTTTTCAATTCCACCGGCCAGTGTTATTTTGCGGCTGTGGGCATCTTTTTGAATGGGGACTTCTACTATAGCGTCTTTTTCAATTTTTCTCTGGCAGGCTAAAACCCATCCGCCGAGCAGTTCCTTTTTAGAGAGGTGTTTTTTCTCCGCGGCGGTGGGTTCTTCATCGCCGCCTTTGATCATTTTTACCCGGCATTTTCCGCAGGTGCCCTTGCCGGCACAGTCACCTTCGATATAGAGCCCGGCGGCATCAGCGGCGTTGAGAAGGGTTGTTCCTGCTTCCACTTCTACTTCTCTGTTCTGGGGAATAAATTTAACTTTGGGCATTTCTTCAGATCTCCTTTAAATATATTAAAGCAACCTGAAACAGGTTGCTCCTTAATGTGGTGCGCCCGCAGGGATTCGAACCCTGAATTCAGGCTCCGGAGGCCTGCGTGATATCCCTTTCACCACGGGCGCATGCCCTTTCATACAATGTCATGATATCACCAAGTCTGGGGCAAGTCAATCCAAATTGAGACCCTCATTTTCTTTCTTAAATATGTATTTACACATCAAATTCACACTACTATTAAACTCATAGCTGCGATCAAAACTGGAGCACAATTTTACAGAATCGGAGTCTGACAAGCAGAGATAATCACTCCCCGTTGAAAGAAGTCCCGGTGAGATTTATTCTTTCTCCGTGGCAGTGCAGGATATTAAGGAGTAATATTGAATGATTTATTAAGCGCCCGGAGCCGAACCGGTCGGCTTTAAGGGGTGTTTTTTTGTGAAAAGGAGGTCAGATTTTGTCGGTAGATTTCTTTAATCATCAGCTTTCAAATGGAACAAAATTGTATTTTATGCCTTCCGGTAAATTTAAAACAGTCAACATTGCCCTGTTTTTGCATCAAGATCTACACCCGGACCTTGCCGCGCTTGGAGCCCTTGTGCCGTCTGTCCTGGAAAAGGGTTGTCGTTTATATCCCGATTATCTTACCCTGCAGCGCCGTTTGGAAAACCTTTTCGGGGCGGAGCTATCCACGGATATCCTGAAAAGCGGTGAAAGGCAGATCCTTTCATTCATGCTTGAAACGGCCCACGGCCGCTACCTGGATGATAATGGAACCATTTTCCGGGATGCCATGTTTGTTCTCGGTTCGGTAGTGGGCGATCCCCTGGTCGACGGGAACGCGTTTCGCAAAGATTACGTAGAGCAGGAAAAAAATCAATTAGTCAAAGATATCAGGGGATTACTTAACGAAAAGGCCGCTTATGCCCTGGAAAGGTGTCTTTCACTGATGTGTGCCAATGAAAGATTTGGAGTGTATAAACTGGGCCGGGTGGAAGATTACCGGGACATAGAAACAGCTGAACTGTACCGCTTCTATCAAAAAATCATTGCTGAAAACCCGCTTGACCTTTATGTCATAGGCGACCTCGATGAAAAGCTGGTCGTAGAAACAGCGGAAGCTATTTTCCCAGGGGAACGCAGCCAAAAAACGATTGAGCTGACCCCGACACAAATTGATCAACCGGTGGATGAGGTAAAATTCATTAGGGAAGAGTTGGCTGTTAATCAAGCCAAGCTGATCATTGGTTTTCGAACCTATACCGGATTTCAGGATCCCATGCAGTGCGCATTACTTGTTTACAGTGGTATTCTCGGTGGTTTTCCCCATTCCAAGCTGTTTATGAAGGTTCGTGAAGAAGCGGGCCTTGCTTACTATGTTCACACTCGGCTTGAAAGACATAAAGGATTAATGGTCATTTCTGCCGGCATCAATGCAAAAGATTATACCCAGGCCAGAGAAATAATAGAAAAGCAGCTTGCTGATACGGCGGCTGGAAAAATTAGCGATGTTGAGCTCAACAATACGAAACAGGGTTTGATCAATCAACTTTTGTCACGTCTTGACAGTCCCCAGCATTTGATCAGCAACCATCTGGAAGGGCTTGTCGGAGGGCGCCAGTGGCCTGTCGAAGAGCTGATTGCGGGTATTCAAAAAGTAGACCGGGAAGATATTATGACTGTAGCCAAGCGGGTAAAACAGGATACAGTTTATCTGCTGCAGTCCCGAGAAGGAGGTGATGGGGAAAATGACCGTTAGTTTTAAAACAATAGAAAATCAAGTTTTACAGGAAACACTTTATCATTACCGGGTCGATCCGGGCATGGATCTCTATGTCCTGCCGAGGCCCGGGTACGAAAAAAAATATGCTATCTTTTCAACCCGCTTTGGTTCTATCGACAACAGCTTCAGGGTGGAACCGGAAAAGGAAGTAACCGTGCTCCCCGACGGGGTGGCCCATTTTCTTGAGCATAAGCTTTTTGAAGATGATCGGGGAAATGTTTTTGATCGTTTTGCCACACTCGGTGCTTCAGCTAATGCTTTTACTTCTTTTACACAGACCACCTATCTCTTTTCCTGTACAGCTAATTTTGATAAAAACCTGCAGGTACTGCTTGATTTTGTCCAGGAGCCTTATTTTACAGAACAGACAGTGCAGAAAGAACAGGGCATCATTGGCCAGGAAATCAAGATGTACGAAGATCATCCGCAATGGCGGGTTTTCTTTAATCTTCTTGAAGGTTTGTACCAGAAACATCCCGTACGTAAGGATATAGCCGGAACCATCGAAAGTATTGCTCAAATTACCCCCGAGTTGTTATATCGTTGTTACCGGACTTTTTATCACCCGGCCAATATGGCTGTTTTTGTAGTGGGCGATCTGGAACCGGATGCAGTGGGTGAGCTGGTAGAAAATAATCTTGCTCCCCGCAACTATGAGCCTCTGGGAACGATTGTCCGCCTTTTCCCGGAGGAACCGGAACAGATCAACCGCAGGCGCACCGTTCAGGAACTGGTAGTCTCCGATCCGCTTTTTTTTGTCGGTTTTAAAGATACAGTAGTTGGCAAATTGAGAGGACGGGAACTGATGCGGCGGGAAATTTTGATGGAATTGCTGCTTGATATTATCTTTGGCACCAGCGAAAAATTGTATAATGAACTTTACAGAGAAAATTTAATAGATGAAGATTTTGGAGCGGAATATACCGCCGAATATAATTATGGTTTCACGATGATCGGTGGAGAAACAAGGGATCCTGATCTGCTTTATGAAAAAATAAAAATTGCCCTTGAAAAAAGTAAAATAGATGGCATTACAGCGGAGCAGTTCGAACGTCATCGCCGCAAAATACTGGGTAGTTATATTCGCCGTTTCAACTCGCTCGAATTCATCGCCAATAATTTTCTAACTTATCGGTTCAGAGGAACCGATCTTCTGGATTTGCCCGCTCTCCTGCAGGAAGTAAACCGTGTAGAAGCGCTGGGTTTGCTGGAGGAAAATCTCTCGATTGATAGGCATACCGTATCTCTTATTACCGGGGGCGATCCCCGGTAGAAGGCGGTCCGAAGAATTAGTTAATAAGATAATCTGAGATAATCCGCAATTTATAAAAAATCAATCCGAAGGTTACACCAGCAAAAAAAGGTGTGCATCGGTTGATTTTTTTTCTGAAGCGGGTTAAAATATGAATATTGGCGTGCACATATTTGTGCACAGAATATCGGGAGGCCTGAGTATGAATAATTTTACCCGTTACGTTAATCCGTATCTTGGAGAAATGCTTGAAAGCATTAAGTTGAACCAGGAATATGTTCGCGGAGAAGATTGTTGTCTTTATGATAACGAGGGGAACTGTTACCTGGACTGCATAGCCGCTTACGGAGCGCTGCCTTTTGGTCACAATTCTGCCCCGATCTGGGAAGCAATAATGAGCTATCATCAATCCGGGGAGCCAGGTTTTATTCAGCCATCGGCTCTGGTTGCTGCCGGCGATCTTGCCAGGCGTCTTGTTGAAATTTCACCGGAAGGGCTTGAATATGTTACTTTTGTCAACAGCGGGGCGGAAGCTGTCGAAGCGGCAATTAAACTCTGCCGCTCGGCAACCGGCCGGCCCGGTATACTGGCTGCAGAAAACAGTTTCCACGGCAAGACTTTTGGGGCCCTTTCGGCGACCGGAAATCTGGCTTACCAGAAAGCATTTAGTGCACCTGCCCAATATTTTCATCATGTTCCCTTCGGTGATCTGGAAGCGCTGGAAAAGGAATTAAAAGAACGCCCGGGCTACTATGCTACCTTCATTGTCGAACCAATCCAGGGTGAGGGGGGTATTGTTGAACCTCCTGTTGGTTACCTGCCCGGAGTTAAAGAGCTGTGCCGTGAGTATGATGTACTGCTTGTATTCGACGAAATACAGAGTGGACTGGGGCGGACCGGCAAACTTTTTGCCTGCGAGGAAGAAGAGGTGGCTCCCGATGTGATGGTCCTGGCTAAAGCCCTGGGCGGTGGAGTGATTCCTATCGGGGCCTGCCTGAGCAATGACGCTGCATATAATGAAGATTTTGCCATGAAGCATTCTTCGACTTTTGCCGGCAACTCATTGGCCTGCCGGGTGGGCATCAGGGTGGTCGATTTGCTGACTGCTGATAATGGGGCTCTTTTGAAAGACGTCCGGAAGAAGGGATCTGCATTTCGAGAAGGTTTGTTGGAGTTGCAGGAGCATTATCCTGACCTGATCAAATCTGTTCGCGGACGTGGCCTGATGCTGGGCCTTGAATTTAACATGGACCGCCGGCAGTTCCCCGGGAGCCTTCTCGGGATAATGGCCGAACAGGAACTTTTAACCCCGGCTATTTCATCTTACCTTCTCAACGTTGAAAAGATCCGGGTTGCCCCGACACTGAACGGGAATTCGGTTATCCGTATAGAACCACCGCTGATTATCTCGGAGGAAGAGTGCAGGCAAGCCCTGGATGGTCTGGATGCAATGCTGAAAGTGCTCAGTGAGGGCAACACGGCCCGTTTTCTGTCCTATCTTGTTCGCGATCCCGAACAGATAAAAAAATCAAAGTTTTCTTCCTATGTCCCCTACTGCGCTCCGGAAGTAGCCCCTGGCGAAGATTCTGAAGAGGGACGATTTGCTTTCCTGATCCATGCCCTTGATTTGCAGAGTTATCACCAGTTTGACAGCAGTCTACTTGCTTTCAATCAGACAGAGCTGGCCAACTTAACAGCTCGTTTCAATGGCATGGTGGAACCCTTTGTTGCCGGACGGACTAGGATTAACTCTGCCGACGGTAAAAGCGCTTACGGTGAATTTATTGCTTTATCCAGAACCACTGACGATTTTTTAGCCATGTCCCGCAGTCAATCTATGAAAGAACTAAAAGCAGCAGTGGCAATGGCCCGCGACCGGGGCGCCCGGATTGTTGGTCTTGGTGCTTTTACCGCTGTTGCCTCGATGGGTGGCCTTTATTTAAAGAATGAAGGAGTTCCCATTACCACCGGCAACAGTTATACTGTAGTGGCTGCAGTGGATGCCGTTAACAAGGCGACAGAAAAGCTGCAGGTTAACCGTTCCGAAATTACCGCTGCTATTGTTGGGGCAACCGGTTCCATCGGGAGGGGTATTTCCCTTCTTCTTTCAGAAACTGTTCCCCGCCTGATTCTGATTGGCAATCCCAACAATAAGACAGCCAGTGAACGCCTGCACATGGTTGCTGCTGAGATTTACCGTTACCAGTCTGCCCTGCTGCATCAGGGGAGGCCCCTGAAAGATGGCAGTATGGGACACTTGTTGGCTAAATGCCTTTCTCTGCCTGAACCGGACGCTCCAATGGATGCCTTTGAGGAATTTGTTGACGGAGAGGGAAGCCGTCTTGGGCTGATTGAATTTTATACTGATATTGACGCTGTTCTTGCCAGGGCTGATGTTGTTATCAGTGCCACCAGTGCCACGGAAAAAGTAATCCATGCCGGAAATTTACGGGAAGGAGCGATTGTCTGTGATATTTCCCGCCCGGCCAATGTGAGCGAAGAGGTCGATGCGGCCAGGCCTGACGTTCTGGTTATTGATGGCGGAGTTATAGAGGTGCCGGGTAAGCCTTCACTGGGCTGGGATTTCGGTTTTGAAGAAGGGCTTGCTTATGCCTGCATGGCGGAAACGATGATGCTGGGTTTGGAAAAACATTACAAACATTACAGCATTGGTTCTTCGGGGGTTAATCTGGAAACCATCTTGCAGACGCGATACTGGGCCGCCGAACATGGTTTCAAGCTGGCCAGTTTCCGCAGTTTCAATCGTCTCCTGAGTGAAGATAGCTGGCAGCGTGTTTTGGAAGCCCGCCGTAAAGCAGCAGTTCACTGATTAGGAAGTGGTTGAGAGCAGAAAACTGTGTTAAAATAAACAGGTGCCTGTTATTGGTGCCTGTTTTTAGTATAGCCTGTTTGAGATGAAAGGATGGTTCAACAGTGGATCAGAATACGGGGCGCGGTAAAAAAACGCAGGAAAAAGAATTTGTCAGGGAGATTACCCCCAAAGCGGTTGACTATTCGCAATGGTACATCGATGTTATTTTGAAAACAAAGATGATGGATTACGCCCCGGTTAAGGGTTTCATGGCTATCCGGCCGGCAGGTTATGCCCTTTGGGAAAAGATCCAGGAACTGCTCGATCGAAAATTCAGGGAAACGGGGCATGAGAATGCTTATTTCCCGTTGTTAATCCCCCAGGAATTGCTGCAGAAAGAAGCTGAGCATGTAGAAGGCTTCGCTCCAGAAATGGCCTGGGTTACAAAGGGGGGGGACGAAATTTTAACCGAGCCCCTGGTGATCCGACCTACTTCCGAAGCAATAATTTGTGATTTTTATTCCCGCTGGGTCCAGTCATGGCGAGATCTACCAATCCTGATCAATCAGTGGTGCAATGTAGTGCGCTGGGAAAAATCGACCCGTCCCTTTCTCCGTACTTCAGAATTTTTATGGCAGGAAGGCCACACCTGTCACCGTACTGAAGAAGAAGCTGAAGAAGAGACCCTGAAGATGCTTGGGGTCTATAAAGAGTTTCTCGAGAATGAAATGGCTATTCCTGTGATCGCGGGACGTAAGACTGAGCGTGAAAAATTTGCCGGAGCTCTGCGTACCTATTCCATTGAAGCAATGATGAGCGACGGCCGGGCCCTGCAGGCCGGCACTTCACACAATCTGGGGCAGCACTTTGCCAGAGTCTTCGATATAACTTTCCTTGATCAGGACGAACAGCTGAAGCATGTCTGGCAAACTTCCTGGGGGGTTTCAACCAGGCTGATCGGGGCCCTCATTATGGTACATGGAGACGACCGCGGCCTTGTTCTCCCTCCCCACATGGCGCCGACCCAGGTGGTGGTTATCCCTATTTTGACCAGGAAAGATCGTGAAAGAGTGCTTGCAGCTGTACATGAACTGAAGGATTCACTTGAACAAAATTTCAGGATCAAACTGGATGACCGCGAAGAGTATTCGCCCGGTTGGAAATTTAATGAATGGGAAATGCGGGGGATTCCCGTTCGCATAGAACTGGGGCCCAAAGACCTTGACAAAGGGCAGGTTGTTCTCGTCCGTCGGGACAGTGGAGAGAAAGAATTTGTTTCCCGGGATGATCTGGGTCGGAGGCTGCCGCAACTTTTAGAAGAGATTCAAAAAGATATGTTCAAAAAAGCCAATCAGTTTCGCCTTGATAATACCCACAGCGGCTCAGATTATGAAGAGTTCAAAACAATCATGGCCGAAAAGCGCGGTTTTTTTGCCACTTCATGGTGCGGCGATCCCAAATGCGAAGAAAAGGTGAAGGAAGATACAAAAGCGACAATTCGCTGCATACCCTTTGGGCTGGAAACAGATTCCAATCGATGCCTGGTTTGCGGGAAAAAAGCAACTGCATCAGTTTATTTTGCCCGATCATATTAAAATCAGTTATGAGCTAAACAGCCTGTCCTGCTAGTGGGCCGAGCTGTTTGCGTTATTGGATCTTGCGAATTTATTTGACAGGGGAGCATTATTGATGAATAAAAATAAATTGCGCCGGCTGATAATTAATCGGCGGGATCAGCTTTCCGAAGAGCAAAGAAATGAAAAAAGCCTTCAGATTGCGGAAAGGTTATTTTGCTTGCCGTCCTATCAAAATGCAGAAACAGTGATGTTTTTTATTTCTTTCGGCAGTGAAGTTGTTACCAGGCCGATGGTGGAAAGAGCTATCAAAGAGGGAAAAGCAACTCTTGCTCCAAAGGCCAAACCAAAATCAAAAGAGTTGATTCCTTCTCGCATTCTTAACTGGGAAGAAGATCTTGCTTCCGGAATTTATGGAATCCCCGAGCCGAAGGAAGAAAAATTGCGACCCTATCCTCCCGATGCTATTGACCTGCTAATTGTCCCCGGAGTAGCCTTTGACCTTAACGGCAATCGCCTTGGTTACGGCGGAGGTTATTACGATCGGTTTTTCCCCCTTTTAAAATCGAAAGTTCCTCTTGTTGCCCTTGTTTTTGAAATTCAGATTGTCCCTTCAGTACCGGTAGAAAGCTGGGACCGTGCAGTCGATTTGATAATAACCGAAAGTAAAGTTATTAATGCCTCCAGGGTTTGATAGACCTACTTATTCTTGCTGTCGCTATTAGTGATGAAGAAACCTTGGAATAGCATATCCACTATTGTTGCGGCTATTTTTTCGAGATTATCTTCTTTTTCATTTACTACTTCCCAGATAAAACGATCAACGAGCAAAATATAGGCTTTGGCAACCAGCTGGGTGTCGAAAGGCCTGGCGATTCCTTTTTCCTGCGAATAGGAAAAGGAACGGGCTGCGCTTATAATGAATTGTTCTTTTATGTCATACCAGTGTTTGGTTATAGAAGTTGACTTGCCGAGTGCTTCCTGGTAAACCTTCATAATGGGGCGATGTTCTTCGGATAGACGCAATGAAGTTAATACGAGCTGATAGTAGTCCTTGCGTGCTCCTTTAAGAGAATCCGGAGCAAATGGGACTTCCAGCAAATTATAGAACTCATCGAGGACATTGTCGACAACATTGTTGAGAATGTCATCTTTACCTTTAAAATGGCTGTACACGGTGCCGTATCCAACCTTTGCCTGGTCACTAATTTTGGCAATAGTTGTTTTGGCGTACCCTTCCTTGAGAAAAACATTAAGGGCAGTATCGAGAATCAGTTTCCGGGTAATTCTGCTACGCAAATATCGACGTGGCCGGCGATTTGCCGATTGAACCATATTTATTCCGACCTCCTTGAGCAGGATGATATAAAAACCGAACTACTGCGACATTATATCATTTTATTAAAATATTTTCAAAGCTTAGTTCACGCTTTGATTAGTATTAATAAGCAGAAAAAAGCTCCTTTTGCATTCTTCTCATCCTTTTAGTAATATTAAGTGGGTTTTATGTTTTAAGCCGGTTATTGAGGCAGGGAGGCACAATTAACCGTTTCTCTGGTTTGCCGGTCATATTAATATTTGGAGCTTAGATATGGCTATTTATGCTATTGGCGATCTTCATCTGTCCCACGGGCTGGATAAACCGATGGATATATTTGGGCCGGAATGGGCCGGACACACTGAAAAGATCAAGGAAAACTGGCAACGGGTTGTCAGAGAAAAGGATCTGGTTATTGTAGTCGGAGATATTTCCTGGGCCATGCATCTTTATGAGGCCGCCGAAGATTTGCGGTGGTTAAGCGATCTAAAAGGGACCAAGGTTATCGTCAGGGGCAATCATGATTACTGGTGGTCATCCATCAGTAAAGTCAGGAAAGAGCTCCCACCCTCGGTTTTTGCTTTGCAGAATGATCACTTTGTATGGGGTGATTATGCCGTATGCGGAACCAGGGGCTGGATCTGTCCGGGCGAAGAAGGATTTGACAGCGATCGTGATCAAAAGATATATCTGCGCGAAACACAGCGCTTGAGACTGTCACTGGAAAGTGCTGTTCGTTCATCTTCATCGACCCTGATCGTTGCTATTCATTTTCCTCCCTTCCCGCGGCGGGGGTGGCAGAGTGCCTTCACTGAGCTCCTTGAAGAGTATGGCGTGGCCGCGTGTGTTTTCGGTCACATCCATGACAGCGGACGTGACTATATTTTTCAGGGGGAAAGGAACGGTGTCCGGTATTACTTTGCTGCTGCAGACGGCATTTCTTTTACACCACTTAAACTGGTGGAATAAATATAGGAAGGCCGGCAGGATTGCTGCCATGAAATGAGTAATTATTTAAGTAGTGATAAGGTTAATTAGAAACAATATCACAGAACAAATTGTGCCCTGAAAATGGAGGTAATAAAATGAACCCGGACGCTGCGATTTCGGACGTTGAGGCAAAAATCGATCTCGATGCTGTTGATGAAATTGTCAAACCTTATTACGGGAAAAAGGAGATGGTTATTCCCATTCTCCAAAAAGTTCAGGAACATTACGGTTATCTGCCCCGCCCGGCCATGGAGAGAGTTTCCTATATGATGCGTATTCCCCTCAGCCGGCTTTACGGGGTGGCTACTTTTTATGCCCAGTTTAAGCTGAAGCCGCGAGGCCGCAATATCATCAGGGTCTGCAAGGGAACGGCCTGCCACATTCAGGGCAGTCCGAAAATTGCAGCGCGGATTGAAGAGATCCTCGGTATTGAAACCGGTGAAACAACCGATGATCTGCGCTTTACCCTGGAGGAAGTTGCCTGTATTGGTGCCTGTGCCCTGGCTCCTGTTATTACAATTAACAATGAGCCGTACGGACGTTTGACTGCCGATAAAGTACAAAAAATTATGGATAAATATCAATAGGAGAAAGGTGTTCAACAGTTCAGGGGGGAGGTAAGAATAACTTGTATGAAAAGCATCTTATGATCTGTGGCGCGACCGGATGCCTGGCGTCTGGATCGCAATCGGTTGAAGAAGCGCTGAGAACTGAGCTGAAAAAACACGGCATCAAAGATAGATTTCGCGTGGTAATGAGTGGTTGTCCCGGATTTTGTGAGGTAGGACCTATAATGGTGGTTTATCCGGACGAAGTGTTTTACTGCCGCCTCAAACCGCAAGATATACCGGAAATCGTGGAAAAACATCTCTTCGGAGGTGAAATAGTGGAGAGGCTTCTCTATAAAGGGCCTGATGTGGAAGCCCCGGCCCGGTTTTTCGATACGATCCCTTTCTATGCCAAGCAGAAGTTTAACGTCCTGCGCAACAGCGGGCTAATTGATCCGGAGAATATTGATGAATATATTATGCGCGGAGGTTACCGGGCTTTAACCCGGGCTTTGCAAATGGAACCAGCCGATATATGTGAAGAAGTCAAGTCGTCCGGGCTGCGCGGACGCGGAGGAGCCGGTTTTTTAACCGGTTTAAAATGGGAATTTGCTATGAAGGCACCCGGCTCCAGGAAATATGTTGTCTGCAATGCTGATGAAGGTGACCCCGGTGCTTTCATGGACCGCAGTATCCTGGAAGGAGATCCGCACACCGTTCTCGAGGGAATGCTCGTCTGCGGCAGAACAACCGGTGCTGATGAAGGATACATTTACTGTCGGGCGGAATATCCTCTGGCTATAAAGAGATTGAAAATTGCTATTAAGCAGGCTGAAGAATATGGGTTGCTGGGCGAGAATATTCTCGGCTCCGGTTTCAACTTTAAAATCAACATAAAAGAAGGAGCAGGAGCTTTTGTCTGCGGTGAGGAAACGGCTTTAATCGCTTCCATCGAAGGGAAAAGAGGGATGCCTCGTCCGCGGCCGCCTTTCCCCGCCCAGTCGGGCCTATTCGGCAAACCAACCACTATCAACAATGTTGAGACCCTGGCCAATATCCCCCTGATTGTGAAAGAGGGTGGAGTGGAAGAATATATTAAAATTGGTACAGAAGGCAGCAAGGGAACCAAGGTTTTTGCCCTGGCCGGAAAAGTTCGTAATACCGGTTTATGCGAGGTCCCAATGGGTATTACGATCAGGGAAATAATTTATGATGTCGGAGGGGGAATAAAGGGAGGCCGGGAATTTAAAGCTGTTCAGGCCGGCGGTCCTTCTGGCGGTTGCATTCCCGCCGAACTGCTTGATTTGCCCATTGACTACGATTCACTGAACAAAGCCGGGGCGATTATGGGGTCGGGTGGACTGGTGGTCATGGATGAGCGAACTTGCATGGTTGACCTGGCCCGCTATTTTTTGAGCTTCACCCAGAAAGAATCCTGCGGAAAATGCACCCCCTGCCGTGAGGGGACCAAGAGAATGCTGGAAATTCTCAACAGAATTACTGAAGGCGATGGCAAACCGGAAGACATCGATACTTTGGAAAGCCTGGCCCAATCGATCAAGGATAGCTCTCTCTGCGGCCTGGGACAAACCAGCCCCAACCCGGTTTTAAGCACCATCCGTTATTTCCGGCATGAATATGAAGAACATATCAATGATAAATTTTGCCGGTCCGGAGTCTGTAAAGCTCTTTTCAACTATAGAATAGATCCGGAAAGATGTACCGGCTGTACTGCCTGCGCCAGGGTATGCCCGGTAGACGCAATCAGTGGTGAGAAAAAAGAATCACATGAAATTAACCAGGATCTCTGCACACGCTGCGGAAGCTGTATTGAACGGTGCCCGGAGAACTGTATTATGATTACGCCGGTGGGGAGGAAAGCTGATGTCAGCAGTTAAATTAACAATTGACGGCCGGAAAATTGAGGTAACCCCGGGAACAACTATTCTTGAAGCAGCCCGTGAGCCGGGCATTGATATCCCCACTTTCTGTCATGATCCGGAACTACCTCCCAACGGGGCCTGCCGGATCTGCAAGCGGTTTTCATAAATAGAGCTGTCGGGAGCGGCATTAAGGGCCGGTTTTAAAAGTATTGCTTCCCCGATTCGTTTATATGAAAAGAATTGCTCTGTGGAGGTTATGTCAATGGGAGAAAACCTCTTTCCCGAAAGATTTATCTGGGGGGCTGCCACTTCTTCATATCAAATCGAAGGTGCACCGGATGTTGATGGGAAAGGAGAATCAGTCTGGGATCGCTTCACCCATACTCCCGGTGCAATCTGGAATCAGGAAACGGGAGATAGAGCTTGTAATCATTATCATTTGTACAAAGAAGACGTGGATCTCATGTCTTCTTTGGGTCTGAAGGCCTATCGGTTTTCCATTTCATGGCCTCGTATTTTTCCACAGGGTGGGGGACGGGTCAATCAGGAAGGCCTTGATTTTTACCGCCGACTGGTGGAACGACTTCACAACAATGGTATTAAACCTGTCATAACCCTTTATCATTGGGATCTGCCCCAGGCTTTGCAGGAAAGGGGAGGATGGTTAAACCGGGACACTGCCCGTTATTTCGAAGAATATGCCGCCTCAATTTTTGAAAATTTGGATCAGTCGGTGGATATGTGGATTACAATCAATGAGCCGTGGGTGATTGCCTTTCTCGGTCATGCGTTCGGAATCCATGCCCCGGGTATAAACGATTTTAACGCAGCGCTGCTGGTTGCTCACCATCTTTTGCTCGCCCACGGCCTGGCTGTTAAGGCCTTTCGAGAATCGGAAAGAGAAAACGAATCGATCGGCATTGCCCTGAATCTGGCGCCCGTTCAGCCCATGACAAACAGCTCTTCCGATCTGGAAGCCGCCGAGCGCTCCGACGGTTTTATGAACCGCTGGTTTCTTGATCCCATTTTTAAAGGGTTTTATCCTGCCGATATGATTGATATTTTATCACGTTCTTTTAATGTTCCGGAAATCAGTGAGGAAGATGCCGCTTTGTTCTCCCAGCCGCTTGATTTTCTCGGGATAAACAATTACACGCGCATTCTTGTTGAAGGCAGCAATGATGAAGATGCCTTCACCGGAAATCCGGTTAATCCCCCCGAAGCTGTGTATACAGAAATGGGTTGGGAAATATATCCCCGCGGATTGTATGAACTGCTGGTCCGTATCCATCGCGAATACGGTCCTTTGCCGCTTTATATAACTGAAAATGGAGCTGCTTTTGCTGATCAACTGAATGAGGATGGCTCTGTAGATGATGAAGACAGAATCAGTTATTTACACCATTACCTGCTGGAAGCTCAACAGGCCATTGCTGAAGGAGTGCCTTTAGAAGGTTATTTTGTATGGAGCCTGATGGATAATTTTGAATGGGCTTTTGGATACAGCAAACGCTTTGGTTTGATCTACGTGGACTTTCAGTCTCAAAAGAGATATCTAAAAAATAGTGCCTGCTGGTACAGGGAAGTGATTGCCAGAAACGGTCTGATTGAGTGAAGGTAGCCAGCATGAGGGGAATGAAGCAGAACGGATCAGAATAGAGTAACGGGAAAAAAAATATGGAAATATTACCAGGGCAGAGAACGGGAAGAGCTCATTGATTCCGTCACGATTGAAGCTCCCCTGACTATTTATCTGAACGGTGAAGAGCTGATTACCCTTTTATGCACCCCGGAAAAAACAGACCGGCTGGCTCTTGGTTTTCTCCGCTCTGAAGGGCTTATTTCAGGGCCGGAGGATGTTTCTTCACTGCGCATTGACGAAAAAAAAGGACTGGTGGAAATTGAGCTGAACAATGAAAACGTCCTGGCTGGTAAACTTTTTGGCCGGCGGATGATTACTTCCGGCTGTGGTAAAGGGACAGTCTTTTACAGCGCCCTCGATTCACTGTTCAGCAAAACTGTCATGGGAGAGCTGAAGATCGCTCCCGAGCAGGTGCGTTCATTGATGGATGAACTGCAGTCAAAGGGAGATCTGTTTCGGTTGACAGGAGGGACCCACATTGCCGCGCTGGCCGACTGCCAAAGTCTCCTGGTTACTTTTGAGGATATTGGAAGGCACAATGCTCTCGATAAGATAATCGGGGAATCTCTTTTACAGGGCATAACGACCGAAGATAAAATTATAGTTACCAGCGGTCGCCTCAGTTCGGAAATACTGCTCAAAGCGGCCAAACTAAAAATCCAGCTCCTCATTTCACGAGCTGCTCCCACATCTCTTTCCGTCTATCTAGCTGAAAAATTGAATATAACCCTGATTGGTTTTGTCAGGGGCAGGCGGTTCAATGTTTACACCAACGATTGGAGAATAAGCGAAGATTAAGAAGAGGAAAGATCGGAAAAATTTTCTCCGCGCAGCAGTTCTTTTTCCCGGCGGGCTTTTTTACTGAGATGTAGCTTTCGGGCACAAACTCTTACTTCATCCAGATAAAAGCCGGTCTGGTATTCAATTTCCTTCTTTAATCTTTGCTGAACTTCTTTCAACAGCAGATCTATCCGCATTTCCGGTGTGTCGGGGAGCGATATGGAAAGGTTTACGTTAAGAATCACTTTACTGCTGTCGTTTCCCAGGTCAAAATGAAGGATCCTGTGAACGCCCGGAACTTGTTGCACTACATAGCTGATCAGGTCATTAATTACATGTTCGGCAATGAAGAAACTACCAAGAGAGCTGAATATGGGGCGGACTACTGAACGTTCAACCGGGACATCGCCAGAATGAGCCGCCGGCAGGCTGAAAAATGAGCGCAGCGGGTCGATGATATAACCGGGGAACTCCTTTTTAATAGCGAAGGTTGGCAGGGGAATGACGTGGCGGTTTTCTTTAGCCCGGACAGTAAGGGCTGTCTTGATAGATTCAGGATCGGATACTTCTTCGATAGTAAAATGGTATTGAGGTTCCGGTAGGCCCAGGTTTTGAGCGATCATTTCGGCCATCCGATGGGAAGTCCCCAGGATTAAAATACGGTCGGGTTTAATATCATTCAATTTTTCCCTGACCTGGGCCGCATGTTCCGGATCTTTAAAAAGGGCGCGTTTAACAGCTCCAAAACGGGTGTTCTCCCGTTTTGCCGAGCGCCCGGCCAGACTCAGATTGCCCTTGATTAAAAGGCCGTCGTCTATTATATATTCTATCCCATATTTCCTGGCCAGAAGCGGTGACTGATGGCTTTTACCAGTCCCGCTGTGGCCTGATAAGCTGAAAACTTCCATTTTGAGCAGTCACTCCACTGTGTTTTTTGTGCCGCCCGCTTGCGCCCGGCATATCAATTGTTTTATTATTATATCACATGGGTGTTTCTGTCACTATCAGGCGTGTGCTGCCCGCGTCACTTCATTAATGCATCCGACTGCAGACTCTTTTAGCGGCCGCCCAGTAATTTACAGTCCGGGAGTATATCTCAAATGGTAATAATAACAACAAAGCCTGAACATTTGTCCGGTGAATTGAATTTGCCTGGTGATAAATCTATAACCCATCGAGCATTGTTGATCGGAGCGCTGGCCCGGGGGATTACAGAGGTGCAGGGATTCCTCGATTCGGAAGACTGCCGTTCCACGATCGGTTGTCTGGAAGCCCTGGGGGTGAAAATAAATAGGAGGGGCAACCGTCTTTTTATTAAAGGTTGCGACATGAAATTGGCAGAACCGGAACAGGTGCTTAATGCCGGCAATTCAGGGACGACGGCAAGACTGTTACTTGGTATCCTTGCCGGTCAGTCATTTCGGGCCGCTGTTGCCGGTGATTATTCTCTCCAACAGAGACCGATGAAAAGGGTGGTTGAACCGCTGAGGCTAATGGGAGCTCAAATCGAAGGAGAAGGTGATCGGCTGCCCTTAAAAATCAAAGGATCGGGCCTTCATCCAATCAACTACAGGACCCAACAGGCCAGTGCCCAGGTGAAATCGGCGATCATCCTGGCAGGACTATATCCGGCAGGGGAAACTAAAGTGGTTGAACCTTACCGCAGCCGTGATCATACTGAATTGATGCTGGCTCAATTTGGGGCGGAACTTAAAATAGAAGGACAGTCTGTTTCTATAGGCGGACAGCCTTGTTTAAAAGGTAGCCTGGTAAGGGTTCCCGGTGATCTCTCCGCTGCTGCATTTTTTATGGTTGCAGCAGCAATTGTTAATAAATCGGAAATTATGCTGAAAAATGTGGGTATTAATCCTACCCGGAGCGGTATTATAGATGCTCTGACTGAGATGGGGGTTCCCCTGGAGGTAATGAACCAGCGTTTATGGGGAAGAGAACCGGTAGCCGATATTGCTGTTAGAGGTGGAGCATCTTTAAAGGGAATTACTGTAGGCGGAGAACTAATCCCGCGCCTTATTGATGAAATCCCAATTATTGCCGTAGCGGCGGCAGTTGCCGAAGGAAGGACAGAAATTAAAGATGCAGCAGAACTGAGGGTGAAAGAAACCGATCGCATTGCCGCCCTGGCCGTTCAGTTAAAACGTCTCGGGGTTAGGATAGAAGAAAAAAAAGACGGCATGATCATTGAAGGGAAAAGCCGTCTGGTCGGGAGCAATGTTGAAAGCTGTGGTGATCACCGTATTGCCATGGCCCTGGCTGTTGCCGGTCTTGCTGCAGAAGGAGATACAGTGGTTCATAATGCCGAAGTAATTGGTATCTCTTTTCCCGGTTTTATGGCTGCCATGCGTTCCCTGATTAGTTGAGGGTAGTAAATTGACGCTGTCCGGCGGCTGTGTTAATATATGGTTGTTCTTTCCAGAAGACTTAAGGCCGCTTTAAAAACCGTGTGGTGGAAGGGAGTGGAATGATGCCCTTTTCGATCTATTCATATGCTGAATTTAAACATGAACGACCCCTTTCGTTTTTCGCCGATTACCAGAAGGAAGGAAGACTTGTCAGGAAGATCATCGAAAATGTTCGTAAGCACGGGGATGAAGGTCTGTTTGATTATACCCTCAGGCTGGATCAAGTTGAGTTGAAAGAGCTTGCCGTGAGTGATGAAGAGTATACTGAAGCGATCAAAAAGGTTGATCCGGAAGTAATGATTGCTCTGAGGCAGGCGGGTAAAAATATTAAACAGTTTCACCTTCGTCAGATGCGGGAAGACTGGTGGAATACCGGAGAGGGCTGGCTGGTAGGCCAAAGAATTGTTCCCCTACGGTCAGCCGGTATATATATACCCGGCGGAACTGCAGCCTATCCTTCCTCTGTTCTGATGACAGTTATACCGGCCAAAGTAGCCGGAGTTAAGGATATCTTTATCTGCACGCCACCACGTCAAGGCGGTTCTGTTGACCCCCTGGTCCTGGCCGCTGCCCGTGACAACGGGGTGACTGCAGTTTTTAAAATTGGTGGAGCCCAGGCCATTGCTGCCATGGCTTACGGAACAGAAACTGTTCCGGCAGTAGATAAAATTGTCGGCCCCGGCAATATCTATGTTACTCTGGCTAAAAAAGAAGTATTCGGGCGGGTCGGTATAGACATGCTGGCCGGTCCCAGTGAAATTGTGATTGTTGCTGATGACAGTGCTGAACCGGATTATGTGGCGGCGGATCTGCTTTCTCAAGCCGAGCACGATCCTCTTTCCCGGCCGATCCTGATTACCGATTCTTCTAAACTGGCCGGTTCGGTTGTCGAGGAGTTGACCAAACAGATGGAGGATCTCCCCCGCAGGGATATTGCTGCCCGCTCGCTGTATCAACAGGGGGCAATCATTCGCGTCGATAATATAGATCAGGCCTGGGATGTTGTCAATGATATTGCGCCTGAACACCTTGAATTAATCATCCCTGAAGGGTGGAATTACCTGGATAAAATTTACAATGTCGGGGCTGTTTTTATCGGCCCTTACACCCCCGAACCCATCGGTGATTACTGGGCCGGGTCAAGCCATGTCCTGCCTACGGGGTCGGCTGCCCGTTACACTTCTGCCCTGGGAGTATCGGATTTCTTAAAACAGATTCACATTCTCTGTTACAGCAATCAAGCTTTAAGTAAGGCTACACCACAGGTTGTTGCTCTGGCCAGGACCGAAGGCCTTGAGGCACATGCCAGGGCGGTATTGATGAGGAGGCGCGAAAATGAAAAGGCAGCAAAGAATTGAAAGAAAGACCTCGGAAACAGCGGTTTTACTTGATTTGAACCTGGACGGAAGCGGTAAAGCCAACCTGAAAACGGATTTGCCCTTTTTTGATCATATGCTTGAATTATGGTGCAGGCACGGTTTTTTCGATCTGGACATTAAATCTGAAGGGGATCTTGAAGTGGATGCCCATCACCTGGTTGAAGATATCGGGTTGTGCCTTGGCAAAGCTTTCCATGGAGCACTGGGAGAAAAAAAAGGTATTAAACGTTACGGTTTTTCTGTAGTACCTATGGATGAAGCCCTGGTTACCGCCGTAGTTGATCTTTCCGGCCGTCCCTTGCTTCACTATGATCTGTCCTTACCTCCAGGCATGGTTGGCACTATGGATCAGGAAGTTTTTCGGGAATTCTGGCAAGCTTTTGTTAATGAAGGTCGTTTTAATCTGCACCTAATCTTAAATTATGGTGCCAACAAGCACCACATGGTGGAAGCATCTTTCAAAGCAGCGGCGCGGGCGTTGAATGAAGCCTCATCGATCTTAGCCGGCCTTGAAGGGCCTTTATCCACCAAGGGTAAATTGGAATGAGGTGGACGGATTGTTGATCATACCGGCCATCGACTTGCGTCGAGGCCGCTGTGTTCGTTTATATCAGGGGAACCCGGATAAAGAAACAGTTTATGGCGATAATCCGGTCGATGTAGCCCGCCAGTGGGAACATCTTGGAGCAAGAATGCTTCATCTGGTCGATCTTGATGGAGCTTTTACCGGTCAATCCCAGAATGCTCCGGTGATAGGAGCAATCGGGGAAGCTGTTGGCATTCCCCTGCAGCTTGGCGGGGGAATCCGAACGCGCGAAGCAGTCGAAAAAGCCCTTTCAACAGGTATTTCCAGGGTAATACTGGGGACGCTGGTTATTGAAGAGTCCCGGCTGGCCTGTGATTTGATAGAGGAATATACGGATAGTATCGTTGTGGGGATTGATGCTCGCGATGGAACTGTTGCTGTAAAGGGATGGACAGAATCCTCTTCTGTACAGGCAATTGAACTGGCCTCCCGGGTTGAAAGCTGGGGGGTTAAAGAGATCATTTATACCGATATTCGACGGGATGGGACGCTCAGCGGACCGGATTTAGCAGGATTGGAAGAAATTTTGGGAAAAACCGGTTTACAGGTTATTGTTTCAGGCGGTATATCATCTCTTGATGATCTCCATGCCCTGAAACCATACCGGGAAAGAGTCAGAGGAGTGATTATTGGCAAAGCGCTTTACAGCAACCAGCTGACCTTAACCGATGCAATGAATATATTCAATTAGAAAATGGAGGATTAACAATGGCAGAACTGAATATGGAAGAAGAACTTAAACCACTGGATACAAATGAGTTAAAATATGACCAGAGAGGCCTAATACCGGCTGTTATCCAGGATGTCAGGACAAATGCCGTTTTGATGCTTGGTTACATGAATGAAGAATCGATTAAACGGACCCTGAGGGAAGGAAAGGTCTGTTTTTGGAGCCGCAGCCGTCAGGAGTACTGGGTAAAAGGCGAGACTTCGGGAAATTATTTCGAAGTCCACGAAATGTATGCTGATTGTGATGCCGACACTTTGTTGATTAAGATCATACCCCTTGGCCCCGGAGTGGCCTGTCATACGGGCCGTTATTCCTGTTTTTTTAATACTCTGGCCGGTTCTAAACAGCAGGAAATACAAAATGATTGATTATCATCTGCACACCAAACGGTGTGGCCATGCCACCGGTTTACCGGAAGACTATATACTTCGTGCAGAAGCGATAGGCCTGCAGGAAATTGGTTTTTCCGATCATTTTCCTCTTGGCCTGCTTGGCTATACACCAAAAGCCAAAGTGACAATGGAATCGGAAGAGTTGGCAGATTATATTCAGGATATCGAAAAGCTTAAAGAGCAGGCCCGGATCATGAAAGTAAAAGTTGGTATCGAGATCGATTATTTCCCGGAAGCAGAGGAAAAGATCGGCCGTTTACTGGAGGAATATGCTTTTGACTATGTAATCGGTTCAATTCATTTTATAGGAGATTGGGATTTTACTCACCCGGCCTATGCCGAGGAATATCGTAATCTTGATATTGACAGGCTTTATGTAGATTATTTCGAACTCATCGAAAAGGCCTGCCGCAGCAGGCTTTTTGACATTATTGGCCATATTGATGTGATAAAAAAATTTGGTTACCGGCCTGGTACAGATCCGGGCCTGTTATGGCTGAAAATAGCTTGTGTTTTAAGGGAAACTGGTACCTGCATCGAACTAAATACGTCCGGCCGGGATGCTCCTGTTGGCGAATTTTATCCCCATCAGCCCCTGCTCGAAGCATGCCTGGCTGAAAGAGTTCCGTTAACCCTGGGTTCCGATGCTCACAGTCCGGAACAGGTTGGCCGTTATTTTCCGGAAGCAAAATCACTGCTTTCTGAAATAGGTTGCCGGGAGCTGGCGATATTTGAAAATCGTGTCAGAAGCAGTGTGGCCCTGTAAAAGATCTACTGGAGGGATAGAATATTAACAGGCTCATTTCAAGTCGAATTGCCACGCCGAAAGGCGATTTTTTAATACTTTTCAGCTTGGCAGGCATCCGGAAAATCATTTTCCCGGGGTGTAAGCCAATTCAACAATATGCGGTAGGAGAGCTGCCCTGGCCTAAGCTGGCTGAGGATTTTAACCATTACCTGGCCGGAGAAAAAATTAACTGGTCTTCTTATCCCCTGGATCGGAGCGGTTACCGGCCCTTTACGGCAGCTGTTCTTGCGGAAGTAAGCCGAATTCCCTACGGTGAAATTAGTACTTACCGGGAGATAGCTTCCCTTGCCGGTTCTTCCCTTGCCTGGAGAGCCGCCGGCCAGGCCCTGAAAGCAAACCGTCACCCCATTATTGTGCCCTGTCATCGGGTTATCAACAGCGGGAAAAGAATTGGTGGGTTCAGCGGGCCGCCGGGATGGAAGAAAATGCTCCTGGAACTTGAGGAAGTGAAGATAGAAGGTTAAGCGTACTGCAGCGCGAGTGGTCAAGCAAAGAAATGACATATTAATTAGAGCCGCTTTACTGCAATCATCTGAAAAGGGGGTGGGAATTACTGTGCGTTACCTGGCAGGAGGAGAATCACATGGTCCAGGCCTGACGGCAATTATAGAAGGGTTGCCGGCCGGATTGGAGCTGCGAACAACTGATATAAATCACCACCTGGCCCGTCGTCAACTGGGTTACGGCAGGGGGGGCAGGATGGCTATTGAGAAAGATCAGGTCAAAGTACTGTCAGGTCTTCGCTTTAACCGGACCATTGGCAGTCCCCTGACTCTGCATATTGAAAACAGGGATTGTTCAAACTGGCAGTCAGTTATGGCTCCGGAAGGAGAACCACCTGCTGACTGGCAACCTGTCACCCGCCCGAGACCCGGTCATGCTGATCTGGCCGGCGGGCTGAAATATAATTATGATGATCTGCGGCTTGTCCTGGAAAGGTCCAGCGCCCGTGAAACGGCCATGCGTACTGCAGTAGGTAGTGTAGGGCGTATCTTTCTGGAATATTTTGGGTTTTCCTTTTTTAGTCACGTTCTGCAGATCGGTAAAGCAGCAGTTTCCATAGATGCCGGGGAAATTCTCGGGGTCAATGAAATTGTTGAAAAATCGGTTGTACGCTGCGCCGATGAAAATGGAGAAGCAGCAATGCTGCAGGAAATTGACCGGGCCCGCCGGGATGGTGATACCCTGGGGGGAATTTTTGAAGTAATTGTTAACGACATTCCTCCGGGACTGGGCAGTTATGTTCATCCTGACCGACGCCTTGACGGCCGGCTCGCCGGAGCGGTAATGGCTATTCAGGGTATCAAGGGAGTCGAAGTGGGAATCGGTTTTGCTGCTGCTTCCGCGCCCGGATCGGAGGTCCACGATCCCATCATATTAAGGCAGGGAGCGGGTATTGTACGTTCTGCCAACCGGGCTGGAGGGCTGGAAGGCGGCGTGACAAATGGTTCTCCATTGATTATCAGGGCGGTGATGAAACCGATACCCACTCTGAGCTGTCCTCTTCCAAGCGTTGACTGGCAGACGGGAGAAGAGACTGCGGGCGCGGTGGAGAGATCCGATGTCTGCGCGGTCCCTTCTGCCGCGGTAGTTGCCGAGGCGGTCGTTGCCTGGGAACTGGCCGTGGCTTTTATGGAAAAATTTGGTGGAGATTGCCTCGAAGAAATTAGCTGTTCTTACCACCGTTACCTGGAAAAATGCAGCCGCCGATTAAAAAAAGAGGAAAACCGGGATGATAATAACAGCTCAGAATAAAAAGATTGTATTTTAGATAACTTGATAATCCGGCGGATTTAAAAGGAGAACCATGGGCAGAAAAGAAATTGAGGTTAAAACCAGTAATTTTATGTACAGGGTATTAATCGAAGAGGGTTTGCTTTCCGAAACGGGAAAAGAAATGCGCCGGATCTTTTCGAGTGATCGCCTTCTGCTGGTCAGCGATACCACTGTTTATAGAATTTACGGCCAGAAAATTTTAAGAATCCTGGAAGCCGCAAAATGGCAAGTTGATATTGCCCTGGTCAGGCCGGGCGAACGTGCGAAATCACTGGCCGGAGCAACACGTCTTTACAATAAGGCCATCGATGCGGGGTTGGAGCGCTATTCTCCTATTGTTGCCCTGGGTGGGGGTGTAATTGGCGATCTGGCCGGTTTTGCTTCTGCTACTTATCTGCGTGGTGTTCCCCTCGTAATGATTCCTACAACCTTGCTGGCCCAGGTGGACAGCAGTGTTGGCGGAAAGGTAGCCGTTAATCATCCTGCGGGGAAAAACCTGATTGGGTCTATTTACCCACCGCGGCTGGTCATTGCCGATCCTGCAGTTCTTTCTACCCTGCCGCATCGGCAGCTGGCGGCCGGCCTGGCCGAAGTGGTAAAATACGGAATTATCGGCGATGAGCTCTTTTTTAGCCGTCTGGAGAAGGAACTTGATGAAATGCTGGCAAAAAACAACACCTCTCTTTCTATGGCAGTGGCTCGCTCGGTAGCGGCCAAAGCAGGGGTGGTGGAAGAGGATGAGTTTGAAAAAGATTATCGCCGGGTTCTTAATTTTGGCCATACCATCGGACATGCCCTTGAGGCGGCTACCGGATATCGTCATTACCTGCACGGGGAAGCAGTCGCCGTGGGTATGGCTTCCGCTACTGTTTTGTCTTACAGGCTGAAGATGATTGAAAAAAATGCTGCCGCGCGAATTCTCGGGCTTTTACGTCGTCTTGGATTAAAACAATCGCCTGTGGGCTTGACCGTTGAGGCTGTTACCGATAAACTAAGGCAGGACAAAAAACGGAGCGGCGGAAAATCTATTTTCATCCTGCCGACCGAAGTAGGCAAAGTATCCATAGCTGCGGTTGATGATGACATACTGGTTGATCAGGTGATTAAAGCCTGTTTAAGGAATAGGATAAGCCTGGAATAAGGTGTCATATTAAAGGCAGCAGTAATGGTCGTAAAGAATGGAGAGTGGTGTTGATGAATCGAAAGATTCTGCCGGGTCAGCTGGCAATACTGGTGCTTCTTTGCATCTTGATTGTTGCTTCGGGTTACTGGGCTTTTGTCAGCGCGGCCGACAGGGAAGATGGTATTAAACGTGGCCTTGATATTGCCGGAGGACTTTATGTCCTTCTGGAGGCGGAGCAAACCGGAGATAAAGAACTGGATGAAGATGCAATAGAAAGGGCAATTACTGTTATTCGCATGCGCGTTGATGAGCTTGGAGTAGCCGAGCCCATAATTGCTGCGCAGGGTGATAATCGAATCAGGGTTGAATTGCCGGATGTTGATGATGTCGAACAAGCCCGTGAAATTATTGGGCGAACCGCCATGCTCAAATTTATAGGACCGGACGGCGAAGAAATTGTTACCGGTTCCCACCTGGTTCGGGCCCAGGCCGAGAGGGCGCCGGAATATACACCCTATCCCTTCGTTAGCCTGGAATTTGACCGGGAGGGTGCCGAGCTCTTTGCTGAAGCGTCAGGAAAGTTTTTAAATCAACCAATCGCCATAATGCTGGATGAAGAAATCATTTCCCAGCCTTTTGTAAGAGCAGTAATAACCGATGGAAAAGCAACCATTGAAGGGGACTTTGAATTCGAAGAAGCAGCCAACCTTGCGCTGCTTCTGCGCAGTGGTGCGCTGCCAGTTGAACTGCGCGAACTTGAATCGCGCTTGATCGGGCCGACCCTCGGCCAGAGAACCGAGGTGATTGCTGTCTATGCTGCTGCTGCCGGGCTGATCCTTGTTTTGCTGTTTATGATTGGCTATTATCGTTTGGCCGGATTGTTAGCCGGTGTGGCTCTTATTTTCTATCTTTCTCTGGTTCTGTGGGCTTTGAATTACCTGCCCACTACCTTGACCCTGCCTGGCATTGCCGGTTTAATCCTTTCTATAGGGATGGCGGTTGATGCCAATGTGATTATTTTTGAGAGGATTAAAGACGAACTTCGCTCAGGCAGGACACCGCGCAGCGCCATGGAGAGTGGTTTTCAGCGTGCTTTCAGGGCGATTCTCGATGCCAATGTTACTACTTTGATAGTGACTATAGTATTGTTTACCCTGGCCAGCGGGCCGGTCAGAGGTTTTGCCGTTACCCTTTTCATCGGGATTATCTGCAGCATGTTTACAGCAATAGTATTGACCCGCCTGCTGCTGCGTTTAACTTTTAAAGTCGGCTTTATTCGCAGCGGGGCTTACCTGGGGGTGAAAGGATCATGATAAACTTTAT
>CAZDKY010000057.1:0-24189 GCA_964506505.1 uncultured Syntrophomonadaceae bacterium
GCTTTTGCCGATCTTAACGATAACATGGACCTGGCGGAAGAAATGGTCCGCTACCTGATCACTTATCTCTTCGATAACGCTGCCGTGGAGATGGAGTTCTTCAACCGCTTCGTAGAAAAGGGGTTGCTGGAAAAGCTTGAGAAAATGGCTACCGCTGACTTTGCCCGGATCACTTACAGTGAAGCGATTGAACTGCTCGGCAGAGCAAAAGAGAAGTTTGTTTACCCGGTGAGCTGGGGCAGCGACCTGCAGACTGAACACGAGCGCTACCTCACCGAAAAAGCACTGGGCAGGCCGGTCTTTGTCACTGATTACCCGAAAGAAATCAAAGCCTTTTACATGCGTCTCAACGATGACCGCAAAACAGTTGCTGCCGTAGATCTGCTTGTCCCAGGAGTGGGGGAGATTATCGGGGGCAGCCAGAGGGAAGAGAGGATGGCAGTTCTTAAACAGAGGATGGGCGTATTCAATATTAACCCGCAGGATTTATGGTGGTACACGGATCTGCGCCGTTTCGGCGGTGTCAAACATGCCGGCTTCGGTCTTGGTTTTGAGCGGGTCATCATGTATTTTACCGGCGTTAACAACATCAGGGATGTCATTCCCTTTCCCAGGACAGTCAATTCCTGCGATTTCTAATTTTGCGGCGGTGCCACTGATGCTCTTTGCCTCCTCACGGATAATATTACTAATTATTTGTCTCAGCTTAATAAAATTTTTTAAAGCTAAGCCGTGCCAAAGGGACGGTTCGAGCGTCACCCTAGCAAAGCGGAGGTCCGAACGGAAGACGGAAGGAAAGACGACGGAACTGTCCCCTTGGCACGGCGGCCCATGTCTGAGCAGTTACAATTATTTTTTTATTCTCAAATTTGGAAGAGGGTGTTTATTGCATCGCCAGAATCTGAAATGCGAAATGTCATTGTTTAAGATTCTCTAATAATTTCACAAATACGTTTAGGTGGAAATGATGCTGAAAATCTGCCATAATATACAGAGTTTAATATTGGACCGCTAAGAAGCAGCCCAGTCAAAGCAGAGGTGCCAGCAAATGTTGAATGGAACCAG
The DNA here is from genome assembly GCA_964506505.1 of uncultured Syntrophomonadaceae bacterium. Taxonomy (GTDB): domain Bacteria; phylum Bacillota; class Dethiobacteria; order DTU022; family DTU022; genus M55B129. The sequence goes on from CAZDKY010000057.1 coordinate 1,066, forward strand.
TTCGTCCCTTCTCGAAGGGGCGGGAGTGATACTTTCAATTTTCCTGATTGTTTATCTTATTCGTCGTGGTTGGGATATGTACTGGGTTCTGCTGCTGGCCATTGCCGCTCTGGCCCTGACCAATGGCGATGGTTTGATTGATAATATTCTTCTGTTTTATCACTCCCTGACCAGCTATACCGCTTTTTATCTTGGCGCCATGGTTGTCTGCATCAGCCTTTTTGGTCATCTGCACCAGAAGATTGGAGCCATGCAGAAAATGGTGGAAAGTCTCCAGCTTTTGATCCGCGATCCCCGGATCCTGCTGATGATTTTCCCGGGAGCAATTGCTTATTTCCTGACCGTTCCCGGGGCAGCAATTATTTCAGCGCCAATTGTCGAGGAAACCGGGCGGAAAATCAATATGCCTCCCCTGGAAATGGCCATGTCCAATATTATCTACCGCCACCTGGTGACCCTGGTTAACCCCTTTAACACCGGTGTAATCCTGGCCTCGGCGATTACCGGATTCAGTATCGGCAGCTACCTTGGGTTTACCGCTCCCATAGTGGTGGTTGTCTTTATTATTGCCACTGCCATTTTCTTCTTTCGTTATCCCCGGCCGAAGGAAGAAAAACCGGTTACTATCAGCAGGGAAAAAAGCAGCAGGGCTATACGAAGCCTGCTGATCACTGTTCTTCCTTATGCCGTGGCCATTTTTCTCGGTTTGGCCTGCGGTATTTTCTTCCCCGTGGCCCTGCTGTTTGGCATTGCCGTCTGCTTTTTTATCGAGATGCCGCGGACCGGCCTGATCAATGTCCTTAAAGAACGTTTTGTCATTCTCATGCACGGGTTTAACTGGGTCTTGATCATTTCCACAATTTTAATCGTTGTCTATAAAGATTTTATGCTGGAAGCCGAATCATTCCTGCAGGTTGTGGAATATCTGGTTGAGATGGGTATGCCCCTGCTGGTGCTCCTGGTTATCCTGCCTCTTTTTACCGGGTTTATAACCGGTAATACGGCCGCCGCTCTCGGTATTTCTCTGCCTATCCTCATACCCTTCCTGTCCAGTGAGATGCTCACAATACGCTATTTTGGTATTGCCTACCTGAGTGCTTTTGCCGGTTACTTTGGCTCACCGGTCCACATGTGCACCTACCTGACCAACGAGTATTTCAAAACTCCCCTCTATTCCCTGATCAAACGAGTCAATGTCTATGGAGCCATCCTGCTGGCCGTCGGATTGCTCATCGCCTTTGTTTTGTAAACATAATAATATCCCCTTTTCAGGGTGTCTGCTTAAGTAATTACCTGTTAGCAAATCAAATCTGTATCAATACTCAAGTACCCGTGGAGCAGAGCGGTCCTGAATCGACGGTATGCCTCGAAAAAATCGGTCTTTTTTATCCCAAAATTCCTCAAAAGATGCTTTATTATCTTGCCCTGGAGGAACCTGACGAAATTGCCCGGCAGTGGGTTAATGTTTATCTTGATTTCCTAAAGCAGTGGCGCTATGCCTACCGGTATGAACCACTGCAGGTTATAAAGAGCTTTATTATCACGGTGACTGGTTCCCAACCGGAGATCTTTCAGGTAAAAGAATTTCGCTGTCAGGTGGCCCCGGCAGCGCCGGTTCCAATACGTACAACTTCTTCAAGTAAGCCCATCGAGGTTATCCCGGAGGGCTGGTATTCGAACAGGCCCAGGCCGGAAAGATTAAATTCTTTTTTCAGCATACCCAAAAGAACACTCAGCGTTTTCAACTTCAGACCCCCCGGTGATGGAACTGGAACATAGGGGAATTCTTCCGGATCCAGGGCATCAAGGTCAAGGTGGATATATATGTTGTGATTTCTCTTTGCCTTTACCGAAGCGATTACCGTTTCTAAATTATTTTCGATTTCTGCGACCCCGAGAACGGCAATACTGTGTTTTTTAATATATTTGTTCTCAGCTTCGTCGAGGTCACGCAGGCCCAGCATCAACAACTGCTGTGGCAGGAGATCAAGGTATGTTAGGTCCAGGATCCTGCTGTCGGATTCTCCAAGCAGAACCCGGACTGGCATACCGTAAAAATGCTTGCTTTTTGAAGATAGAGGTGAATTAATGTCGCCGTGGGCGTCAAACCAGAGCACTGTTAAATCGCCGTTAAGCTTCTTGTTCAGGTAAGAAAGAGGCAGTATCCCTGCGTCGCAGCCGCCGCCAATTGTAAAAATATAATCCGGTTTTTTCTCATCGAGCAAAGCCCTGGCCGTCCCCATCTGGACCAGGATCTCATCATAGGCAAAAATGTCGTTTTTCACTTCTTTAGCGTTATGCAGGCTTACCTTGATCTCGGATAACTCCATATTTTTCAGATAATTAAGCTTTAGCTCAAGAGCCCCGAAGTAGGTGGACCGGTCCGGCCCGCCGCCCTGCCACTGCGGATAAAAAAGATTAAGCTGTCTGTTCATCTCTCTTTATACCTCCGGGGTTTTGGTTTAAGGCGGTTTTCTATAGGAGAATGTTTACCTGTTGCTAATCACAGGGTAAATTGATCTGTTTTAAGAAACGGAGCATAACAACCTTTATCTGGTTCGATCATATCACAAAGCGGGACGTTTAACAGATTGAGAATGACAGTCGCCGGACATTTCAGTAAAAATTATGCCCGAACGGAGTTATAGCCAGACTGGCCAGCTTGATGTGCTGCCGGGCAAAGGGAATGCCGATTATGGTCAGGCCCAGGATCAGGGCCAGTACGATATGAGTCGCGGCAATGGTCAGTCCGAAAGTTATAATCCAGAGCACGTTCAGGATAACATTAATTGTACCTGTGGCTGAAGGACTGCTGGTAATTACTTTACCGAAAGGAATCAAGCCCAGTGTGGCCAGTTTTAAGCACTGTACACCAAAAGGGATGCCGACGATTGTCAAACATAAGAAAACGCCTCCCAGAACGTAAAGTAGAAAAATGATGATGCCTCCGCCCAGTATAATCCAGAGAATATTGCCGATAATACTCATATTATTATTCCTTTCACCCGGTTGAACGGTTTCCTCGTTTTCTTCTTTCGAAGCAATCATATCACTGTTATGAAGGGGGGAGCAATAAATGATCACAAAAAGCTGCCAATAAAAGGCAGCTCTTTTACGGAAAGTTTTACATAATTGAACCAGGTTCCAACAGACCTTCCGGTTGACCTTCAGCTTCTTCCTTCCCCAGCCATCTGCGGTTGTTTCCCGCTACCCCTGAGGGCAACTTTTTACAACCTCTGACTGGCTCTTGAAGACTCTGCGCTGCAGTTTCACAGTTTCCCGGCGCTGTTCCGGTATTACCCTTTGCTTTGCCTTTCCGCTGTGTTGCCTTGCAGCTGGCTGGCTCGGTTGGAATTTCCCGTCATCCAATCCTGACTTGCGCCTATCATTTCTTCCGGGCTTCCCTCAGAGCCTGAACCGGTTAACCTTTCAATCTCTCAGAACCTGGTATTTATTATAATAGCATGAGTATTAAGACTTGTCAATAGGTTTGCAAAATTATTTTAAATTTTTTTACGATAATTTTATAAACACGGAAGAATACCGGGGTAGGTTTTTTTGTTTTCTTCCCGGGTATTGCTTTCTGGCGATTCATTTATATTTCCCTGACTCACAACCTCCAAACAGGTAAGCAGTTGTTATCTGGCTGCGCGTCTTCGCCGAATTATTGCCAGCAGGATTATGAAAAATACAGCGATTAAAGCGAGTGCACCCAGTACCAGATAATTATCTTTTAAACCATGCAGAGCTATAGTTCTCCAGCTGCCGGATGATACCAGTCCGACCAGATTTTCGGCCTGGCTGAAAAACTTATTCAGCAGTCCCTGCTCTGCGGTGGCTGACTGACCATTGTAAAAGCTGTTTTTCCACCACTGTTCAAGATCGGTATTGACTGCTGTAATTTCATCCGCGCCGCTGAGGGTACAGCTTTCCCCTGCATTGAGTGTTACATTGCCAATTTTGCTTTCAGCCATTTCCACTTGGTACAGCAGGGAACCTTCAAGAGAAAAAATAACCGGTTTTTCGTCGGCATAGATCACAAAATCTGTATCAAGACCGGTAACGTTCTGCCACTTTCCGCTTGCGGCGGCTATTTCAACAGCAAAGTGCCCCTTTTCGTCCAGGCTGAAAGAAGTAAAACGGGCACTTCCCTTTTGCACTTTCACTTCTGTCAGGCGCGGTGAAATGTAGCGCAGGATTAGCTCTGTATCCCGGTGGAGATGGATATAGCCCCAGGGAGTTTCATTCAAATAAAGGATAAGCATGGCTTTGCCATCAGAGGTAATAACCGCATCAAAAGGTTCTACCGCGAGATTAACTGTTCCGCTACTGGCAGCATCGATTGGGGTTGGTTCTAATTGTTCTCCGCTCTGCGGATCAACCTGCCGGAGGTACACTTTACCTTCCACCTTTGATAGAGCAGCGCGCATGCTGGTCAGGGGCTGCCTCAGCAGGGGACGATTTAACCATTCTTCTATTTGCCTGAAAACCTCGCTGCTTTCAGTAACCGGCGTTCCTGCTGAGCTGAAAGTGGAGGAGTGAGTATGGTCAAGTAGCCTGGTTGTTTCTACACCGGTTAAATAAGCCGATGCTGCCGGTACTACGATGTCACCACTGAAAAATCCGGGCAGCGCCGAATAGCTGTAGATATTACCGTATTCCACTTCCCTGTTCAGGTGGGTGCCCCTGTTTTCACCCCTGTTCAGGGTGGTTATGAAATTCCCCCTGCTGAAGAGCTGTTCGGCGGCAACTTGATGCCTGTTGCTGAGATAACTCTGCACCCGGCCCAGGTTGTTTTATCTCCCGTAAAACCGTGCACAAGAATGACAGGCGGATTGCTTTTTATCTCTCAAATTTTCTCCTCTCGGTTAAAAAGTATTAAGAAAAAGGCACTGATTGAAAAGCCCTTTCAAATCCAGCGAGATGGCGGATTAAAAAATATGGTTAATGATAACATATTTTTACTAAATATATTAACCGAATAGAAGGTTGGCAATCAACCCGGCCAGCGAGGGGATGGCAATATACATGCAGTATTTCAGGGCGACGAAACGGGGGCCAAGGAAAGTGAATTCATAGGGCAGGTGACCTACATTGATCATGCCCCAGGCTGAAATCATGGCAACCGCTGTACCAACGGAGACCGTATCCCGAAACACGGCATCAAAGAGAGGCAGGAAAGCGAATGGCCCTCCCTGGACTAAGGCCCCCACAGCCGGGCCAATAACCAGTCCCTTCCAGCCTGCTTCTGGTCCCAACCAAACCTGCAGAAGCTCCCTGGGGATCAGCAAATTGATAAAGCCAACGATGACAAAAGCGCAGATAAGCATAGGTAAAACGTTTAAAAACAGCTTCTTTGCCTCTTTCAATCCTTCCATATGTTTTTTCTGACGGTAAGCTAAGATGAGAAGAATAGCGGTCATGAGGGAGAGAACAATATAAGCGTCAATCAATTTCTTCACCACTCTTCAAGGGGCTGTTTTTTTTCTGTAGCCTGCGGATGTCTTCCCTGATTTTATCGGCAATGCCGGGCATGAAGAAATCGACAGCCGCTCCCGCCAGGATGGGGATAGGAAAGGTAATAATGAACCGGATCAAAGTCAGTTCTGTGCCAACAAAGGCAATCTCGAGGGGGATCCGGGCAAAATTCCAGAGAGTCTTGGCAGCTACGAAGCTGATCATGGTCCCTACATTTGCTCCTGCCAGGGTCAGGGTGGCCATAAGCGGGTAGAAAAAGAAGGGTCCACCGGGGACCATTGCTCCTACCAGGGAGCCGAGAAAGGGACCTTTCCAGCCGGCTTCCCTGCCCAGCCATTTAGAAACAAACCGCTTCGGGATGGAGATGGAGACAAGCCCGGCCAGGATAAAGGCAATCATGATCAGGGGCATAAGTTCCAGCAGTTTCTGCCCGCTTAACAGGAAACCTTCTCCCACCAGTGCCAGTCCTCCCTGCAGAAAAGCAACTATGACCAGAATCAAGGCAACTGCAGCCATTCCAAGTACTGTTTTATTAATTGTCTGTTCACCCTCCGTTGCATGAAAAAGTATCCGTTTCCTCTGTTCTTTATTTCGTCTGATATAAAAAGTGGATCATTCTCCTGCTCTGGTTATAAACAGTTTAATCCGCATATTTTAGTTATATTATAACTGGTTTTTTATTAAAAAGCAGGATGATTTATTGTCCAAGGCGGCTCCTTCAGATATAATCAAAGTTGACATGTGAAAAGAGAAAAAGCAAAAGGGTTTCTTCTATGCCGGTATCCCTGTAAAAAATCCAGGATTCAATCCTGATGCTGCAAGGAGGAAATAACATGGAACCCAAACGTCTTTATCGTTCCCGCTCCCAGGTCATACTGCTGGGTGTTTGCGGCGGTATCGCTGAATATTTCGCTCTTGATGTGACCCTGGTGCGTCTGGCCTGGGTGATTTTATCCATATTTAGTGCCGGTTTCCCCGGTGTGCTGCTATACCTTATCTGCGCCCTGGTTATACCACCCGCGCCGAATTAACGGTAGTAACACATGGTAACACAGGGAGACGGTTTTTTTGTTTACCCCTGTGTCCGGGAACTTATTTCCTGATAGATTGTCTATCAGGAAAATCCATGACAAAGAAGGCTGAAGTAAATGAAAAGATTTTTTCTGCCGCTGGTTTTAATTCTGGTTCTACTGGGCTGTACCATTTGTTACGGGTGTGAAAGGGAATCTGAAAATTACTTTTTTACCGTAGAAGATGCCGTAGGCGAAATAGAAATCGGCAAGGGTGAAACATTCACGATAGAGCTGGAAGAGAACCCCTCGACCGGTTTCAGCTGGCACTGGACTGTGAACCCGGAAGGTGCTGTTGTTCTGGATGCTGATGAGTTTGCTCCGGCTGAAAACGAAGAGCTTGTTGGTGCTCCAGGCAGCCATCAATTTGTTTTCAGGGCGGAAGAAGCGGGAGAAGCGGAAGTTCTATTCCAGTATTACCGGGACTGGGAACCGGAAAATATAACTGAAACTTATACTTTTAATGTTGCCATAGAATAATCCCGTCAATAGCCCCATGTGTTTGTCCTTCTGTATTCTTCCTTTTGCTCAATCCAGCATGTCAACAAGGCCCGAGGCCCGCTCCATGGTTTTTCCTGCTCCCCATTCTATAGCTTCCACAGGCCCGACGAAAGTAACCGACCGGCGTGCTCTTGTCACCGCGGTGTAAAGAAGTTCACGTGTCAGCGGGCGCACGGGTACTGCAGGCAGGATTATGGCGACCCGGTCATATTCCGAGCCCTGGGCCTTGTGAACGGTTGTTGCCCAGGCTGGTTCAAGGCGCCCGTAAAGAATGCCCAGGGGGAAAGCGACGAAACTTTCGCCCCGGGGAAAAACGGCCATCGGTTCGGCAGAACGGCTTCTCGTTCCAGCTGCAGTCGCCACATTAAGCACCAGACCGGAGTCACCGTTGTAGAGCCTCAGGTTATAATCGTTCCTGGTCATCAGCACCGGTTCGCCCACCAGTAATGGTGGATTACCGACTGCCCGATCCATTGGGTGGCTTTCCTCCAGCCAGCGGTGGTGAAACCAGGCATTTACTTCGTCGGAGCCCGTCCCGCCGGCCGTCACCCTGGTTACGCACAAAATCCTGTCTGATTCATAGTAAGAAATTAATTCACCCAGGGCTTCCGCATCCTCGCCTGTGAAACCGGCTGATCCGGAAATGTATGTGCGGGAGAGGTACTTTTCAAGATCAATTGGAGCTTCCATCAAGTGCTCATACCACCTGGCAAAGAATTCTTCTTTTTGCCTTTCGTTGCCGGGGGTCAGGTATTCCACACCTTTGAAAAGCAGCTCCGGCACTGCTGTCCTGAGGGCTGTTCTTTCTCCTTCGTTTGCCTTCAGGGGTGATATGCCCCTGTTGATGGCAGCCGCCGCCCCGAGGATGCTTCGGCCTTCTGCAGCTTCTTCGCGGGCCCGGTAACTCTTCTTCAGTATTACTATCCGCCCCTGTGTCGCAGCCCTTTTCGAGCGGCAGAGGTCGCGCAGGACAGCCCCGGTTTCAATTGGCGGCAGCTGATCGGCATCGCCCAGGAAAACCACCCGGGCTTCGGGGCGGAGAGCGCGCAGCAGCTGATCGAACATGGCCAGATCGAGCATCGAACTCTCGTCGACAATGACCAGTTCTTCGGCCAGGGGGTTGTGTTCGTCGTGCCTGAACCGCTCGCTCCCGGGTGAGTAACCGAGTAGGCGGTGCAGGGTAAAAGAAGGCGGGCTCTTTTCCAGCAGGCGGCGGTCAGCTTCTCCTGCTCCGGGAATTGCCTTCAGGTGTTCGGCGATGGACCTTCTCATCCGGTCGGCTGCCTTGCCGGTCGGTGCAGCCAGGGCGATAGAATCCAGGGATAGATCGCCCGGTCGGGCCAAAACGCGTAAAAGGGTGGCCACGATCGAAGTTTTACCGCTTCCGGGGCGGCCGCTGATAACAGTTATCCGACCACCCAGAGCAGTGCGTACCGCTTCCTTCTGGTGATCGTCGAGTTCCGCCCTGCCGAAAGAGCCCTCCGGCGGGTTGGCAAACACCTCGGCCAGTGCTCTTTCAAGCGCTGGATCTGATCCCGGTTCCCCGCGGTTGCCCTGCTCTTTTTCCGCAGCCTCGAAGTCGCCGCCGAGGCGTTCCCTTAAATTCCGGGCCACCCGTGCTTCCAGAACGTGCAGCTTCTGGATATAGAGGCAGCCGTGATCGAAGATTAGCGGCCGGTAATCAGTCGGCCCGCCGAAGATATCGGTCAGCCCGGGTTCATTCCCTGAGGACTGCCTCCCGGTAACTGCTGTTTTAGCTTTCCAGAGCAGGTGATCGACGGCCGCCCGTTCATCATCCGTCAGGGAAAACAAGGAAAAGATCCGGTTAAAGTCGCCGTTTGCTGCCAGCGGCAGCCTGGTGCTCCCTTCGGCTGCTGCCGCCCGGACGGCGATGATAAGGAGAAGAAGGGCTTTATGTTCTTCGGCCGATAGACACCCTCCGGCCAGGCGGGTAAGTTCCCAGGCCAGGTAAACATCATCGACCCCCAGATCGAGCTGTGCAGCCCGTGTAACAAGAGAATCAAAGAGAAGTGGCCAATTCTTGTGGTCTCCTGCCGCTGCTTCGAAGATCGCCGCCCCACTTCCGGACGGTGTCCACCTGATATCTTCAGCCATTTATTTATTCCCTTCTTTCTGCCGGTACCGTATGCATTGAAAAATATATTGTTTACCCTTCAGTACAAGGTGCTCAGTTTATCCCGGGAAAATCGATCTCCCCGGTTATCCCTGCTTCAGAATCCTGTCAGATTAACGGGTCTGCCTTACCCGGTCAGCCGCATCACCCGGGCAAAATTTATTCTTTTGCCGGCAGCCCTGCTTCGATAACTGCGCCGCCCCATTCCCTGCGGGTGATAAAATCTCTTTCCCATTCCGCAATTTTCCCGAAGGAGGGGCGGGAAAACCAGATCCCCCTGGTTTCGCCATCCGGATCGCCCGTTTCGAGGCCGCGAATGAAAGCGTAAAGAATTCCGCCGAATTTGTTCTCATAGTCTTCCTCGGAACTGATGTTCAGCAGCCGGACGATGGCCAGGCTGTAGACCCGGGCCTGGAGGCTGTAGTTTGTCTCGACGTGGCTTTGCAGAGTTTCCCTGTCGTATGCAATCAGGCGGTCGCTTTTCCAGTCCAGCAGGTAAATTTTATGATCATATTCAAAGGCCAAATCGATCAGCCCCTGCAGGTAACCGCGCACCGCCCGGTAAGGCACCCTGCCCACTTCGTTCCGATCAGCATCTTCGCTGCCGGCCTGGGGATGGAAAGTCTCCGGGATAGGATAGACAAAGGCCATTTCGGCGCGCTGCCGTTCGCCTGAGGCAATACCTCCCGGCATTTCCAGCCGGGCGTTGTCTTCGCAGCTTTGTGTCTCCAGGGGGGTGCGCAGGGCGCGATAAATCAGTTGCAGCGATTCAGCAAGGTGCCCGGCGGCGAAACCGTGGCGTCTAAGGGCGGCTGCTGCCCGCCGCCGCACTGTTTCCCGGGCTGCCCATTCATCGAAACCGCTTTTCCTGATCTCTTCCACCGGGGTTTCTTCCAGGAGGGAATGTAGAAAAATGCCCGCTTCCCTGCCCCCGGGCAGTCCTTCTCCTCTATCCCGGGATGCTTTTTCTCCCGCAGGGCCCGTGTCTGTAACGTCGGCACTCTCACTACCTTTTGCAGATTCTTCATTTCCTGAACCGTCGGCTGCGGCATAATCTTTGCCCGGAGAATAAATTTCTTTTCTCTTCTTCTCCGGTGTCGTTACGGTTCCCGGCCACACTTCTTCCACTTCGCCTGCCACTGCCTCGTCGCGCCTGGCTGTCCCATCGTCAACATCCGCGGCTGGCGCCTGCCAGCTCTTGCCGCGGCTCATGCGTGTGTAACTGGTCAAAAGCACACCCCGGTGCAGGGGCTCAATTCCGGCTGCTTCTGCAGCCCTGGAAAGAGGCATTTCGAGCAGAGATTTTTCCTCCGGCCAGCCGGTAGCCCCGGGTTCCACCTTTCTTTCCCGCGGCAGCTTTTCCCGGCAGGAGACCCGGCGGACCTGGTAAAGCCTTTTGTCCTCCAGCCGCCCGCTTTCGGCCAGCCGGTCCAGTTGCTTCTGCAGCCCCTTATAAAAGGCGCCGAGGTTTTTATACCCGTAACCTTTTGCTTCCTCTTCACCTGTGCCCTCCGGGGCTTTTCCGAACCAGGGCAGGTAAAGGCGGGAGCGTGCCCTTGTCAGGGCCACGTAGATCAGGCGCTGATTTTCTTCTGCTATTTCCTGCTCCACCGCTTCCCTGATTGCCCCATAAGCCCGACCGATATGCAGACAGCGCCGGTTGTTGCTGTGGTAAATGTTTTTCTTGATTCCGCTGATCCGGGGATTGCTGAAGCCGCCCCCGATAAAGATTACCTCGGCCTCGAGCCCCTTTGCCTTATGCATAGTCAGAATCTGGACCGCTTCCCGGTCCGTCTCCAGACGCTGGATATCGCCTTCCCGTCCCTCCGGCATTTTCCGCCCGTCGATGCGTGCCTTCAAGCCGCCGGCCAGCTCATCCAGGGTCGCCGGGTGTGAATGAGCCTCAGCCTGGAGCAGCTCAAAGAGGTGCAGATAGTTGGTCAGAGCCCTTTCTTCTTCGGCAAAAACCAGCCTCCGTACCAGTCCAGAGTCGGTAAGAATTGTATCAAAAAAACGCTGCCAGGCATAAGTATCTGCAATTTTTTTCCACTCATAAAGGAGGGCGGTCAGGGGATGCCCCTCTGCTGCTTCTTTCCAGTCCGGCAGTTCCTCAAGGGGCACGCCGAAGAAGGGCGTAAGCCAGGCGGCCATCCTGGCTGCGGCATCCGTCGGGGCATTGACGGCGCAGAGCAGCCGGTAAACATCAGCGGCTTCGTCAGTATTGAAAAGCCCTTCCTGTTTGTAGAAAGCGTGGGGTACATTGTAGCGGCGCAGCATCTCGCCGATCTGCTTCCCTTCTGCTGCGGTGCGGGTGAGGATATATATATCGCTCAGTTTAAGCGGCTCCGGACCGGTTTCTCCACTGGCGGTGACCGGACCGCCGGAGCCAATGAGCCGCCGGATTTCTTCGGCGATAAAGCAGGCCAGTCCCCGTTTAAGCCGGGGGGCACTTAGAGGATATCCTCCGCCGTGCAGGTGAAGCAGGTGTACCGGCACGGCTGGCAGTCCCTTTTCCAGGGCGGTGCGGGAATCATCCCCGCAGGTGACTATTTGCCCTTTGTCATAGCGGTTCAGTCCGCTGAAAAATCCCCGTTCCCCGCTTTCATCGCTGCTGCCGGCAATGATGATTTCATTGACCGCCTCAATCATTGTCTTTGTAGAGCGATAATTTTCTGTCAGCGGAAGCAGCGAAGCGCCATGCAGATTGACCAGGTAGCTTCTGGCTTCTTCGTAAGTGTGAACATCGGCGCCGCGGAAACTGTAAATAGCCTGTTTCAGGTCGCCGATCACGATCAGGCGGTGTTTCTCCGTTGCTTCAACAAAAATTTTGCGGAATATTTCCCACTGTACCGGATCGGTATCCTGAAATTCGTCGACCAGGGCCACAGTCCAGCGGTGCCGCAGGAGATCCAGCAGGACGGGTGCCTGTTCGCTCTGCAGCGCTTCCAGCACACCCACCAGCATATCGTCGTAATCAATCAAGCCTAGCGATTGCTTTCGAGACGCCAAACGGGCCTGGACCCGGGGCAGAAGCTCCCGGGCAAAAAAGGCTGTTTCATTTGCTGCCCGCCCGGCGATATCTTTAAGCTTCTCAACGAGCAGGCCTAACGCAGCCGGTGCTCCGGGAAGCCGGGCCATCTCAACCAGGTAGTCCCACTGTGTTTTTTTAATCTTATTAATAGATCGCTTCTTCTCCGCCCAGTCCAGGAAAAGGTCGGCTGCTGTTGCCGGATGATCTGTTTCCCGCATTGCTGCTAATGTTTCGGCCAGAGAGTCGATTATCTTGACCAGCCCGGCATAAAGTTTCTTTTCCCCATAAAAGGGCTCAACGGTTGCTTTCAGTTCTTCAAGTTCAGGGATTTCGGCCATCGACTGTCGGAAACACTCCGGATCCCAGAGAGGAGTGAGGGGACAGCGGTCCGGGCATCCTTCCCTGTGGCATTGGTAGAGGAAACCTGCCAGTTCGAGCAGCCTGCCGCCTTCCTCGACCCACTCCCGGAGCATTTTCCCTGTGCTGCCATCTTCTGCCAGAACTACCCGAATCTCTTCCCGGAAGGCGAAGCCGAACAGCTCTTCACCGGCCGCAATTTCCTGTTCGAAAAGGCGGCCTCCCAGGAAGGCCTGCTCCGACAGAACTCTTTGACAGAAACTGTGGATAGTGGAGATGGCCGCTCCGTCAAAGCGGAAAAGGGCCTCGCGCAGGCGCCCCCTGATCCGGTCGTCAATGGCCCAGTAATCAGCCGGGTTTTCACCCGGTTCAAGGGCTCCGCTTTCATCGCAGACCTTCCTGATCAGGGCCCTGACCCGCTCCCGCAGTTCCCTCGTTGCGGCATCGGTAAAAGTGACCACCAGGATCTGCTCGATATTGATATCCTCATTCCTGATCAGAATATCGAGGACCAGGTGTTCGAGGGTAAAGGTTTTGCCGGTGCCTGCCGAAGCCTCGATTACGGCGTGTCCCTTTTTTAATTCCGGCCTGCCCAGGATAGCCGGCCGCCTGTAATAGGTGGTGTTCATAAGAGAACCTCCAGGGAAAGGATTTCTGAAAACAGCGGCCCGAAACGGCGATCAATCATTTGGGAGGTTTCTTCTGTCTTCGGCGGTTCATAGCTGCGCGGGGCAGGGACCGGGCCCCATAAGCTGGAGAAGGTTTTCCATTCACTTCTGGCCAGCTCTTTAACCCGTGCGGGAATCCTGCTGCCGATCATTTCTCCAACACAAATTTCATCCGACAGGGCTGAAAGAACCTGATCGCTTCTGCTGCTGCCGAAACGGGTCAGGTATTCCCCGATAACAGCCTCGCAGGGCAGCAGGTAAGCGTGGGGGCCGGAGAGCAGATCTTCAGCCAGGGCAGCCAGCCAGCGGCGGGATTTTTCCTGCTCGGCAGGGCGCAGGCGCAGATGGTGGCAACCGGTTTCCCCGTCAGCACCGGCAAAAAAGATTAAGATTTCCCGTTCTCCACCTTCGGCCAGGCCGGCAGCCGCCAGCAAAGCCTGATCAACCATTCCCCGTAAAAGATAGCGGAAACTTTTTTCCACCGCGGTTTTTCCCCTTCCCTGGGGCGGTTTTTTAGCCTGCAGGATTAGAGTTCCACTGCCGTCTCCCAATATCCCCTCCAGCAGGCCGTTAATCTGCACCGGAATAACCCGTTTTTCTTCCTTCCCGGTGCTCACTGTAATATCAAAAGAGAGGGGAGCAAGAACCCGTTCAGCGGAGCGCTGCTCCTGCGGCCGTCCCAGGCGAATTCGGTGCAGGGGTGCGGGCGAGCTGGTATAAGCCCCTGCAGCCTGATTGTTCTCTCTCCAGCCTGTTTCGTAATCGACTGGTTCGCTCCGGCCGTCTTTCACTATATGTTCGTGGCCGGCAAAAAGAGATTTCCAGCCGCAGAAAATATTAAAATGTCGTTTTTCCACTGCCCGTCCCAGGGAGCCCACCGGAAAGCGCCCGGCCAGGCGCATTCGTTTTGTTCGCTGTCGGTAGAGCTCTTCAGGGGTCTCACCTGTTGCCAGGGAATCGAAAAAAACACCCCGTAAAAGTACAGTTTCCGTAAGCCGATCTATCTCAAAATCTTCTTCTTCTTTTTCAGCCGGATCTTCCTCAATCTCTTCCAGACCGAGCATGGCAGATGCCCAGCCCTGCATGGGACACTCGAGAAAGCGGCGCAGGGCGGAAAGAGAGAGGGGGAAGGGATCTTCAAGTGGTTTATCTGCCGAATCTCTAATATCCGGATTCAAAGCGGCCTCTTCACGGCGGGCGGTATTTTTTGCTGTGGCAGACTGCGGTGGATCTCCGGGCAGGGCCAGCATTTTTTCAAGAGATTCCCAGGCTTCCGGGGCGGCAGCCCTGCGGATGGCGGATAGCTCCCGGCGGAAACTTTCCCGAAAAGGGCCATTCGGCCCTGTCAGATCGCCTTCTCCGGCATAGGCGTGCCCCCTCCAGTTTTTGGCGATCTCCCTAATGTGAAATTCCGCCCGGGCTTCATCGAGAAAAGTGTCTCCGGCAGCGGAAGGATCATCAAAACGGCGCAGGGGCGGGTCAACCTGTAGTTTTACCAGTCCATCTTTATCCAGGTAGCTCTGTTTCAAGATGTGGAGAAGCTCCTGGACTACCGCCGAAGGCTGCAGCGGATCGCCTGTTTGTTCATCTCGCTTCACGTAGGACAAGTAAAGTTTTTCGCGGGCGCAGAGAAGAGTTTCCAGAAACATATAGCGGTCCCTTTCAGCGGGATCCACGTCTCCGGCCCGCCGACGGGCTGCCCGCAGATCCAGAGCATCGCGGCGGGCGGAGGCCGGAAAGAGGCCTTCACCCAAACCGAGCAGAAAGATTACCCGAAAAGGGATGGCCCGCATCGGCAGGAAGGAAGAAACAACCACGCCCTCGGCCAGGTACTGCCCCCGGCCGCCGCCCAGCGCTTCGATGGTCCGCCGGGCGATTTCGGCGGCCACCCGGCCGCTTACTTTTTCGCCCAGGTCCATGTCTTCCAGCTTGCCCAGGGCTCGCAGCAGTCGCAGGCGATCCTGCTCATCTGCGCCATCGTTCACCTGCAGATAAGCATCGGCCTGGGTTGTGTAAAAACGAGCCCATTCGCTCAGGGTCAGTTTTCTTTCACGGACAAATCGGGCATCTGCAATCAGCGATCTGGCCAGGAGGCCGAAGCGGGCGATCCCGGTTTGCCCGGAAGGATTTATTTCTTCTACCAGCCAGCAGTCATCACCAGTTTCAAAAATTTTGTCGGTGCCGCTTTTTTCACCGGTCATAAAGGCGCCCAGGGCCAGCCGGCGGAGTCCCTGGTCCCAGTTGTAGACATCTTCATCGATGTAAGTGCCGGCGTGATCTCCGTGATCGGCGCCGAAAATGATGCCCAGTTCCTCGGAATAGGTGGCCAGCTCGTTGGCGTTGAGACCGCCCAGGCGCCCGATGACGGCCGGATGGCAAATCAGGGTGAGCATCTCTGCCCGGGAAAAGCGGCCGAAGGGCAGCTGCAGGAGCAGATCCATCACTTCCAGCAGCCTGCTGCCGGCGGTGCCCGGCAGATCGGAAATACTGCTGGGCAGGTTGTGACAGGAGGCGAAAACCGCTTCAATTTGCGGCAGGTAGAGATCGCGATCGGCACTGTTGACAATCACTGCAATATCACTGAATCGCAGGGGCGGGTCAGTGCTGTCCCGGCTCATCAGGTTCCAGATCTCGTCGGCCACCCACTCTACTTCACGGTGCACAGAGGGGGCGGCTACAAGATGCAGCGTGCTGTCGGGCTGCAGGCGTTCATCATTTACCTCCCCTGCAGTGGATCCATCGTTGCCGGCGGTACTGCAGTCCGCTTTGCGCTGGAGTATATCTTCCTGCAGTTTCTGCAGGAGGCCGTCTGCAGAAGAGGTCGGCCTGCTGAAGGCTGCTGTAAAGTCGCAGTCGGTCAACTCATCCAGCAGGCGGATGTGTTCCTGGCCCGGCTTTCCCCAGTGGCGGAGGGCCAGGTTTTCGGTTTTATCCAGGTTGAAGGGATCCTCTCCTTCGGCTGGTTCCCCCGCTTTGCCCCAGGGAAGCCTGGATCGTTTATCTTTTCCCTGATCCAGGCGGTAAAATAATTCTCGCTCAGTTTCAATGTCTTCCCAGAATTCGGCACAGGGGTTGAGGGTATAGATAAAAAGATCACTCTTTTCTCCCAGCCGGGCAAAAAGGTGTTGGAAGAGCCTGGCCACATAGGAAACGCCAAAGATATGCACCGGCGGCAGGCCGGCTTTACTGATCTTTTCAAAGAGGTTGTCATCAAGGGTTAGCAGATCGGGTGTTGCCCAGCCCCCGACGCCTTCCGGCAGGTTTTGGGCGAGCACTCCGCTATCTCCAAAAACCTCTCGCCAGAGAGCGCGCTGCCAGACTGCTGTCGAAGCAAGGCTCGGATCGGCGGCTGCCGGATCAGCAAAGGGGTGGTTGACTATCTCTGGCCTGCTGTCACCCCGCCAGGTGGCAATCATCTCCGGCCGGGAGAAGGAATATTCCTGGAAGAGGTAGGCCAGGCGCGCGGCCAGCTGGACTCTGCGGATATCAACGCCATCTGCTGCCAGCAGCTCCTCTGCCGTCGGCCGAGCCGACTGCTGCTGTATTTCCATTGTTTTTTGGGTTGTATCTCCGGCACCTGCCAGGTAAAGACGGACAGGCTCAAGCTCCGGTTGTTTCAGGGTCTTGTTATCGAGGAGAATACTGAGAATGGCCGCTTCTACTGTATCGAGATCAGCGAGTTTGATCTCTCCCGGGCAGGTCTCGTTAACCAGGTCGCCGATGAACCGTTCCAGCCTCCTGAAATGAAGATTTGCTGCCACACCCATAGTCTGGGCCAGCCCCAGGCGGACCCAGGTTTCCATGTTCCGGTTGGGGACTACCAGTTCCACGGGATCAAGCGGGTGGGTGTCGGAACGCTGCACCTTCAGGACTTCAACCAGGGTATCGAGAAGGTGCTCGGTCTGGTTTGAATAAATCAGTTTAATCATCCTTATAATCCCACCTGCAACAAAGATATTTACACCCTGGAATTAAACTCTGAAAGGGTTGTGTTTCTGGCATCCTGTCTTTTAGCAATCTGAGTCCTATCAGCCGTTGTTACGCTGTTCTTTTAAAAAGTTTATTTCCCGCCGGATATTTTCTTCGAGCATATTCCGGGTATGCTCGATCAGATACAAATAAAGGCCCTTTTTATTTTTATAGTAATAAAAAAGAGCCCCTTGGATATTCCGGCTTTTTGGGCAATTATTGCAGCTGAAGCGCTGTAGTAGCCTTTTTTCACGAACTCTTCGAAGCATGATCGTAAAATTAGTTTGCGTTTTTCCGGCTGCAATCTGTTAAAACTTTGGTTGACCATATAGTCTTCCACCTGCTAATTTGACTGGTGGGTCAAGTTGATTATATTAGTCTTTTTATCACGGGTCAAGGTGAACGCCTGTTTTAACACGGTTACAGGTTTGAGCACGATGAAACAGGGATTGGGTATGTGTTGTAATTGTTTTTCCATTTGGGGAGGAATGCTAGTTCACATGTTGAAGTAATCAGCATTCCAGAGATACCACTAAGAATCTTCATCAGGAACTGTTCATCCATTCCAGTTATCCGCCACAGCTTTTTCTAAAATCTTATTCTTTTTCAGGGAGGTTTAAATAATGAGTGTCAGCAAGACACGCGGGATACTTTATAAAATGGCCCGTTTGCTCGGTGATTTTCAGGCCATTTCCAGTGGCAGCTCCAAAAAAGTAGCCAAACGGGCCGGCCGTCGTGTTACCGGTAAGGCTGCCGGCAAAACCTTGCGCAAATTGTTTAAATAAGAGCCGTCTTCAATTAATATTTAGCCCCGGCCCTGGTGGTTCATAACATTTGAGAAAGGAAAAGAAATGATTGAAACCCTGCTCCTGACACTTTTCATAATCTCCTCACTGGTTTACCTTTGCCTCATGAATAACACGAAGGCCAGGCTGATCAGCAAGCCTGTACCTGCCCTCATCCTGGTAATTTACTCCCTGATCAGCCTCGACCTGCCCATGGCCATGGTCTTTCTTTTGGCCGGGATCGGTGATTACCTGCTTATTTTCCCCGCCAAACTACCCTGGGGTATGCTTGCCTTTGCCGTTGCTTATACAACCTTGAACCTGATTACTTTCAGCTACTTTTCCCCGCTCTATTTGCTAATCGCCATCCCTATGGCCGCAGTTATCTTGTGGCTCAGAGATGAACTGATGAAACAGGGGATTTTCTACCTCCTTATAGCTTATGCTGCCCTGGTCATCTTTTTCCTGCTGGTCAATGCCATGGGGCACTTCTTCCACAGCGGCAGTATTGCTCTGGGCCTGGGCTTGCTTTTGCTGGCCGTCTCAGACGTTTTCATCGGGATAAGATTCAGCAAACCATTCAAGTATATTTCATATATAATAATGATTACGTACTATGCCGGTTTGCTGCTGGTCAGCGGTCTTTAATATTTTTTATTTTCTTCTGCCTGCAAAATCAGTTATAATAAAAAACAATTGCCATAAATATTCACCGGATAAGGAGAGACTTCACTGCAGCAAACAGATAAGAAAAATGATTTTTATATATGGGACAGGATTTATGAACACATTCATTTATCATTTTAGTTACCGTTAGGGAAGAGAGAACTGGGCCCGTGGAGCAGTAGAGCTGTATATAAGGCGGAGGAGGAGCTTCTGATGCAAATAGAAAAAAAACCGGTCAAAGTGCCGTGGTATAAAAAAGTTTCACCCTGACTGATAAAGTATCTACTGCTGGGAGCAGTAATCGGGATTTATTACCTGGTCAACTGGTTACGGTCTTAATGGATAAACCGGTTCAGCGGGATAGCTCAGGAAAAGCTTTGCTATCCCGAAAATGAAAATGGTTATTTCATTTATCACTCTATAGGTTTCGGGATTCATGAGGTCTATTAAGTTTTCAGTTAAAAAGATGCGCCCTTATGCACAGGAGCGCATCTTTTTATGATCTGTTTTATGTTCTTATGTTCTGCTGAAAATATTAGTACTCAAGATTGCGCGGCAGCTTTTTAGCCTGATTGACCCAGCCTTTCACTTCCTCTTCATTAGGAACACGCCGGGTTAACTTTTTGGTTTCGTTAAGTTCGGTCATTTTCTTGGCCAGATTGGTAGGGTTTCTTCTGGCTAGATCGGGTACCGTATCAACCCCGGCTGCTTCGAGAAGCTCGGAATACTCAGAGCCGATTCCTTTAATGCGGTAAAGATCAACCATGTTGGCGAATTTCAAGACTTTTTGGGCCGAAATTCCCGTTTTTTCAGCCAGTTTCTTTCTCTGGTTCGGTGTTTTGCAATTCTTCAGCAGCGAATCGGTATCTTTTACTCCTGCCTCCCTGAATTTGCCGCCCAGCGATTCACCAATTCCTTCAACATCTTCAATCCGATAGTTAGCCATAACGACCAGTCTCCTTATTTATGATTAACTATATATTTCGACATTTTAAATCAGTATCCTTTATAATTTGCCATATATTACGGACTAATCTAAATTATTTTGTTAACTGGTCAACAATACCCCCGGCGAATTCTTCTGCCGCATCAGGCCCGTTGCCTGTTACGATGTTTCCGTCGACTGTTACGCTATTATTCGTCACCCGGGCGGTCTTGATTTCTGAT
Organism: uncultured Syntrophomonadaceae bacterium; assembly: GCA_964506505.1. GTDB lineage: Bacteria > Bacillota > Dethiobacteria > DTU022 > DTU022 > M55B129. Next base: position 20,892 of record CAZDKY010000057.1, read on the forward strand.
GATGCAGAATGGAATATGGAAATTTTGCACCCTTTCAGGACACCGGCTCGATCCAGGATCACGGGTGCTATACAGATCGCTCCGATAACCTTTTTTTCATCCCTGAAGCGGCGGGCTAGATCATGAATAGCCGGATCATCCCAGTACTGCTGCGCACCTGAACCACCAACAAATATTACTGCATCATAATCGACCGTTTCTACCTCGGAAAGGGGGATGTCAGCCTCGGCTACAGCCCCGTACATACCTTTAATCTCACCAGTTACTTTGGAAGCTATAATTACCTTTGCTCCCTGCCATTCGAATATTTCTTGAGGAACAAGCAGCTCTTCACACCTGAAATTTTCGGGTGCGATAATCATCAGGATCTTTTTACCATTCAACATGTTCCGCACTCCTCCCGGTTATTTACTTCAGTGCTGCATCCTGTTAAATAAACAATCAGGAAGAGCAATCCCAGAAGCAAGCTAAACTATGCAAGCCTCTTTTTTAAAACACTCTTCCCAGAAAGCAGAAAGATAGTCCCTGCAGGGGGTCAAAATAAATCTTACATATTAATTATAATACAGTTGGCAACCGTTATAAGGGGAAGCTTGATTGAAAAGGTATTTTGGGGGCATGCTATAATTGAGGTGTTCTGACCGTACTTCAATCTTGCGGACCAGGAGGACTATTTGCTTCAACGTGGCTCGGAACAGAAGGATTTATGGGGGATAAACCTGTACCCTGATCAGTTCGGGTCTGAAAACTGGCTGGAATTTGATTCGATGATTAACCTGCGCTCTTCACAAAACAACCGAACCAGGTGGATTGATAATCCCGAAATTAGGGAAAAGATCAGAAAAATTGTTGAAAAGCTGGTAGTCGTATGAATGTTCACCGGGATCTTGCTTCCGGGCGCTGGTTTGGTCTTCCCCTGGTTGAGCAGATGGCAAATATTGGCATGGACATTGATCGTTGTATCAGGTGGAAACAGAAAGGCGAACCGTTTTACAGCCGGGCTGCATTTGATAGAGCGCTTGATCTGATTTATTTAACTGTCGAAGATCCTAAGAACAGGAACAGGTTAAAAGAAATCCTCAGAGCCCGCGAAGCCCTTATCGATCATTTTATCTATGATAATGATTATAACACCACTGATGAGCAGTGGCAGAAGTAATTTTACCAGTTTAATTATGCCGCAGCTATGAAAAAGGGCAGATAGCTGAAATTTTCTCCTTAATTACTGCTCAGCAAGCAGTCTCCCACAGCTCCACCGCCAGCTTCTCCAGGTAATCGCTGTTCTCCAGTTTGGCCAGCCATTCTTCGGGAATGGCTTCTATGCCCAGTCCCGCCCCGGAGATAGCTCCGGTCATACAGGCAATGGTGTCTGCATCGCCGCCCAGGCTGACCGCTTCTACCACCGCATCGGCATAAGAACGGGGATGACGAAGAGCACAGCAGATCGCCGTGGGCACGGCATTAAAAGCTTCGATGCCGTGGCCCAGGACCGAGATGATTTCGGCTGGATTATCTATTCCCAGCAGGTTCTTGATCTGATCCAGCTTCTGACTGTACAATCCCTCTTTGGTCTGCGCCTGCAGCCGGGCCAGAATTTCTCCGGAGGAAAGGAGAGATTCGCTGTTAGCCGCCAGGGCAACTGCCAGAGCCTGCAGGAAGGCCCCTTCCTGGCCCCAGTAGTGAGTATGGGTAATTTTACTTTGCCCGCGGGCTGCTGCAGCCAGCTTCCCAACGTCCTCACGGTAAAATAATCCCACCGGTGCTGTGCGCATGGCTGATCCGTTACCGTAAGATCCACCCGGGTAGATGTCTTCTGCTGCTTCATTCCAGGAAGCACCGGCCTTGATTTTTTGAAAGATCCTGGGAGGCCCCGCCCCGTAACCCCGCCAGGGCTCCCGGTCAAAGTTCCTGATAAATACTTCAGTCATGTGGCGGCCGTCAAAACCGCCGCAGGCAATCAGCGATTCGGTAACTCCGATAGCCATGTGGGTATCATCCGTATAACAAAAGCGGGCTCTTTCCGCTGCTGATGCCAGAACCTGGCTTGCTGCGGTCGGCCAGGCTCCTTCAAATGGAGCACCAAGGGCATCGCCTGCGGCCAGCCCCAGCAGGCACCCTCGAAATTTTGACTTAAAATAATCGTCGTTCTTGCGGTTCGATCCAATCATGTAAATACCTCCACGGTAAAGCTTTGTTTTTTTAAGGCAACGGTTCTCTGGAAGATAGGGCAAAGAGATGCTGTGAAGACTGAAGCATCATGGGAAAGAGAAAAATGCTCCTTCTATAATAGTAATATGGCAGGTTGGAGGAGTCAACTGCAGTTTCCTAAAGCAACATAAAACATAATACACAGTGTATCAAGTTATCAAGTTATTAATTTATATTTAAACTACCCGGCGGAACAATATCAGATTGAAAGCGGAAGTGCCTGATCTCTAAGCTCCGGGGTAAAATAAATTTTTTAGTTGGGGAAGTTTTTATTTCAGCTTAAACCCTTTTAAAGATATTTATTTTGTGATAATATAATATCACATTATTCGGAATGATTCCGAATAATAATTTTAGTGCTATTATTTTTTTATGAAAGGAGAGAAATGATGACTGATGCAGTGAAGTTAAAAACGGTAAGAATCATTGTCCTGATAACCTACCTGATCATGATTGCAGTGAACGGGCTGGCTAATGCCTTGCCCATCAACAACCTGACTACGGGTGAAGTTTCCGATTCATTCCCCAATCTTTTTGCCCCTACTGCCCTTACTTTTTCAATCTGGGGATTGATCTATTTATTGCTGGCTGCTTATACCCTTTACCAGCTGGGCCTTTTTCAGAAAGAGGGGGGAGGAGAAAGGTCCGGTCTTCTGGTTAAGATCGGCACCCTGTTTGCCATTTCTTCACTGGTCAACGCTCTCTGGATTTTTTCCTGGCATTATCTCAGTATCGGTCTTTCCCTGGTCCTGATGCTGATTCTGCTGGTTCTCCTGATTGCCATTAACCTGCAGACCCACCGCGAGCAGCTGAACGCGCGTGAATCATTCTTCATCAGGTTGCCCTTTGCCCTTTATTTTGGTTGGATTACAGTAGCGACCGTGGCCAATGTAACGGCTCTGCTTGTCTTTTCCGGCTGGAATGCCTTCGGAATTGCCGAGCAGACCTGGGCTGTAATCATTATTGCTGTCGGTCTCCTCATTGGGGCAGCAACAACCCTGCGCTTTAAAAGCATTCCCTACGGGCTGGTAATCATCTGGGCCTACATCGGGATCTGGATCAAACACGCTTCTGCGGATGGCTTAGCCGG
>CAZDKY010000058.1:0-22637 GCA_964506505.1 uncultured Syntrophomonadaceae bacterium
CCATACCGAACACGGCCGTTAAGTCCTCCAGCGCCGATGGTACTCGGGGCGCAAGCCCCCGGGAGAGTAGGTCCCCGCCAGAAAACTTTTTCCAACAGGTCTCCCTTGTACACAGGGAGGCCTTCCTAATTAAAAGACCGTAAAAATAAATCAATAAATTATGTGAACAAAGTCTATTCTGTTAAATTGTTGAAAAAAAAGATTGCATTTTATTGACATATCCGGCACTTTACTATTATAATTTAGTATCATCTTTCTAAGTGGCAATATTAACCATAACATACATCCTACTAAATAATTTAGACAAAACCTATCCTTGTATACGTATTTAGAACGGGGGGGGGGTGAAGTGCAAAGAGATTCAGGGTAAAGATGTAAAAAGAAAAAACGCAAAGTATCGTGGAGTTATTATTTTATTATCAAGGGGGTTTAAGGATTGAGGAAAAAGATTTGGGTACTCATTTTGATAGCTTTTTTTGCAACTGCGTTCATTGCCGGTTGTGGAACAGGAGAAGACGGTGCTGCTGACGGAGATGAAACACATACAATTGTCGGCCTTTATCCTCTGACAGGTGTGTTGAGCACTTTTGGGGAAAATAGTGCAGAAGTGGCCAAACTGGCAGCAGAAGATGTCAATGCATGGTTGGAATCTGAAGGAAAAGCATGGCAGCTTAGACTGGAAATCGATGATACGCAGACTGAGGGACCTGTGGGGCTGCGTAAAATGCAGAGCTGGTATGGTGAAGGTGTGAAGTTCTTTGCCGGTCCCATGGGTAGCGGAGTGGCCCAGGAGATGCTTTCTTTTGCCAACTCCAATCAGATATTTTACATTTCTCCATCTTCTACATCACCGGCTCTCGGTATTGCCGATGATTGGCTGTACCGCTTTTGCACTGACGATTCCATACAGGGACCGGCCATTGCTCTTGCTGCACAGGCCGCCGATGTTGAAAGTATGATTTTTTGCTGGCGCGGTGATACATGGGGTGATGGACTGCAGGGAGCGGCTGAAGCTACAGCGATTGAACTGGGAATGACCGTATATCCGGAAAAACTGCGTTATGATCCGATAAAGGAAGACTTCACTTCCGAAGCAGCCCTGCTTGATGAATATGTAACCGACCTCGTCAACCAGGGTGTGCCCCTGGAGAAAATTGGTTTTAACCTGATATCCTTCGAAGAAGCTGCACCGTTTATAGCTGAAGCAGCCAAGTATGATCAGCTGCATGAAATTGCTTGGATCGGCAGTGACGGCACAGCATATTCTGAGGCTATTCTCCAGCACCCGGTTGCTTCTGAATTTGCCGCGGAGACCAAGTTCATTAACCCGATGAACCGCCCGGCGGAATTATCGGAACAGTCCAATTTTGACCATGTCCGAGATCATATTCAGGAAAAACTGGGCCGGGAAACTGATGCCTATTCATACAATACCTACGACACCATCTGGGCTTTTGCCCTGGCCTTTGATGAAGTAGGCTACGATCCTGTCGCCGTGAGGGATGTGCTGCCTGAAGTAATTGATGAATGGTCACAGGTATACGGGGCAAGTGGTAATATTGTCCTTAATGAATATGGAGACCGGGCTTTTGCCGACTACAACTACTGGATTTTGGATGAAAATCTGGAATGGGTTAACCCCGGTTACTATGATGGAGCTACCCAAACCATTAACTGGGAATGGGAAATTTACTAAGATAATGAGTGAGATCTGAAAAAGGGGGTCGGGGATGTTCCCCGACCTCCGTTTAAGGTGGTGAGCAGGTGAGCAATTTACTAATTACAGAAAATGTTACAAAAACTTTTGAAGGATTGGTAGCTGTAAACAGCGCCAGTATTGTAGTGAAAGAAAATACATTCACAATGTTAATCGGCCCTAATGGAAGCGGTAAAACGACATTGATCAACTCGTGTACCGGCATTCTCAAACCGACTTCCGGGAGGGTTATTTTTGACGACCAGGATATTACGGGGTGGAAACCTCATGAGATTTATAAGCTGGGATTTGTTCGCAGCTTTCAGATTCCCTTACCTTTTGTTGGATTGACAGTTTTGGACAATGTGCTTGGAGCAATGAGAAATCCGGGTGAATGGCCTATTACAGCTCCCATAGCAAAGAAGTGGTTGGATGTTGAAGAAGAAAATATGGAAAGAGCCATGAATATACTTGGCAAAGTTGGTTTGGATAAATACTGGCATCTGCCCAGCAGTTCTCTTGGAGCGGCCCAGCTGAAAATGCTCGAAGTTGCCAAGGGACTTTCAGCCGGCGCCAAAATGATTGCTTTAGATGAGCCAATAGGCGGTGTTGATCCTGCTTCAGCTCATGAGATCCTTTCTCATGTGGCGGATCTGAAGGAGGAAGAAGGATTAACTTTTTTGGTGGTTGAACACAGGATCGATATTGCCGCACCATTTGCCGATTACGTGTATGCTATGGATCTGGGTACCATTATTTCCGAAGGGACCCCCGGGCGCGTCCTCAATGATCCGAAGGTAATCGAAGTTTATCTTGGCAAGGGGGTCGGATCATGTTAGAAGTTAAAAAATTGAATTCTGGATATGGGAAACTGCAGGTCCTTTATGATTTGAACATCCAGGTGCCTGATAAAGGTCTAACGGTAGTTGTCGGTCCGAACGGTGCCGGAAAGACCACTCTGCTGTGCAGCATTATGGGCATTGCCAGAGTTTTTTCAGGGGAGATCATTTTTGAAGGTACTTCTCTGATGGGGGAGTTGACTCATAACCTGGCAAAAAAGGGAATTTCTTATGTTCCGCAGATGGGTAATGTTTTTGCAGAATTGACAGTGATGGATAATTTACATATGGCCGGGTACATGCTTTCTAAAGAGGAAGCAAAAGATAAAGCGGCACAGATGACTGATATTTTCCCGGTTCTAAAGAAATTTATTCAACGCAAGGCAGGAACTCTAAGCGGTGGCGAAAGAAGGATGCTGGCCATTGCCATGGGCTTGATGAAAAAACCAAAGCTTATGCTTCTGGACGAGTTAAGCACCGATTTGGCACCAATTATTGCTGAACGGGTGATGTTGGAAGTTTCAAGAATGCGCGATGAGCTTGGAATTACCATTTTAATGGTCGAGCAAATGGCTAAAAGGGCCCTGGAAATTGGTGACACCGCTTACCTGCTGGTCAGCGGTGAGGTACGGTATACTGGTATAGCGGATGATCTCCTCCATGAGCCGGAACTCTGTTCGATGTACCTGGGAATAAAGCCTGCAACTGGAAAAGACGACAACTTCGAGTTATCGGTTTCGGAAGAGGGGAGTGAGGATAGTTAAATGGCACCCTGGATGGCTAGCGGTCTTATTTATGCCAGCGGTCTTGCACTGACGGCAGGCAGCATAACCCTACTTTACATAACAACACGAACTTTTAACTTTGCTGTAGCAAGTCTGGCAACAGTTGGTTTTTATGTTACCTACTCGGGAGTTGCTCTTTACGGTGGACTACCTTATCAATATTATCCTTTTGTAATTATTGTTGGTGCAGTTCTTGGTTTAATCTGTTATTATGCATTAAACAGACATTTATTAAGGCGTAATGCAGCAGAGATTACTCTGATGATGTCAACTCTGGGTTACGATCTTGTTCTGCTGTCTTTCATCCAAATGTACGCTGATTTTCTTACTAATTCTTACCGGCTTTTTCCTCGGCGTGTCACTATGAATATATACGATTTTGAATTGTTTGGGGAAAACGCGGCAGCTTTTCTGCTGCCGATAATTGCTATTGTTGTTTTGACTCTTCTGCACCTTTTTCTTACCCGGACCAAGTTTGGTGTAGCCATGCGGGCGACAATTGAAAATCCTGTCCTGGCAGGCGCGTCAGGAATTAATTCTGATCGTGTTTATATGGTTTCATGGATTATTGCCGGGGGAATGGCAGCCCTTGGAGGATCCTTCATGGCTATGGCTATGACCGGGACTCCGGTTATGGGCATGTATACCATACCAATGATGTTCGCCGGAGCAATTCTTGGCGGGCTGGGCAGTTTATACGGAGGAATCCTCGGCGGATTTGTTATCGGTATGACCGAATACGCCGGAGTATTTGCTCTTTCCCAGCACTTTGGCCCCTGGGTACTTGGTTACAGGATGGGTATACCTCTCATGTTGATGGTAATAACATTACTATTGTTCCCAAGAGGATTGGCTGGTATCCCCTTGTTCAAGCTGCTTGGATCACTGACAGGGAAAAAGAGAGGTGCTGGTGTATGACTTCTGATAGCAATTTTATTGGTAAGGTAACTAAGTCAGTATTTTTCAGGGAAATATTGGTTTCGGTAATTATTCTCGCTCTCCTCGCTTTTTTACTGATTAGTCGAGGGGTCCCGATTATTCTCACAATATTTATTGAGTTTGCAATATTTGCCATCATAACAATGAGTTTGAATCTGGAAACAGGTTATACCGGTATACCACAGTTTGGTCGAGTAGCAGCTGTTATAGTTGGGGCTTTTGCAGTGGGCGCTTTTCCGGGTCGGATCATGGCCATGTTTATGGGGCTTCCTTATGGTGTCGAATATGCTTCAGATACTGTAAATTTTAAAGTAGTCCCTCAAATTAATGAACTTCTGGTTAGCAGCTGGTTGATGTCGCTTGGATTTTTACTGTTGTGTGTCATAGTCGCCGGCGTTTTTGGCGCGGCGATTGGATGGCTTATTTCACGGCCAGCTATAAGATTGAAAGAGGCTTATCTTGGCATATCACTGCTGGCCTTTGGTGACTTTTTCATGTGGGTTGGCCATAACTGGAAGGGAATGGTCGGAGGCAGCGTGCCCGTTTATGTCCCTGACCCTTTCCGGATTTTCTCGATTAATCGTTTTACGGTCATTGTTCTGGTTATCTTTGTAATTACTTTCCTGGTCTATATTTACCTCAATAAATTAACGAAATCTCCTTTTGGGCGGAATTTACGGATGGTTAGAGATAATGATGTCTCTGCTGCAGCTGCGGGTATCAACGTTGTCCAGGTAAGAACTCAGAGCCTGGTGATCGGTTCGGCTCTGGCAGCCATTGCCGGTGGATTGTATGTTGTTTATACAGGAACAGTGGCGGCAATCGGTTTTCAGAGACTGACTTTTACTTTCTGGCCCTGGGCTTTTATGATGCTTGGTGGTATTGGCAGCAACATTGGAGTTCTCCTCGGTGTATTCCTGCTTACTATTTTAAGAACAATGATCATTATTTTCCGTTCTCAGTGGTTTGGTTTTCTGCTTAATGTGGGTATTGATCCCCTCTGGCTCGAGTTTACATTGATGGGTGCAGTGATTATTGTTGTTATCCTGTTTATGCCCCACGGGCTTGTTCCAGAGAAAGTTGAGCCAATGCTCCCGGCAAGCAGAGTCAAAAAAATCATAGCCCGCAGGCAATAATAATATCGAAGGACAAATCAGAATAATAAAGATGGAGCCTGTCTCTTGAAGGGCTCCATCTTTATTATTCTATTTCATACTTAATGGTATAAGGGTTTTTTATTGAAAGTTTTAAGATAGTACGAATTGTGTCAAGAACGATATCATGGTAAATTTATAACAGGTAAAATTATTTTAAGATTTGCAGAATGGAGGAATCAGGAAGCCATGGCCCAAAATTCCGTTAAGATCGGGATAATAATGCTAATTGCCTGGGTCATTCCCCTGTTCGGTTTTCTCCTGGCCGGCATCGGTTTAGTTTTGGCCATAGTAGCCTGTGCTGTTGAAAAAAACGCCATGGCCAGGGCCGGTTTGTTTCTTAATGCCCTGGGTATTGGGCTTTCTGCTCTCTATATTGCTGTCGGTATTTTTCTTTTATCGTCAGGGTTACTGGAACCGCTCATACCTGCTCCCTGAAATAAAGGGTATTATTTAGCCTGCATTAATCCATATCATTTAATCAAGTTAAATCTTTAAGGTGGCTTGTTAAAGTGAAATAAGGTATGGCTTAGCCAGCAAGATGGCCGTTATATCGTGCATATTACTTATTTTGCCAACCTTATGATGATCCTTAAGCTTGTAGTAGTCCAGACATGTGCCACATGAAAGAATGGTTACGCCATTTTTTTGCAGTACAGTCAGCTCCTCGATAACAGGCGATCCCGTAGAAGTCAGTTTAACGCCTGCATTGATTAAAATGATCGTCGCAGGGGGATTTTCCTGACCGGACAGGGTATGGATGAAGTTGCGCATCAGGATTTCCCCCAGTTCATCGCTTCCTCTGCCCAGTTTGTCATTGCTGATGAAAAGAACTGTTTCTTCCTGACAGTCAACTGCTTTTATTTTACTTTCAGGCATGATTACTGTTTTCTCCTTCATTTATTTTTTAAATCCCTGTCAGAGTGGCAATTTCTTTTAAGGCCTTAATAAAATAATCAATATCGTCGGTTTTGGTAAATATTCCTGGACTGATGCGGACTGTTCCAGCAGGAAAGGTCCCGATAGTTCGATGTGCGTAAGGAGCGCAGTGCAGGCCGGTTCTGCAGAAAATGCCATATCTGTTTTCAAGTATATGCCCCAGGCTTCCACAGTCGGTATCCCCGAGGTTGAAGGAGACAACGCAGGTGCAGCGATCTGTTTCGGGAGGGCCAAATACGTTGATACCCTTAATATCCAGGAGCCGTTCGTAAAGATAGGCGCGAATCTTTTTTTCTTGATCATGGACATTGTCGAGACCTCTGTCTTCAATGTAATTGATGCCTGCGAGCAGACCGGCCAAACCGGTGCTATTCAAAGTGCCTGCTTCCAGCCTCTCAGGCATGTTTTCAGGTTGAAGGTCAAGCTCGGACTGACTGCCCGTTCCGCCTTCACGTAGCGGTTTCAGGTCCAGGCCGGGTCGCACATAGAGGCCTCCGGTTCCGGTGGGGCCGAGCAGACTTTTGTGGCCTGTAAAAGCGAGCAGATCGATATCATCAGCCTGTATATCAATTTTGAAGCAGCCCGCACTCTGGGCTGTGTCAACAAGCGCCAACACTCCCCTTTGATGAGCCGATTCAATCATCCTTGTTATAGGAACGATGGTCCCGACGACATTTGAAGCATGATTGATGATCAAAAGCCTGGTAGAGGGGCGATAAGCATTTTCCAAAAAACCGAAATCCGGATCACCTTCATCTGAACAGGGGATCATGGTAGTTTCGATTACACCTTCAGTTTTTAATCTAGCCAGCGGACGGAGTACAGCATTATGTTCCATGGCGGTATATAAAACATGATCGCCTTTTTCCAACAGTCCTTTAATGGCCATATTTAGGGCATCGGTGGCATTAAGCGTAAAGGCTATCCTGGAGGGGTCGGCTATGTTGAAAAAATCGGCTGTTTTTTCCCTGACCCTGTAGATGAGTCGGTCGGCGGCAAGGGTTCGGGTATGGCCGGAACGGCCGGGATTGCCGAAAGCACTGCGCATGTGGATTTCCGCTGAACGATATACCGTTTCCGGTTTTGGCCAGGAAGTGGCGGCATTGTCGAAGTATATGTTGTTTTTGTTACCGGTCATTATAAAGTCCTCTTTTCATTCAAGATAATTTTTTCACTGAAAGGGCCCGTAGTTTCGCTTCTTTAACCCTGTATAAACCTTCAATTTCGATATCCCAGTCCCTCAAAAAGTTTCCGATGGCCGTTATATCCCGGCAGGTGCATTGCAGTGCTGAGCCGCAGCTGGAACTGATACTGCGGGGCACCGGGACCATTTTATAAGCATATCGTTCTTCCTCCAGGAGCTCTTCGGCACGGATGGCCTGGTGAATGCTGGAAAAGGTTATGTAGCAGTTCTGTCCCACAGGTTCTCCTTCAGCACAATGTTCTTTAAACTACACTACAACTGCTGTTATTATACATAAATATTGGCTACGATGGAATAAAGAATATTTATGCAGCTTCATTTTGCTATCAATGATTGCTATATGGAAGTTTTTAAAAGGAGGCAGAGTTTTTGATCAGTTTAATTCCGCACGTCGTGATGCTGAAAAAGAAGCCCTTGTTCAGCTGATTGCGGGTGGACTTGAAGATCTTTAAAACGTATAATGGAAAAAATGGCCGAAAGGAAGACACTGGATGGATTTTGATCAGCTTAGAGCTTTTATAAATGTCGTGTCCCTGAAAAGCTTTTCCGGGGCGGCCGATAAGTTATATATAAGTCAGCCTTCAGTAAGCATGCGCATAAAAACCCTGGAGCAGGAACTGGGTTTGGCTCTTTTTGACCGTTCGAAAGCCCGTGAACCGGTTTTAACGGAATTCGGCCAGCTCTTCCTCGATTATGCTCAGGCGGTCATTAACCTGGAAGATGAATTTAAAAGCAAACTTTTTACCCGGAATGAAGAGGCTATTGGTATGATTCGTGTCGGTGCCAGCACCGTTCCAGGTACTTATCTTCTTCCATCTATACTGGCCGGTTTTAAGAAAAGCTGCCCTGCTGTCGAATTTAAAATAAATATTCTTGATACTGGTGCTGTGCTGGAAGGAATTCAGAACTACGATTACGAACTCGGTTTTGTCGGTTCGCGCAAAGAGAACGGAAAAATTGATTATTTACCTCTTGTTGAAGATGAACTGGTTCTCTGCACTCCCAGAGGATTATTCAACAATGACGCCTATAAAGAAAGGGGAATTCCACTGGATAATATTCTTTCCGGGAACCTGCTGATGCGGGAGCAGGGATCGGCCACCAGGCAGTTCTGGGAAAAGCTGCTGGCGGAAAAGGAACTGCAGCTGGGTGATTTTTTCAGCATTACCTACTTTAACAGTCTGGAAGGGATTAAACAGGCGGTAATGGCAGGCCTTGGGATCAGCGTTTTGTCAAAAATGTCAGTTGCCGATGCGGCTGCCATTGGCAGAATTGATCTTTACCGGATCAGGGACATGGACATGCGTCGGTTACTCTATCTTGTCTGTCATTGCCGCCGCGTTCACAGCCTGGCAGTGCGCCTGTTCAGGGATTACATCGTGGATCAATATGGCCTTGAAGATTAAGAGCAGGATTGAGGCACCTTTTATTTTTCGCCGGATCAATTTATAATAGAATAAGCAGGTCGCAGACACCCTGCTTAATAAAAAACAAGGGACAGTGGACATGGGATTTCCAAGTAAAAAGCGCTTTTCCTACTGGACCAGGGCGGCGATGATTGCAGCGATTTATGCCTTGATGACAGTAATTTTTGCTCCCATCAGTTACGGTATGATCCAGGTTCGCATATCGGAGATGCTAATGGTATTGCCGTTTTTTACCGGAGCAGCTGTGCCGGGGCTATTCGTCGGTTGCCTGATTGCTAATATTTATGGCGGATATGGAATAATTGATATTGTATTTGGCAGTATGGCCACCCTGCTCTCGGCTTACCTGGTGACAAAAATAAAACATCGCTGGTTTGTTCCGCTACCACCGGTGATTATAAATGCACTGATCGTGGGAGCGGTGCTGCACAGGGTTCTGGGATTACCCTTTTATCTTACCGTGGCATGGGTGGGAGTGGGGCAGGTTATCGCCTGTTATGGTTTGGGTTTGCCCCTGCTCATGATTCTGGAAAAAAGACAGGATATTTTCAGATAATGATTTTTAATGATAATAGCTGGGACGGCAGCTCTGGCTTGCTATCGGATGATTTTATAAAATTGAATTGGTAATTTTGGCATCGAATATTAGTCGATCATAAAAGGAGGAATGTCGATGTCAGGACATTCAAAATGGGCGAACACCAAGCATCGCAAAGCGAGGGCGGATGCCCAGAAAGGTAAAATATTTACAAAAATTGCCAGGGAGATTACAGTGGCTGCCCGGGAAGGCGGCGACGACCTGGATGCCAATTTTCGCCTGAGGTTGGTTGTCCAAAAAGCCCGCGATAACAACATGCCCGGTGATAATATCCAACGGGCGATCCAGAAAGGAATCGGCGGCGGAGAAGGAACCAGTTTTGAACAAGCCAGTTATGAAGGTTATGCTGCCGGTGGGGTAGCCGTGCTTCTTGACATTATGACCGACAACCGCAACCGGACCGTGGCAGAAATACGTCATATCTTCTCCCGACATGGCGGGAGCCTTGGCGAATCGGGTTGCGTAGCCTGGATGTTCAAGCGCAAGGGCCTGATTACCATTAATAAAGAAGATCTACAGATGGACGAAGATGATCTGATGCTGGTGGCTATCGATGCGGGGGCCGAGGATCTCAGGCAGGAGGATGATGAAACTTACAGCATCATTACCGAATTGGATAATTTCGAAGCGGTAAAGCAGAAGTTGCAGGAGAAAGGTATAAAAATTGCTTCATCCGACATAACGATGCTGCCCAACAATTTTATTGAGATTACCGAGCCGGAAGAAGCAGGACGAATTATCAGGTTGATGGAAGCTCTGGATGAACACGAAGATGTCCAGAATGTTTATGCCAATTTTGATATTCCCGAAGAACTGTTGGCCTGATTAGCAAAAGGCCCGGGTAAAGGTGGAGAGACTACATGCGTGTCCTGGGAATCGATCCGGGCGTGGCGATAACAGGTTACAGTATTATCGAAGAAAATAAAAATAATTTCCTCTTGATTGCTTCCGGATGTATCAGAACTGCCAAAGAAACTCCTCCTGCTCTAAGACTAAAGGCAATCCATCTGAAGGTTGTTGAGCTCATCGAGGAATACAAACCGTTGGCCATGGCGGTAGAAAAAATATTTTTCAGTAAGAATGTGCGGACTGCTTTTCAGGTTGGAGAAGCACGTGGAGTGGTAATTCTCGCTGCAGCCCGGTTTGATCTTGAGCTTCATGAATATACCCCATTGCAAATAAAGCAGGCTGTTGCCGGTTACGGTAAGGCCGACAAGGCCCAGGTTCAGAAAATGGTGCAGATGCTACTCAGACTACCGAGGCCGCCGGCTGTTGATGATGAAGCAGACGCTATGGCGGCATCTTTGTGTCACCTGCAGAACCGGCGCTACCAGGAAGCAGTAAAGGGAGGGCGGTCTTAAATGATAGATTTTCTGAGAGGAGAACTTGCTGCGGTTGCCCCGGGGAAAGCGGTTGTCAATATCGGCGGAATAGGTTTTTCCCTGGAAATGCCGCCTGCTCAGGATGATCTCTCTTCAAAGGTAGGACAGGAGATTACCATTTACACCCGTCTGATTATCAGAGAAGACGAACTGCAGCTTTACGGCTTCAGGGGAGAGGAAGAGAGGAAGCTTTTCAACCTGATTATCGGGGTAAGCGGTTTTGGGCCGCGCCTGTCCCTGTCCCTGCTCGGTATATTCAGCGTTTCCCAGTTTTATATTGCTGTTCTGGAAGAAAATATTGCCCAGCTCTGCCGCGCTCCCGGGATCGGCCGCAAAGCAGCACAACGACTGATTCTTGAACTGAAAGAAAAATTGCCGAAAGCCCTGTCGGTAACGGAGCTTTCCGCCGGGCAACCGGCGAAAGGGGCGGTTTCGACAATTGATGAAATTACCGAAGCCCTCTGTGCCCTCGGTTATTCGGGAGCAGAAGCCGCTGCTGCTGTTCACAGGGCGGTTGAAGAGGATGAGGAAGCATCAAGCGAAGGACTATTGAAGAGGGCTTTAAAAAGCATGGCCCGTGATTAAGGTAAAACTGTCGGGAAGGACGGGTAAAAGAATAAAATGGGCGAGGACAGAATTGTATCTGCACAGCGCCAGGCTGAAGACGATCCGCAGCTTGAGATAGGCCTGAGACCGCGTTCCCTGGATGAATACATAGGTCAGGAAAAGATCAAGGAAAAACTTACTATTTACATAAAAGCAGCTCTGGACCGCAGGGAAGCGCTCGATCATGTTCTGCTCTATGGACCGCCCGGTCTTGGCAAGACAACCCTGGCTCATATTATAGCCTGGGAAATGGGGGTTAGCATCAGAATTACCGCCGGCCCGGCCATTGAACGACCGGGTGATCTGGCCGCTATCCTTACCAACCTTGGTCCTGGCGATGTTTTATTTATTGATGAAATACACCGCCTGAGCAGGTCAGTGGAAGAGATCCTGTACCCGGCCATGGAAGATCATGCTCTCGATATTATCATCGGCAAGGGTCCGGGAGCCCGTTCCCTGCGCCTCGACCTGCCCCCCTTTACCCTGATCGGGGCAACTGTGCGCGCCGGACTCCTGACATCCCCACTGCGTGATCGCTTCGGGGTGGTCGATCGATTGGAATTTTATGCCCCGGAAGAGCTGGAACAGATAATCATTCGCTCTGCCGGTATATTGAATATCAAGGCCGATCCGGAGGGTGCGGCCATTATTGCCCGGGCTTCCCGTGGTACGCCACGGGTGGCCAATCGTCTGCTCAAGAGAGTGCGCGATTATGCCCAGGTGAAAGCGGATAATGTGATTACGGCAGCTGTGGCTGGAGAAGCTTTGCAGATGCTGCAGCTTGATCGGCTTGGCCTTGATGAAATTGACAGGAGATTGCTGATAGCCCTGGTGGAAAAATTTGAAGGTGGTCCGGTGGGATTGGATACCCTGGCCGCCTGTATAAGTGAGGAGCCGGAAACTCTGGAGGATGTTTATGAGCCCTACCTGATGCAGCTAGGCTTGCTGAAAAGGACTGCCCGCGGGAGAATGGTTACCGGTGATGTATATACGTACCTGAATCTCAAGCCGGGCGTAACTAACCAGCAAAAAATCTGGTAGCACCCAGCTGCATGCTGTAGCTAAGGCTGGTAATCAATTTGCGGCACCGGTTACAGTAATTAACTGAATATGACAGAGGAAAGTGGTATTGATGCCCGCAATGGAACATCTAGCGAGAATACTGCTCATCGGCGGTGGTGTAATTGCCTCCCTGGGGCTGCTACTGTTACTGCTCAGCCGGCTTGGACTGGGACGGCTGCCCGGTGATATTTTTATTCAAAGGGAAAATTTAACTTTTTATTTTCCTCTGGCAACGATGATTCTTTTGAGCATAGTTATCACTTTGCTGCTAAATCTTTTACGGCGTTGAACTGATTGATAGTATTACGGATTAAAAGCTTTTTATAAACAGGCTGATTGAAAAAGCAGCGCAAGATATAATCAAATAATAACCGGAGAGGATATACGGATGCGAGAAAAAGATTATAAAGTATCCCCTTCCTCAGAAAAAGGTGTCCCGTGGTAGAATACAAACTCAGCGATTATGACTATCATTTGCCGATTGAACTGATTGCCCAGGAGCCGCTGGCAGAAAGAGATAAATCGCGGATGATGATTCTGGAAAAAACAACAGGGCAAATAACAAATTCCATCTTCAATAGAATTCCCACTTATTTAAAACAGGGCGATCTGCTGGTTTTGAACGATACGAAAGTACTTCCGGTGCGCCTGCTGGGACAAATAGTGGGAAAAGATACTGCGGTTGAAATACTTCTTCTTCACCGATGTAGGGATGAAAGATGGATAGCCATGGTCAGACCGGGTCGCAAGCTGAAGCCGGGAATAAAAGTATCTCTTGAAGAAGACGTAACCGCTCTGATCGAAGACTATGCCGATAAAGGGCTGCGGGAGATCAGTTTTTCAGTCAGGGAACCGATTGAGAAACTGCTGCCCCGTCTGGGTAGAGTGCCTCTCCCTCCCTATATAAAAAAGGAACTGTCAGATCCCGATCAGTATCAGACCATTTTTGCCGCCAGGGAAGGATCGGCTGCGGCACCGACAGCCGGTTTTCATTTTACTGACAGGGTTTTCGCCGAACTGGATAAAAAGGGTGTGGAAAAAACATTTATTACCCTGCACATTGGCCCGGGGACTTTCCAACCGGTCAAAGAAGACGATATTCGGGAGCATGTTATGCACCGGGAATATTACCAGCTGCATAAAAGTACGGTTAAAGCTCTTAACGCGGCCAGGGAAAGAGGGGGCCGTATTGTCGCTGTGGGGACTTCGGTTTGCCGGGTCCTGGAGACAGTAGCTGAAAGCAATGGATACTTCGCCGGAGAAGCGGAAGGGTGGACTGATCTATATATCTATCCCGGGTATAAATTTCGCGCTGTTAACACTCTGCTGACAAATTTCCATCTGCCGCGTTCCACCCTGCTGATGCTGGTCAGCGCTTTCGCCGAAAGAAAAAATATTTTGTATGCTTACAGAGAAGCGGTCGCCGGGCAATACCGGTTTTTTAGCTTTGGCG
Organism: uncultured Syntrophomonadaceae bacterium; assembly: GCA_964506505.1. Taxonomy (GTDB): domain Bacteria; phylum Bacillota; class Dethiobacteria; order DTU022; family DTU022; genus M55B129. The sequence continues at coordinate 14,085 of CAZDKY010000058.1, forward strand.
ATTGCATGCTTATTATTTGAACTGAAGCGGGTCAGAGAAGGATCAGAAACTGTTTTCAGAGAAGCCCTGCTGCCGATTGACAGCCCATCTTTCTTAAGATAAGCTAAGGAATGGATGATCAGATGCCCGTAAAATTTGCGGTGATAAAAAAATGCTATGCTACTGCTGCTCGCAGCGGTCTCCTGAAGAGCGGGCGCAATGCTATCGAAACGCCGGCATTCATGCCTGTGGGGACCCAGGGGACCGTTAAGGGATTAACAGTTGATGAACTGGAGCAGTTAGGCGCCGGTTTAATCCTGGGCAACTGTTATCATCTTTTCTTACGGCCGGGAATAGAAATAATAGCCCGCCACGGCGGGCTGCATTCTTTCATGAACTGGAAAGGTTCCATATTAACCGACAGCGGCGGTTTCCAGGTGTTCAGCCTCGGCGGTTTGCGAAAAGTTGAAGATGAGGGAGTGGAGTTTACTTCCCATATTGACGGGAACAGGCATTACCTGACTCCCGAAAGAGCAATACGGCTTCAGAATATGCTTGGATCCGATATTGCCATGGTTCTCGATCAGTGTCCGCCCTACCCGGCTGAATATGAACAGGTAAGCAGGGCGGTGGAACGGACCACCAGGTGGGCGGAAAGAAGCAAGCATGCTCACCTCCGTGAAGAACAGGCGCTTTTTGCCATTGTTCAGGGTGGGGTTTTCAAGGATCTGCGCCGTGCTTCCGCGGCAGGCCTGGTCGAAATAGGTTTTGATGGTTATGCGGTTGGCGGTTTAAGCGTTGGCGAACCGAAAGATTTAATGTATGAAACATTAAGCTGGACGGTGGATGAATTACCTCCGGATCAAGTACGCTACCTGATGGGTGTTGGTTCCCCGGATGCCCTGCTTGAAGGAGTGCGCTGGGGAATAGATATATTTGACTGTGTTTTGCCGACCCGCATAGCCCGTAATGGCCGGGTGATGACTGACAAGGGTTACCTGCAGATACGCAACAGTGTCTATGCGACGGATCTTTCTCCGCTGGATGAAAGTTGCGATTGCCCCGTCTGCAGGAATTACAGTCGGGCATATATAAGGCACCTGATGAATGCAGGAGAAATACTGGGCCTGCGCCTGACTACCTATCACAATTTGTATTACTTGAATCGGTTGATGCGGAAAATCAGGAAAGCTTTAAGTGAAAACCGATTTGACCAGTACTACCGAAAAGAGGGGCCAAAACTTAAATATTTATATGGAGGTGCTGATTAGTGAACCTGGAATCTTTAGGACCATTTATCCCGCTTATTTTGTTGTTCGTCCTTTTCTACTTCCTGCTGATTCGTCCGCAGCAAAAACAGCAGAAAAAGAGGCAGGAAATGCTTAAGAGCCTTAATAAAGGCGATCGTGTTATTACAATAGGTGGTATTCACGGCGTAATCAAGGAGATCGACGATACGACGATCTCGCTGCGGGTTGCTGATAATCTCAACTTAAAGTTCGCCCGGGCGTCAGTAGATCGCGTAATTGAAGAAGAGAACGAATAAACATACTATTTAAACGAACAGGCCGTCGTGGAAAACCAGTCAAAGTCTAGAAGCACTCCTTGCTGACACCGGGCCGGTGTTGGGTAGGGAGTGCTTTTTATGACCGACATTGGGATGATGACCTTATATATCACTTAGACTGTAATGCAACATGTACTCAAATAGAAAAAATAGAAAGGGGATTTAGTGGTGGACTTGATAACCCTCGGTTGGGAGAAAAAGATCAAAGAAGAAGGACCGCTGGCCCGGCGCATGCGCCCGGAAAACCTCTCTCACTTTGTCGGCCAGGGGAAAATAATCGGTCCCGGTAAACCACTGCAGAGAATTATTGAATCAGATCACCTGGTTTCTCTTCTCTTCAACGGACCTCCGGGAACGGGAAAAACCAGCCTGGCAAAAGTTATAGCTTCGGTTACAAAAGCTGATTTTGTCCAGTTAAATGCCGTAGCGGCCGGAGTTAAAGAAGTGAGGGCAGTGATTGATGAGGCACGGGATAACTGGTCACTGCACGATAAACGAACAATCTTGTTTATTGATGAGATACACCGTTTTAATAAAGCACAGCAGGATGTTCTCCTGGCGGCGGTAGAGCAGGGAACAGTTATTTTCATTGGCGCTACCACTGAGAATCCTTTTTTTTACCTGACGGCCCCTTTGCTTTCGAGGCTGCGGCTTTTTCCCTTTGAACCTCTGCGGAAAAGTGAAATTGTTGTCCTGATGAAAGAAGCGCTTGCCGATTCTGACCGCGGGCTGGGTAAGATCAAGATTAAAATAGATCCCGAAGCTCTGGATTATTTTGCCGATAAGGCTAACGGTGATGCCCGGGCTGCTCTAAATGCTCTTGAAATGGCAGCCTTGATTGGCGAAGGAGAAGAAGATTCGATCGCAATTACGGCCGATACGGCTGCCAAAGCTATGCAGAAACGTTTGCTCAGATATGATCGAGACTGTGACAGTCATTTTGACATGGCTTCAGCCTTCATCAAGTCGATACGAGGCAGTGATCCCGATGCAGCTCTTTACTGGATGGCCCGTATGCTCAAGGGAGGGGAAGATCCGCTTTTTATTGCCCGCCGGTTGATCATCAGTGCTTCGGAGGATATAGGCAATGCCGATCCGCATGCCCTGCCCCTTGCTGTTGCCGCCGCCCAGGCTGTCCAGATGATAGGACTGCCGGAAGGAAGAATTCCTTTGGCCCAGGCTGCCGCATACCTGGCCTCGGTTCCCAAGAGCAACGCTGCTTACCTGGCCCTTGAAGAAGCTATGAAAATGGTAGAGGAAGAGGAAAACAGGTCAGTCCCCGATCACCTGAAAGACAGCAGTTACAAAAGCGCAAAAAAAATGGGACACGGGGTGGATTATCGCTATCCCCATGATTATCCAGGACATTACACAGCACAGGAATATCTGCCTCCAGCCCTGGTGGGTAAGCAGTTTTATTGTCCCACCGCTCAGGGAAGGGAAAGAGAACTGCAGAGTTACCTTGAGAACATAAGTAAAACAGAGCGTGAACAAAAAGATCACCCACCGGAAGAGTGAAACGATGCCTGCTTCTAAAAACTACCTGATCCCGGAAAAAGCAGTGCGGAATCAGTTCAATGTTAAAAATTCTCGATTCATAGGCAGTCTTTTCCACGTTGAATCGGAGGAAGAAGTCCAGCGATACCTTGACAGTGTAGCTGCCGAATTTCCCGATGCAACACACCATGCCTATGCTTTCCGCATTGGAGCGGGAGGCGATATGATTGAGCGTGCTTCCGACGATCGCGAGCCGGCCGGGTCAGCCGGACCGCCCATGCTGCAGACCCTGCAGGGTAATAAGGTCTCTGATGTCCTGATCATCGGAACACGTTATTTTGGCGGTATAAAGCTGGGGATAGGAGGTCTGACCAGGGCTTACAGGGAATGCGCCAGGGTCTGCCTTGAAAAAACTGCCCTCAAGATCAGGGCGCCTGTCCAATCATACCGCCTGACAGTTTCATACGAAGATTTCGGGGCAGTCAACAGGCTGCTTGAGTGTAAAAACGGGTTGATTTATAAAGCAGATTATGGTCGGGAAATTAATGTTGTAATTGAAATTCCAGCCCGTTTGAGACGATCCTTTATTGATGGTTTTAAAACGGTTACCCGCGGTCGGGGCAAGTGGAAGAAGATGTAGGAAGTAAAAGCGTTTTCAGCGTTCCTTTTATTGACATGTCTTCTCGAAAACAGATATAATTGCGGTAACCTAAAAGGGAGGTTAACCGATGCAATCCAGCAAAATTCGCGAAATCTTTTTAGACTATTTCAGTTCTAAAGATCACCTTGTCATGCCCAGCTTTTCACTCATACCTCAGAGTGATCCGACACTGCTTTTAATAGGCGCCGGCATGGCTCCCTTGAAACCCTATTTTACCGGTGAAAAGAAACCGCCGCATCCCCGGGTGGCTACCTGTCAGAAATGCTTGCGCACACCCGATATCGATCGCGTTGGCCATACAGGCAGACATGCCACTTTTTTTGAGATGCTCGGTAATTTTTCTTTTGGTGATTATTTTAAAGAAGAGGCCATTTCCTGGGCCTGGGATCTGGTCTTGAATGGTTATCGTTTACCTGTGGATCGGCTCTGGGTTAGCATCTACGAAGAAGACGAAGAAGCTTATAAAATATGGAATGAAAGAATTGGAGTACCCACCGACCGGATTGTCAGACTGGGTAAAGAAGATAATTTCTGGGAAATTGGTCTCGGACCCTGCGGACCCTGTTCCGAGATATATTATGATCTGGGTGAAGAAGTGGGATGTGACCGTCCCGACTGTGCTGTTGGTTGTGATTGTGACCGTTTCCTGGAAATATGGAATCTTGTCTTTACCCAGTTTAACAGGGAACCGAACGGCGAGTTAACCGAGCTGGAACATAAAAATATCGACACCGGGGCCGGCCTGGAAAGGATGGCCATAGCCATGCAGGGAGTACATTCCATATATGAGACCGACTGTGTGAAACCTCTTTACAATCACTTCTCCAATCTTGTTGTCGCCGGTAAGCGCGGAGAAGAAGTGCCTCTACGTATTGTCACCGAACACAGCCGCGGAACTGCATTTTTAATATCCGATGGAGTGTTGCCATCCAATGAGGGTAGGGGTTATGTCCTCCGCCGCCTCCTGCGGCGGGCGATCCGTTTCGGCAAGCTCCTCGGTATTGAGGGCAACTTTATGACCGATGCCGTTACCCTGGTCACAGACTTGATGGGTTCCACCTACCCGGAACTGAAAGAACGACAGGATTACATCCGCCAGATTGTAAAGGTAGAAGAAGAAAAATTTCAGGAAACTCTGGCCCAGGGGACGGAGATCCTGAACAACTACATTGAAAAGATGAGGCGTAATGGCCAGAAGATTTTGCCCGGTGAACAGGCATTTAAACTTTACGATACCTACGGATTTCCCCTTGATCTAACAGCTGAAATCCTGGAAGAAGAAGGACTGGAAATTGACGGGGCATCTTTTGAACAGAACCTGCGGGAGCAGCAGGAAAGAGCAAGGGCTGCCGCCCATAGCAGTGTCGATCGAGAGAGAGCTTCTCGCTACCGGGCAGCCGAAAATTTGAATACCATTTTTACTGGATACGAAATGCTAAGAAATGAGGCTTCGGTTTTGCTGTTGCTGGTTGCTGGAGAAGAACGTAAAGCGGCAAAACAGGGTGAAACTGTGGAAATATTGCTGGATCGGACTCCTTTTTATGCTGAGGCAGGCGGCCAGGTTGGAGACAGGGGGACGATTGAAGGACAGCGGGGAAGAATCATTGTTGAAGATACAGTCTTTGCTCCAGGCGGACAGATTGTCCAACGTGGTAAGGTGGAAGAAGGAGAAATAGATGCAGGGGAAACAGTGCTGGCAGCGGTTGATAACGGAAGACGGCAGGGTTCCTGCCGCAGCCATTCTTCCACTCACCTGCTCCACCGGGCCCTGCGTAATACACTGGGTGATCACGTAAACCAGGCCGGTTCCCTGGTCGCCGCCGACCGCCTGCGGTTCGATTTCAATCATTTTTCCGCATTAACCGAAGAAGAGCTGCTGACTGTGGAAGAGGAAGTAAACAGGATGATCATGGCCAATGTTGAAGTTAAAGCCACAGTAACCAATCTGGAAGAGGCTAAAAAAGCGGGAGCAACGGCTCTTTTTACTGAAAAGTATGATCAAAAAGAAGTTCGGATGGTATCTGCCGGAGAATATACCAGGGAGCTGTGCGGTGGAACCCATGTCTCGGCCACCGGAGATATCGGCCTGTTCAAAATCGTTAGCGAGGAAGGAATCGGTTCAGGTTTGCGCCGTATCGAAGCGGTGGCGGGGATGAAGGCTTATCAGTGGACAGTGGAAAAGGATAAGCTGCTCAGGTTGATTGCCGATGATCTAAATTCTTCTTTTAAACTGCTTGAAGAAAAATTTGCTGAACACATGAATGAATACAAGCAGTTGCAGAAAAATGAACAGGAGATGAAACAGCGGTTGGCGTCCATGGAGGCGGCTTCCCTGCTTTCATCTGTTAAAGAAGTGGAAGGGGTAAAGGTGCTCAGTGCTCCCGTTCAGGTAGAGAGCGCCGATGCCCTGCGACTGGCCGTTGATGAAATAAGAAACAGACTTGATTCAGCAGTGATCATTCTTGGTGCAGTCAGCAACGGAAAGGTGATTCTTGTCGGTTCTGTAAGCCCAGAGTTGGTAAAACGAGGTCTCAATGCCGGCAGAATAATCAAGGAAGTGGCCAAAATGGTTGGCGGAGGAGGCGGAGGCAAACCGGAGCTGGCTCAGGCCGGCGGTAAAAACCCGGCAGCCCTGCCCGAAGCGCTTCAGGTGGTTGAAGATTTGGTCCGGGCTCAGTTGAAATGAAAGGACCGTTCGAAAATAATCATGAAGCCGGAGGATCTGAATATGCAGGATAATAATCATGAAGAAACTGTTCTTTTCACGGTGGAAGGCGAAGAGACTGACAACAAGGCCCGGAAAGTCCTGACAACAGTTTACCAGGCTCTGAAAGAGAAGGGGTATAATCCTTTAAATCAGCTGGTGGGCTATCTTTTATCAGGTGATCCGGCCTACATTACCAGCCACAAGAACGCTCGCAGCCTGATTAGACAGGTTGAACGCGATGAACTGCTTGAAGAAATGGTTGGTACATACCTTAAACTGACTGAAAAAAACAGGCTCTGAGAAACAAAAGCGAGGAACAGACAACAGTGCGCATTCTCGGTTTGGATCCCGGAGAAAAACGTATCGGTGTGGCTGTTACCGATCCCCTGGGCTTGACTGCACAGGGGATATCTGTCATCAGCTATGACCGACTTGAAAATGCCCTTAATGAAATTGAGGAAATCTGTAGACGATACGAAGTTTCTGAAGTGGTGGTTGGCAATCCGCTCAACATGAACGGGAGCAGGGGGCCTGCTTCGAAAAAAGCGGAAAAGTTTGCTGAAAAACTGCGCCGGAAATTGAAATTACCGGTTTTTTTAATAGATGAACGGCTTACTACGGCCGGTGCTGAAAGAACTATGATTGCGGGGGGAGCAAGCCGCAGGAAACGCCGCGAAACACGAGATAAACTGGCAGCGGTTTTGATCCTCGATTTATATATATCTTCCCGCTGAGGGAAAGGACGAATATGCCGGTTGTGGTTCGAAAAACAGCCTGCAGGAAAAATGAGGTGCATAAAATGAAAGACAATGGAGAAGAAAAAACAGATATTCTGGTTTTAGTTGACGAAGATGGAAACGAGCACGATTTCGCCATGGTGGATCGTTTTCCTGTGGACCTGAAAGAGTATGCCATTTTGGTCCCGGTTATTTACGTGGAAAAAGATGAACAAAATGCTGAAATTGATTTTGAAGACGATGCTTACATCTTCCGTATTGAGATGGAAGAAGGAGAAGAAATGCTTATTGAGGTAGATGACGACACCGAGTGGGACGTGGTAGCGGCAGTTTGGGAAGAACGCGTGGAGATGAACGAAATGGAAGACCAGGAAGATCGTTTTTAAAGGGGCTGAAAGATGTTTAAAAGAATATTGATTATTCTTGCTCTAATGGTTGTTTTGGCGATAGCAGTGGTTTATGCCTTGAATAGTTATTATCAACAGATGCTGCAGCCTGTAGATACTGCCGCCGAGGATGAATACAAAGTTATTGAAATTCCGTCCGGGGCCGGCACCGAGACGATCGCTTCCATACTTTATGAAGAAGGGCTGATTCAAAACGAACTGGCCTTTCGTTTTTATGCCCGCATCAACGAGCTCGATCGAGGTTTCATCGCCGGTCAGTACATGTTGAACCCGGCTATGGAACTTGAAGAAATTGTTGCCCTTGTTCAGGGTGGAGAAGTATACCGCGAGACGATCTGGTTTACTATCCCGGAAGGATTTACGGTGGAAGAAATAGCGGCCAGGCTTGCGGAAGAGAACCTGGCTGAAGAAGAATTTCTCCGCCTTGCACGAAGCCCTTCAGAAAACATCTTGTCCAGTTTTCCATACCTGCGGGAGATTGACAGCACCAAGGTGGAATACCTGCTGGAAGGGTATCTTTTCCCCGACACCTATGAAATAAGCGGTGAGTTTGATGAAGAAGAAATAATTGTCATGATGATGCAGCGGCTGGATCAAATTATCAGTTCGCCGGATTTTGTTGCAGCATTAGGGGAAAGGGAATACAGTCTGCATGAGATCCTTACCCTGGCATCAATAGTGGAACGGGAAGGTCGGGTCGATCACGAAAGGGCTTTAATTGCCGGGGTATTTTACAATCGTTTACGGATCAGCCAACCCCTGGAATCCTGTGCTACTGTTCAATATGTACTTGGTGAAACTAAAGAGTTTCTTACCGCCGCCGATACGATGATCCCTTCGCTGTACAATACTTACCTTCATGAAGGATTGCCACCCGGGCCAATTGCCGCGCCGGGCGAAACGTCCATCAGGGCAGCCTTGTTCCCGGAGGAAACCGACTATTTCTACTTCAATTATAAGTATGATGACACGGGCGAACACTATTTTTCCCGGACCCT
>CAZDKY010000059.1:0-9871 GCA_964506505.1 uncultured Syntrophomonadaceae bacterium
CCGGGTGATTAAGGTACATGACCAATTCTTCACGGGTGGGGATTCTCTTGATCTTCTCCTGCAGGGAAAGGGCTTCCTCTTTGATATCGATTTCTTTTAAACCGGAGAGAGGAGAATCTTCCGTCCGGTTCTGTAAAGCCTTTTTATAATCTTTGCCAAAGGCACTTTGATAAACCCAGTCCGGGGGGAACCCCAGGGGAAAACGGCCGTATTTGCCCAGCAGCAGATCGCGGAAAGCATCATTGCTGTCACGGTATATTTTCAGGCGATCTTCTTTTACCTTTTCTGACTGCTTGCTGTCGGGAAACGAAGCCGCCGCTTCAAGAACTTCCAGTAACCGGCGGACATAAGGCTCACCGCCGCGCTTGTACGCCCCGGTGACAGCAAGAAAAGCCGTATTCCAGGTAATTTGAGAGCCTGGAGTGACATCGTGGTAGCGAATTATTTTGCGCGTGCCGGCCAGAAAACGCAGCATATGGGGCAGTAACTTGATATAGCCCTGTTTCATGGCCCCTTCCTGCGAAGAAGATATTGCCCCACCGGGCATGCCATGTTCGACCACGTCATAATCGATGCCTTTAAAATAGGGCGAACAGTAGCGATCAAAATAAGGCATGATCTGTTTCAGGACAAACCCGCATTCACGGATCGCTTCCCAGTCCAGGCGGTTGGACAAACCTTTTTCGCCCTTTAAAAATGCGGCTGTGGACATTACTTCGCCCTGTCCGTACCAGCGGACCGCCGCCCCGATGGCTGTATCGACAATATGAGCACCGGCTTCTGCAGCTGCTCCCACAGAGGGAACGAACAGCCCGTCAGTATAATGCCGGTGATAATGAACGACCATTTCCGGATATTTCTTCCGGATCGCTTTTACCAGCGGCCGGATAAACCAGGGTGGGCAAACCCCGGCCATATCTTTTAAGCCCAGGATGATCATCCTCGAGGCCTTTTTAGCACTCACGCCGGCCGCCTTTCCACACATGGCCAGAATCTCTTCGGTAACCTGCAGGTAGTGCTCCACCGTAAATCCGGGGGCATAAGAAAGGGAAATGGCCGGTTCGAAGATGCGCTCGTTACCGGAAAGAACGATCTCAGCAAAGGGCAACATATTTTCAATATGGTTTAGGAAATCAAAACAGCGGATCACATCGTAATGTTCACAGATCATCTCGCCGGTCTGCTGCATCATGGAGCGAGGCTGGGGCCTGTAGCCCAGGACGTTGGTGGAACGGATCAGGATCTGTTTCATAGTCCCGGGCGCAAATTCATTCCACTCCGCTGCTTCGGTAAAGGGATAGGTCATATTCGCCAGCATGGCTACGTGGAAATGAGCCCCACCACCGTTTTCAAGGGAGAAAAAGCCGCACCGGTCAAGATAGGGACCGATAACTCGGTCCTCAGCCAGCCGGAAGCGGTTACCGCTGTTTGACTGGGTAATATCACGGGTCGTGGTATCGGAAAAATGGACAATGCCCTGCTGCCTGGTTTCACGGACCATTTCCAGGACAGCCTGGCAGTCACCGCGCGGATATCGTAAAACCCGGGGATCCTGTTCGCCCATCTTCGGCTGGATCACTTCCAGTCGCCCCAGGCGCTTGTCGCCGCGGTTCCGGTACTCTTCCAGCTCAACAAAGGGGTTATAACCCCTGGCCGATATTTCCGCCACCAGCCTGGAGAGGCGCAGACTCTCCGGTTCCATATCTGTATAAAACATCAGTTCCGGGTGGTTCTCAATAAACCTGGTGTCATAATCGCCACCCAGGAAATTGGAGTGTTTGATAATCTTTTTATGAAAGGGAATGGTAGTCTTGACCCCGCCGACCATGTATTCCCTGAGAGCCCGCTGCATGATCTTCACTGCCTTGAGCCATGAATTGCCATAAGTGATCAGGAGAGCGGCAGCAGAATCATACTGGGAAGGGAATTCGTATCCGTCTGTTACACATGAATCAAGCCGCACTCCCTGCCCTCCGGGAGATATATAGCGGGTAATACTCCCCGCATTGGGAGCAAAGCCGTTCTGCGGGTCCTCACAGTTAATCCGGCACTGCAGGGCGTGCAAATTGGGACAGGTATTCTCTTCAGAAAACCTGAGCTCCGCCCCAAAGGCCACGGCGATCTGCTCTTCCACCAGATCGATACCGTAGCGGCACTCGGTGATACCATGTTCCACCTGCAAGCGGGTATTCACTTCAATCAGGTACGGATGACCATGTTCGTCAACAAGAAACTCCACCGTAGCCAGGGAATAATAATTCACCGCCCCGATCAATTTCCTGGCATAGTTTTTCAGTTGCTGCCGCAGTTCTTCGGTCATCAGGGGCCAGGGCGACGGTGTTATTTCAATGAGCTTCTGATGATTCCGCTGTACCGTGCAGTCGCGCTCGTCAAAAGCAAATATATTCCCGTAATGATCGGCGATTACCTGGATCTCAATATGGCGGACCCGGGTCAAAAATTTCTCCACGAAAACACGGGGGTTGCCAAAGGAGGCTTCGGCCATTACCGAAGCTTTGTGGAAAGAAGATTCCAGCTGATCTTCAGAGTAGACCTCGTAGATTCCACGGCCCCCTCCTCCACCTTCCGCCTTGATCATGATGGGGAAACCTATTTCGCCCGCTATCTTCCCTGCCTCGTCGACCGTTACCGCCCCTTCAGAGCCGGGCACGACCGGAATATCCTGTTCAATAGCCAGGCGGCGGACAGCCACCTTATTCCCTAAAATGTGCATCGCTTCAGCAGAAGGGCCGATGAAAATTATACCCGCCTGGCTGCATTTGGTGGGAAAAGAGTCATCTTCCGAACCGAAACCCCAGCCCGGATGAATCCCGATAGCTCCTCTTTCCTTTGCTTTACGGACAATCCTGTCCAGATCAAGGTAAGCCTGGGGATCGGCTCCGAGGAGCATCAGCTCCTGGGCTCCCAGGGTGGAAGGAGAAGTTTTATCCACGTCGGTTGCCGTGACAATGGCCACGGCATCAAGCTGCTCCCTGATAGAACGGCTGATCCGCCGGGCAGAAATACCCCGGTTGGCAATCAGGATGGGCTGGCCTTCCAGTTCCGCCCTGACCTGTTCAAAACTTTTTCTTTCCAGTTTGTCTGCAGCCATTTTGGCATTACCTTCTTTTCCCACATTTATTTGAAGCTGCCCTCAGCCGCACTTCCGGTTCCTCCGCGGCTTGTGGCTGTCTTTGTTTGTAAGGTCTTATCTTTAATCGACACTGCCGGCAGGGAGAATACTCCCCGTATAAACAGTTTCGAGCTTTCCCTCCCTGATTACCAGCAGGCCCCCATCCGGAGAAAGGCCGCTGATCTCCGCCATGTATGCCTCATCGTCGCTCTTCCTTATCAATACCGTTTTACCCTTCCAGGCCAGGCGGCGCTGGAGCAACATGACAAAATCTTCGGGAGCCATGGATTCCACTATTTGCTCAAATCTGAGGCGTCCGGTCTCCGCAAAGCGGAGCCAGAATTGGAGGGGCGACACAGATTCTCCCATCTCCTGCAGACTTACCGGTTCTGTCGCCGGCGGTTCTTTAAGTTTTCCCTGCTGGGGAGCATAAACAAGATTGAGGCCAACCCCCACAATGGTGCGCCCATCCCGTTTTTCAACCAGGATGCCGCAGATCTTTTTATCGTTAACCAGAATATCATTGGGCCACTTGACAAACGTTTCCACTCCGAAACTTTCCAGCACTACCGCAGTCAGTTCCCCGGCCAGAAGAGAGGTTACCTTCCACCAGCGGTTAACAGCCTCCCGCTCCCTGCCCGGATCAGGCCAGGGCCAAGAAACATAAAGATTTCCGGGAGGAGAAACCCAGAAATGGCTTCTCCGGCCCCGCCCCTCTTTCTGCTCTACGGCCAGCAGGCCATCCCAGGGGGAAAGGCCAAAGACATCGATCAGATAACGCAGCGCATCCATGGTGGAAGAGCAACTGCCACACACCAGGGAAGCAAAATTTGCAGATACGGAACCGGAGCGCCAGGCGGCCATCCCCCTGCCGTTGCCGCTTTTGTCCGGGATGACAGTTTTCACCCACGGCCCCAGGCGCCGGACATCTTCCGCCCATAAGGGATGCTTTTCGGCAAGACCCCGCGGATCCAGCGCGCTGAATAAGTTGTTTCTCTCTTCTGCAAGAAGATAAAGCCCGGGTTTCATCAAGTCAGCTTGCTTTCTATAAATTATTCAGTAAGAAACTATTCCATCGCCGCAATGATAGCCTCGGCAAACTCCGAGGTTTTGGCCGTTCCACCCAGGTCCCGGGTGACGGTTTTCCCTTCGCCAATAACTTTTTCCAATGCTTTGTCCACCCTCACCGCCGCTTCCTCTTCATCCAGGTGTCTCAGCATCATCACGCCGGAAAGGATCATCGCCGTCGGGTTGGCTACGTTCAGATCTGCATATTTCGGGGCACTGCCGTGAACCGGTTCAAAAGTAGCTATATCCTTACCTATATTGGCTCCCGGGGCTATGCCCAGCCCCCCGATTAAACCGGCACATAAATCGGAGAGAATATCGCCGTAGAGGTTGGGAGCAACGACAACATCATACAGATCCGGTTTCTGCACCAGCTGCATGGCCATGTTGTCAACGATGCGGTCCTCGAATTCCATCTGGGGGTACTCTTCGGCCACTTCTCGCGCCACTTTCAGGAAAAGTCCGTCGCTGCACTTGATAATATTAGCCTTATGAACGGCTGTTACTTTACGCCTTTTATTTTGAATGGCATATTCCAGGGCGTACCTAACTATACGCTCGCTGGCCGGACGGGTAATAATTTTGATGCTTTCCCCGGCATAATCACCGATCATATGTTCAATCCCGGAATAAAGATCTTCAGTGTTTTCCCTGACGATCACCAGATCAATATTGTCAAAAAAGGTGTTCGGTATACCCTTGATCGTTTTAAAAGGCCTTAAATTGACATATAAATTTAAAATTTGCCTTAAGGCCACGTTCACACTGCGAAAACCTTCGCCTACCGGTGTAGTCATGGGACCTTTCAGGGCAATTTTATTTCTCTTGATCGATTCGAGAGTCTCTTCCGGGAGAACGTCGCCGGTTTTTTGCAGGGCAATCTCGCCCCCGATGACTTCTTCCCAGTCAAACTCCACTCCCGATGCTTCCAGAACTCTTACCGTCGCCCTGGTCAGGTCAGGACCGATACCGTCTCCCGGGATTAATGTGATCTTGTACATCTTCCGCACCACTCCTGAATGTAAATTTTCTGCTGTTGCCAGTTAAACGATTAAATTTAAAAATACTTTTCTGGGATGTTAAAGAACAGTATTGTTTTTCATTGTATCATATTTGCCTGGCCTTATGGGCAAATCCGAGCCTTCATGAGCCAGATTTTCCTTATAAACAGAGAGGTCAACCCACTATACCCCAGTAAGAGCACTCATTTGTCGTTCAGTCTCATTCTGCATGATGTCAGCTATAGCTACATGAAAAAAATATTCACCCGGGGCAATTACCAGTGCGAACAGTGACTTGATTCCCGTCCTTAAATAGCTGATAATATAAAGTTATGGCCTTGAAAATTGTTTGGGAAACCATCTTATTATTTCTAGTGGGTTCAGCCGGCTGGGCCCTGTTCTCGAAATTGCGAATACCGGTAGCTCCTTTTCTCGGTTCTCTTTCTGCAATAACAATTCTGCGGGCCCTGGGTATGGATATTCCTCTTAGCCCCGCCTGGTTGTTCCCTTCCCTGCAGATTCTAATCGGCATCCGGATCGGTTCGATGGTTAACCGGAAAAACATCCAGGGTCTGCGATTGATGTTCGTTCCCGCTATTCTTGTTGTCCTCTGGGCTCAGTCTGTAATATTTATCATGGGACCGGTTATGGCCAGACTGACCAGCCTTGATCTCCATACCGCCCTGCTCTCCTTCAGCATGGCCGGGGTGGTGGAAATGACCATCATCGCCATGGATGTTAATGCAGACCTGGGCTTCATTATTATAATGCAGATGACCCGCCTGCTGCTCACCTTTATCCTGTTCCCCATTATTGTTAGAAAACTGGTAAGCATACAGAATAGCGAATCAGACAGGACCGGAAAGATAACAAACTACAGTTCACCTGCCAATAGTAATGAAAATGCCCCCGCAAGAAAAAACCCAGCTGCTGATTTAAAACATAGGGTAAGGGCATCTTTCGCATCCTTCTGGCAGTTCTTTCCCCCGGGGGTAAAGCGGCAGTCCGATATTTCAACAGAAAAACCGGAACGCTGGATCGGAAAAAACTACAGGCCCGCAGGCAGGATAATGCTGATCTTTGCCGTCGCCATTGGAGGGGGGACCATTTTTTACTATCTGGGAGTGCCGGCGGGTATTATGGTAGGCTCAATGTTCGCTATAGCCCTGATTACCCTGATAGGAGCGGAACCCCTGTCTATTCCGCCCCGCCTTTTTAACCTGATGCTGGTAGGGATGGGCATAGTCGTGGCAGACAACTTGCTGCCGGAGACGCTGACCGGGCTTTCCGATTTGCGCATGGTGATGCTCGTAGCAATCGCCATTACGATCATTTTTGCCAGTTCTTTTTTGGTCGCCCTGCTGATCCGCCGGGTTTCCGGCCGTGACTTTCCGACCTGCTTCTTAGCCTCTTCCCCGGCAGGCCTCTTCGTGATGACCATCCTGGCCATCAAGTACGATAAAGATCCCTTTTTCGTTTCCATCCTCCTGCTGTGTAAGGTACTCTCTCTTCAGATAATCGTGCCTTTCGTATTCATGTATTTTGTATAAGGCCCCGGCATCTCAATTCTTAGTTCGCAAAAAGCGCTTCTATTTCGCTCTTGATCAATTGATAAACTTCATCTTCCAGTTCCCTGGAAGGAATTTTTTTTATTTTTTTCATACCCATCGTTGAGGTCAACTCGATATACCGGTTTACTGTCAACCCTTCTTTCTCAGCCAGTTTGAACCCGCACCTGATAGCACATGCATCAATTAGAATGCGCTTCTCAGAATTCCGGATGATTTCCTTCAGCTTCCAGGGAACGATAACAGCAGGCAGGCAACCAATTTTAATATCATCCGGGTTTTCCTCCCACAACCTGATACAGGCCTTGGAAGCAGCAACCCCCAGGGCACAACCACCGTAGCAGGTAAACATGAGCAGCTTGTAAGGTTTGACTTCAGCACTCTTTGAGTTTTGTTCATTGTGATACATTTCCATTTTTTATCAAGATCCTTTCAAAATATCTGGTTATTATAACTGCAGATTTTTAAAACCGGCCAAGCAACTACCAGGCATGATCAGGAATTTACATGTTCCACTATAGCATCAATGTACTCTTTTTTTGTAAAATCGACCGGTTTATCGTAAGCAGCCAGCATCCCTTTTTCATCCCGGCTCAAAACTTTTCCCTGTTTCTTTTTCCTCTTTATTTTTATTTTCAGCAAAGACATTAGCAGCTTATCACCAATTGGCAATTTCTTATAGTTAAAGCCGCCCCGCAAGTAGAAAAATTTGATCTGATCCTGCTGCTCTCGGGGAATATTACTATCAATAATTTCTTTTATTACCTCCTCGCCTGGTGGAGAAGCGCCAACAGCAAAAACAGTTACTTTTTTCCCCTTCATCCTGTCAATATTATTCTTAATAAAATCGATCCCGATAATACCGACGGCATGCAGGCTGCCGCCATAGACCACCGCATCGTACTCTTCCAGCATATCAGGATTAGCCTGTGAAAGCTCAAATAGATCTGCCGGCAGCGCTTCTGCCAGCCATTGTGCATATTTACTGACAAAACCGGTTTTAGATTTGTAAATGACAACTGATTTCACCTTAAACATACCCCTTCTTCGATCAAGTCCTTCATCTGTAGCAAAACCGAAATCGCCCTTTTATTTTTAGCTCCAGTAACTATTGTTTTTCATTCGTTTCCGCCGAAAAGTCTTTTATTTTGCCTTGTCTTGAATATTAAATTTAATCATTTACTCAATTAAAGAATAATCAACCGGTGCTGCTGGTTTTCAATACGTGCCAGGAACTCCTGAAATGCTTCCATATCGTTATCGTTCTCTCCCCACATTTAACTAATCTACAAGGCCCAGCAGTGAGGTCAGTTTTTCCTGATGTTCTGCGCAGGCCACTTCCCAGATATGTCCTGCAAACTGGTCCTGGTCAAACCAGAGATAGAGATCGATTAAAGTTAAATCATCCTTAATGAATCTCATTTTATCGATCAATTGCAGTCTGCCGCTGTTTGTGATTATCTGCCCCGTTAAAGTTGAAAAAAGGTGATTTATCGTTTTGGTCGGATCCATGCTGGTTATAGCCAGGACGTTGGGAACATTTTTATCCGGATTCATGCTGCTAAACTGCCGAATTGCTTCCTTTATATGCCTGGCAATATTATTATAGACAGGATCTATGCTTCCCCAGGCTACAGGAGTAAGCTCGAGAGTTTTTTCTTCCAGGTAAAAAGCCAGTTCACCCCTGTCCTGAACTGCGAAATCAACTGTTTTAAAGTTACTCTCCGGAATTTTCCTTACAGTCAGGCCTCTGCTTTCTAAATACTGCCTGACATTAGTTTCTCCAAGCTTGGCCATAACCTTTCCCTTCTAAACTACATTTTCTAAATTAATTGGCAAACATTGAGAGCAACAGAACATCCTTAAGCCTGATTGATCCATTTTTAAAGTGCGTACACTTTTATTGCATCAACCCTGGTAAAGGCTCGGTCTGTGGTGGCAATCGTATCGATACCATTGTTTAACATAACAGCAAGGTGAATAAGATCACGTGGCGACAAGCCTGCAGCCGGCTCAGATTCAGCAAGCAACCTGGCCTGATTCACATCCCGATGGGTAACAGGCAAAACATTACCATTCATTATTGTTGAAAAAAGATCGAAGACCTGACAACCCCTATCAACCTGGCCTGGATGATAGCAGCGATAAAGAATTTCCTGGAATACCTCGGAATCAGTATATGCTTCCAACTCACCGGATGCTACCGCATTCAGAATCCTAACACAACCATCCTTCAGATGGTGCTCTTTACCAGCGGCATACATCGGTATATTTGTATCAATAAATATTTTCATCAATCTGATTTATACTCCGCTGCAATTTCCTTCTTCATTTTATCCCAGGCAGCCACAGGTGTCTTAAGCTCTGCAAGCTTTCTCACTGCTGCCAGTTTTTCTTCAGCAGAAACGGCGCAATAACTGTCTATTGCCTCACGCACTATACCGCCAATTGAAGTATTCTTTCTCGCCGCTTCATCCTTTAGAATCTGTAATTTTTCAGGCAGAAGCCGAATCTCGAGCCTCGCTTCTAGACGATTTTTTTTCACAGCAATCATCCTTACGTAATTTTTATACGTAAATTATACCCTGGAGCTTGACTATATTCAAGCTCCAGGGTATTAGAGAGTAGCTTTATGGCAAGGTATATGGTATATACTGGAGGTGCTTTTCTTTTTCGTGTTTTTTAGGGTAACATTTGCTCAAACGAAAAGCCGTGTTAATCCACGGCTTTCTCATTATAGTTGTCCACTTCTGCCCGGTTCAATTGTTCCTCTATATTCCGGCCCCCGTACATAATGCGGATTACAGCAGCAGTTTTCTGGCTTTCCACTGGCATATAAAACACCAGATAGTTATCAATTGGCAGGACACGAAGTCCCTTGCTTTGCCATGTACTCATACATCGTAATCCCGGCGAATCTTTTCTGCAACGCGATCCGCTGAAGCAATCCTTCCTGCACTTAAATCAGCCAGCCCTTTTTCTATTTCCAGATTAAAATTTTCCTCGCTCAGGTTGCCGAGAGATACCGGTTTATTTTGCTGAAGCTTCACATCAAAAGGAATGCCACGCTGCAATATAACCTGAAGCAAAAAAAGACCTAT
>CAZDKY010000060.1:0-17240 GCA_964506505.1 uncultured Syntrophomonadaceae bacterium
TGATCTGGCGAGAAAAGCAGGAGCAGGCGACGAAGAGAGCAACTACCGGCTGCGCAGGTTGATAGATATTTCAACAGATGGCATTGCCATAATCAACGAGAATCACCGGGTGGTTGAATCAAGCCAGCGGTTCTGTGATATGATCGGTTACTCAAAAGAAGAAATTGTTAACCTGCACACCTGGGACTGGGAAGGCACAACCACCGAAGAAGAAATCCGTGACTCCTTTCAGGATTTTGACAAAGTCAGCGCCTGTTTTGAAACTATTCACCGCCGTAAGGATGGTACCACCTACAATGCGGAGGTAAATGTTTGTGGAGCCATAGTGGAGGGGAAAAAATATGTCATCTGTGTTACCCGGGATATTGGTGAGCGAAAATGGGCGGAAGAAGAACTGCGAAAAAGCCAGGCCAAATTCAGAAGTTTTGTGGAAAATGCCAGTGATATAATTTTTACTGTTGATCAGGAAGGAATAATCACCTATATTTCACCAAACATAACTACCTTGGCCGGTTATGAACGGGCGGAGGTTGAAGGGAAGCATTTCTTCAACCTGCTTCATCCCGGTGATTATAAACTGTGCAAAGCTTTTATCGAAGATGTTTTTCAGGGAAAGTCAGTTAGCAGCCAGATTGAGTACCGGGTTTTTTATAAAGACGGAACTTTTAAATGGCACGCCCTGAAGGGTTCCGTTGACCGCGGCAATGAAAATTATCCCGTATTTATAGGTATTTCCCGTAATATTACCGAGAAAAAGGAATATGAAGAACATCTGCACTACCTCAGCCAGCATGATCAGCTGACGGGACTCTTCAACCGGATCCCCTTAGATCGGGCCATGGACAGGCTAGAAGGCGGCTATGAATATCCTATATCTTTTCTGATGTGCGACCTGAATGGCTTAAAGGAGATCAACGATACCTATGGTCATCATCAGGGCGATGCAATTCTTAAAGCGACAGCGGATGTCCTAAGGGAATCTCTTAGGGAAGAAGATCTGGCCGCCCGGCTCGGTGGCGACGAATTTGTAGTGGTGCTTAAAAAAACAGATGAAGAAATGTGCGGGCAAATTGTAGATCGAATCCGTAAACAGGTAGAGGCCTACAATAGCCGCTGTGAAAAAAAATATCACATAGATTTAGCGATCGGTTCTTCCACGGTGTTGGATGATCAGAAAACCCTGATGAAAGTTTTTACTGAAGCTGACGATGACATGTACCGTGAAAAAAGGGCAAAAAAAGGATCCTGCAGGTAAAGCAGGTTTTTTTATTGCCGGAGTTTCAGAGGATCAAAACTTAAGATAGATTAATTGGGTTAATACTGTCAGAAGACTGCTTTGCTGCCGACATCACCGCAGTTTTAGTTTCTTAAATATAAGTTCCGTTTTACTTGTTCTGCCGGGTCTAAATATCTTAGAAGCTTGAATAAATGAATCACTGTGGTAACATAACTATTGCTGACCACAGTAGCACCATAACGGAGGCGTCTTTCCTTTCTCTAAATTAATTCATATGGCCATTATATATAGCTACCTCTGGTTAGGCAATACCGTTAACTCTCGGGCTTTACGGCTCAGCGGAAACAAGCAAAATAGTTTCTATTATAACGCCTGAACTTTATAAAAGTATTATAAATAGATTGTTTTTAGATTACTTTTCTCTACCGTATAAATTCTATTAAATTGACCTGTGCCTGGGCATTATTATTAAGCGTGAAAGGTTTTAATTTTAAAGGGTAGTTTTATACTCTGGTGCGGGCGAGAGGATTTGAACCTCCAAGGGATTGCTCCCACTGGATCCTAAGTCCAGCGCGTCTGCCAGTTTCGCCACGCCCGCTTCTTTTCTACCTACACAATTATAAAGTCTTTTTAACTTAAATTCAACATTACCTCCATTATTTAGCTTCCATGTTATTTTGACAACATGAGTACATTCATTTTCCGGCTTTCGTCAATCTTTGAATCTGTACAAGGGCGATGCCTGTAAATTCCAGAACAAACTTCTGCTTATTCAAAGAAAATAGCCTGTTTGAGGCAGGATTTCTTCTAATATTTAAGAATATTCTAAGGTGAAGAAAGGAGGCAGACCGGGGCTGTGATCAATACCGCGCTGATTATTACAAAAGAACAGGATAGCGGTCTGATTCGGTTATTCGATCATTCACCGGAAGTCAATCTGGTTGCCGTGGCCTGTCTCGACGGCGAAATCGGCTGGCTGACTGAAAAAGAAAGAAAAAATTTGTTTGTTACCACAAGTTTGGATAAAATTGCCGCGCTGCCTGAGCTTGATACTATTGTTGATGCTACAGGTGAGCAGGCGGTAGGAGAGTATTTGCGAAAGATAATTAACGGTCGGCTTAAAATTGAAGAGCTGCCTCCTAATTATGTTTTAAGTACTATAATCAGCTCCAGACAGCATTACCAGGAGGCACGGATTTTGAAGGGTGAGCTGCTGGCGATTCTTAATGCAGTCCAGGATGCTATTGAAGTAGTCGATGAAAAAGGGATCATCAAGTATGTAAACCCCGCTTTTACCAGGGTTTCCGGAATTCCGGAAAGCGAACGAATTAATCGTAGCATATTTGATGTTTCACCGCATGGGGCACTTTCTCAGTCGTTGATCCAGCAGAAACCGGTAACCGGTTATCGGACTTTTGTCGGTGGATCTGAAGCTGATGTGATTTCCAACGCTTCGCCAATCATCGTCGGTGGGCAACTGATGGGGGCAGTCGTCGTTTTTCAACCGGTCTGCGATATTCTAAAGCTAATGGACGAGCTGAAATACAGCAATACGGTCATCGATAATCTTTATGCCCAAATTGAAAAGATTTCAGGAAGCAGGTTCAGCTTTGATTCGCTGATTGGCCAGAGCAAGGCGTTCAGGGCTACTGTTGAAAAGGCCCGACGTGCTTCCCGCAGCGACGCTTCTCTCCTGATCAGGGGAGAATACGGAACCGGGAAAAGCCTTTTTGCCCGGGCTATTCATAATAGCAGTTCACGCTGTAAAAGGCCCCTTATTATTGTAGATTGTGCCGCTGTCCCAGATTCACTCCAGGAAATAGAAATTTTTGGCTGCGAGAGAGGGGCTATGCCCGGAATATTGAGAACCAGGCTGGGTAAACTGGAACTGGCCGCAGGGAGCACTCTTTTTATTAAAGAAATTACTGCTCTCAACCCCCATCTGCAGAATCAGATTCTCCGTGTCCTGGACGAGCATTCTTTTTGTCGCATCGGTGGAGATAAGCCAATTCCTGTTGACATAAGGGTTATTGCTTCAGCTGACAGCAAACTCATCGCCTCTTCGATTCAGGGTTATTTCTCTGAAGAAATTTACCGCCGCCTGAACCAGGTTGCGATAAATTTACCACCATTACGTAAAAGACCTGAAGATATTCCCCTTCTTGCCGAAGTCCTGATTGATCGTCTGAACCGCAAGCTCGGTAAAAATGTTGCTGAAATTTCACCGCGTGTTCTGCAAGAGCTCTCCGAGTATGAATGGCCCGGCAATATAAATGAGCTGAACAGTGTTATTGAAAGGGCAATGGCGATGGTCGACGGTTCGGTTATTGAGTATCAGCATCTGGCCATAATTGGCAACCGGCCGGGTACCCTGGAGGGTCCTGTTTTAGATGAAATTACACCCCTTGATAAAATGGAAGAAATGATGATCAAGCTGGCTCTGACCAGGTATGGTGAAACGCTTGAAGGCAAAAAGAAAGCAGCCCAGGCTTTAAATATTTCGCTGGCTACCTTGTATAACAAGCTAAAAAAAAGCAGTGTTTAAAAATATACCGGGAGAATGGGGGCATAAATTTGAAACTTTATGAGTATATAGGGAAAAAGCTTTTTTTTCGCTATGACATTCCGATACCCTATGGAAAGCTGGCTGAAAGCGCCGCCGAAGCGGCCGAGGCAGCAGCCGATCTGGGAGAGGTAGTAATTAAAGCACAGGTCCTTTCCGGCAAAAGGGGTAAGGCCGGTGGCATCGCTTTTGTTGCGGATCCCGGCGAAGCACGCCGTGAAGCGGAAAAAATTTTGCGAATGGATCTGGCCACGTCCGGGGTCTCGAAACTGCTTGTCGAGGAAAAGTTGAATATTGAACAGGAACTTTATCTTGCTATTACAGTCGATGGAACAACCCGCCGGCCTATTGTTCTCGTTTCGCTGGATGGCGGCATGGATGTGGAAGAAGTTCCTGAAGAACGAATGATCAGGTGGCCTGTTGATCCATACATCGGTTTTCAGGATTACATGGTCCGTGAAATCTGTCGACGTCTTGGAGTAGGAGGCGAATTGCGAAAAGAATTTGCCTCTTTAATACCGAAGCTCTACAGGTTGTTTCGGGAAATGGATGCCGAGTTGACCGAGATAAACCCTCTGGCGGTAACTCAAAAAGGGCTTATCGCCGCCGATGCCAAGGTAACCATTGATGATGATGCTCTGTACCGCCACCCGCAGCTTCCTGTAGTCAGGGAAAAAACGGTTCTTGAACTCAAAGCCGAGGAACTGGATCTGGCCTATGTCGAACTGGATGGTGATATTGCGATAATGGCCAACGGCGCCGGAATTACCATGGCTACTCTCGATATGGTCCAGCACTACGGTGGCGCCCCGGCCAATTTTCTTGATTTTGGCGGGGGGGCGGATATAGAAAAAACTGCCCAGGCCCTGGAACTGCTTCTTGGGACCAATCCGAGAGTGTTGTTGATCAATATTTTTGGCGGTATTACCCGCTGCGATGTGGTGGCCGAGGCTTTCGCCCGCGTAAAAGAGACCCGGGGTATAGACCTGCCTGTCTCCTTCCGCCTGGTGGGCACAAATGAAGCGGAGGGGCGGGCTATCCTGCAGAAGGTAGGTATCAAAAGCTTTACCACCATGGATGAAGCTGTACGCCATGCGGTGGAAATGGACCGTCCTTCATGATTCAGCTGAGGCTCGGGTTTGCCGGCGGCATTTTATCCCCGGCTGAACGATATTTGTTTAAGAAAGGAGTTTAAACAATGGCCATTTATATAAATCAGGATACCAGGGTTTTGGTCCAGGGTATTACCGGCCGCCAGGGTTCATTTCACACAGGGCAGATGCTTGCCTACGGGACGAAAGTAATCGGCGGTGTATCGCCCGGAAAAGGTGGACAGGTTGTTGAAGGTATTCCCGTATTTGATACGGCTTTTGAAGCGATGGAGAAAGAACCGGCCGATGCGAGCATCCTTTTTATCCCGGCTCCTTATGCCAAAGACGCCGCTCTTGAGGCCCTTGATGCGGGGATCAGGATCCTGGTTTTGATAACCGAACATATTCCTCTGCACGATGCCGTGGAAATTATGGCCTGTGCCGAATCCAGGGGAGCTACTGTGGTGGGACCCAACACCTTCGGACTTGTTTCCTCCGGCCTTTGCAAAATCGGGATTATGCCAAACCGCTACTTCATACCAGGCCCGGTGGGAGTGGTATCAAGAAGCGGTACCCTCTGTTATGAAATTGTTGGTCACCTTACAGAAAATCGGATTGGGACAACCACTGTAGTCGGCCTTGGCGGAGACCGGGTGGTTGGTCTCCATTTTATCGACGTGCTGAAACAATTTGCCAAAGACGATGATACAAAAGCGGTTATGCTGGTGGGCGAAATCGGTGGCAGTGCCGAAGAAGAAGCAGCTGCCTTTGTTTCTTCATCGATGAGCAAACCGGTTGTGGCTTATCTGGCCGGTCGCAGTGCCCCTCCGGGTAAAAGGATGGGCCATGCCGGGGCCATTATCGAAAGAGGTCGGGGAACCTTTGATAGCAAGGTTAAAGCCCTGCAAAAGGCCGGGGTGGCAGTAGCCGAAATGCCCGCTGAAATTCCGGAAATGATCAGTGATCTGCTCTCCGAAAGCAGTTAAATCGTCAGTACCGTGATTTTTCTACCCGCGATTGCGGTAGCCGTTGAAAGGAGGTTTCGGCAGAATTGACTGAGCAGAATAATAAAGATGAACTTATCCGGGCCAGGAAAGAATGGATGGAAAAAGTTGAAAAGGCCCTTGAAAAACATCCCGAACGGCGTGAATTTAAGTTTGACACCGGACTTCCCGTGGAACGGATCTACGACCCCTTGAGCATGGGAGAATTTGCTTATCCCGATCGGCTTGGCTGGCCCGGTGAATATCCTTTTACCAGGGGTATTCAGCCGACCATGTACCGCGGGCGTCTCTGGACAATGCGCCAGTATGCCGGTTTTGGCAGTGCCGAAGAAACGAACAAAAGATTCCGTTATCTTCTTGAACAGGGGCAGACTGGACTGAGCGTTGCCTTCGATCTGCCCACCCAGATAGGCTACGATTCAGATCACCCCCTGGCCCGGGGTGAAGTGGGGAAAGTGGGCGTAGCTATCGATACCCTTGCCGATATGGAAACTCTCCTTGAGCATATCCCTCTTGACCGGGTCAGTACCTCGATGACCATCAACAGCCCGGCGGCAGTTTTGCTGGCCATGTACATGGCGGTGGCCGAAAAACAGGGTATACCAATGGATAAAATCAAGGGAACGATTCAGAACGACATTCTCAAAGAATACGTAGCCAGGGGCACTTATATATTTCCGCCCCGTGAATCAATGCGCCTCATTGTGGATATATTTGCTTACGCCGGTAAGAATATTCCAAACTGGAACACCATCAGTATCAGTGGTTATCATATCAGGGAAGCCGGTTCCACTGCTATCCAGGAGGCTGCGTTTACTCTGAGTAATGCCATTGCTTACGTGGAAGCGGCCCTGCAGGCCGGGCTGGAAATCGATCAATTTGCGCCCCGGCTTTCCTTCTTTTTTAACGCCCATTCCAACTTTTTTGAAGAAATAGCCAAGTTTCGAGCCACAAGGAGGATCTGGGCCCGTTTAATGAAAGAACGTTTTGGCGCTAAAAAGGATCGCTCCATGATGTTGCGTTTCCACACTCAAACTGCCGGTTGCACTCTCACTGCTCAACAGCCTGATGTCAATTTAATGCGGGTGGCCTTCCAGGCTCTCAGTGCTGTCCTTGGCGGGACTCAGTCCTTGCATACCAATTCGCGTGATGAAGCGCTGGCCCTGCCTTCCGAGCATTCTGTGCTGCTGGCCCTGCGGACCCAGCAGGTAATCGGCTATGAAATCGGGGCAACCGATACGGTTGATCCCCTGGGCGGCTCTTACTTCATTGAAAAGCTGACGGACCAGATCGAAGAAGAAGTTCTTCGCTATATCAAAAAAATAGACGAAATTGGCGGGGCGGTAGCCGCCATTGAAAAAGGGTTCATTCAGCAGGAAATTCAGGCCAGCGCTTACCGCTACCAGAAAGAGATTGAAAACGGCGACCGGGTGGTGGTCGGGATTAATAAATTTACCATGAGTGGAGATCAACCCATTGATCTTCTGAAGATGGATCCGGCAGTAAACAGACGCCAGGTGGAACGGCTCAAGGAAGTCCGCCTGAGCCGCAATCAGGGACAGGTGTCCGAAGCGCTTCAGGAATTGCGCCGCGCTGCCCGGGGCGACGAGAACCTGATGCCATATATTTTAACTGCTGTGAAAAACTATGCTACCCTGGGAGAAATTTGTGGAGTCCTGCGAGATGTATTCGGCGAATACAAGCAGCATATAACTCTGTAATAACCGCTCTTCAGTTGCATGGAAGGATGTAAGAAGGAGGTAAAAGAAAGATGGCTTTTAAGCCTGTACGTGTGCTTGTGGGGAAAATAGGCCTGGACGGACATGACCGTGGAGCCAAAGTTGTTGCCCAGGCCCTCCGTGATTCCGGAATGGAAGTGATCTATACGGGTTTACGGCAAACTCCGGAACAAATTGTGGAAGCGGCGCTCCAGGAAGACGTCCAGGTAATAGGGTTGAGCATTCTCTCGGGGGCCCATATGCAGCTGGTGCCGCCGGTGCTGGAAATGCTACGCGAGCAGGAAAGCCGTGATATAATAGTCGTTGTCGGCGGAATTATTCCCCGTGAAGATATAGCCTACCTTAAAGAACAGGGTGTGGCCGAAGTATTTACCCCCGGTGTTCCAACTGCCGAGATTATTGAATTTATCCGGCAGAGGGCAGTCGGGCATGAGTAGAAAGGAGGAAAGCCGGTTGTTTGAAAAGGTTGATCATATCGGTATTGCTGTCAGAGACCTTGAAAAAATGGTCCGTATTTTCCGGGATAGCCTTGGGCTCGAATATAATGGTGAAGAAGAAGTGCCCGAACAAAAAGTCAGAACGGCATTTTTCCCCGCTGGCGAGAGTAAAATTGAGCTGCTCCAGACTACCGATCCGGATGGGCCCATTGGCAGATTTATAGCCAAAAAGGGCGAGGGGGTGCACCATATCGCTCTTGGCGTTTCCGATATTGAGGCAAAAATTAGGGAGTTAAAAGAAAAGGGCATAGAAATGATCGACGAAAAGCCCCGTTACGGAGCCGGGGGAGCAAAAATTGCTTTTATTCATCCCCAATCAACCGGCGGGGTCCTCATAGAATTGTGCCAGCACTGAATAAGGATCAAAAATGAAGAAAGTGGTGATCGTTTTGGAGGATAAACTAAAACATCTTGAGGAAAGACAGCGCCGGACTATTGCCGGAGGGGGTGATAAGCGGATAGCGGCCCAGCATGAAAAAGGCAAGCTGACAGCAAGAGAGAGGCTGAATAAATTACTCGATGATCATAGCTTTGTTGAGATTGGCACTTTTGCCCAGACGAATCTGGAAGATGCCAGCAGCCTCGATTTTGCCAACCCGGGGGAAGGGGTGGTTACAGGCTACGGGACAGTTAACGGCCGTCGTATTTATGTTTATGCCCAGGATTTTACCGTTGCCGGTGGTTCCCTCAGCGAGGTGCATGCGGAAAAAATATGCCGCATTCTTGATCTGGCCGCCCAGAATGGGACTCCGGTTATTGGAATGAATGACTCCGGTGGGGCGCGCATCCAGGAGGGGGTTTTTGCCCTTAACGGCTACGGCTCGATCTTTTACCGCAATACGCTCTGTTCAGGGGTTATCCCCCAGCTTTCCATTATAATGGGACCCTGTGCGGGAGGAGCGGTATATTCGCCGGCGATAACCGACTTTGTTTTTATGGTCAGCGGCATTGGTAACATGTTTATAACCGGACCGCAGGTTATTAAGGCAGTTACCGGTGAAAACGTCAGTGCAGAAGAACTCGGCGGTGCCGCCACTCATAACAAGACCAGCGGAGTAGCTCACTTTTTTGCCGAAAATGAAGAAGAATGCTTCAGTCAAATAAGAGCGCTTTTAAGCTATCTCCCTTCAAATAACGTTGATAATCCGCCTGTGGCGGAACCTCGTGAACCGGAGCTGAAACAGGAAGAACTGATCACCATAGTACCGGAGAATCCCAACCGCTCATATGATGTCAGGGATGTTATTCTGCGGGTGGTTGACGGCAGCGAAATGCTGGAGGTCCACCGTGATTACGCCAAAAATGCTGTAGTTGGTTTTGCCCGCCTGGGCGGCCGCCCGGTAGGCATAGTGGCCAATCAGCCCCAGGTCAAGGCTGGCTGCCTCGATATAAACTGTTCCGACAAGATTGCCCGCTTTGTCCGGTTTTGCGACAGTTTTAATATCCCCCTGGTTACTTTTGTCGATGTCCCAGGCTATCTGCCCGGCGTTGAGCAGGAATGGGGAGGGATTATACGCCATGGGGCCAAGGTTCTTTACACTTATTCGGAAGCAACTGTACCCCAGCTTTCAGTTATTCTGCGCAAGGCCTATGGCGGTGCTTATATTGCCATGGATTCGCGCTCTCTCGGTGCGGACATATGCCTGGCCTGGCCGACGGCTGAAATTGCAGTTATGGGACCGGAAGGGGCAGTCAATATTATCAACCGCCGTGAAATTGAAGAGACTGAAAATAAGGAAGAAAAAAGACAGGAGCTGGTCAGCAGCTACCGGGAGCGCTATGCCAATCCTTATATTGCTGCTGCCAAAGGTTGGATTGATGAGGTTATCGATCCGCGCGATACCCGTACTTATCTAATCCGGGGTCTGGAAATGGTGGAAAATAAGCGGGAACAGCGATTGATGCGCAAACACGGCAACATACCACTCTAATAAAATTCCTATCAATGCTCAGCAGTAATGTTCACCGCCCTGAAGCGGTGAACATTATTGCCGTGCAAGAGTAGGATTGTAAAGAGCCTCCAGGATTTGACGATCAAGATGTTCATAAAAGATAAAGAAGAGTAGCTCAGGTTTGTTTGATTTAGCTACAGGGACAAACACAGATTATGTTGGGTAAGCCTGTTTTTTCTCTCTCTCATACTGAATTTTCCCCTGAACATTCTTAAGATGAAAATATCGCTGAGTAAACACAAAATTATCGAGAAAAGTTTGCAACATATTTTTGTTTCTGTTATACTTCCTCTGTAAAGGATTAATGCTTTACAGGAGTTGTTATGCTGGATCGATTGCACAGGATAAATTTACTTTGTGATATCTATGTTTCTCTCCTGACGGAGCGCCAGCAGGAAATAACGAAGCTCTACTTCAGCGATAATTATTCATTGGCCGAAATTGCCGACGAGTACAGGATAAGCAGGCAGGCTGTTCATGATGTCATTCAGAGAACTCTGTCAGCGGTGGAAAAACTCGAAGAGAAACTTGGACTTTATGCACTATTCAGAGAGCAACAGAAGCTTTTGGATGAAGCTGATGAGTTGTTAAGCGCAAGCGTCAATTCTTATAGTGAAAAAGACCGAAAACGTTTAAGAGAAATTATCTCAGCTCTGCGGTCGGGCAACGAGAAATAGGAGTGTTAGGCAATCATGTTTGCCAGTTTGGCTGAAAAATTACAGAACACATTGCGCCGCTTGAAAGGCAAGGGAAAATTAAGCGAAGCAGACGTTGATCTGGCTATGCGGGAAATAAGATTGGCTCTTCTGGAAGCTGATGTTAATTTCAAGGTAGTCAAAGATTTTATAGCCTCGATAAGAGAACGTGCGGTGGGGCAGGAAGTAACCAAAAGCCTCACTCCCGGTCAGCAGGTAGTTAAAATTGTCAACGAAGAAATGACCAGGCTAATGGGGAAAAACCAGAGTGTCCTTATCGAGGGTGTAAGCAAACCGCTGAAGGTTATGCTGGTCGGTCTGCAGGGGTCAGGTAAGACTACTTCTGCCGTTAAGCTGGCCGATCATTTAAAGCACAGTGGCCGTCGATCACTGCTTGTCGCTGCCGATATATACCGGCCGGGGGCGGTGGAGCAACTCAAGATGTTTGGTGAGTCGTCCGGTATCCAGTGCTACAGTAATTCTGATGCTGACCCGGTGGAAATCTGCCGCAAGGGATTAAAACTGGCTGAAAAAGATGATTTTGATTCTGTTATTTTTGATACTGCGGGCCGTTTGCATATTGATGATGACATGATGGAAGAGCTGAGGGCAATTAGAAAAGTCCTCGAACCGGATGAAATATTACTGGTGGTTGATGCCATGACTGGCCAGGATGCAGTAAACGCAGCCGTTTCATTTAATGAGAAAATAAATCTGAGCGGGATTATTCTAACCAAGCTCGACGGCGACACACGAGGAGGGGCTGCTTTGTCCGTCCGCGCTGTGACCGGATGTCCCATTAAGTTCGTTGGTGTAGGGGAGAAAGTTGATGCTCTGGAGCCTTTTTATCCGGACCGGATGGCCTCCCGTATTTTGGGCATGGGCGATGTCCTCTCCCTGATTGAAAAAGCTGAAGCAACATTCGATCAGGCCAGGGCGAAAGAAATGGAAGAAAAACTCCGCCGCCGCCAGTTTACCCTCGACGATTTTCGCGATCAACTGGGCCAGATTAGGAATATGGGCTCCATGGAAGAGATTCTTAACATGCTGCCGGGGACGGCAAATATCCCGCGGGAAATGAAACAGCTTTCGCTAAATGAAAATAGTTTTAAGAGGGTTGAAGCGATCATTGGTTCAATGACCAGTGCCGAAAGAGAAGATCCCTCTATTTTAAACAGCCGCCGCCGTCGTCGTATCGCCGAAGGCAGCGGGACAACAGTCCAGGATGTAAACAGGTTGTTGAATCAGTTTTCCCAGATGCAAAAGATGATCAAAAAGATGGGTTTACAGGACCAAAAGAAGGCTTTCAAAAAGCTGAAAAATATAAAAGGGGGATTTCCCTTTTAAAAATCAAGCCGGCTCCAAACCGGTTTTTCATAGATGGGCAGAGATTTTTGCCGATAAAACAAATTAATAGTCCATGCGGAGGTGAAACAGTTGGCAGTAAGGATCAGGTTAAAACGAATGGGAGCAAAGAAAAAACCTTTTTATCGCATTGTGGTGGCTGATTCCCGCTATCCAAGGGATGGACGTTTTATTGAAGAAATAGGTTATTACAACCCCACTACAACCCCGACCACATTCGAAGTTGATTCAGAAAAGGCTATGCAGTGGATTTCCAAAGGAGCGCGCCCGTCCGATAGAGTAAAAGCTCTTTTTGAAAAAGCAGGCCTGAAATAATCAGCTCTGCAGGGAGGTTACCAAAAATGAAGCAGCTTCTGGAGCATTTGGCCAAAGCGCTGGTTGACGATCCTGAGCGGGTCGAGGTCCGGCAGGTTGAAAGTGAAAAATCAATTATTCTTGAACTGAGAGTTGCTCCGGACGATATGGGCAAGGTTATTGGCAAACATGGACGTATTGCCAAAGCTATCAGGACAGTGATCAACGCGGCTGCTGTTAAAGAAAACAAACGGGTTGTTGTTGAAATTGTCCAATGACCTTCAAAAAACAGTCATCGGTAAAGTTCTTTCACCACATGGTGTGAAAGGACTGGTTAAGGTTTATCCCTGCAGCGATTTTCCTGAAAGGGTTACTCAACTTGAGGAAGTACTGCTGCAGCATGAATCTCAATCCTGCTGGATGACTGTAGAAAAAAGTTCCGTATTCGGTGCTCTTTGGTTGATAAAATTTAAAGGCATCGAGAGCCGGGACGAAGCTCTGGTTTTGAAGGGAGCCTTGCTCATGATTAATCAATCGGAGCGATTATCTTTGCCTGAAGGCTCTTATTATCATGATCAGATAATTGGCTTGCAGGTATTCAGTGCAGGCGAATTGCTGGGCAGGATTGTCGATATTATGAATACGGGTGGCCATGATCTTTTAATAATGCAGAAAGATGATCAAGAGAAAAAAACAGTTTTAATTCCGGCGGTGAAGAAGATTGTTAAACGGGTTGATCTTGAAGATGGGATAGTTGCAGTAGAGCTGCCGGAAGGCCTCCTGGAATTATAAGACAGGAAGACCGGTGAAGGACAATGAAAATAGATATACTAACGATTTTCCCCGGCATGTTTGATGGGCCGTTCAGGGAAAGCATGATTAAAAGAGCAATCGATCAGAAACTGGTGGAAATTAATCCAGTTGACCTGCGGCAATATACGGAAGACTGTCACCACCAGGTGGACGATTCTCCATACGGGGGAGGCCGGGGAATGATTTTTAAACCGGAGCCCCTTTATAAAGCAGTTGAAGACCTGCAGTCTGATAAAACAAGGGGTGGTAATGAAAGGGTAATTCTACTGACCCCGCAGGGGAATACATTTAATCAGGAGAAGGCGAGCGAGCTGGCCGCCTTGAAACATCTGATATTAATCTGCGGCCACTACGAAGGGGTGGATGAACGGGTCCGCCTGGGACTGGTCGAGGAAGAACTTTCAATTGGCGATTTTGTTCTCACCGGAGGCGAGTTGGCTGCTGTTGTAATTGTTGATGCTGTGGTCCGGCTCTTGCCAGGGTTACTTTCCGCGGAGGCGGCAGAAAATGAATCTTTTACCGAATCGTTGCTTGAATATCCGCATTATACTCGCCCGGCTGTATTCCGGGGTATGGAAGTACCGGCGGTACTTTTATCGGGGAACCATGCTGAAATTGAGCGCTGGCGGAGGCAGCAGTCGATCCTGAGAACTTATCAAAGACGGCCCGAACTACTTAGCAAAACTGAGCTTAAAAATGAAGACAGGATTTATCTGGATAAATTAAAAAATGAGCAATCCGATCAGAATAATGTGTTATAATTATCCATTGATTGATAGGAGGTTGAAAGCGTGACAGATTTTTTAAAGGAAGTAGAAAAGCGAAACATGAAAGATGATCTGCCGCCGTTTTCGGCAGGAGATACGGTGAAAGTTCATGTCCGGGTCGTTGAAGGGGGCCGTGAAAGAGTCCAGGTGTTTGAAGGCGTTGTGATTAGACGACAGGGCAGTGGAGCAAGGGAAACATTTACTGTCCGGAGGGTTACCTTCGGCATTGGTGTGGAAAGAGTTTTCCCGATCCATTCACCGTCAATCAGCAAAATTGAGGTGGTAAAAAAAGGGCGTGTCCGCAGAGCGAAGCTCTATTATCTGCGTAAGCTTACCGGTAAAGCCGCTCGTATTAAAGAACGCCGCTGATATATGGGGATGATCTGATTGGGAAAATGGAGAGAAGCCTGGGAATGGATTAGATCCATTCTAATTGCTGTTGTTCTGGCGATTCTGATTCGCTTTTTCTTGTTCGAAGTTTTTGTTGTCGAGGGGCGTTCAATGTATCCCACCATGGAGGAAACAGAACGCCTGATGGTCAACAAGGTTGTTTATTACTTCGATGAACCGCAGCTTGGTGATATTGTGGTATTTGAGTACCAACCCGGTCGCGATTTTATAAAAAGGGTGATCGGAGTCGGGGGTGACCGTGTCGAAATAAAAACTGGACAGGTTTATCTTAACGGTGCAGTCCTGAATGAACCTTATTTGCTGGATGACATGGAAACGGCCGATTTCGGTCCAGTGGAAGTACCCCCGGGGTATATTTTTTTGCTTGGAGATTACCGGTGCAACAGTATGGATAGCAGGGATCCACGGGTTGGTTTTATCTCGCTTAATTCGCTGAAAGGTAAAGCTTTCTTTATTTTCTGGCCTCTCTGGGAAGCCCGGGGAATCGGAGATGAGGTGCGGAACCCTTGAGAGAGGGACAGTGGTACCCTGGCAATATGGCCCGATCTGTTAATCAACTCCGCCAGGATTTAAAGGCAGTTGATATTGTTATAGAGTTGCTTGATGCACGTATTCCCATCAGTAGCCATAATCCAATATTTGCTAGATTGCTCGCAGGGATGAAGACTCTTCTTCTGCTGCATAAAGCGGACAGGGCTGATCCTAACGCTACCAGTCACTGGCTTTCTCATTTTAAGGATAGAGATCAGGACGCCATCAGTTTTAGCATTTATGATAAACAATCAATTAATCAGCTGATGCGTTATTTAAAGCGGGAAAAGTTGGGAAAACAACAAACCCGGTTCAAGCGTCCCCTGCGGATGATGGTTGTGGGGATACCGAATGTGGGGAAATCGACGCTTATTAATTATTTTTTAAAAAAATCTGCTGTCAAGACAGGAAACCAACCTGGTATTACAAGGGGGCGGCAGTGGATTCGTATTCATCCGGAAATAGAACTGCTTGATACGCCCGGCATTCTCTGGCCAAAAATAACGGAAGATTCAAGTTATCCCCTGGCGGCAGTAGGAGCCATACCAGCCGGTCGCTATGACCTGCAAAATACTGCTTCCTGGTTAATTAACTTCTATCAAGAGAACGGTATATTCATTTTTATGCAGAAAAAGTATCATGGAACAGAAGGGCAAAGCGAGGCCGGCTTGTTGGAAGATATTGCTTATAAGTTCGGTTATTTACAATCTGCCGGCAAACCGGATTTAGACAGGGCAGCCGCTTCCCTGCTTCACGATTTCCAGGAGGGAGCGCTGGGCAGGATCACCCTTGAAAAGGTACCGGTTTAGAGAATGCATTAAACAGCAGGAGGTGGTTCGGTCTTGCCTTTTAAAGGAATGACGCTTGTAGAAATCGATAGCCTTCTTGCTGAAAGGGAAAAACTGTCTGTTGAAGAGACCCAATTTTTGCAAAATGATTCGCGTCGGGGAGCAGCCGGCTTGCTGGAACGTTTTAAAAAGAAGACGGAAGCGCGCGAGGCGGAGGAACTACGCCTCAAAAAAATGTTTCTTGAGGAGGAGCAGCTCTGGCATCAAGGATATGAATCAGTCGCAGGTATTGATGAAGCAGGGCGCGGTCCTCTGGCCGGCCCGGTTTTTGCTGCTGCGGTAATACTCAAACCGGATTTGTTGATTGAAGGATTAAATGATTCCAAGCAATTGTCAGCCTGTACGAGAGAGAAGCTTTTTGAGCGAATTATTGTGGATGCTGAAGCTTATGCAATTGGCAGTGCTTCGAGA
This sequence comes from uncultured Syntrophomonadaceae bacterium, assembly GCA_964506505.1. GTDB lineage: Bacteria > Bacillota > Dethiobacteria > DTU022 > DTU022 > M55B129. The sequence goes on from CAZDKY010000060.1 coordinate 16,219, forward strand.
GAGGAAATTGATCGAATCAACATTCATGCCGCCTCAATGCTGGCCATGATGAGGGCTGTTAATGCGCTTGCCCGCAAACCCGATTATCTTCTTGTTGACGGATTTTCAATCCTAAAATGTCCTTACCGGCAAAAGGCCTTGAAGAGTGGTGATCGGCTATCACTTTCCATTGCAGCGGCGTCAATTCTGGCCAAAGTGGCCAGGGACAGAGTCATGCTTGATCTCCATCGACAGTATCCTGTTTATGGTTTTGATCGAAACATGGGCTATGGTACAGCAGAACATCGTTCCGCCCTGAAGCGTTACGGACCCTGCCTTGTTCACCGCCGATCATTTCGCTTAACTTAAAGATTAAAAAAGATTTGAGATGAAGCATCAGGGAAAATAATAGATATATTTAATTCTATAGCAAAACCGTAAATGTTTGGATATGACGGTACAATTATTCAGTACCAACGGCTTGCTCTAAAAAGAACGGAGTGACGGACTGCATGACCCAGCAGCGCCGACGGGTTGGCATGGCCGGAGAACAAGTGGCCAAAGTGTACCTGGAAAATAAAGGTTATGGGATTATCGAAACAAATTACCGTTGTACAATTGGAGAAATAGATATCATAGCCCGGGAGGGGAAAACCCTTGTTTTTGTTGAAGTAAGAACTAAAACCGGTACGGCATATGGAAGACCGGAAGAATCGATTGATATCAGGAAGGCCCGCCAATTGCGTAGACTGGCGCTTTTTTATTTGCAGCAAAAAGGATTAAATAGTACATCATGTCGTCTGGATTTAATAGCCGTCATGCTTGATAAAAAAGAAATGACAGCACAGGAATTGAAACATCTTAAAGGTATTCTCAGCGGATAATAACGGACCGGATCCGTACTTCCGGAACTGTTAATGATAGTTTGTTCAGGGGAGGAGAAATCGGCGGGATTATGACTCCTGCCGGCAGTTCCATCAAAATTCTTATTTTAAACCTGCTGGAAACATATTCGGGAATTCGGGTTGGTTTTTTGATCGAAT
>CAZDKY010000061.1:0-12813 GCA_964506505.1 uncultured Syntrophomonadaceae bacterium
AAAAGGGGTTTGTAAATTAACAGTGAACTTTCTAAAACCAGACCTCCCACCGTTTTACGCTATTCATCCATGGAAAATTACCGAAGAAAAATTTTCTTTTGAACACAGTCTGCTTAGTGAGACGATATTTTCTCTCAGCAACGGCTATATCGGCATTCGGGGCAGTTTAGAAGAAGGGCTGCTTTATTATCCGGGTCTATCAATCAGGGGGACTTATATTAACGGTTTTTATGAATCTGTGCCGATTCCCCATGCTGAAAGAGGCTACGGTTATGCCCTTAATACACAGACCATGCTTAATGTTACCGACAGCAGGATCATTGAGCTTTTCCTCGAAGATGAGCGTTTCACTCTGGACAGCGGGACAATCCTGGAATTCAAACGAACCCTGGACATGAAAAAGGGCTACCTGGTCAGGGAAATAAAATGGCGGTCCCCTGCCGGCCGGGAGGCTTTGATAGAAAGTAAGCGCCTTGTTTCTTTCGTGCACCGTCATCTGGTTGCCTATCAATATCAGGTTAAACCTATTAATTTTTCCGGTGAAATAACCCTCTGCTCTGGTGTGGATGGGGATGTTGACAATCATACCCACGAGGAATATGATCCCCGCTATTCATCTTCGCTTGGCGACCTGCGCCTGAGAATAGGGGGGATAGAGATTAAAGAAAGAGGTGCAGTCTTCACCCAGCACACCGTACGCTCAAATCTGACCATGACCTGCGCGGTTGAAAATCGGATTAGCGGCGGTAAAACAGAATCTGCCGAAACAGGGCGGGAAAATGATAAAAAAGTGAAAACGATATTCAAGGTCAAGGTTAAACAGGGAGAGACTGTTATCCTGGACAAATACGCCGCCTATTATACATCAAGGGACTATCCCCCCGATGAACTGGCCGGTCTGGCCGGGGAAATGGTCTTAAATGCAGCCGAGGAGGGAATGGACGAACTCCTGGCCCGCCAGGAAAAGCACTGCCGTCGCTACTGGGAAAATTTAGGTCTGAAAATCGAAGGTGATCCGGTGGTTGAACAGGGCCTTCGTTTCAACCTTTTTCACCTGCTTCAGGCTTCCGGTAGCAGAGGGCATACGGGCATCGGGGCCAAGGGTCTGACCAGCGAAGGATATGACGGTCATTATTTCTGGGATATGGAGATCTACATGCTGCCCTTTTTCTCTGTTGTTAATCCCGGGCAGGCCCGCAGTCTGCTGAAATATCGCTACAGCATTCTTGATCATGCCCGTGAGAGGGCCCGGGTGCTTTCCCATGACAGGGGGGCTCTTTATCCCTGGCGGACGATTGCCGGCGAAGAAGGGTCATCTTATTTCCCGGCAAGCACCGCCCAGTATCATATTAATGCAGCCATTGCCTTTGCGATATGGAAATATATAAGTATTACCGGTGATTATACACTGATGCTTGATTTCGGTGCGGAAGTTCTTTTTGAAACAGCACGACTGTGGGAAGATCTTGGTTCCTATGCGTCCCGAAAAAATAATAAGTTTTGTTATAATGAAGTAACCGGTCCTGACGAGTATTCCGCCCTTGTTAACAATAATTGCTACACAAACCTGATGGCCCAGTGGCACCTGCGCTATGCTGTGCAAACCGCCTTGCACCTGAAGGAAAATTACCTGGAAGATTACCGCCGTATTGCAGAAAAGATTGAGCTCTCGGAAGGAGAAATTAAGTTCTGGCAGCAGGCCGCTGATGCCGTCTTCATACCTTATGACCAAACAATGCGCATTCATTCCCAGGATGAAGGTTTCCTGGACAAACCGGTATGGAATTTTGCAGAGACGCCGGCTGAAAAATACCCCCTTCTGCTTTATTATCACCCGCTGGTCATTTACCGTTTCCAGGTCTGCAAACAGCCCGATATCATTTTGGCCCATCTTCTCCTTGATGACCGCTTTACTGTTGAACAGAAACGGCGCGATTATAATTATTATGAGCCCATCACCACCCATGATTCGTCCCTTTCCCCTTCAATCTTCAGCATTGTTGCTTCGGAGGTGGGTTACCTGGAAGATGCCTATGGCTATTTTTCTATTTCAAGCCGGCTTGACCTGGACAACTTGATGAAATCCACCCATAACGGAATCCACCTGGCCAACATGGCCGGAACCTGGCTTTGCTTGACCAACGGTTTTGCCGGCATGCGGATTGACAGAAATGGCAGACCCTCCTTTAGTCCTTATCTACCGGAGAGGCTTTCTTCATACAGCTTCAGAATACGCTTGAGGAAAAATATTCTCCAAATATCGGTAAACAGCGGCGGCGCAACCTATGCGTTGGTTAAGGGCAAGAGCATCAGTTTCAACCACTGTGGAAAGATGATTACCCTGTCCGGTGGAGAAAAGGTTGCCTGCGGATTGCGAGAAGACCTGCAGAACGGTTAAGAAGGGAAGTTAACTGGCAATGGTTAGTCATAATAATGGAAACCGAAAAGAAGCCGGGCCAGCCGGGAGAAAGATCAGGGCATTTATTTTCGACCTGGACGGTGTGCTGACCGATACTGCTGAATATCATTACCGGGCCTGGAAGCGCCTGGCTGATGAGGAAAAAGTCCCGTTTACGAGAAATGATAACGAGAAACTGCGCGGTATTTCCCGCAGGGCCTCGCTCAATCTTATATTTCAGGAACGCAAGCTGACCGAAGAAAAGGTCCTTGAGCTGATGGATCGCAAAAATGGCTATTACCGGGAGTACCTCAATAACATTACAACCGAAGATCTGCTGCCGGGTGTGATCGAACTGCTCGGCAAACTGCAGGCCAGAGGTTGCCGGTTGGCTATGGCTTCCGCCAGTAAAAATGCTCTCACGGTCATTGAGCGGCTTAATATAGCTTCATATTTCAATGCTATTGCTGATGGAAACAGTGTTAAAAAGACAAAGCCTGCCCCGGACCTTTTCCTTTACACCGCTAATCAGCTTGGCCTGCCTCCCGAAAACTGCCTGGTGGTAGAAGATGCGGAAGCGGGCATTGCCGCCGCCCGGGTTGCCGGGATGGCGACAATAGGAATTGGTCCCCCCGAAAGGGTGGGAGAGGCTGATTACGTATATCCTTCAGTGGAAGCAATCAGACTAGAGGATATCCAGGAGATAGGATGTTAAACTAAGTGGATAGAAGTCTACTTAACAACCGCGATCAGGTTTCTCAAGATGTTTTTTAACTTCTCGGGTGATTCCAGGAAAAAGCGGGCTCTGGTGAAGGGCACGAAACCAACCTTGATGCTCCATGCTTTTTCCGGCAGGACTGCAAATATATCTTCGTCTGTCCAGTCGTCACCGGCGGCCATGATAAAGTCCCACGGTTGTTCGTTCCCCAGCCAGTAAAGTGCTGCTTTCCCTTTGTTAACGCCCATCGGTTTGATCTCGAGGACTTTATTGCCCTGTAGAATCTGCAGCTCAGTTCCGGCAAGGATGTCATGTAAGGCGTCCATCAGTTCCTTGGAGCGAAGGTTGCCGAGAGCCGGATCCGCTTTCCTGTAATGCCAGGCCAGGGCAAAGGCCTTTTCTTCCACAAATGAACCGGGGGTTCTTACACTGAATGTTCTCAGGATTGGATAAATATTTTTTTTCCATTCATCGGTCAACCCTGCAGTCGAGAGTTGCCAGGTCTCTGCATTTTTGACCCGTATCCAGGTTCCATGCTCAGCCACCATTTCAACCCCGGTATCATTTAGCCAACTGGAGAGACATTCTTTATCCCGGCCACTGACGATTACGACAGAGTTTTTGGGATCTTCCTTTAGCTTGGTGAGCATGTCAAGCAGTTCCGGGTCTGGTTGGGCCAGCTCGGGCCTTTTTTCCAGAGATACGAGAGTACCGTCATAATCGAGCATCAGCAGCCGCCTGGAAGCTTTTTCATAATTATCTTTCAGTGTTTGTTGATGTTTATCAGTCAGGAAATATTGTCGGTTGAGTTCCTGTTTTTCTTCGGTTTCGGCCAAATGGTTGATGAAATCTTCAGTCCAGCGAAATACATTATATTCTTTTATCCTTCCGGCCATGTGGCATACGGAATTCTTCACTTCGTTTTCCGGGACAGACAGTCCCCTGGCGATGGCATCTGCCGTCATTTCAATATCGTTTGGATTAACAATAATTGCTTCTCCCAGTTCAGCTGCCGAACCGGCCGTTTCACTGAGCACGAGGGTGCCCTTTCCGCTCTCGCATTGACAGGCTAAATATTCTTTGGCTACCAGGTTCATCCCGTCTCTCAGGGGGGTGACAAGGGCCAGGTCAGCGGCGCTATAAAGCGAGATTAGTTCTTCGAATGGAAGGGAACGATACATATAGAGGATAGGCTGCCATTCAGTGGTATCAAAGCGGCCGTTTATGCGGCCGACCAGCTCATCGATTTCCTTCTTGAGAAGCCTGTATTCCTGGACCTTGCTCCTCGAAGGGACGCACAGTAAGACATAGGTAATCCTTTTGTGCCAGTGCGGATAGCGTTCAAGGAACAGTTCAAATGCTCTGAGCCTTTCGGGTATCCCCTTTGTAAAATCAAGGCGGTCGACGGAGAGAATAATTTTTTCCGTTTGAAGCTTTTTCTGCAGCCGTTTTACTTTTTTCACGACTGTTGGTGATTTGGCTGTTTCTGAAAATTTGTCTGCGTCGATGCCCATGGGGAAAGTATCTACTTTAACCATACGGTTGTCGGTGATAACCTGTCCGTAAACCTGTTCCAGGCCCAGGATACGCAGGCAGCAGCTGAGAAAATGCCTGGTATAATCATAAGTATGAAAGCCGATTAAATCTGCACCGAGCATTCCCCGTAGGATTTTTTCCCGCCAGGGGAGGTGGCGGAAAATTTCCATGGAAGGAAAGGGAATGTGCAGGAAAAACCCGATTGTTGTATCAGGTGTTTCCCGGCGAAGCATTTCTGGAAGCAGCAGCAAATGATAGTCGTGTACCCAGACCATATCTCCCGGTTTAATTACTTCCAAGATCCTGTCGCAGAAGATCTGATTGACATATTTGTAAGTTTCCCATTCTGATGGATCATAGGTGCAATAAGTGGAAAAATAATGGAACAAAGGCCACAGGGTTCGGTTGCTGAACCCGTAATAATATTTCTTTAACTCGGCATCCGAGAGGAAAACAGGCAGGCAGTTATAATCGCTGCGAAGGATATTTTCAATTTCTGATTTACTCTTCTGGCTGCCTGGTTTAATGCCTGGCCAGCCGACCCATAAGCCGTTTTGCTGCTTGTGAAATGAAGAGAGACCGGTGGCCAGACCGCCCACGCTGGGAACTATTTTCAGGGAACCCCTTTTGCGTGAAACGCTTACCGGTAGCCTGTTTGAAACAATAATTACCCTTTTGTCGTGAAGGTCATGTTCGCTCTCAGTCACCGGAATCACCTCGTTTCGTAGTGTATTTAATTTAATGTTACCATTAATTTAATCATATCATATCAGCAATATCTATCAAACAAAGGGTCTGAAGGACTGCCTGGCAGATGAAGATAAATTCTCCGCAAATAGATATTGACATATACGCATTAGCGGGTGTATTCTATTTATAGATATATACCCGTTTTAATTCCACGCCTCTACAGGAGCCAGCGGAAGTCGGCCGGAGGATAAAGTGAAAGTGGAATAGGGGAAATGTTATATATCGGAAAGGAGGTATCAGCAATGCCGGGATATGATGGAACTGGTCCCTACGGAGTAGGACCGATGACCGGAAGGGGACTCGGTTATTGTGCGGTACCTGCTCAGCAGACGGGCTACAATCCTCCAGCTTATGGATACGTGCCATATCGCCCTTACGGTCGGCCTCGTTTTGGCCTTGGTTTCGGACGTGGCTTGGGCAGAGGCAGGGGTCCTGGAGGCCGGGGATGGCGCAGTTAGTGGTAGCAGTAAAAAAATGATGCACTCTGAAAGGAGGTAGAAAGTTATGCCGGGTGGAGACGGTACAGGCCCGATGGGCTATGGCTCGCGCACAGGAAGGGCAGCCGGTTATTGCTCCGGTTATGGCATGCCCGGTTTTGCTAATCCTATGCCCCGTCGTGGTTTTCGCGGTCGTGGTTATGGATATGGTTATGCCGCTCCGGGGTTTAATGCGGGAGCATATGCTGATGAAAAAGAGTTCCTGAAAGCACAGTCTGAATCTCTGAAAGAAGAAATAAGCGCGCTGGAAGCCAGACTTAAAGAGCTGGAAAAAACGGAACCAGAGAGCAAAGAATAAAGCGCGAAAAATTGGGTTTGTAATAAACAAAGCTAATCAGCACATAAGGTATATACTGTTACCAGGGTATATACCTTATGTGTTTTATACTCTTTAGAAGATCGGCAGCACCGGTAGTCGCACAGCAGGATATTAAAGTTGATCATATTCGGTTTAATGCAGATGGGTTGAGGCAATTACAATGGTATTGCCAAAGTACTGGATCATATTATTGCTGCCGCATGACGGACAGGTGTGCCCCAGGCCTTTTTCTTTTTCGGCCAGAGATTCCCGTACCTCAGTTATTTTGCCGCAGTCCCGGCAACGATACTCGTAGGTTGGCATATATCTGATCCTCCTCAAAAGATTTTTGAGCAGAGTAACTGTAGGATTATCTGGGGTAGAAACTCAAGGTTAATGTTGCAAATACTGCTTCGTTATTTTTATTTTCGACAGAGCGTCAAGAATTCCTCCTCCAGTTGTCCCAAGGTTTTTGACCGGCCTCCCCGATGTTTTCTTTTAAGAAGTTAAATTGAAAAATTCGGTCAACAGTTCGTCCCGCAGTTTCGCCGGCAGCATATCCAGGACTGTGTTCAGGGCAGCCATTTGCTCGGGAAGATCGAGGCCGGTTAGGCCGACAGCCGGAATAATGGCCATGAAGACTTCTTCCACCGGTTTGCCGGCCACTTCGGCGGCAATGCGACTTAACTCTTCTTTATTAACCTTTGAGCCCTGCCTGAGCAAGTTTTCGACAACCGTGCGCAGATCGGCCAAAAATTTATCGGTGTGTGGAACATTGGCCTGGGTCACGCTCACATGAAGATTTGGCGGAGAGCCGCCGTAGGCAAACTGTGGGATCATTTGCCAGCCCCGCAGTCGCATTTCGTCGTCAATTTCAAAAACATTAATTGACTCAGAAGCGATTGTAAACATGCACATGTCGGGTTTGCCCAGCACTTCGATACCTTCAATTTCGGTAATACCCTGCAGAATCCTGCGCGTTGCTTCCTGGGAACGGCACACTATGTCACAGAATCCCTCTTCACCCAGGTAACGGAACATAGCCCAGGCAGCAGCAATGGGACCGCCGGTCCTGCTGCTCTGCGCTGTCGAATTAACAACCACATATTCGGTGGTTGCTGTACAGACAAACCAGGCGTATTTACGAAGGTCCCGATTGTGGTAAAGAATGACTGAAGCGTTTTTCGGGGTGTAGCCGTATTTGTGCAGGTCTGCGGAGATGCTGGTTACTCCCGGAACCGAGAAATCAAAATCCGGAATATTTTCCCCGATTCGCCTCATAATTGACAGGTAGATGCCACCCACACAGCCGTCGACGTGAAACAGAACCCCTTTTTCATTGGCCAGGGCAGCCATTTCGGCAACAGGGTCGATGGCACCATGGGAAAAATTGGGCGCTGACCCGACGGCAAGGATGGTGTTCGGGCCAAGTGCTTCGGCGAAGGCTGTCAAATCGGCCCTGTAATCATTCAGATCAACCGCAGTTTGTACCACCTGCAGGCCAAAATAATGGGCGGCCTTGAGGAAAGCGGGGTGGGCGGTTACCGGCAAAACCATTTCCGGTGTCTCTATTTCTGGCCGGTTAACCCGGGCCCAGTCGCGGGCGGTTTTTACAGCCATCAGGATGCTTTCTGTTCCTCCACTGGTTATATTGCCCACTACCTCATCGTCTGCCCGCAGCAGCTCGGCGACCGAGGAGACTACTTCTTTTTCCATTTTGCCAATGCTCGGGTACATATTTACATAAAGAGCATTGTGGGGTAGAAACCGGGTGTAGGCTTCAACAGCTAAACTGTGGGCATCCTCGCCCGGATCGTACAGCCCGGTCATTACTTTACCGGTTCGCCAGTCAACATCCTTTTCCGTGAAACCAGCCATCATTTTCAGCACTTCTTCTTTTGAAACGCCGTGGGGTAGCAAAGCACCCATTAATTCTCCATCTCCTTTTACCGGATTAATCTAACCGTTGAAAAGCAAGCTTTGGTTCCTGGGTGTTTGCCTGCAGGGCCTGGAGCAAATAATTACGAGTCCAACAGGTGTTTACCCGGATAACCCTCTCTAAATTTTAACATATAATAGTGGCTAAAAGTATTATATTATTTTTAAATGCATCTATATTTTTATTAATATGAATAAATTTAAATTGACGGGCAAAAGTAGCTTGTGGTAATATCTTGGTAAGATGATGTAAATTTTAACCAATGGAGCTGTTGGCCGATGGGAAAAATAAAGACTTTGTCACTGGGTACTTATCTCGGCTACGGAGTTGGTTCAGTTGGCACCGGTATTTTTTCCACAGTACCCGGTTTGCTTCTACTCAGTTTTATGGTCCGTTATCTGCAGGTTCCGCCTGCCCTGGCCGGGACGGTGATCCTCATCCCGCGTCTCTGGGACGTGATTACCGATCCTTTTGCCGGGTCCCTTTCGGATCGGACCCGCACCCGCTGGGGAGCACGGCGTCCCTGGATGCTGGCCGGTTCTCTAACCTTGCCGGTTGTTTTTGCCCTGCTTTTCAGGGTACCCGAACACAGCGGAACGGCCGCTGCCTGGTACCTTCTGTTTATCTATATTTTAGGGACTACTTTTTATACCATATACCAGGTCCCTTATGTGGCCATGCCGGCCGAGATGTCCGAGGATTACAACGAGCGAACGACCATAATGTCCTATCGTATTGCCTTTCTCACTGTAGGCATCCTGGTCGGTGGAGCTGCTGCCCCGGAACTGGTCAGCACAGCCGGTGGTGGAAGGGAAGGTTTTGCTTTTATGGGCATAGTGGTCGGGGCGGTGCTTTTCCTGACCATGATCGGTTCGGTTTTTGGTACCCGCCGGATACCTCATGTGGAACCTGTTTCCATCACGGCCACTTTTCGCGAGCAGATCCGGGCTGCTGCTGAAAACAAACCCTTTTTCATCCTCTTTGGAGCTTATATAATACAGGTGCTGGGCATCGGGGCGATGCTGGCCGGAGTAGATTTTTTCTCCAGCTATATTCTTAACGACCCGAAACAGACCAGTATCCTTTTTGTTTTCCTGGTCGGTCCGGCCCTGATTACCATGCCCTTGTGGGTAAAGGTAGGCCATCGCGTGGGCAAATTGAAGGGCTACATGATTTGTACTATTCTCTTTGCCCTGGGTGGTTTTGCCCTGGCCCTGGCCAATCCGGACCGCATCTGGCTGGTTTACCTGATTGTTTTTATCATGGGCGCCGGCTATGCCGGGACTCAGCTTTTCCCCTTTTCCATGTTGCCCGATACGATCAGCGCCGATACCCTGCGGACCGGGATGCGGCGGGCCGGAGCCTATACCGGGGTATGGACGGCGGCCGATAAAGCGGGATTCGCTGTCGGCCCGGCCATATTTGCCTCCATCCTGGCGGTAACCGGGTTTATCGAAACCGAAGGAGGACTGATTATCGAACAGCCTGCCCTGGCTCTGACCGGGGTTCGGCTGGGCTTTGCTCTCCTGCCGGCTTTCCTGATGGCGATCAGCCTGCTCCTGCTGCGCCATTACCGGCTCGATCCGGAAACAATTGCCGCTCTCGGTCTGGATGAAAAAGAACATAGAGGTTAATTCTGTTATACAATTAACCTCACGAGTACATTTCTGAAAACTTTAGTTAAACGGCGAAGCCGTATTTGCTCCCTGGGTGTAAACAAACAGTCAGTAAACGGCAGGTTACCGGTGGTTAGCCTGCCGGGCAGCCGGGTAGTTTCCCACCCGCTATGGGAAAGTTGAAGACATAACCGTAGCCCTGGAAGTGGTGCTGCCTGACGGCACTGTCTTTAGCGGGCGACGGGTGCCCAAAACCGCCACCGGTAACCTTCCCGACCTCTTTTTACTTGATTCCGTTAACTTGTTTCTGCTGCAGCCGCTTTTTCACTGTGAAGTAAGGGTGATTTTTTCTTCCAATTGCCGTACCTCTTCGATTTTGAAAATCATCTCCTTGTATTCGCCGGCCAGCCACATCTCAGTCTGGTCGTTGTAATGCTCGCTCAGGAAATGCCCGGAGTTGCCGCCGGCCAGCACATCCATGCCCCTTTGCTCGCTCATATCGACCATATAGCGCCAGGGGGCGGAGTGGGTTACCCCGTAGGGATCGGGCATCTGGTAACTCATACTGGCCGGAGTGTTAAAACTCCCGCCAACTGGATAAGGACCACGGTTGTAGAAATTCCTCAGCAAAGCAACAGAGCCCAGATTGTGTTCGAGAGTGATCGTATGGAGTTCGCCCCAGCGCCACTGAGACGGTTCACTGCCCATGAGATCCTGCAGGTTTTCTACTGTTGACTTGAAAGCAGAGACGATGATATCATTGCGTTCTTCTTTTTCGGCAGTGACAACGTTATTAAACCAGCCCGATTCTCCGTTTAAGAGCATGCGGTCGAAAGCGTTGGTGCCGGCCCGGTTGGAGAGAAAACGCTCGTAAAGATCGGAGCACATTTCATCGGCGAAGGTATGTTCAATCATCTGCAGGTAAAGCATGTTGTAAATAGCCGGGCCTGCTTCACCGGCTTCTTCTACCGGTGTTTCAAGCCATTGTTCGAATATTGTCAGGGCGTCCCGTTGCAGCTCGTTAAGTTCGGCTTCCTGCAAAGCGGTAAGCAATACCGGGTTCAGGGTCTCAGCCTGGGTGTTGAAAAAGCTGGTCTGAGCCCGGATGATATCAACAAAATCCAGTTTGTTCCTTCCCTCCAGCTCACGCCATATACCCATGGCTCGATAAGGCGGAGCCCATGAATAAGTTATAAAGTAGGGATAGTCATCATCCACTACGCGGTGGTTGGCGGTAACGATTATCCCTTCCGGTGGATTGTAAAGAGTGGGCAGTTCATCCCAGGGAATGTAGCCGAGCCATTCGTACTGGTCACTGGTGCCGTCTGCCGGTAAAAGTCCGTCACCGCTACTGCGGATGGGGATCAGCCCATTGGCCCGATAACCGATGTTCCCCTCGCGATCTGCATAAACGAAGTTCTGGGTGGGTGTCATGAAGTTTTCCAGGGCGTCGGTGAACTGTTCCCAGTTGTGGGCTCTCATCAGGCCGGGGAGGGCTTCAAATTCCCGGGTCCCCTCCAGGGCGGTCCAGCGCAGAGCCAGGGGAATTTCAAGATCCACGACGCTACTCACTACCGGCCCGAAACGGGTAATCATTACTTCCACCTGCCGGGGTTCCTCTTCACCTTTAACCGGCAAATATTCGATTATTAGATCGGCATCGATCCATTCCTCCATGTATAAATACTGTGTAGGATCATTGGTATTAAACTCAAGAATATAAAGGTCCTGGACGTCAGGCCCGGTATTAGTTACGCCCCAGGCGATATGCTCATTGAACCCGACGATAATGCCCGGAATGCCGGGAAACATTACTCCCGTGACATTGAAGTACTCTTCCAGGATCAAATGAGAGGCATGCCAGATGGAGGGCAGGCCCATGCCGAGGTGCATATCATTGGCCAGGATGGCGCCCCTTCCAGGGGCCAGCTCTCCGCTTATTACCCAGTTGTTTGAACCAAGACCGGGGACGTAACTTGTTTCCCCCTTTAAGTCGGTCAACTGCATTAAGGCGATCAGCGGATCGAGGATGTCAGGATCGGGAGCTTCTCTGCCTTTTGGAAAGATATCTTCATAAATAGCAGGAGCAATAATCGGTCCCTCAGCAGGATAATCAGGAAAGATTTCCTGAGCCAGATCCAGGCCAACCTGCTCGATCAAGGCCATATGAAAAAGTTCGCTATCCATGTTGCTTCCCAGGTACCAGGACATGTAAACAGCAATTGACAGGCTGTCTTGTGGTGTCCACGGGGCGGGGCTGTAGCCGAGAAGGGCAAATTCCGGCGATAGGTGGTTGTGATTATCCTCAATGTAGGCGTTTACCCCGGCGGAATAGGCTTCCAGCAGAGCCAATGACTCCTGTTCCAGCAGCTCGTAATTCTTTTCCGCTGCGCGTTTAAAACCGACGGTCAGGGTAAATAAATCAGTTTCAACATAATCTTCCCCGAGTATTTCCGAAAGCCTGCCGCTTACCCCCCGTCTGCTCATGTCCATCTGCCATAACCGATCCTGGGCCTGGACATAACCCTGGGCGAAAAATAGATCTTCCATGGTGGAAGCAATAATATGAGGGACTCCGTACTGGTCGCGGTATATTTCCACCGATTTTTCAATATCTGCTTTTATGTTGCCCCTTGTTTCAGGCAAACCTCTCCGGGCCGTTCTGTAGATCAAGCCTGCGGTTACCACCAGTAGAACGAAGACAAAAACTAAAAGAACCCACAACCATCGTTTTCGCATCGTCTAATCCTCCCATCGCTTAATTTATCATTATAGTCATATGATTTCGATAATTATATTCAGATTCCTTTTAAGACAGTTTACAGTGCAGCTTAAGTTGTTAAAGTGGTGACAGGAAAACCCGGTCGACATGAGATAGGCTGACAACATTGACGTGCAAACACAGGGTAACCGGAAAAGGACTTGCAATCTAAGCGCGAAACGTTTATATTTAGGTAGAGAAAAAATAAAGCTGGTTTATTTGCACGCGGGTGTAGCTCAATGGTAGAGCCCTAGCCTTCCAAGCTAGATACGTGGGTTCGATTCCCATCACCCGCTCCAA
>CAZDKY010000062.1:0-6255 GCA_964506505.1 uncultured Syntrophomonadaceae bacterium
CGGGCCGGGGAATATTTCCTGAGGCTGACCATGGGTGATGTCAGCGGGAGGGTCAAGGCGGTGATGTGGGATCCACCGAAGGAAGAAGATGCCGTGCAGGAGGATGATATTGTTTTTGTCCGCGGCACGGTGGGCGATTACCACGGGCCCCAGGTGGTGGTAAACGACCTGCGAAAGCTCGATCCGGAAAAGGTAAACCGCTCTTTTTTCCAGCCGGTTTCCCGGCGGGACAGGGCCGAGATGCTCGGCGAGCTGCGGCAAACCATCGCCGGAATCGAGGATAAAAACCTGCGCCGTCTCCTGGATGCTTTTTTCGGCGACGATGAATTTTTGCGCCGTTTCGCCAGCGCCCCGGCGGCGCGCACCATTCACCACAACTGCGTGGGGGGGCTGCTGGAACATACCCTGGAGGTGGTTTCCCTCTGCCGAAACCTGGCCGCTTTATATCCCGGGCAAATCCGGACAGACCTGCTTTTAAGCGGGGCTATCCTCCACGATATCGGCAAGATCGAGGAGTACAGGCAGGACAGCATCAGCTTTGATTTTACCGACCGGGGTAAACTGGTGGGCCATATCAGCATTGGCAAGGAGATGCTCGATGAAAAAATCGCCTCCCTGGCCGATTTCCCGGCCGATTTGAAGCTGGAACTGGAGCACATGATCCTTACCCACCACGGCATGCGGGAATGGGGCTCGCCGGAAATACCGAAAACGATCCATGCTTTTGCCCTTTTCCACGCCGATCTGGTCAGCGCCCGGCTGAACCAGTTTGTCAATGTGATGGAGAAACATGTCCCCGAAAGCGGAGACTGGACCGAGTGGGACCGTTTCCTGGAAAGGAGCATCTTCATTCGCCCTCCCGGGGAGGAGGATTAAGAGAAAGGTGCTCCTGGGTGGTGCACCGGGCTGAAGAAGTTTGCCTGGCATTATTTAACCGGCGCTTAAGGGCGCCGGTTTTTGACGGCAAAAAAAGTTTGTGTCCCGGAAACTCTTTGCTGTCCTGCTCCCGCAGGACTACCCCCTGGAATTTAAATTTTCCGGCAGGATTACCGATCCCGACCGGAGAAAACTATTTAAGCTGCCCGCTAAAAGATGCAGGTTTAACCTGCACGGGCTCATAATTGATATGTTAAAGCTTATCTATAAAAAGTGAAGGTGAAGAAATGGGCCGAATTGACCGACCAAAAGGAATACTGAAGACTGGCGGAGATACAAAAATTATCCCTTTTCGCCAGGAAGCTTCTTACTATTCCAGCAAGGGGATTTATTACAGCCAGAAAAATAAGCTGGGGAAAGCGCTGCTTCACCTCCGTAAAGCGGTGGAAGCGGAGCCAAAAGATCCCCTGAACCATTACAACCTGGCCTGCCTGCTCAGTAAAGCCGGCCGACTGGAAGATGCCAACCATATTTTTAAACATATTATCCGGAATATGGACCGCGAGTTGACAGAGTGCTACTTTTTTATGGCCGTTAATTACGGCCTGATGGACGACCTGGAAGAAGCGAAGCGCTGCCTGATCAAGTACCTTCATGTAGACCCGGAAGGGGATATGTCCGATGAAGCAGAAGACCTGCTCCTGGCCATGGAAGAGGAAGAATTTGATACGGATGGGGATTGCAGCCTGAGCACAGAAGAAAATGAGGCCATGCTCCAGCTGGTCAATGAAATGAACGCGGTCACTTTCAGGGAACGCCTCCTGGAAGAGGACGAATTCCGAAATTTCCTGCAGCGGGGTCTCTACCAGGGCAGCGATATATTAAAGGAAGCGATTATCAGGCTTTACGGCAGTGCTGATTGCGAGGTAGCCCGTTTTGAACTGGCTGCTTTTGTGCGGAACCCCTGGATCAAGGAACGTCTGCGCCAGGTAGCCCTGCTGGAGCTGAAAAAAACGGCGCCCGGCGGCCGCTACCGCATCTTCAACAAAGGTTCTTTCCGAGAGGTCAGCCTGGAAGCCCATCCTCTGCCGGCACCGGTCTGGGAGGGCGACTGGCAGGAAGTTCTTGAATGCACCTTTGCCAATATGCGCTGCAGCTCTTACTACAGCAAGGAATTTTTTGATGACGTCCGGGCGATCTGGATCGATTTTATCAACCACTGCTATCCTCGGGGTCCGCGGGTCGGTAAGCCGCAGACCTGGGCTGCCGGCCTGGAATACTGCCTGGGGCGCTTTCATTTTCTCGGCCTGACCCAGAAGGAACTGGCCGCCTCTTACGGTGTTTCACCGGCCAGTGTCCAGCGCAAGTTCCAGGAGATCAACCGGGTCCTGCAGATAGATCGTAAAGCCTACCGCAATATGCTCGACCTGCTGGCAGACAGCGAAGGAGAGCAGCTGTAAAATTTGTTTAACAAGGCCCCTTCAACGAAAGGGGCCTTTTATAAAGCACCGGGAGGCTGAAAATATGTATTATGAACTGATCGTGCAGACGGAAAAGCGGGAGCAGTTTATCAACATCACCGCCGGGCTGAACGGACTGCTGGGCGACAGCGGCACAGAGGAGGGCACCTGCACCGTCTTTGTTTCCCATACTACGACGGGGGTAACAGTTAACGAAGATGCCGACCCGGCGGTAATGGATGATTTGCTTCGCTTCCTTAAAAGGATGGTTCCCCTGCAGGGCGGCTACAGCCACCGGGAGGGCAACAGCGATGCCCATATCAAGGCTTCGCTGATTGGCTCCTCGCTGCACCTGATCGTCAGGAAGGGTATGCTTGACCTTGGCACCTGGCAGGGGGTATTCCTCGGTGAATTTGACGGACCGCGCACACGGACGGTAAAGTTGTGGATCGATTAAATTAAAGGAGGAAGCGCTGTGCGGTTGGGAGTGCACATGCCCCAGAAGGGCGGATTTGAAGCAAATGTTAAGAGAGTGGCCGCTATAGGATGCCGCAGTATCCAGATATTCCCCGGTAATCCGACCGGCTGGCGGATGGGTAAAATGACGAAAGAGGAGATCTCAGCCCGCGCCGACCTGCTGGAACAGTACGGTATTTACCCGCTGGTTGTTCACAGCGCTTACCTGATCAACCTGGCTACTAATAAGGAAGAATTCCTGCTTAAATCAAAAAAACTGCTTGACGAGACGATGGAACGGGCTGCTTTATACCGTTCGCCCTTTGTTATTCTGCACACCGGCAACCATGGCGGCGAAGGGCTGGAGAAAGGCACGGCCCAGATTATCGCGAGTATCGAAGAGGGGCTGGCCAAATGGCCGCCGTCGGTCAAGCTGGTACTGGAAAATACTGCCGGCAGCGGAACGGCTATCGGCTCGAAAATTGAAGAACAGGCAGCAATTTTACAGGTTTTTCCTGCGGAGAGGGTGGGTTTCTGCTTCGATACCGCCCACGGATTTGCGGCCGGTTATGATCTGAGCAGCCCGGCGGCGGTGGAAAAAACTGTGCAGCTGATCGATAAAACGGTAGGCCTGGACAGGCTGTGTGTGTTTCATGTCAATGATACGAAAGTGAAACTGGGCTCCCGCGTTGACCGTCATGCGCACATCGGCGAAGGGAATATCGGCCTGGAAGGTTTTCGGACCCTTCTCAACCAGGGCTGGCCGGAGGACATGCCGGTAATCCTGGAGACACCGGAAAATGGCACTGCCTGGGACGAAACAAATATGGAAAAACTGGCCTCGCTGATCGATTAATAAATTTTTATTTATGCCGGCTTTGCAAGCATCATTACAACTGAAACGAAAGTACATACCTTATGTACTGTGCACAATCAGCTCAACTGGTTACAAAGCCTGTTTCCCTTTTTAAGATTACTGCTCTTTGTAAAAATTTGATCAGGTTTATAAATAGATCTAATTAAGTTGAAATTTCACCATCCGATTAATTAAAATGGTAATATGCATTTTCAGAGTAGCTGTTAAATAAGTAGAATTCTGAGTTCAGGAAAGTTTGCAGGAAAATTAATCATTCGCCGGGAAGGCACCGCGCTGGGAGGATTTCAGGTGGCTAAAAAGAGCAGGACCCTTTTTTGCTGCAGTAACTGTGGCTACGAGTCCCAGAAGTGGCTGGGACGCTGCCCCGGGTGCGGCGAGTGGAACACAATGGTGGAATTCAAGACCGCTCCCGACAGGCGGCGCCAGGGCGCTCCGGCCGGAGAAGTGAAGGCGGTTACCCTTGATAGCGTGCCGACTGCCGACGAGGAGCGGTTCCCTACCGGTATAGGCGAATTCGATCGAGTTCTCGGCGGCGGGGTTGTATCCGGTTCCGTTGTTTTGCTCGGTGGCGATCCCGGTATTGGCAAATCAACTCTTTTGCTGCAGGCAGCGGAGGGCATGTCCGCCGGCAGAGAAGTTTTCTATGCCAGCGGGGAGGAATCGCTCCAGCAGATCAAGATGCGGGCGCGCCGCTTAAAAATAGCAAGCAGCTTTTACACCGCTGCCGTGACCGAACTGGAGGCTCTCCTCGAAACAGCTGCTTCCCTCGGGCCGGCGGTTTTAATTGTCGATTCAGTGCAGTCTATCTACCGGGGGGATATCGACGGGGTCCCCGGCAGTGTCAGCCAGGTGCGCGAAGTGACGGCCGAGCTGGTCCGCCTGGCCAAGGAACGCAGCATGGCTGTTTTCCTGGTGGGACATGTTACAAAGGAAGGAATCATGGCCGGGCCCCGGCTCCTGGAGCACATGGTCGACTGTGTTCTCTATCTTGAGGGCGACCGCTATCACAGCTTTCGCATCCTGCGGGGAGTGAAAAACCGCTTCGGTTCTACCAACGAGATCGGCGTATTCATGATGGAATCGGAGGGAATGGTCGAGGTTACCAACCCCTCGCACCTGTTTATTACACAACGCCGGGAGCAGTCACCCGGGGCGGTGATCACGGCCAGCCTGGAGGGGACCCGGCCGCTGCTGGTGGAAATCCAGTCCCTGGTGGCCCCGACGAGCTATCCATCGCCGCGGCGAACTTCCACCGGTATCGATCTGAACCGGGTGGCCCTGGTGATGGCAGTGCTCGAAAAACATGCCGGGATATCCTTTTTTAACCTCGATACCTTTGTCAACGTGGTGGGCGGGGTGCGCCTCTTCGAACCGGCTGCCGACCTGGCCCTGGCCGTGAGCCTTGCCTCCAGCCTGAAAGGCAGGAGCGTGAACGGGGATACCGTTGTCGCCGGTGAAGTGGGGTTAACCGGGGAAATCCGCCCCATCAGTCGCATCAGGCAGCGACTCACCGAGGCGGCCAAACTGGGCTTCAAGCGCTTTATCATGCCCTCGGCCAACCGCAATGAGCTGAAGGGTGGTAGCGGCTCATTCGGCGACCTGCAACCGGTAGGTGTGGACAACATCAAGGAAGCGATGGGCATTGCCCTCCTGCACGGGGCAAAAAGTAAATAATAAAGCCTGTTCTCTTAATTGTTAACTTATTTGCGACGGATTAATAACCTCAAGATTGGACATCCACAGAATAATCAGCTATGAAGAAATTTGATTATATAGATTAGTTTGGAGGTTTTACTTCATGCCCGGGCGACCGATTTCTTTTATTGTTATGTTTGCTATGGTGGTGTGCATTCTTTTCCTGAGCGGGCCGGTTTCGGCAGAAGAAGAGGTTATACTTACCTATAATGTCTCTATAAGACCGGAGGAAGGCGGCCGGTTGGAAGCAACCCTTGCAGGCTATGATAGTTCTTCTGTAAATTTTGAGATGGGTAAAGTTGATCGGACCGATTTTAAGGATAACATTATGAATTTCCAGGCAACAGGTCAGGATGGAGAGGAGTTGTCTGTTTCCCGGGGTAGCAGAGGTTGGCGAATTAATACAGGGGGTAACCGGAAAATAACGGTGAGCTATGATTTTGGGCTCCAGTTTATACAAACAAGCGGCAGGGAATGGCACTTTGTTGATATAGATCCTGTGTTTGGTTATTTTTACAACGAAGCTGTTTTTGCTTTTCCCGATGCTGAACCTGATGAAGTGATAGTCGAATTCGATTTGCCCGATGACTGGGATGTGGCAACCCATTTCACACCTCTTGGCAGTAACAGATTCCGGGTAGAAGGAGTACCGGATTACAGGCTGGACTTATTATTGAACACTACCCGGATAGGGTTTTTAGAATATCAGGTTGACAGGGATTATGAAGATTTGAGTATGTCTTTTTATTCATTTAAGCCGAAACCGAATGCTTTAATGTACGGGCTCGGTGAATTCTGGCGCCCTCATTATGGTACTACTCCCGAAGAAGAGATGGAAATATATCTTGATCTCACCTATGATGCTATTCAAGAAATGATAGAGATATTTGG
>CAZDKY010000063.1:0-5240 GCA_964506505.1 uncultured Syntrophomonadaceae bacterium
TGGTGGGGACGAGAGGATTTGAACCTCCGACCTCTTGAATGTGAGTCAAGCGCTCTCCCCCTGAGCTACGTCCCCAAATTTATGTAATTTTTCATCGACAACATTAATTATAACATATAAGATTAAACGGTGAAGGTAAAACATAATTAAAAATCAATATTTTCGTAGTTTTTATGTGCCGCGAATTTGGTCCTGCCCTTTCTGCCGGCTGCAACCAGCAGCGATTTTTGAATGCAACCAGATAATGCCGGTGCTCAAATCATTTTGATTAATTGACATCAGAAAGCTGGTGATCACAATAAGGGACACATCAAACAGGTACGCAATATTTTTGGCTGTGGCCATGGGCAGTTTTTTGATGCCCTTTATGATTACTTCTGTAAACATCGCCCTTCCTGCCATTGGCAACGAATTTTCCATTGATGCAGTTCTCTTAAACTGGATCGCCACTTCCTTTGTTTTAGCTTCGGCAATGTTCATTATTCCCTTTGGCAAAATAGCTGATATATATGGCCGAAAAAAAATATTTTCTTTCGGATTTATAATCTTCATAATCGCCTCTGTCATGTCGGCAATCGCCGGTTCTGTAAATCTACTGATTTTCAGCCGTTTTTTACAGGGTATCGGCGCTGCAATGTATTACGGCACCGGTATAGCCCTTTTAACGTCAGTCACCCCGATGAAGGAAAGGGGCAAAGTCTTAGGAACAACTATTGCCCTTGTTTACATCGGACAGTCTGTCGGACCTTTTCTCGGAGGGATCCTGACCCAGTATTACGGCTGGAGAAGTATTTTTTACTTTGCTATACCTTTCTGTGTCCTGGCAGTGTTACTGGTAACCTGGAAAATAAAAGACGATTGGGCTGAAGCTAAGGAAGAAAATTTAAATTACACGAGCTCCATAATTTACAGCCTTACCTTTCTGGTCATTATGTATGGCATTTCCGTTATTCCCGACAGAAACAGCATCTGGCTTATATCCGTTGGCTTAGTTGGCTTTATTTACTTTATCTGGCATGAAGCAAAGGTTAAAAACCCCTTGATCAACATAGAACTTTTCCGCGAAAATAGGGTCTTTGCTTTTTCCAACCTTGCCACTTTAATCAATTACAGTTCAACTTATGCGGTAATTTTTCTAATGAGCTTGTACCTACAGTACATCCAGATGCTCACACCACAAAACGCCGGCCTTATTTTAATGTCCAAGGCAATAGTACAGGGTATCTTTTCGCCTTTAACAGGAAGCCTTTCGGATAGAAACGACCCCAAGAAACTTGCTTCCATCGGTATGGGTATAACCGCTGTTGCTCTTTTCCTGCTGACATTTGTCAATGCCCAAACTTCTTTGGTTTATATTATTCTTGTCTTAATTTTTCTCGGCCTGGGGCTCGGTGTGTTCGTTTCACCGAATACCAATGCTATAATGAGCTCGGTTGAAAAAAAATATTATGGGGTCTCTTCCGCAACTCTTGCCACTACCAGGCAAACGGGACAGCTTTTAAGCATGGCCATCGTGATGCTGCTTTTTGCCTTGATCATCGGCAAAGTTGAAATTACACCTCAGCACTACGAAGCATTTTTGAAAGCCAGCAGAACCGCATATGTAATATTTGCCATCTTATGTTCCTGCGGCATATTTTTCTCCCTGGCCCGTGATAAAGGGAAACGCGACAGTGGGGGACACTGAGCCGTGTCCTTTCACAACCCATTTACCGCGCTGCCCTGATCAATGGAAAATTTCTTGCTGGATTAATCATCATCGCTATTATTTTCATTCTCGGCTTCCTTGTCGGAGGACTTGGATTAGTTGACACCGGAATCCCGCCGGCCTTTGAGGAGTTAGTGCGGTTGCTGAATCATCGGTCCGCACGTGGTCGGCTTGATAGCCGTAGCCCCGGTCTGCTTTGCCATTGCCTATATTATTTTTATGCGTCAGGAAATCCGAGCCTGACACAGCCGGGAGATAACCATCCAAAAGCAACTTATCAATATGATGGTGGGCTTCAGTCAACCTGATTGAGAATTACTTCCCTGCCCCGGGAAGAAAGGCCAAGTTGATCAATCTCAGCATCGAGGAGAGCTGCATTGCCAAATCCACCGAGATAACCATTCAAACGGGCAGCAGCAGTGGAGCGGATAAAATCTTTAAAATCAGGGTAATAAGAACGCATTTCTGCCGTAAGCTCTCTGTTGCCCTGCAGGTAATACTTCTGGTGATAATCTTCAGCCGGGAAAAACCGACTATACGGGAGAACCTCTGTATATATAGTCTTTTGCAGCTGCTGTTCGAGTACCGTCCTGCTCTCCAGGGCAGCTTCTTTCTGTTCTTCATTGTGGTAAAAAATGATTGCCGCATACTGCCTCGAACCGCTTCTTGAGACTGGATTATGACTGTCCCAAAAAACCTGCAGGATCTCTTTAAAGGAAATGAGGGAAGGATCGTACTCAATTTGCAAAGTCTCTGTATGATCTCCCAGAGCATAGTAAGATGGATTATCTTTTTTCCCCCCGGCATAACCTACCTGAGTATGATAGATACCATTCATAAGCCCGAACCGGGCTTCCGGTCCCCAGAATCAGCCCATAGCCAGAGTGGCGGTGGCCAACCCTTCAGGAATATTCCGATCAATAGGTGGCTTAATTATCTTTTCATGTCCGGCCTGTTCCATGTTATCAATCTCCTCTTCATTCTCCATCAGTTCTGCGACAGGCCTTTCAGCCCGGCATCCAGCTATCAGCACACTGGCAGTTATAAAACCTATAATTAACATTATCGTCAGGATAATGTTATTCTGCACAGGCTTTTTATCTTTCACTATCCGGTCCCCCTCTAAAGATAAGTCCTTTGAGGTTCTACTGTTTTTCAAGTTTTTCCTTTTCGCCAATCTGTTTTAACAACAGCTGTGCTTCTGAATAAAAATCTTCATCAGGCTCTATCTCTGACAGATATTCTACAGCTTCAGCAGGTTCATCGAGCAGGTATAAAGCTCTGCCCATTAAGAAGCGCAGAGGTTTGCTGTGGCCTAAAATAGATTCCATCCGTGCAGCAATAGCCTCTATTTCAGCTAAATATTTTTCTGCTTCCTTCACATTATGGTTATCGACAAGATACTCAATAAGACTGAGGCGCGTCCAGGCAGTCTGGACATATAGTGAATCCTCAAAGGGTTTCAGTTCAACCGCTTGGTCAAGATACGACAACCCTTCTTCCGCATCTACATAGCTGAACAGCAAACTGCCGTAGCGGCTGACATAACTGGTGTTATAAGGCTCAAGTTCATAAGCTTTTTCTGCCATATAAAGGGCGTTTTCAAGGTTAGCCGGATGCTGCGTCCTGTTAAATCTTTCTTCTTCCAACACTCCCAGATTGTGATAGTTCTCTGCCCTTAACGGATCCAGGCGGACAGCCCTTTCCAGTTCAATGGTCGCTTTTTTAAGATTGCCTGCTTCCATCAGCTCCTGGGAATGCCATGTCGCTATGAGTCCGCTGTGCAAATTTATGGTAAAAATAAATAAACCAAGGCCAATGATTGCAGCGATAATGCCAACTATTAAACCGTACCGACCCCTGGAATGAGCTTCATTATTAGTCCCCTTTTCTTTCCTTTTAAACCAGTTATTTTGATCAAGACTTCTGCCTGCACCAAGAAAGACAACCAAATAAATACCTACGGCCATGAGAGAAAAATTCCAATCTATAGTGCTGTGAGCTCCCAGCGCAGCTACCGGGATAAAAGCAGCTGTCCAGTACTGCCAGAGGCGCGGTGGGGCTTTCTTTATAAAGCAGTTTTTTACGAAAGCAGCCCCAAAACTGATCCAGATGCCGATGAAAGCGAGAAAGCCGAAGAGACCCGCTTCTACCCAGACCTGCAGAAAGTGATTGTGGATCTCCCTTGAACTGTAAGGCTGTTCCTGGTAAGAATGATACAGAGCCTTCCACCCACCTCCACCTGTCCCCAGGATTGGATAATCTTTAATTACTTTTACCGCATCCCGAAACAGTTCGAAACGGCGGTCCATATTGCGATTGAGAGAATAAGAATAAAGTCGCTCATAAAAACGTTCAGGGAGGACCCGGTTCTTGATAAAACGGAGTTTTTCCTGTTCTTCGCCGGAAAAAAGGGTTACCTCTCGAACCGTTACAGCCGAACCGGGATAATTATTGAAAATCTGGACTTCCAACCTGCTCGTGTCTTCTGGTATTTGAAAGGTAAAGGTTCTTTCTTCCCATCCAGCGGTTGCCCCATCCAGATAATTAAGCAGTTCCACATCCCGGTATCCGGGGACTCCCCCCAGGACACGCAACCCCCATCCGGAAGAGGATTCTTCAGATAATGTTTCCTCAATCGCAACTTTAACTTCCATGTTAAGCTCATACTTATCCCCAGGGGTAATATCGGTAATAACCTGTTTAATAACAATTTCTTCTGCCTGTTCATCAGCTCCTATTTCAAGATGAAGGGGAGACAGTGCCGGCAGGCCAACTAAAAAGAAAAATAACAAAACAAGAACAAGCGCTGCAGAAACAGCGAGAATTATTTTCTTTTTTCTTTTCATCTGCAGATACCGTTCTGCCAGGTAGCCGAACATTACAGACAGGACAGCAGCGGGGATAATGATCAGCCAGGCCCGGGCCGGGGTGCCGGAGCGAAAGACAGGATCTGCCAGGAAAGCAGCAGGAACTGCAGAAATTGCAGTAGCAAAAAGGTATAAAAAGGTGCGCAATTTCTGACCGGGTGCAGATATTGCAACCAGGAGCAAAGCCAGGGGGATCAGCAGAAGCCAGGCCCCCCTGGAAAAAGTAAGCACCAGTGCTGTCAGCATCAGGGCTGCCGGAGCCAGATAAAAAAGCCTGAAACGTTTGGCAATAAGCGGAGCCAGCCCGATCGCCAGGAGGTAGGAAGCCATCAGGTAAGCAGCAGCTGAATTGGCATAACCCATCGGAGAAGCGATCCTGTTGCTGGCATAAGCGCCGGCAAAATCCCAGTGCCCGGCGGGGGCCCCGAGGCTGGCAACGGTCAATACAGTAGCCGCGGCCAGTAGAAGATGCAAAACGATAAAAAGTCCGGGAGGTACAGCCCGGGAGTCTGAATCCGGTTGGAAATACTCCCTGATCCCCCGCATTTTAATTTTTCCCCAGTGGCGACATATGTCAATAGAAACAAGATAAGCAACAATATATGAGCCGATTTTTAATATTTCTTCCAGGGCCTCTCGTTTATTGGCCGCCACGAAAAAAG
>CAZDKY010000064.1:0-52691 GCA_964506505.1 uncultured Syntrophomonadaceae bacterium
CGCTGGGCTATTGTTTGGGTAACAAAAGAACCAATGGTACAAAAAATAACGGCATATAAGATCGCTCCCCATATTGACAGGGAGTGACTGAGCAATGCAGTTGAAGGTTCGAAAAGTAAAGCTGCTCCAAAACTGGCCAATCCGGTAAAAGCAATCTGCACCACGGCCAGAACGATGGGATCGTGGCTTCGTACGTATAAAGCAATGGTAATAAGGTGAAAAGCCCAGAGAAAGGAAGCCACAAGGGTTAGCAGGTCACCGAAGCCAAATCCCATATATTCATTAGCAGAAAGAAGATATAGCCCAACAGCAGCCAGCGCTCCACCAAGAAAAGCCCACCAGCCCGGTGACTGCCGGTAAATGATAAAATAAAGAAAGGGAACAATTACCACGGCCATCCCAGTAATAAAACCGGAGTTGGCAGGAGTAGTGTGCAAAAGACCAATGGTCTGAAATCCATAACCGCTGAAAAGAAAGAGCCCGATAAGGCATCCTGCCAGGTAATCACCAGCCGGGGCTTTCAGCAGCCGCTTCCAGAATATTATGGCCAGAAGCAGGGCGGCAACGGAAAAGCGAAGCCACAGGTAGGTAAAGGGGGCAATTACTTCCAGGGCATCTTTCGTCACTACAAAATTTGAGCCCCAGAACAGGGCAACAAGTAAAAGTGAAATATCGGCAAGTATTATTTTTTTGTCGAATGGTTGTTCGGTCATCTTCATCCTCACAAAAAATATTGCCCGGCCTGTCTTGCCTTTTCAGCAGCCGGACAATTATATTTTATCACAAACAGTCCATTAATCAAAGACAACTAACTGCCGCTGATCACCTCCTTACTTAGAGCAGATTTTCTCATTTTCTTTATTGTGTTCGACCAGAATCCGATAGTGATGTTAACAGATTGACGTCAGACAGAACTTTTCCACCTCAACTCAACCTGAGCCAAACAGGTCAGTCTCTGCAGTGTGCCCTGTTTTTCTTTTTCATTTATTATCATGCTTTTTCTTGTCTTTTGCCTTTATCTTATGCCGCCTCATCAGTTCAGCGGCGATATACGAAGCCACATGATTGGGCAGGGTGCCCGGTCCAAAACCGGCATCATAACCCAGCTCAATAGCCAGCTCATGTGAAATGCGCGGGCCACCGCAGATCATCAGCATCCGGTCGCGGAGCCCTTCTGCCTCGGACAGTTCAATCAATTCGGTCAGGTTTTCCAAATGAATGTTTTTCTGGGTCACCACCTGGGAAACCAGCACCGCATCGGCATTCAGTTCGACAGCCCTGGCCAGCAACTCGGCATTGAGCACCTGGCTGCCCAGATTGTAAGCGTCAATTTCCGGGTAGCGTTCCAGGCCATATTCGCCGGCGTATCCTTTCATATTAACGATGGCATCGATGCCCACTGTATGGGCATCGCTGCCCGTGCAAGCGGCAACTACAACAACCCTGCGGCCCAGTTCTTTTTTAATCAAGGCATTTACCTCTTTGAAGGACATTGTTTTCTGCTGCTGTTTGGGCACCTTGATTACCGAATAATCGACTGCATGCTTGCATTTACCGTAAAGGACAAAAAATGTAAATCCCGCTCCCAGATCTGCCATTTCGGTAACCGATGGACTGTCCAGTCCCATCTTCAGAGCCATCTGACGAGCTGCTTCTTTGGCTTCGTCTCCGGCCGGCACGGGAAGGGTGAAGCTGATCTGCATTGCCCCGTCGTTGATGGTATCACCATATGTTTTTACTTTGGAATAATCAACATCCACTTCAGGAAGACCTCCCTTCATCTGCCTCATTATCGTTCATGAAAAGAGTAAAAAAGGGGTTATAATAATCCCGGTGCCTGGCGATTACACCGGCTCCACCCTTTCCTCCTTCACGAGAACGTTTGATATCGGCAAACATTCCACGTTCCATCGCCGTCTCCAGACCAATTTCATCTATCTCCTGCAGCATCGCACATGCCTCATTGAGCAAAAGAACAGCACGCTCCTGGATGCGGCCTCCTTCGCGGAAAATTATTTCTTTTCCCAAATGCTTTGCATTGTTGAAAACATAGGCAGCGTTTTTTATGCTCAGATAGCGATCGCTGATGAAAGGGGTATGAATTGCCTCGGTAAGCATGCCGAGAAGCTGAATTTCCTGACCCGTCATTACGGAAACGAGATTAAACATCCCGTTAATCAAATAAGTTTTAAAAATATCACCAGTTACATGTTTTGTCGGAGGCATGTACTTTAACGGTGAGCGGGGAAAGAGCTCGCGGCACAGCTGAGCCTGGGCAATTTCCATCAGCAATCCGTCTTCCATAGCCGGATTAATTTCAAAAGCGTGGCCCAGTCCCATCTGTTCTTCTTTTAAGCCGGAGCGAAGAGCCAGCTGTTCATTAATAAACTGCGAGGCAATCACGGTGTGCCCTTTCTCAAAAGCGTCGGCAGTGGTTAAATAATTATCCTCACCGGTGTTGATAATTACCCCGGCATAAGCGTTAATCATTCGAGAAAAATGCTGGTCGATGAAAGTACGTTTCATGTTGATATCACGGAAGAGAATACCGTACATGGCATCGTTGAGCATCATATCAAGACGTTCAAAGGCACCCATCACAGATATTTCAGGCATGCAAAGTCCAGATGCATAATTGACAAGATTAGTATACCGACCGGTTTTCTGGGCTGCCCGATCAAGGGCCTGGCGGACAATGCGGAAGTTTTCCTGAGTAGCATAGGTACCGCCAAAACCCTCGGTCGTGGGACCATAGGGAACATAATCAAGGAGGCTCTGGCCGGTATGTCTGATCACGGCAACAATGTCTGCTCCCTGCAGGGCGGCAGCCTCGGCCTGAACGGCATCTTCATAAACATTGCCCGTAGCCACGATAACATAGAGCATCGGCTTGTTCGGCGGTGCTGCTTTGCTCTTCAACCGCTCGCGTTCAGCTTTTACCGCCTTGATTCCAGCCGCTGCTTCACCGGCCAGTTTATCAGCTACATCGCGCCACTTTTCTTCGGCACAGTCGGGAATCGATTCAACCTTCAGGGAGCCTGCAGCAAGAGCTTCAGCGATCTTTTGCGGTGATTCTTCCCGAGCTACTATTGCCCTGGCCAGCCACGGGACGAGGCCACGGTCGAGAATGCCGGAACGGGCCAGTTCATCTACCATTACATTGGCCATGGGCACGCCGCTTTCGTCAGCCCCGTCAATGCCCATCAGCCTGGCGGCAGCTCGCTCAGTTGTAGTAGTTGTATAATCGCCAATCCAGGCATGGAGGCGGTCGGCAATTTTACCGGCCTTTTCTCGCGCCATTTGAACTTTTCCGGGATCAAGATTCAGCTTATTATCCACCGGGATAATCATCCTTTCCCTTTTAGAATAAAATAGAAACTATTAAAACTTTCAGCTTGGTCAGGTTAACGGCTCACTTGGCCTCCCGGGTCATCCCTTTTTAAAATAAAGCTTTTTCAGGAAAGATGTTTTTTTTGTAAGACCAGATCAAAAACAGGACATGGATGGAGAGCTTCGCCCATAATCTTCAGGAACATTTCTGGATCATAATCCCTGCCCATTGGGTCGGTGGGATTGAGGGTCACGGCAATTAAATTAATTTTCTCCAGCGCCATGATCCGCCCCCCTCTTTTCAGATAACGCCAGTATATTTCAGGGTTGACAAAAAGCCTGGTTGCATCCCTGACGATAACGGCCGGCGGATGTTTATAAAGTTCCATTATATCCTGCAGGTTATTGTCTACCAGGGCTCCACCAAAAACAAGGGCTGCCGTCTCCCTGCGGCATTTATTAATAATCCGGGTTCCCGCCAGCAGAGGAATCATTTCCCTGACCGACTCCACCTTGTAACCGTTCCCTTCTCGGTGCAACAGGACGGCATTGCCCTTTATTAATCCTTTGTACGCTGATTTTAAGAGCAGGGTGTCCTCGACCAGAGGCGTTTCCATGATCGTACGGCGAAAGACAGTTTTTTTTACAACGTCATCCATTGTTGGCCCAAGAGATGCCCCTGTAGCCAAAATTGTGCCGTCAGAAACGGCTGGTGATGCCGAAGCGATCCGGTTTATGGCCCCGTCAACCAGAACCTGGGCTGAACCCCGTCGGGACATCATCCCTATTAACTCACGCAGACCGCTGATGCTTCCCGGGCCGGCAAGTTCCACCCGTCCCGCTTCCTTTACCCTACCTACCATTACCGGGCCAAGAGGAGTAACAAACGAACTCTTTTCAAGAAACTCCAGTCCGGCATCAGCCGCCTTAAAACATGCTTCCGCAGTGGCCACCAGCACTCCGACAGGAGCCAGGATGCGCGGTTTTTCCTTCAAGGTCAGGCGGTCAAATCTTTCGCCATCATAGCCGGCCGAAATCAGTCCCAGTTTGATTTCACTCCCGACCAACTCTTTTACTATATGATTAAAAGTAACCGTTTTGCCCACATTTTTGGTCATACCGACAATGGCCGTTGTCTTTAGATTCTTCTTCTGGATCAGCTGAAAAATCTTACTCATTGTATATGACTCCGTTAAAAAAGATAAAAAAAGATTCTACTGCGGCTGTCATGTTAATTGCGTGTGTGGTGCGGTTATTTTTTCTGCTTACGCTGTTACTTATGGCTAAGCGTTGCCAACCGCAGTTATTATCATTGCAGTAGAATCAATTATATTTTACATGATCACATGCCAACTGGCATCGGCTCCACAGGCTAAAAATTCTATCTTTATTTTATACATGGTGTATAAACCGGCAGGATTTTTCAGGTCAGGGATGAATAAAGAATTGATCTCTCTGTGGAGGTTGATAAAATGCCTTTGACTGTGGCCAAAGCTTTGAAATTGGAAATTTTTCGCAACTGCCGCCTTCTTACCGGCCAGGCCGGGCTGCATAATGAAATTTTATGGGTCAACATACTGGAGATTTTGGATGATCTGAGCCATATCGAACCGGGAGAGTTTCTGATTACTACCGCCCACGGTTTTAGTTCGCACAGCGAAGTTGTCCAGCAAGGCATGATCGAACTTTTTGCTGCCAGGAAATTGGCAGCAATGGCCATTCAGATCGGCTATTACCTGAAAGAAATCCCGTCTTCTTTTATCCATTTTTCGGAAGAACACAACATTCCCCTGATTGAAATTCCTCCAGAAGTAAGCTTTAAGAGCCTGACCCGAGCCCTGATGATGGAACTTCTGCACAATGAGCAGCCGGAGCGTGTTCCGTCCAGTTCAGCCGGCAGGCACCTGGAAGAACAGGCCAGTGAAATGAAAACCCTCTGGGAACACCTGGTAGCCGCAAAAAAACCCGCCGATATGGACGTGGAACTGGAAAACTATAATTTGAATTTGCAGGATGCGATCTATACCCAGACCTTTGCCTTCCAGCATGGGAAAGAAGAGAAAAGTGAACCGGCAGGAAAAGATATTCTGAGCAGCGCTCAGCTGGCTGTTCTGCAAACCCTGAGGAGGGAAAATCGGTCCTTTCTGGTCGGAAGAGGAAAAGATTATGTGGCCGTCCTGATCCAGTCTGCAAAGCTGGAGAATTTTTTGCCGGCCGCCCTGGCCGAAGTCACAGGGAAGCTGTCTGAGGAGCTAGTCCTCTCTTTTCCAGGCTGCCAGATCAAAAGCGGTCTCAGTACGGTTCACCGCGATATCAGCTGGTTTAATAAAGCCCTTGACGAATCGATCAAGGCCCTGCAGATCGCCCGTTTCGGCTTGATCGACAGATCACAAACCGTTTTCTTTTCCAAAATGGGACTCTATCGCCTGATCATGGATATAAAAGACATGGATACCCTGAAGGAAATCTACAGAGACACGATCATGCCTCTTGTAAAATACGACTGCAGCTCCGGTGGTTCGCTGCTCTCCACCCTGCAATTTTTTCTTAAATACGGCAGTATCAAGGAACCGGCGGCTGAACTTTTTGTGCATCGGCACACTATGAAATACAGGCTTAATCAAATTGAAAAATTAACCAACCTGAGCCCCTTCAATCCGGACGACGCTCTGCAGCTAAATATGGGCCTGCACATCTTCCATTATCTCAAGGCCAGAAACCTGCTTCCCACCGAAGCTTAAATCCTCCATATTGGCAGTGCCCTCTCTCGTGGAAAATTTTCTAACATTTCCTTACGATTGCAAATTTATTTCCAGCAGGGCATGTTTCTGGAGACGATGGATCTTGCCGATTGAATAACTGATGGGAAATTGGAAAAGGGGCCCGTCGAGAACAGCAGTGTGCGTTTCCCCTCCTTCACCGCAGGGAGAAATGCCGATCTCTTCACAATAGCTTAGGTATTCCAAATCCATAAATCGACCGAGCCATTTTTCATCAACCAAATCACTGCGTATTGCCACCAGCATTGCCCTGCCACCCCTGTTGATCAGCTCCTCGGAAACTGCCCGCTCTTCCATCTGCCAGAGAGGAAGGTTGTAATTGATGCCGCAGCGAAGGCTCATTTTTTCCAACCACTGTCTGTGCTCATCCAAATTTATGTCTCCAAACACTCCTCCGTTAATATCGCAGTCCCTTTTCAAACGCCGTACCGCCTTCTCGAAACCGGCTTCATAACTTTCCCAGGTTACTGCTTCCGTTTCGAGCCGGATACCCAGCGCTTCGGCCTGCTTCCGCAGCAGTTCAGTTTTCAAACCATGGGATCGGCTCAAACCGTCATCTCCGACAAAGCTGAGCAGGCTAACCACAGTCAGCCCTTTCTCCTTTGCTCCCAGCAAGGCTAGATAGGAATCTTTACCACCGCTCCAGGATACAAAAACCCGCTCACCGGGAGCACTGTTAATCAGCATTAGCCTGTTCCTCCTCTTCACCAACCGCTGCAAGGTGATCCAGGCGGTTGCGATAAATAATTTTATAACAGCCGTCCTCCCTGTGGAGCAGGCTGATCGAAGCATTATCAATTCTCATATCCCAAAAGCTCTTTCGGTCAAGAGCAAGCAGATCATAAAGGAAAGCCCGGATGGTTCCCCCATGGCTGACCAGGGCGACTCTTTTCCTGTCCTTCCCGCTTTGCTCCAGGCGCTCGATGAAAATTTGCAATCTGCGGCACACTTCTTCAATGGTTTCCCCGCCCGGCGCTGACCGTTTGAAGGGATCATCCAACCACTCCCTGATTTTCGTTTTCCATCTTTGCTCAATCTCTTTATAGGTTAGTCCTTCCCACTGCCCGAAGTGAATCTCGCGCAGCAGAGGAGTAGGACAGGGTTCCAATTTACTGCAGACCCCAATTACCCGGGCTGTACCTATAGCCCTCTGCAAATCACTGCAATAAAGCTCATCAATTCCCCTGGCAGCCAGGAAAGAACCCGCTTTTTCAGCCTGGCGCAACCCGTAGGGAGAAAGAGGTGATTCGGTCCAACCGGTATAACGTTTTTCCCGGTTGGATTCTGTTTCGCCGTGACGAATCAAATACAGCTCCATTCTCAACGGGCTCCTTTAAGATCCGCATCGGCGCTTTTCCCCTGCCTGTTGCTTACCATGGCATCTTCAAAAGTAGCCATTTCAATGGTGATTCTGGCCGCTGCTTCCAGCAAATGCATGGCCAGCACGGCGCCGGTTCCCTCACCGAGGCGCATATCCATATGGATGTAAGGCTGCAGGGCAAGGTAATCCATCAGCAGACCATGCCCCGATTCGGCGGAAAGATGGGAAGGAACCAGGTAATGATGCACCACCGGGCAGAGTTTAACTGCTGCCAGGGCAGCCGTGCTGGAGATAAACCCGTCAACAACCACCGGGACTCGCCGGGCAGCACCCCCCAGGATCAAACCGGTCAGTGCTGCTATTTCCAAACCACCCACTTTACTGAGAACGCCAATTGGATCGGCCGGATCGGGCTTATGTAAGGCCAGGGATTGTTCGACTATCTTCTGCTTGTGACGCAGTTTGGCATCATCCAGGCCTGTTCCCCGACCAACAACCAGCGATATTTCGTAGCCGGTCAGCGCAGCCATAACCGCGCTGCTTGCTGTGGTATTACCAATTCCCATTTCACCGGTAGCCAGAACTCCGATACCGTTTTCCACGGCTTCGAAAGCACAGTCGAGACCAATTTTAACAGCTTGCAGAGTCTCGTTTCGACTCATCGCCGGCCCCCGGCGGAAATTATCACTGCCCTTTTTAATTCGGGCTCTTTTTACCCCGGGTAAATCCAGATCGGCTTTTACACCAACATCAACCACTTCCACTTCTACATCACCGAGGCGGCCGAGGACATTGATAGCTGCTCCGCCTGCTGTGAAATTGGCTACCATCTGGGCAGTTACCTCGGCAGGGTATGCACTGATCCCTTCTTCAGTAACGCCATGATCGGCAGCCATCACTACTACCCTTTTACGGGTGGCTGCAGGGAAGAAATCACCATGTATGCCGGCCAGCCGGACGGCCAGATCCTCCATTCGGCCCAGGCTCCCCTGCGGCTTGGTCAGATTATCCATCCGCTCCCGGGCTTTATCCATGGCCCCTCCATCAAGGAGCTCAATCTTCTCTAATACCCTGTTCAGTTCTTCGGTTAGTTTTTTTTCTTCATTCATTTTTCTAATCTCCTTCCTTGTGTGTCAATGCCCCCGTCCCCTTGACACGTACCCCCGTGGCTCATTGATGATTTCGTATATCTTTTCCAGATCCAGGTTTTCCCGGACAGTGTCAGCCAGCCGATCATACTCTTTTTCTTTAAATTCCCTGTAGCTGCTGTATGACAGGTTCCCACGAAGCGGAAGGCCCCGCCGGCGGCGCAGGCCATTAAGTAATCTGGCAGTCCAGGTAAGATTATCAAAAATGCCATGAAGGTAAGTGCCAAAAACATGCCCGTCATCGGAGACAACCCCTTCTTTTCGCCCTTCAGAATAAATAAAAAGTGGCTGCTGCAAAGGTCCATAATCAGTCCGGCCCATATGAATTTCGTAACCCTGCACTTTTTCTTCTCCTGTCATTTCCTGAAAAAAGTTATTATCCCGGTATAGCCAGGTAGCTTCAACACGCCTCGTCGACTTTTCTGAAGCCATAACTGTAGACAGGGGCAGCAAACCGAAACCCGGCGATTCGGGTACTGTTCCCTCTACTTCTTCGGGATCACAAATTTTTTCGCCAAGCATCTGAAAACCGCCACAGATACCCATGAGCAGCCCGCCGGAGTGTATGTATTCTTTCAAGGCCTCCTCCCAACCGGCCTTGCGCAGATAAAGCAGATCACCAATCGTGTTTTTCGAACCGGGCAGGATGAGCATATCCGGAGAAGCCAGTTCGGAAGGTTTGCGGATGTAAGACAGGGTAACATCTTCAAATAGCTCAAGAGGGTTAAAATCAGTAAAATTTGCCAGTCTCGGCGGCAAAATAACCTGCACCGACAATCCCTTCCCACCGCTCCGCCCTTTAAGGCGCTCGCTAACACTGTCTTCATCATCAAGGTTAAGTAGCATATAGGGGATCACCCCGAGCACCGGCAGGCCGACCAGGGAGGAAAGCTCTTTCAAACCCGGTTCGAGAACTTCCCGGTCGCCGCGGAATTTATTGATGATTAATCCCCTCAGTAAATTTCTATCATCTTCTTCCAGAAGGGCAGCTGTTCCGTAAAGAGAAGCAAATACGCCCCCCCGATCGATATCACCAACCAGCAGAACGGGTGACTGCAGGCGCCTGGCCAGCCCCATGTTTACCAGATCATTTTCCCGCAAATTTATTTCAGCCGGACTGCCCGCCCCTTCAATAACCACCAGATCCGATTGGTCATAAAGTTTTTCAAAGGCTTTGTCGATCACAGGCAACAGCTTCTCACGCCAGCCAAGATAATCCATTGCTTCCATGTTGCCGACCGGCCGCCCCATAACAACCACCTGGGACCCCCGGTCAGAAGTCGGTTTCAATAGGATGGGATTCATCTCCACCAGCGGCTCGATCCCGGCTGCTTCGGCCTGCATAACCTGGGCCCGTCCCATTTCCAAGCCGTCTTCAGTAACATATGAGTTGAGGGCCATATTCTGGGATTTGAAAGGAGCAACCCGGTAACCATCCTGCCTGAAAATACGGCAGAGGGCAGCGCAAAGTAAGCTTTTGCCCACCGAAGAAGCGGTTCCCTGGAGCATAACAGTACCTTTGGCCATCAGCGTTCCCCTCCCTTTCTGTCTTTTTGACCAGACACCGGGCAACCTTCTTCGAACCAGTTATCAATTCCCCGCAGCAACCGCAAATTATCATGCCGCCTTAGAACTGCAATACGGAAATACGTTTTATCCAAACCGCTGAAATTATCTGCTCGCCGGATCAGCAAACCCAGTTTGGCCAGGTAGGCCTGTAGATCGGCGGCGTCAAATGAAGAATCAAGACCCTGCAGGAGAAGGTAATTGGCTACCCCGTCAAAAACTTTGAAATGACCGCTTTCCCACAGATTTTGTTTCAGGAAAGAACGCTCTTTTCCGATCATCTCAAGTGATTTTTCTATAAAGCTTTCCTGCTCCAGACAGTACAACCCGGCGGCCTGGGCCAGGCTATTAACCCGCCATGGATCGCCCCAGCGGGTCAGCTCCCCGATGTCCTCCTCAGGCCCAATCAGGCAGCCCAGGCGCAGACCGGGCAAACTCCATAATTTGGTCAGAGAAATAACAATCCACAACCCGCCATCCTCCCGGTGGCGCAAGCTTTCTTCCTCCCCCCCTGACAGGGGGATGAAACTTTCGTCGATTAGCAATTCTGCCCCTTTAGCCCTGGCCGTCTCAGCCAGTTTGAGAAGTGTCCGGCGGCTGTAAAGCCGGCCAGTAGGATTATTGGGGTTGCAAAAAACGACCAGGTCTCCCTTCTCCATGTTTATACAAGGAGAAAGCGAAGCAGTTTCTTCCCCCGGAAGAAGCGGGAATTCCTCCACTTCCGCTCCGGCCAGGCAGGCCGCCCGTCGGTATTCGGAAAAAGAGGGAGCAGGGACAATAACCTTTCGTGGCCTGCGCCACAGGGTCAACAGGTGAATCAGTTCCGTTGCCCCGTTGCCAAGGAGCAATCTGCTGACCGGTACTCCGAGATACCCGGCCAAAGAATCCCGCAGCTCCCGGGCCTGGGGAACCGGGTAGGCGGTAATCCTGTTCAGTTCGCGGCGCAGGTGGTCGAGTAATCCGGATGGCGGGCCACATGGGTTGATGTTGCTGCTAAAATCGAGCAGCTCGACACCGGGGTTCCACCGCCTCAGGGCCCGGGAAAGATCGCCGCCATGGCCTCCTGTTTCGTCGTTAAATCCTCTCTGCAAGTAAAATCACCGTCCTATAAATTGGCTCTGCCGTATCACCAGATTGCAGAACAACAAAATATCCGATCAGGAAAAAAAGTTCACCCAGTTCACTGGCAGCCCCGAGAATATCGCCGGTCAGACCGCCCAGCCGATGCGAAGCATAAAAGGCCAGCAGATAAGCTGCTCCCAGGGCAACCAGGACGCCGATGGCACCCGGCAACAGCAAATCCGGCCTCCAAAGAAAAACTAAAATCAGCACCAGGATCGCTACCAGGGATGCTTTCAAAAAAATAGCCGGCTTCAAACCACGCAGAAAAAGATCACCAAGCCCCCGGTCACGAGCCGGAGGGAACCAGGATCCGCTGCAGACAATGGCCCATCTGCCAGCAACAATCATCAGGAAAACCGCAGCCGGAATCGCCCCGGTCGTCAGACAGGCCAGCAAAGATAATTTCAACAGGTAGACGAATAACAGAACCGCAGCGCCCATAACCCCTATTGCACTGTCCTTCATCGCTTTAAAAGCCTTTTCACGATCCGTTGTTCCCATCAAGCCGTCGGCTGTATCAGCCAGACCGTCAAAATGCAGACCCCT
This sequence comes from uncultured Syntrophomonadaceae bacterium, assembly GCA_964506505.1. Lineage (GTDB taxonomy): Bacteria > Bacillota > Dethiobacteria > DTU022 > DTU022 > M55B129. The sequence goes on from CAZDKY010000064.1 coordinate 11,814, forward strand.
GGTGAGGAAGAAAGACAGGGCCATAACTACAACCGCCGTAGGATATGGGGGGATAATCAACATGATTGCATAGGCGGAAGCAGCAAGAACCAGGCCCAGGGTCGCCCCGGCCAGGGGGAAAGCGACCGCCGCAGCTGTCAGATCTTCGCCTCCTTTTTCAAAGCGGATGAAAGGTAGAGGCGCAACAGTTAAAAAAGCAAGAGCCCTCAGATAACTTTTCAAATGATGAAAACCTCCCCGTATCTGATCCACCAAGCCACCAGTAAAGTTAAAATAAAAACAGTCAGAGAAAGCCTGCGGAACAAAACCAGTCCTTCCCGCAAATCGGTGCACCGGGGGTGACGGCCGCCGGCGTTGATAAGCGGACGTTCAATCCTCTTCCCCCCGTAAATATCAACACCGCCCAGGCAGACGCCCAGAACTCCGGCTGCCGCCGCTTCCGGCCAGGCACTGTTGGGACTGTCGTGATTGTAGCGATCCTTCTTTAAAACTCGAAAGGAATCGCCAGCCCGGCCTTGCAACAAACCCAGGAAGACTATGAGCAAAGCGGTGAAGCGGGCCGGAACCAGGTTCAAAAAATCATCGACCTTCGCTGCAAAAAAACCGATATCAGCATATTTTTCCGTTCTGTAGGCAATCATAGAATCGAGAGTATTTACCGCCTTGTAAAACACTGCGCCCACCGGTCCCAGGAAAGCAGCAAATATAAGTGGGGCCACCAGACCGTCGGAACTGTTTTCAAAAAGGCTCTCCAGGGCAGCACGGGTAATACCACTCTCATCCAGTGAACCTGCATCACGGCTGACGATCATGGCAACGGCAGAACGAGCTTTCCCGTGACTGCCTTCACCCAGCGGACGTTCCACACGGGCAATATGACTGCGCAGGTCACCTCCACCCAGAACAGAATAAAGAAGATATATTTCCAGGATCAGCCCGGCAGTGACATGAAAGCTATAAGCAACCCTGAGGGCCAGAAACACTGCAACGGCTGAACCTCCGGCAACAATAACCACAATAACTGCTCCCGCCACCTTTAAACCTGCCGGCGAATGGCATATTTTACGAGCCGCATCCTCCAGGAATGTGATGATTTTCCCCAGTATCCTCACCGGGTGGGGCCAACCCTGCGGATCACCCAGGATCAGATCCAGGCAATAAGCCGCACAAAAAGCAGTGATAAAAAGCAAAGTCCGATCCATTTATTTAAGCTGCTGCGGAATACCGCAGACAACCATCCAGACCCGGTCCGCTGCAGCTGCCAGCACCTGGTTGACACGCCCCGAAAGATCACGAAATACACGTCCAAGTGGATAAGCTGGCACTACACCCATGCCCACTTCATTGGTTACCACCAATACATCCGCCGGGCAGCTGCAAGCCGCAGCAGAAAACCTCTTTATATAGTCAAATGTTCGCTCTGCAGCTTCCTCCAGCAGTTTTTCATCGACAAAAATATCTTCACCCTCCCTGACTGCCCCGTTTCGTTCAATATCGGCAAGGAGGCGGTTGCTGATTAGAATGGTAAGGCAGTCGACAAGGATCAGCCTGCCGGCTTCGCCTTCCTTTTCCAATATTCGATGCGGCTCCAGCGGCTCCTCGATAGTTCGCACTTCTGCCGGCCGCCTGCTCCGGTGACGGGCAACTCTTTCACGCATTTCCTCGTCCTCCACCCTGGCGGTGGCCAGGTAAATAAGCTCCCTGCCGCTTTCCGCAGCAATCTTTTCAGCAAAACTGCTCTTGCCACTGCGCACACCGCCCGTAATGAGCATTAACAAACCTCTCTGTTCGTCTTTTATTTCGTCACTCATTCGTTCCGCCTCCACCACTGCCAATTATTTCTGGTAAAGATTCAATTGTTTCCATAACCACCGCTCTCCTGTCCACCATCTCCTGAAGAAGTTTGAGGGCTTTGCCTCCGCTGTAATCGCGTTTTGCTACACCCTGCAGATCAATGATATAAATCTTTTTATTCTCCGACAGCACAGCAGCAACCTGTTCCAGTATAGGCAGGTTGCCTTCACCGAAGGGAATGGGGGGCACTACAATCGCCGCCGCCCGGTGCATCAGACTGAGATGCTCCTGGCGGTGTTCGTCCTTCATGCTGGTGAAGGGGGGCACGATAATTACCGGAAGGTTGTGAAAATGAGCAAAACGACAGCTGCTGTCCTGGGCTGAAACAGGCCCTACTGTCAACCTGTATCCCTTCTGACTGAGCAGTTCAAGGACAGGCAAAGCTTCTTCACCACCGCCGATCACATGAACTTCCGGCTTCTTCTGATCAACACCGGCATTTTCTTTTTTACTGACCACGCTGACCTGAATGACTCCATGGAGAGGATGCCTGTAAATAGAGGCTTTTACCCCGTAAGATTTCTGAATGTTTTCCGAAGTGATAACCTCTTCCGCCCGTCCTGCCGCCATGACCCTGCCCCCGGAAAGAAGTATAAAACGGTTAAAATGGTGAACGGCCAGGTTAATATCATGAATGGCAGCGATCACTGTTACTTCCTGTTCCCAATTAAGGCGCGCGGCCAGTTCAAGGAGCATGGACTGGTAACCAATATCAAGATTGGCTGTCGGCTCATCGAGAAGCAGCACTTCTGGCTGCTGGGCCACGGCGCGGGCCATGATCACTCTCTGTTTCTCCCCACCGCTGAGGGCGGCAAGAGATCGTTCAGCCAAGTGGGCAACGCCGGTCATCTCCATTGCTCGCCTGACAGTGTCATAATCTTTTCCTTCTTCCTTCCTGAAACGCCTCAGGTAGGGAAAGCGACCCATCATAACGATATCTTCAACGGTAAAATCAAAATCGGCCGCCGTTTCCTGGGGCACCACCGCCATGAGTCGGGCTGCCTCTCTGCTGTTGAAATGTCGCAGCTCACGTCCATCAAGTAAAATACTTCCTGCTGCAGGCTGAAGTATTCGGCTAATACAGCGCAGTAGGGTTGACTTGCCGGCTCCGTTGGCCCCGAGCAGCGCCACCAGATCGCCGCGCTCCACCCTGAATTCAGTCCCGTCGAGAACGGGGACCGTATCATAAGCAAGTTTTAACCCGTCTACATCGATATTTAAACCCAAACCGGTTTACCCTCCTCCAAAATAACGTAGTTTCTTTCTTCTTTTCAGCAGGTAGATGAACATGGGAGCCCCAATCAATGCAGTTATTATTCCCACCGGCAGTTCCGTCGGGGCAATGATTACCCGGGCAAGCGTATCGGTAGCGATAAGCAGCGCCCCGCCCAACAAGGCCGAAGCAGGTATAAGAAAGCGATGATCCGGACCGGCCACCAGTCGGACAAAATGCGGAACCACAAGACCGATAAAGCCGATGATCCCGCTGGTGGAGACTGCCGCCGCCACCAGCAAAGACGCACCGACCAGGAGAATTTTCTTTACCTTCTCCGTATCAACACCCAGATGGCTGGCCGTTTCTTCACCCATTAGCATGGCATTCAACTCGCGGGAGAAAATGCTGACACAGATATAACCGGCCAAAGCATAAGGGATCATTACCTTTACCTGGTGCCAGGTTGCCCCGCCCAGGCCACCCATCATCCAGAAAACCACCTGGTGGAGCTGTTCACCGGCAAAGTAAGTGAGCAGGGATACCAGAGCCGACAGGAAGGCACTAACAGCGATGCCGGCCAGCAGCAAGGTCATTACCGGCACCGCTCGGCCAACCCTGGCCATTGCGTAAACAATGGTGATGGTGGCAATTCCACCAAAGAAAGCAAAAAGCGGCACCGCCCCAAATCCGCCGACCGTCAAACTAAAACCTCCGAGCATGGCAAAGACCGCTCCGAGAGCCGCTCCCGAAGAAATGCCGATAACATAAGGATCAGCCATGGGATTGCGGAAAAGCCCCTGGAAAACCGCTCCGGACACGGCCAGTGAACTGCCTACTGCTGCAGCAAGAAGAACGCGGGGTAATCGAATTTTCAGCAGTATATCCTGGTAAACCGGGGCAATTTCGACAGCCCGTGGCGAAGAATAAAAAGGCAGGGTATCGGCCAGGATACTCAAAATATTGCGCCAGCCGATCTGGACCGCACCCAAAATCGTAGCCACAATAATCACCATGGCAAGAAAGAGCAGCAGGGAAGCCATAAACAGCGCTTTTTTAAGCCCTTTTCCTCTTTTTATTTCCGTGTTTTTGTAATTACTCTTATCCGACGTCATCACCCTGCCTTTACCCTGCCTTTACTTTTGAACTTTTGCTATGCGGGATGCATCGTGCCGCACCCACAACTAAAAGATCACTTCTGAATCTTTATTGAAACAGCTCCGGGTAAAAAATCTCCGCTGCTTCGGCCACCGCTTCAACAGCCCGCGGTCCCGGACGGGCAAAAGCGTCGTCAGAAACTGCATAGACCCGGTTCTCGACGACTGCGGGAATACTTTCCCAACCCGGCCGCCCGGTCATTGATTCTATTACCAGATCGGCTGTGCCGTGGTAATCGGGATAGAGGATCACCTGCGGCTCCCTCTCTGCCACCACTTCGGCGCTGATCTGCGGATAGTTTTCGTCGACGTCGCTAAAGATATTGACTCCGCCAGCCAGGGCAATTATTTCAGTAATAAAAGCATCCCTCCCGGCAGTCATCAGGGGATCGGAGTAAACCTCATAATAAACGCGAATTCTATCATCTTCAGGTATATCGGCAACCACCGTCTGCAGGGCGGCGATCTCTTCCTGCATTGAATTAATCAGGACTTCACCGGCATCGACAACTCCGGTGACCCTGGCAACAAGAGCAATGCTCGTATAAAGATCTTCCAGGGTTGACGATTCCACTACCAGAACAGGAATACCCAGTTCTTCAAGCCTCGGGACTTCTTCTTCATGAATGGTCGAAGCAAGGACCAGATCCGGCTGCAGTTCAACAATCAGCTCAATGTTGGGAGTGGAAAAGCCACCAATTATCTCTCTTTCCTGTGCTTCAGGAGGGTAATTGCAGTATTCGGTAACCCCGACAATCCGTTCCCCGAGCCCCAGGGCAAAGGATACTTCTGTATTGCTGGGCGACATTGAAATAATATGTTCGGGAATACCTTCGAAAACAACTTCCCGGCCCATCTGATCGGTTACTGTTACTGTTTCAACCTTCTCGTTTGAATCAGCTTCATCCAGATCGGCAATCGGTTCCTCTGCCGGGACAACCTGTTCTTCACCACAGCCGGCCGGCAATAAGAAACAAATAGCCAGTATGGTAAAAATTAATAAGTACCGTTTCTTCAACATTATTCTCTCCTCTCAAAAATTAAGCTCCGGCCTTCATCAGGGAATGCCGGAGCTTCTTGATATAAACAAAAACCACGGGAAAACGTGGTTTTACCCCGCCTAACCCTTTCACCCGAAGGGGCTTAGCGCTCTGGCAGGCAGGTCTCCTGGCTCGTGTTCACTGCGCCTCCTTCCTTCCCGGTCTTTCTGACCAGTGGTCTTAAGGAAGCGCCTCCCACTTACAGTGGCGGGACCGCGCCGGATTTTCACCGGCTTCCCTTTTCAGTCAATTGACACCTGACAGGCTCTATTAAATTGTCGCTGATATTATATCATTCAATTTTCTAATTGTCTACAACCGGCGGTTTTCTTTAATTTAACTATCAGCAGCCCTTGAATGCAACCAGTAAATGGCATTAGTAGCCATTCCCTTCTTGTCATCAAAAGCGTTCATTACAAAGGGCAGGTGCAGGGTAAGCTGCAGAAATCCAAATCCGAAACCCTAAAATATTCACCCAATTGCCAGTTACGCGGTTTCGGTAGTCCGAGCCAGGATAACCAGGGCGATGACAACCGTTGCCGCCCCACAATCATTTTGATGCCAAAACCCCTGTCTGTAGAGCGATCCAGGATTATTACCGATACAAAAATGGAAACGAGGGCTGACAGGGCTACGACTGTGAAAAATATGCCAGCCATCGGCAACCTCCGTTCAATCGCAAATAGAGGCAGGAGTGAGAACGGGGAGAAATGGTTAAAACAATAAATTAAATAATTATTTACGGCCTGGCAGTCCATAACGGGGCCAGTTAATTGCTTTTTCACCGGTCGTCACATCCTGAATCATCGCGATCGTTCTTCATCTTCTTTTTTCCCGCACAGCAAATAATCTGGCATACCCCGACTCTAAAAAAACTGCGGACAAATCATTCCAGAGCACAGATCAACAAAAATCGGAGTTTAGACTTTTTTTGTTTCTATTTCAGCAGCTTTTATCTTCTGCCCAACAGCGCTGTGTTCTTTCAAAACACCCGCATTAGCCAGGGTAAAGATCGCCAGTGCGGCCCAGATAAAACAGAAGCTTATAAAGTGAGTAAGGGGGAAATATTCTTTAAATATAAATATTCCTAAAAAGAGCTGCAGTGAAGGAGCAATATACTGGAGGAAACCCATCATCGAAAATGTGGTCCTCTCAATACCCCGTGCATAGAAAATAAGAGGAATAGCTGTAATAACTCCAGTCCCGGCAAGAGTCACAATAACTGCCGGACTGGAAGAGACCAAAGACCCCTTTCCACCTTTTTCCAAAATGGCAATATAGGTCAGGGCAATAGGCATAACAATAAAAGCTTCCAGAACCAGACCGGCCAGAGAATCTACGTGGATCATTTTTTTGATCAGGCCGTAAAGAGCAAAAGTACCAGCCAGGATGAGAGCTATCCAGGGGATACGTCCATACTGAATTGTAATAATCAGCACTCCAACAAATGCCAGGATAATCGCCACAAGCTGCCAACGTCCGAGACTCTCACCTAGAACGGTCACCCCGAGCAGAACGACTACCAGCGGGTTGATAAAATAACCCATGCTTGATTCAATAACATGGCCGCTGTTAACCGCATATATATAGGTAAACCAGTTTACACTGACGATAAAACCGCAGAGAAAAATAAGAAACAACTTTTTTCGGTTGGCGATAATAGCGGAAAGTGAACCTCGCTTGCGATAAAAATAAACCACCAGGAGCATAAATATAAATGACCAGCATATTCTGTGAGCCAGTATCTCCAGGGCGGGCACCGACTCCATCAACTTCCAATAAAGAGGCAGGATTCCCCATAATGAGTAAGCAGCGATACCATAACAGATTCCTGTTGTATTTTCATCCTTTACATTGATCGAAAGTTTCATTGTTCGACTCCTACTGACAATAAACTGCGTTGTGACATGTACAGCTTATTACCTTTGGAGATAACTGGCAAGTCTTTTTTTATAATAAAAATGCCGCCTGTGCGCAGACGGCTTCAACCAGTTTAAGCTCTTAGAACCCGATAATCGGTTACTTACGCATGTTGTTACAGTCCGGGCAATTCTCCACTGCTGCCTGCCCAAAACGTCTTCTTCTCCGACAACGGGCACACAGCACCTCTCCTTCAAGGGCATAAGGCCCGCCGTGGATACGAAGGGCTTTACCCTCGACAATGGAACGGGCTATCTTTTGATGAGCCGATACCAGGATCCTCTGCAGGGTGCTTTGAGCAATGTTCATCCTGGTAGCACATTCATTCTGTTCAAGTTTTTCCAGATCTTTAAGACGAATTGCTTCCAGTTCATCAACCGTGAGTACAATTTCAGAGAGCAGAGGTACTGGTATACCGGTCGGTTTAAAATAAGTAAACCGCGGCATTGCACTGACCAGACGAGGTTTATGTGGACGCGGCATCTTAGAACTCCTTGAATTATATTATATTGCCACCATTTATTTTAGCAATAAATGCCAAAAAAATCAATCCTGATAAATATTTTTAAAGTATGTTTTTTAGGCAGTAATTTCCTTTATCACGAGATGGAAATCATCCCTCAGTTCAATCCATCAATAAAGCTTTCCCAGACTGACCGCAGACTTTTACTGACCGGGCCATCGCTGTATTCAACTACCGGCATTCCCTTAACCATAGCTTCAACAAAAACCCGGTCAAAGGGGATTTTACCGGCCAGATTAATTTTCTCTTTGCGGCAAAAAGAATCGATAGCCTGAGTTTGCTCCTTATCCAGATCAAAGCGGTTGACACATACCGATGCCGTAATTCCGAAGTGGCGGCAAACACTCAGCACCCGCTTAAGATCATGGATCCCCGACACTGTCGGCTCGGTAACAATCAGCGCTGCATCAACTCCCGATAAAGAAGCAATTACCGGGCAACCAATACCAGGAGGCCCGTCTATAAGCAGGTAATCTTTCTCTTCGGCCTCCGCCAACTCCGCCCCCCTGTTGCGAATGGCTGTGACCAGCTTACCGGAATTTTCTTCTGCAATGCCCAGCCGGGCATGAACCAGGGTCCCGAAAGGCGTTTCGGATACAAACCATTTGCCGGAAACCCGATCCTCCATTTTTATCGCCTCTACCGGGCAGGTGTAGGAACAGAATCCACAACCTTCACAGGCAACAGGATCGACAACATATTCTTCAGAAATTGCTTCAAAACGGCATAGATCACGACACAACCCACATTGAGTACATTCAGAAAGCTCTATAGAAGCAATCTGAGAAGCAGTGAATTCATGCTCTTCCAACAACTGCGGATGCATAATTAAATTCAGGTTTGCTGCATCGACATCGGCATCGACAAAAACAGCATTCTTGGAAGCCAGGGCGGCAAAAGAACCAACCAGAGAAGTCTTACCAGTTCCACCCTTACCGCTGATTACGGTTATTTTTTTCAATGTGATGAAGCCTCCTTCAATGCTGTAGAAATTTTATCGAATAACTCACGGAAACGCACCCGCCATTTATCCAGATGTTTTACCACAGGTTCCCCACGAGCGTAAAGGGAAGCCAGCTCCCTGTCCCAGGGTATCCTCTGCAAAATTGCCAGGCCTTTTTCGCGGCAGTATTTCTCCACCCCATCATCACCGAGATCGGAGCGGTTTATGAGTACCCCCGAGGGTATGCCAAGCCTGGTAACCATTTGATAAGCAAGATCGAGGTCATTTAAACCGAAAGGGGTGGGTTCGGTTACAAGCAGGCAGTAATTGCAGCCTCCGACAGCGCTGACAACCGGACAGGATGTCCCCGGTGGCGCATCAATAATATTGATATACCCGGGACGTGAAACCTTTTTAACAGCCTCAATCAGCGGAGGAGACATGACCTCGCCCGGATTGAGACGACCGTGAGCAAATTTAATTCCGCCGGCAGTTCCTTCTTCAAGCAGGCCGATGGGCCTTTCAACCTCCGTAATTGCTTTTTCAGGGCAAAGATAAGCACAACTGCCACAGCCATGGCAAAGTTCCTCAAAAACCATAACTTTATCCTGAAAAACAGCCAGAGCATTAAAAGCACACACTTCGGCACAGCGTCCGCAGAAATTGCAGCGGCCAAAATTAATTTTAGGTACCGGAATTCCTATCTCCCGTGAATTCTCAATCACGGGTTTTAAAAAAAGATGGGCATTCGGTTCTTCCACATCACAGTCAAGATACTGAACATTTTTATCTTCCAGGGCCAGGGCCAAATTAACGGCTACCGTCGTTTTACCGGTGCCTCCCTTGCCGCTGGCAATAGCAAGTTTGATCATATTATATTTATGCTCCATCAGTTTTATTTTTTTACCATACGGGACAATGTGCCCGGTACCCAAAACGGAAAGAGCACCGGGCTTAATCTGAACTTTACCTGACATCTAGGATTCGTTCAATTCAGCTATTCTCTGTTCCATTTCTGCCAGCTCGGATTTCATCAGTCCCAGCTGTTTTTCGAGGTATGATTTTTCCTCTTCCGGATTAATGCGGGCCGGAGCGTAATAAGGAATCGGGGCATCGCAGCGCCACTGACAGAAACCCCGGCCTTGGCCCCACCAGAAGTCATAACCAGACCATCCGCCCCTGAAACCACCGGCTCCCGGGTACCATCCGGCATCTTTCCAAAATCCCGGGCCATACCAAAACCTTCCTCTGGGCATCACGAGCACCTCCCTTTCCTTTACTTTTTCCGAATTAGCTGAATTGAGATCCGGAAAACCATTTTCTCAATTTTCAACTGCAGCTGTGATTATAGCCCTCTTTCAGGTGATCGCAACTGCTTTCACCCGGTTCAAGACTGTCCGTTAAATAACAGGAAATTGCCTCATCCACCGGGCCGTTAATACCGACAACAGTTTCTATATTTTCTCCGGCAAAAAGAGCCTGTGCTTTTGGTCCCATCCCGCCGGCTATAATACAGCTAACCCCCATCTGGGCCAGGTAACGAGGTAAAAATCCGGGTTCATGACCGGGATTGGGAATAATCTTTTTATTGCTGACCACCTTACCTTCCAGCGTAAAGAGAGTATATTCGGGGCAGCGACCGAAATGCTGGGCCACCAGGTTATCCTCCGTTGCCACGGCAATTATCATTTAATCATCCTCCTTCGTCGTTGTCGCTCAAACATTACGACTAAACAGCAACCAACGTGTTAGATTACCATTTGTTTCTCATCCCGTCGTGGGAAGGAACTGTAGCATCAGATACGGATGATAGTTTCCCTTCCTTGAATTTCTGCAGAGTTTTTTCAACCGTTCCCTCTATACCAGTATAAACTTTAACCTTTGCCGCTTCGAGAGCAACGGCCGCATTGGGACCAACGTTGCCAACGACAACTGCTTCAACACTGTGATCGACAAGCTGCCGGGTACTCTGTGGTCCGGCTCCTCCTGCAGCGCTGACACTGGCATTGGGTAAAGACTCAATCACTTTTCCACTTTCTGAATCAACAATCACAAAATAGGGGCAACGGCCAAAGCGCTGGTCCACTTCCGCCTGCAATCCTTCACCACGTGCACATATTGCTACTTTCATAGTTTCCACCTCCGTTTGATAAATACGTTCGTTCTCAGTTTGTTTCACCGGTAGCACTGTCAATGATCAGATTGATATCCTCGAATACCTCGACCGGATAATCTTCAATTTTTCCGTCATCGCCAAGCTTCGACATCTCCGGATCAAGCGGCAGCCTGGCCAACAGTTTAATACCTGTAGCCGCGGCTACTTCATCTGCTTTGCTCACCCCGAATATCTCAATCTCTTTTCCACAGTGCGGGCATATCAGACCACTCATATTTTCAACCAGCCCCAGAATGGGCACTTTCATCATTCTGGCCATTTTAATTGCTTTTTTCACAACCATAATTGCCAGATCCTGCGGCGAAGATACAATCACCAGTCCGTTAAGAGGCAGTGACTGCAGCACAGTCAGGGGTGAATCCCCCGTGCCCGGGGGCAAGTCAACAACCAAATAGTCAATTTCGCCCCAAACAACGTCGGTCCAGAATTGCTTTACCGCACCTCCGATCAGCGGCCCCCGCCAGATTACCGGATCGTCTTCATGAGGTAGAAGCAGGTTCAACGAAATAATTTTGATCCCCAGTTTGCTTTGAGGAGGAATCATTTTCTCATTCATTACTTCGGCCTGTCCGTTCAAACCAAATAATTTCGGGATGCTCGGCCCGGTGATATCGGCATCAAGCAGTCCGACCTTGAATCCTGCCCTGGCCAGGGCCACGGCCAGTAGGGAAGCCACTGAAGATTTGCCGACACCTCCCTTGCCACTCATCACTGCAATAGTTTTTCCGATATGACTGTCTTCAGGTTGAGAAAGTTTTTCAATACCTGGATTCTTTCCCTTTGTCTGTTCTTTTGCTTTTTGATTTTCGGCCATTTTATTACCTCCGTTTCTCTTTGACTGCTTCCAACAAATATATGGGTATATATCTATAAAAATTATATCTTAATCTATAGTATCCGGCAACCCTTTTTTTTGATATCATATAGACGAGCACAAAAAGGGTAAATATTTATTTGCCCGTTTTTCACATCTATCATGCGAAAGGAGTTTAACCCGTGAAATACAAACACCTGTTCGGACCTGTTCCTTCCCGCCGCCTTGGCGTATCTCTTGGCATCGACCTGATTCCACCAAAAACTTGCACCCTGGACTGTGTTTACTGTGAATGCGGTAAAACAACCAGACTAACCACTAAACGCCGTGAATACATACCGGTTGATAACATTCTAAAAGAGCTGGATGATTATCTGGCCCGGAAACCTGAACTCGATTATATCACCTTTGCCGGTTCGGGTGAACCGACTTTGAACAACAAGATCGGCAAGGTAATTGAATTTATAAAAAAATGTTATCCCCATTACAAAATCTGCGTACTGACAAACGGGACCCTTTTCAGTGATCCATCAGTTCGGGCAGAAGTGTTGAAGGCGGACTTAATTATTCCTTCACTCGATGCCGCTACAGAAAAAACATTCCAGCAGATCAACCGACCTCATCCGGACCTGAACTGCAAAGAAGTAATTGCCGGGCTTGTCGATCTGCGCAGTGAATTCGCTGGCGAGATACGCCTGGAAATATTCATCGTTCCCGATTTCAATGACACTACCGAAGAACTCCAGGCTATTAAACAAGCCATTGAAAAAATAAATCCCCACCGTGTCCAAATGGGCACTCTCGATCGACCGGGAACTGAAAACTGGGTCCAGGCGGCCGATAAAGAAAAAATGCAGCAAATCGCCTCATTCCTGGGTCGATCGGAATTGATTGGTGAGTTCCGCCCCCGTAATAAAATAGCTTCTTTTAACGAATCATACAATAGCCAGATCCTGAATACCCTGCGCCGGCGCCCTTGTACCCTTGAAGATCTGCATCATATGTTAAATTTGCACCCGGCCGAGCTGCAGAAATATATCAATCACCTCCTTGCAATCGGGCGGATCGAGACGGAAAACAGGGACAGGGGAACATTCTTAAAACTTAAATCTGAGCATCGCGGCCTGGCTTGAGAAAAAGCATCCCTTTACCCGCCCAGGGCAGCGATGATCTCCCGGCAAAAAGCGGGAAGGTCCCGGGGCATTCTGGAAGTAATTACATTTTTATCGCGGACCACTTCTCGATCAACAAAATCAGCTCCGGCATTGATAAGGTCGTCTTTTATGGAATAAAAAGCCGTAACCTTACGTCCCTTTACCGCCCCGACTGAAGCAAGTATCCACGGCCCGTGACAAATAGCAGCAATTACTTTTTCTTTTTCAAATGCGTTTTTAACGAAGCCAATCAATTCCGGCGAGCGGCGCATGTGATCAGGTGAATAACCACCTGGAATGACCACGGCATCATACTGCTCGGCTTTAACATCCTTCGCCGCCAGATCGGCTGTAGCCGGGTAACCGTACTTGCTTTTATATTCCCTTGCTTCCGGGGCTACCACCGTAACCTGAGCCCCGGCTTCCATCAACCGGTAGTAAGGATACCAGAACTCCGGATCTTCATAAAGCTGTTCCAGCAAAATTGCAATTTTTTTGCCCTGCAGTTCCATCACTATTCCTCCTTTAGGTTAGGGCTCAGAACATAATTCAGTAAGCTCTATCCCGGCATAGAATAATCACCGGATCAAAGAATATCGAACCAGCCGAAGCCAATGGCCAGTTCCAGCATCGCCATTAATAAAAAGAGGATTATGCCAATCAGTAAAGGCCAGCCAAACCAATTCTTCGGCAGCCATCTTCTTACCCCGTTCAACAGAGGCTCACGGTCCGCCTGCCGGTGCAGCATTCTCAGGCCGGCATAAGCACCAATCAATGCAGGCACCAGCAGCAGGACAAGTGGCCAGTGTTCTACCGTTTCGAGCTCAGCCGTTTTTTCGATCCCCCCGGCTGCATAAAGGTAGGTCACGGCAACAAAGTTATTAAGCATGTGATAAATAACACCGCCCCATAAAGAACCTGTTTTTATCACCACCACCGCGATAACCGCTCCCAGCATAAAAGTACTGATCAAATTGGTAAAAGAAATGTGATAAAGAGCAAAAAGGAAAGAACTGAAAACAATCGCCGGGATGATTCCTTCACCTTCCATGGAGGGCAGGATTGTTCCCCGGAATAGCATCTCTTCACAAATCCCCGCTGACACGGCAATTACCAGGATGTAAATAATATACTGACCTAAAGTGTCAGGAGGCGGAATGGATTCCAGCGGCTGATAACCCAGTTCCATCATGCCTAGCATCAACCCGGCGGCAATAACCATATTTAACAACCAGAATGAAGCCGCCAGAATGACTACTGCCGGCAAAAACCGAAGCTGCAGTGGATGAAGCCGGGCAAAGGAAACCCTGTCTACATTGTGGCGACGCCAGTACCAGAAAGCTGGTGGCAGGATGATAACCCACTGTGTTAGAAACATACCCACTTCAAAGTGCAAAATCTGGAGTATGGATCCCAACACCAGGAGAAGAATGAAAACAAAAAGGTAAAGGCGCATTGCCGAATTGAGATTCGGTTCAGCCGATAAAAGACCCGATCCGTGATCCGGTTCGCCTTCTCTTTTGACTTCCGCCACTTGATGGTCATGATAGTTTTTATTGTCTTCCATCATTACCTCCTGCCCTGCTCATTCCATTAATCTTTTTTCCATGATCTGATTGCCTTTAAAACTATTCAATTGAAGATAAAATTCGGCTGATTTGGCCAGCACATCACAAGGAACAACACCGATAATTTCACTGTCCAGAACCGCTACCCCGTAGCGGGCAGCCTCTTTCTTGACCATTTCAAAAACCCTGTGCGGAGGGACTGTGTGGTAATCACAGAGATTAATAGTTACCTGGGCTTTGCCTGTTTCTTTAATCATTACTCCCAGCGCTTTAACAGTCGAAAATCCTCCGCTGCTACCCCTGATTACCCGGGCAATATTTTGGGCAATTTTCACATCGTCGGTGTCAAGATTAATGTTAAAAGGGACCAGAGGGAAACGAGCACCCACTGCAGTTGCCCCGGCCCCAGGGTTAACTCTGGTCGGCCCAAAATCGGGTTTACGCTCCGGTTTTGTAATACTATCAATTAACCCTTCATATTCTCCCTGTCGCACATCGGCAAGATTTTCCCTTTCCGGACAGGATGCAGCCGTTTCATAAAGATAAACAGGAATATCCAGTTCATCAGCCAGTCGTCTGCCCAGCATTTTTGCCATACCAATACACTCTTCTATACCAACTCCCGTAATAGGGATAAATGGTATAACGTCTGTTGCTCCCATGCGCGGGTGTTCACCGCTGTGCCGCCTCATATCAATCTTCTCAGCCGCTTTTTTCGCTCCCCTGAAAGCAGCTTCCAGGACCGCTTCCGGATTACCGATAAAAGTGACCACCGAACGATTATGGCTTTGGTCATAAGAATAATCAAGCACTCTGGCTCTTTCTGTGCTCCCAATAGCCCTAACAATCTCTTCAATCACTTCCACCCGGCGCCCTTCACTGAAGTTGGGAACGCACTGGACAATTTTATTGATCATTTTTACCTCCCATACTGCTTTTTTATTTCGGAACATCTCACCCGCGAGATTGACTCCAGGACAATCATCCAGAAATCCATAATTTGAAACGCTTATTATTAATCAGCCCATTTTTACACCCTTTTAATTATACCGGTAATTAGAACAGGAAGAAAGGGACCGCGATCACTCACCGGGCATTCCGTAAATGGCCCCTTAATATAGCCCCAAATATTGCCAGAGGGCAGTTTTAGGGCAAAAAATAGGTAAAAGCTAAAAAGAGTGCAATACTCTGGCCACGGGCGCCAGGTGCCTGAAGCTAAAATGAACCTTTATGCGGGGGTTTGAGACGACTCGATCGGCATGCTTACAAGCTCAACTAGGATCCACAGCTCCTTGCTCACGAACCAAAAAGTGATCTTGATCATCTCGCGCAGTGATAAAAGCGAGTTTCACCACTTAAAAGAGGCCGGCAACCTGCGGTGGTAGAAAAGCAGCGTCAGGTTCATAACAATCACTGCCATCTGGAGCATGACCATAAAAGCTACCGAATCGTGATGATAGTTGTGTCCAAAACCCCAAAACTTTTTCAAATCATGAAAAACTTTGTTCTCGATATCCCACCTCCGGTGCAGAATCCTCCATAATGTTTCAGTCGGCACAGTAGCCTCATCGGCATTAGTAACCAGATGGGTCACTACCGGCTCACTTATAACTTTGTGATTGCAGCTGACCCCGGTCTCCTTAATTCTTAAAACCCTTAAGGAAACTTTAACCATGGGCCAGCGTTCAAAACCCGAACTGTCCCAGATTCCTACCCGGTAATAATACTTGCGGCCGCTTGTATCATCATCTGGGTACCAGGAGCTGTTAAGCGAAAGAGTAGATGATAAGTCCGGCTCTCGGCCCGAGAATAGCCCTTCAGCATCGCGGATAATATGGTAGCCCTGCTGTTTGACCCGAACCACAGCAATCATATTCTGACCGATGATTTCATTGATGATCGGTGCTTTGGCGTAAAGTGAGTCCAGGGTAATGATATCGGTATAGCGATTATGCCGCCGGTAGAGTTCTTTTAAAACCCTGTGGGCTGCGCTAAGCTCACCTTCACCGCGATTAATCCGCTCTATGCCCAGCACCAGGTTGGGATGTTTCCCGACATAGCAGGCACCGACTATGTCCTCGTGGTAGTGGGTCTCTTTGCTACCGTCTTCTTTGGTTATTTTGGTAACCCGGCACTTTTTACAGCTCCAGCTTTTGCTTTTCGTACGAAAGACTTCACTGTCGTCTAAGGCAGTGACTACAAAACCGTCAATGGTCCCTTCTTTAAGGTGTTGTCGTTCCAACAAATCACTTAGATAAAGAAAAGAGATTTTTTTTTATTGCACTAAAGTTGTTATCTTCCAAATAGATCCAGTCGATCGAAAAGATCAAATTGATCGACAGAATTTTCGAATTTACAAAACTAAATATGCACTGCTAAAATCCACGGCAGCTAAGAATATTTTCAGATTATCAAAGATCATTTACGGAATGCCTGATAAGTTGACACGGGGACTTACCAGACACAGCCTAATGTGGTAAAATTGTTGGGCTGATTGATCAGAACGAGGAGATGATTGCTTTGCAGATCGGATTGGTCGGTATGCCCGGCTCCGGTAAAACCACCCTATTTAACTTGCTAACGGGCAATGAGAAACCGACCGGCCCGGGAGGAGCGGACGAAGTTTATACAGGTAGTGCAGTTGTCCCCGACCAGCGAATCGATTATCTTGCACAGCTTTACCGGCCGCGCAAAACCACCTGCGCCCGCATCGAATTCAAAGATATCCCGGGTGCCAAAATGGAGCACAGCCGGGCCCGCGCTTCCCGCCTGCTCGATGAAGTTCGCAGTGCCACTGCCCTGGTCCAAGTAGTCAGGGCTTTCGGAAAAACCGCTGCTATGCCCGATGAACCGGACCCCTTCAGTGACCTGATTAATTACGGATCCGAACTCCTACTGGCAGACATGGATACCCTGGAAAAGAAACTGGCCCGCTTCGAAGACAACGCCTGTAAAAAAGGCGATACATCCGATCAGATTGCTTTGTACAGAAAAATTCTCTCCGCCCTGGAGAATGAACAACCCTTTGGCAGCATCAGTTTATCCCCCGCAGAAGAAGATTTGCTCAGTGACCAGGTATTTTTAACGGGGAAACCTCTTTTCGCAGTGGTCAACATCGATGAGGCTCAACTTCAAAACAGCATTTATCCCCGGAAAGAAAAAGTGGAGTCCTGGGCAGCAGTTAAAAATCTCCCCCTGATCACCGTCTGTGCCCAGGTTGAAATGGAAATCAGCCGCCTCGAGCCGCAAGAGCAAATCGAATTTATGAAAGATTATGACCTGACCGAATCCGGCCTGGGGCGCCTGGCCCGCATGGTCTATGACAGCCTTGATCTCATATCTTTCTTTACAGTCGGCGAAGATGAGGTCAGGGCCTGGACAGTCCGTAAAGGGGCCACCGCTCCCCAGGCAGCGTCAAAAATTCATTCTGACATTAGCCGGGGTTTCATTCGGGCCGAAGTATTTCATTATGACGATTTATACCGTCTCGGCTCCGGGCAAAAAGTCAAAGAGGCAGGGCAATTTCGCCTGGAGGGTAAAGACTATATCGTTCAGGACGGCGATATCATCAGTTTCCGGTTCAATATTTAGCAGTAGAAAAAACTCACGAACGATCCTCTTATATTTAAAAATGTGTCTAATTCTCCGTACCCCTGGCACACACAATATCAGGAATATAAATAAAAACCACGACCTGTCTTGCGGCCAAGCCAACTGGCGTCTACATATTTCCGCAGCAGCGGACAGGGACGATACCTGGAATCTCTAAAACCTTCGTAAAGCACTTCCATAATTGCCAGGCACGTATCCAGACCAATCAGATCGGCTAGTTCCAGCGGTCCCATAGGATGGTTCATTCCCAGCTTCATCACTGTATCGATCCCTTCCGCCGTGCTTACACCCTCCATCAGGCAAAAGACCGCTTCATTAATCATGGGCATAAGAATACGGTTGGATACAAACCCGGGGAAATCGTTCACTTCAACCGGCACTTTACCGAGCTTTTCGGCTACTTCTTTTACAATATTGAATGTTTGATCATCGGTTGCCACTCCTCTGATGATCTCCACCAGTTTCATTATTGGCACGGGATTCATGAAATGCATGCCAATGACTTTCTGCGGGCGGCCGGTGGCAGCTGCAATCCGGGTAATGGGCACCGATGAAGTATTGCTGGCCAGAATGGTGAAAGGAGGGCAAATTTTATCAAGCGCGGCAAAGACTTTCTTTTTAACAGCCTCATTTTCTACGACTGCTTCAACGACCATTTCAACTTCAGCAGCTGCATCGAGCCCGGGCGCCGCTTTTATCCTGCCAATAATTGCTTCCCTTTCAGTTTCTTTGAGTCTTCCTTTTTCCACGCTGCGCCGAAGATTCCCATCAATTCCCGCGACAGCCCGATTCAGGCACTCCTGGTCAATATCCCCAAGCAGCACGGAAAACCCTCCGGTCGCACAAACCTGGGCAATTCCACTTCCCATCTGGCCCGCTCCCAAAACCATAATTTTCTGTAAAACCATTTTTCCTTCACCCCCAGGCAGTAATAATTCTTCTACAATCCGGCATGCTGAATTACAATGTGTCAATGGTAATCCGCCCGTCGCCACGTATTATTTTTTTGCTGTCTACATTACGAAAGTAGCGTCCCGCCAGCCGATCCTGGATCTGCCGTACAGTCCGCCGGTCGGCACGGCGGACTGCTTCACGTACAGCCACACTTTTTCGAGAGAATAAACCATCTCCGGACCAGTAGCGGCAGAAAAGTGGATATTCCACAGCGGCACTGGCGTTAATCTTCCGGGAACCGACTGTAACTTTAAACCCCGCCGCCAGCATATCCGCGGAATGGGAATCGCCGTAACAGCAAAGATTGTAAAAAAGGCGCAGTTTTCCCGGCACTGTTATCCGCCGAATTTCATGTGATAAAGTCATAGTATCCAACCAGCGGTCAAAAAAACGAACTTTCTTATTCCTGCCGTGGAGCTGCAGGAAAAGATCGACCGCCTCAATACCGGGAGTGCCGGTCACGCAGAGCAGCCGATGGAAGAAAAGATCCGCCCCTGCTTCCCTGTCTTTGAGTACACTGAATAAACCGTATTGCGAAGAAAGGAAATGCGCGGCAACTCCAATGCCCGCTTTTTCAATAAAGCGGTACAGGTAAAGCAGTCTCCTGTCACCATGTTCGGCAAGACAGTTGACAACCAGCAGAGCCCTTTTCTCTTTAACAATAAATTTCTGCATATCACTGTTTATTATACACCCGATTTGCCTTTTCTTTTTCCTCTCAAGTCTATAAATATTCTTCACCAGACTGAATCCGATCTTCAATCACCTGCATCAGATTTCTCGATTTTTTGTTCCTCACCCTGATAATACTCTATTCATTCTTCTTAATTCACATGGATTCAAATGCTTTTGTAACAATGACACCCTGCTTTCCACAGGGGACATATTATCATGATAACTAACAAGGTGCCATTACCACATATCAACCAAACAATACTACACCCGGGGATGGAACTGAATGACCTGATGGGATATAATACAAATGTGATAATGTCTGAAAAAGGAGTACCGGGCCATGTGGGACTCAAGACTTTTTAAAACTGGGATTGGCATTCTGCTGCTATTTCTGATTATCTATATTGGCAACCAGATAACCTTTATCTTTTATCCTTTTGTCGTCGCTTTTGAAACACTCTTCATATCTATCCTTGTTGCAGGTATTCTTTATTATTTTACCTATCCCTTTGTCGACTGGCTTCACAATCACAAAATTCCCCGTCCAATGGCTATCATTACAGTCTTTCTGATCATTATCGGCCTGCTTGTGCTGCTTGGAGTAATAATCGGACCAATTTTGCAGGGCGAGTTTACCAAGCTGACTGTCAGTATTCCGGAAAAAATCAGGGATGCCCGCCAGCTGATCCAAAGGCTGGAGGGAAATGAACTGATAACACGCTTTTTTGATCTTGAGTCTCTGAACACCCTGAACCTTGAAAATATTGCCGAAAGAGCAGCAGCCCTTGTCAACAGTACTTTTTCCCAGTTGGCTTCAAGTGTTTCGACTACTCTTGACTTCCTGGCCAATATATTTATGACCGTTATAATTATTCCTTTCCTGCTCTACTACATGCTGAAAGAAAAAGGGCAAGGCCTGATCACCGGCGCTGTCGAGTACCTGACCCCTTTGGATTACGTGGACGACGTTAAAAACGCCCTTGCTGAAATGAATAAAAGCTTGAGCACTTACGTGCAGGGGTTAAGTATTGTTTGCCTCTGTGTCGGGATCCTCTCTTATATCGGTTTTTTGATTATCGACCTGGATTATGCCCTGCTCCTATCAATTTTTATTATGATCTTCAACATTGTCCCATGGCTGGGCCCTTTTATCGGGGCCATTCCGGCTGTTATCGTAGGCCTGCTTGATTCGCCGCTGATGATACTCAAAGTTCTGATTATCATTGTTATTGTTCAGCAGATCGAAGGCCTTCTTGTCTCTCCCCAGGTTATGGGCCGGAAGCTGTCCTTGAGTCCCCTGGCCATAATCTTGATCGTGCTTGTTGCCGGTCGCCTTGGCGGATTGCTGGGGATCATACTGGCCATTCCCATATTTACCATCCTCAAGATCATTTCCACCCACATATATGAACATTACAAAAAGAAAAGAAACAACATAAAATCCAGCTAACAAAACCTGTAAACTTTTTAGCTGTTCTCCAACCAGCTATTACCCACCGATTTATTTACATGCTGCTTGCTGGCAGATCATTTTTGCGTTAAAATAGGGAAGTTCTTATTTACGCAATTTGAACCATATATCGAAAATTAAAAGAAGGCACAGGGAAAAGAAGGGAATGAATCCTAATATGACCTCGAAAACAACAAGCTTACTGCCGCGTTTGCGCCTGGCAGCTTCAGGAAAGAACGGTATTACCTTCGTCGGGTCAGCAGCAAAAGCCGAGGATCAACAAGTTGTTACATGGCACACTTTGCATGAAGAAGCTCTTGTCGCAGCTTCCGTTTTACAGGCTCGCGGTGTAAAACCGGGTGATCACGTCGCCCTGCTGGGCCTGACCAGCCGTTCACTGGTAACTGCCATCCAGGCAGTGTGGCTCGCCGGAGCCTGCGTTATTGTGTTACCTATACCGATGCGCATGAACTCTATCAGCGAATTTATCTCACAAACCAGGGCCCATCTTCACAGCGGAAATGCAAAGATGTTGTTACTTTCTTCCGATCTTGCCGCCCTTTATGAACCACAGGAGGGTGATCCTGCTGTTGTACTGCTGGATGAACTAATGCCCGGTCCGGATAAACTGTCGAGTGTTTCCTATCAGCCGATTGATGACGACCCGGACCGCCTGGCTATCCTTCAGTTTACATCGGGTTCAACATCCGCTCCGAAAGGGGTAATGCTTCCCCACCGGGCAATCTGCGCTAACATTGATGCCATGGACGAACTGATTAAACTGGACCTTGAAGATGATGTTTTAGTATCCTGGCTTCCCCTCTATCATGATATGGGCCTGATCGGGATACTGACAACGAGCATGATCAAGGGCTGTTCACTGGTTCTGACTGCACCCCAGGATTTTCTCAATAAACCGGCCGACTGGATGCGCTGGATGAGCAATTACCGGGGCACAATAACCGCTGGGCCAAACTTTTCATATATTCTGGCCACGCGCGCCCTCCGCCGGATGAGCAATAGCGGAGAACTTCTCGACCTTAGCAGAATACGCATGGCTTTAAACGGTGCCGAGCCGATCGATCCCGATTCGGTAGAGAAATTTGTCGAAGCGGCTGCCCGGCACGGCTTCCGCCCGGGAGCTGAATTCTGCGCCTTTGGAATGGCGGAAGTAACTATTGCCGGAACTTTCCCTCCGCTGATGAAGGGGATGGTCTGCGACAGTGTTGACCGCGTCGCCCTGGAAAATGAAAGCAGAGCCAGGCCCGCCGACCCGGCCCTGCTTTCTACCCGCCGCCTTCCCCTTCTTGGTTCTCCCGTGCCCGGCTTGCAGATGCGAATTACCGATCCGGAAACCGGCCTCCCCCTGCCTCCACGGAAGGTTGGAGAACTTCAGGTCAGGGGCGCTTCGGTGACTACGGGTTATTACAACCGGCCCGACCTGACAGAAAAACTATTCGACGATGGCTGGCTTCATACCGGCGATCTCGGCTACTTTGTCACCGCTCCCGACGGCCAAACTGAAGAACTGGTTATCTGCGGACGTCTCAAAGACGTAATCATCATAGCCGGCCGCAACGTATATCCCGAAGACATCGAAAGAGCAGCCGGAACCGTGGAAGGCGTGAGAAAGGGCAATGTCATTGCCTTTAGTATCGACAGCGGCCGGGGCAAGGAATCGGTTATCATTGTTGCTGAAGTAAAGGAAGGTTCTCATGCCGAAATACGCAAAAAAATTCGTTATCGGGCTCTCGGTGTATGCGGAATCAAAACGAAGGAGATAGTCCTGGTCAAGCCGGGAACCCTGCCTAAAACCAGTTCGGGCAAGCTGCAGCGCAGCCTCTGTCGAAAACAGTACCTTGATAATAAGCTGACTCCTGCTGAAGAGTAGACAACCAGTGGAGGATAAATCGGTCCTAACGGGTCTGGAAAATGGTTACACAATATTGTAGTAGGAGGTTAATCATGACAGAATCGAAGCCTGAGGCAATAATCGAAATGGAAAACGGTGCTCTAATAAAGTTGGAACTTGATCCTGATTCTGCTCCGAATACTGTGAAAAATTTTATCACTCTTAGCGGGAAGGGATTTTACAGCGGGCTTATCTTCCACCGGGTTATCCCCGGGTTCATGATTCAAGGTGGCTGCCCGGAAGGCAACGGAACCGGCGGCCCCGGTTATACAATCAGGGGAGAATTTACTGCAAACGGACATCACAACAACCTGAAACATGAACGTGGAGTTATATCAATGGCCCGCGCACAGAATTATGATTCGGGCGGCTCCCAATTTTTTATTACCGTGTCAAATGCTCCACACCTTGATGGACAATACGCTGCTTTTGGCCGGGTTACGGATGGAATTAATGAAGTGGACAGGATTGTCGCAGAACCGACCGATTCCGGTGACAGGCCACTTACAGAGCAAAAAATCCGGCAGATCAGGGTGGAAAACTTCGGTGTTAGCTGGGATCCGTCGAAAAAGATTTAATGTAATGATCTTTTTGCAGTTGAAAACCTTTCAAGTCAGCCGGCAGGCCTGATCCTGCGGCGGAGTGCATCGATATGAGCAGGGGTGGTACCGCAACAACCGCCGACTATGGTCGCTCCCGCAGCAAGACAGGCCAACATCCCTTCAGCGAATTCTTCAGGCTGCATGTCGAAGACGGTTTTGCCGTCTGCCAGCTTCGGCTTCCCCGCATTAGGCTGGACTATAACCGGCAGAGCAGTGCTTTTTTTATAAAGGGCCACTATTTCCGCCATGCCCAGCGGATCGAGATCACCACAGTTGGCTCCTACAGCATCAGCACCGTATTTTTCAGCAGCTTCGGCAGCCTCCTTGACAGTAACACCCATGATTGTCCGACCACCCTTGCCGCTTGATGTATAAGCAAGGGATAGAATAACCGGTAAATTATTTTTTTCACGGCATGCTCTCAGGGCACATTCTGCTTCACGCAGATCGCTGACCGTTTCAATGATCAGACCGTCGACGCCCTCTTCGGCAAGGATAGACGCCTGCTCGGCGTAGCATTGATAAAACTGATCTTCCGTAAAAGTTCCATACGGTTTAAGAAGTTCTCCAGTAGGCCCGAGATCGCCAAAGACCGGCAGTTTGCCGCCCGCAGCTTCAACAGCAAGGCGCACCGCTGCGCTGTTTGCTTCTCGCATGGAGACAGCAGCCTTTCGCTTTACCATGCTGATGTGGTTCAGGATAAAGGTATTGGTAATCAGCATATCCGCCCCGGCTCGGACATAATCCTGATGAACTGCTAACACTGTCTGCGGGTTTCGCAAGTTACTTTCCACCCCTGTATCACCGCCCCGGGCAGCTACTTCTGTTCCCATAGCCCCATCAAAAAGCAAAATCCTTTTTTCGCCAAACAACCTTGTGAAATCCATCTCGGTCAACCTTTCTCCGCTACACGGGTTGATGATTCCGGTTTGCTCTGATAATTTCTGCTATTATATCAGTTTCCGGCAGGAGGTGAAAAATCTCCTGCTTTTCTTTTTTTTGCATTCGATCTTCTTTTTTCAATACACCTTTACGACAACCGGGCCAGGCAATGTTGATCCTGTTGCACAACAAAATAACTGATCGACCGGGCTCAAATCATTTTTCTATACGGCAAAGACAATCATAGAAAGCGGCCTGACAGCCCATATCCGTGGTTCGGGCGGGGGTAAGTTTGTTCACTGCGGCCCCGCTTTCATACCACCAGCCCTCATAAACCACTACTGCATCAGGGGGCACCCGGTCGCTGACTGTTGCTACCGCCTGCAGACAACCCCTTTTTGACCAAACGGTTATTTTTTCTCCGCCTTTGAGGCCTTCCTGTTCTGCCGTCCGAGGGTGAAGATAAGCTTTAGGGGTGACCTCTCCATCCGGCAGACGGTGCGATGAATGGATTGAATCGCGGTGATGGGGTGTAACAAACCAGTAACAGTAACCTTCTCTGCGCAGTTTTTTGTCGCCAAGTTCAACAGGCTCCCGGTAAACTGGTAGACCGCCTACACCATCATTTTCCGCCGTCGGTGAATAGAAATTGTATCTGCCATCAGCCGTTTCAAAGACCCTGCCGGCCCAGGGGATATCATTCCCACCAGGCAGCAGGTACGGGCTGTTTTCCCTGATCTCTTCCAGGGTCACTCCCGTTTTATTCGTCAGAGGCTCTATAGCCCGGGCCAGGAGGCGATCCGGTTCGGGAGCGGGGAATCCCTCTTTATCGAGCAGGAGAGCCAGGTCTCGTAGATAAACGTACTCAGGCCGGCATTCGGCAGGCGGCTCAATGCATTTGGCACTGTATACCAGGTACTGATGGCTCATTGAATTATAAAAGAGATCCTCTGTTTCAAGAAAGGCTGTAGCAGGCAAAACCAGGTCCGAAGCATTTGCCGTATCGGTCATGAAATGTTCAGCAGTAACTACGAAAGGCACTCGTTTAAAAGCCCGCCGCAGATCGTCACTGTCACCAACCTGAGTTAAGGGATTGGCCCGGCTGATGTAGAGAAAATCAACCGGCGGGTCTGAAAACTCAGAGATTGCTTTCGCCAGCCCCGGCTTGGGGTAACGGCGGCGGATGGGCTGGAGATCTTCACCGTTTAAAAAAGAATCATCAACGAGCCGGGATATTTGAAAGTTGGCATAAGAAGCGCCGCCCCCCCTAACTCCTATATTCCCCGTCAGGGCCGCCAGGGCATCAACAGCCCGGACCGTATTGCCCCCGTTGCTGTGCCGCTGGAGGCCTATGCCAATTACCAGGGCCGCCGGTTTGGCGGTAGCATAATCGACGGCCAGATTTTCGATCACCTCCGGGGCAAGCCCGGTCAGGGAAGCTGTTTTATTAAGGGAGAATGCTGCAGCCATTGTCCTGTATCGTTCAAACCCGCTGCTGGCTGTAGCAATAAAATCACGGTCAAGGAGTCCTTTTTCAATGATCATGGCGGCCATCCCCAGGGCCAGCGCCCCGTCACTGCCTGGCTTGACCCTGATATATTCGTCGGCAAGAGCTGCCGTAGCCGTGCGCAGAGGGTCGATTAAAATGACCCGGGCTCCCTTTTTTTGAGCCTGCCGGATGAATGGCAGCAGGTGCGGTTGAGTATGAGCAGGGTTACGCCCCCATATGATAATCAGCCGGGCATTGGCCAGGTCTTCGTGGGGATGGGAGTAAACCTCCCCGAAATCATACCGTTGAGCAGCCAGGCCGGCCGCCCAGCAGAGGCTGCCCCGGTGCTCGGTGCAACCGCCGAGAGCGCTGAAAAATCGTGACTCTAAATTCTTCAACAATCCTCCGTATCCGCCGTCGTGATAATGCAGCAGCGAAAGCGGCCCGAACCGGGCAAGGGCATCTGAAAGGTGGCAAGCCATTGCCTGCAGAGCTTCATTCCAGCCAATCCTCTTAAAGGAACCATTTTTTTTCAGCAGGGGATAACGGAGCCTGTCGGGATGATTAAGGCGGGCAAGATTTTGCCTCCCTTTTCGGCAGAGATATTTTCCGGTTATTTTTTGCTCCGGGTCCGGCGAAATGGAAAGAAGACGCCCCTTTTCAACTTCTACAAGCATGGCACACTGATCCCAGCAGTCGAGAGGGCATGTTGTTTTAATTGTCTTAATCAGCAATCACCTGCTTCAATTCTTGTAGTATTGTTTATTAATCAGACAGCGGTTTTATCCTGCATTTCATCACGCCTCGCTGGAAATATTCATCAGCAGGATTGAATATCAAATCTGTGTTAATCCCTCCGTCCCCCTGGCACATGCCATTTTTACCATTTTGCATGATGCTCTTCAGTCCAGCCGATCATATCAGTGAAGGAATAAACCACTCCTTCTTCGTCTGTTACCGTTCCCGAAAATCGCCCGATTATCTGGTGCACTTCCGATTTTAACAGAACAAGATCGGTTTTGGCCACCCTCTCATAAAAAGGGATCATGGTAACATCAACCCTTTCGGTAACAGCAGTTCGGAAGTGCCACGGGTTCATGAGCGCTGCCGGGTTGTATTCAAAAATGAGGTCTTCACTTATTTTCGTCAGCACGCCGTCGATGCAAATGCCGTTTTCATTCATACCGGTACCGTCTGTCCACCCGGCCCCAAAATTTAGCCCTATAAGGGACCCCCGACTGCTGCCTGAAGCGGAAGCCCAGTTCCAGAAGCTGGAGTAAGGCCAGATACCGCGGCCGAAATCGAGACAGGCATAGCCTCCGACGGAGTCGTATTCTTTTTCACCAAGCTCTATTATACCCTCAACGGGCAGGGTATTCTGCTTTGAAGTAAACTGAAAACGGCGGGGGCTCCAGGGGATAACCACGTTTAAAGTTTCGTGATCCGGCGGTATCTTAACCGTTAAATCAGCTTTCAGGGTTTGGCCGTCAAAATCGGGGCACTTCAGCTTTATAAAAGTATATGAATCTCTCTTAACAAAGCTCATCCCCAGTCGTTTGTCGATAAAATTGATATCATCTTCCACTCGGTTGCCAAGAACGCAGCCTCGGCCAAAAGGCCTGGCAACCGTCAGCTCGTAAAAATAGTTGGTTTCAAAATCGAGGAAATAAACAAAGGCCAGGCCGAGGTAATCGGTATTGGAAAGAGTGGCGGAAAAAAGAAACTTTTCCGTGGTTATGCACCAGTAGTTCCAGCGCTTTTTTCGCAGGAAAGCACCATTAAGGTTGCAGTTATGCAGCGGACGGCGGGACCAGCCCACCGCGGCGGAGTTCAGATTCCCATCAGGCAGACACAGGTTAACCGGCACTGCCAGTTCCGGTTCATTATAACTCCCTCGTTTATACATAATTCTTCCTCCCTTCAGGCTGATTCACTTTTTTAATTCACCGGCGGTTGCGGAAACCCTCTTCTCCTATAGAAGGAGACTATCACCCTGCAGCGAATTCTTAAGAAGTACATCGGAAGTGATGGAGCTGATTGCCGCTTTGCCATCTCTGCCGCCCGGTGCCTTAACCGCTCATATTTAGCCGGGTTCACTGCGAGCCTATTTCATGCAGGCATCACAAACTGCTTATAATAGTTGAGGTATAAGGAAGGAGCCCATCATGATTAAACTGGTCAAGAGTATTGCCATCCTGGTAGTCATCTTCCTGGCCATTCTCTTCATTATCTTTGTCATTAACCAGACCGGCCAGGCGGTAAGGCTGGCCGGTGAGGTTCATCCCCTTCTAAGCAGGATAACTCTCTTCGCCCTCCTGGCACTATATGCTGCAGTAATTATAATACCTCTCGCCGCGTTCTTCAGCAGACCGACGGCTTTAATCCCCCCTCAGGATAACAGCGGTGAAGCAAATGTAAAATACCTGCAGCGGCTCGCCAAAAGGCTCAAACGAAATCCCGCTCTGGAAAATATTACAGTAGATCCCGCCGAACCGGCCTCGATAAAAGAAGCCCTGGCAACACTGGACCGAATAGCAGAAACCAGGGTCAAAGATGCCGCTTCCAATATTTTTATATTAACAGCCATTTCCCAGTATGGCGCCCTTGACGCAATAATCGTTTTACTGACCCAGCTGCGCATGATCTGGCAGGTCGCAGGTGTTTATAACCAGCGGCCGAACCTGCGGGAATTGTCCTACCTGTACAGCAATGTTTTTGCCACTGCCTTCCTGGCTACAAGGATCGAAAACCTGGAGCTCCTGGAAGATCAGCTGGAACCGGTTATCGCTTCGATCATGGGCAGCTCCCTCTCTTCACTAACCCCCACATTCAATAACGTAGCCAATATCATCACCAATTCGGTAATCCAGGGATCGGCAAACGCTTTCCTCACTCTGCGGGTCGGAGTAATTACCCTGGAATACTGCTCATCCCTCGTAAAACCGGAAAAAAACACCCTGCGTCGTATCGCCGCAGCCCGGGCCACCACTCTGCTGGCCAAAGTCCTGAGCGAATCAACTTACAAGGTTACCAGGGCTATCCTGCGTGCAACGGCCAAAACGGGCAAAAGGCCTTTTATCTTCGGACAAAACCTGATCAACAAAACCACTCACAGAACCCGCGAGGCAGGAAGATTGACCCTGCAAAAAAGCGAACAACTGGCCAGGGATATCAGCGAAGCAGTTAAACGGAGCAGCCACAGGCTGAAAAACACTTTCGGTAAGCCGGAAACGGAAGAAGATAATTAAACGGGAGAGAAAAATGGGAAAAGATCCGGTAATCGACGCCCACTGCGACACCGCAGGTTTAATGGCCCGGAAAAATACTGAGTATAATTTTACAAGCCACAACCGGAACGGACATATTGACCTGCCCCGGCTCAGGGAAAGTGGAGTTACGCTGCAGTTCTTTGCCCTCTACATCGAAGACGAGCATAAACCGGTGGGCTCGCTGCGACGCTGTCTCCAGCTCCTGGATTACTATTACCGGACTATGGAAAGTTGCCGTGACAGCATATTTACTGTCTACAACAAAGCTGACCTGGATTACTTTATAAAAAGTGATAAGTTGGCCGCCCTGCTCAGTATAGAAGGCGGTGAAGCGCTGGAAAACAGCATCGAAGTACTGCACATTCTCTTCCGACTTGGCATTCGAGCCCTCGGTCTGACCTGGAACCAGCAAAATCAGCTGGGCACCGGGGTCGGCAAAGGCAGCAGCGGTGATGGCCTTACCTCCTTCGGCCGGACAGTTGTTCGGGAAATGAATACACTGGGGATGATAGTCGATCTGGCTCATATCAATGAAAAAGGATTTCATGATGCAATCGCAACAAGCAGCGAGCCGGTGATCGTCTCCCATGCCAACGCCCGCAGCCTCTGTGACCATCCCCGCAACCTGACAGATGATCAGCTGAAAGAACTGGCCAGATGCAGCGGCGTAATTGGCCTATCTTTTTACCCTGCATTCATCTCCACGAGTGAGGCAACAATGGAAAATTTGCTCGATCACTTCGTTCACATTGCTGAACTCATCGGCACTGACCACCTTGGCTTTGGCTCCGACTTTGACGGGATCAACAAAGTAGTACCGGGGCTCGAAGACGTTACCGGCCTGCCCCGCCTGATCGAGGGACTGCAAAAGCGCGGGTTCAGCAGAGAGGAAATAAAAAAAATAGCGGGCATAAACTTCCTGCGTATCCTGAAGAAAGTTTTGCCCCCCTGGAAAAAAGAAAATTGCTCCACCAGATAGGTAACGAGCAGAAAAATAGATCATCACCTACTTCTGCCCGTTACCTGAAAGTAAAATAATCTCAGGCAGCCCTCATCCGCCTCCCATCAGCGGCATGATTGAGACCCGGTCCCCATCCTCCAGGAGCGAATCCAATCCTTCAACAAAGATATAATCCCTGCCATTGATCAAGAGACGGATATCTTTTCTTACAACATCAGACTCTTGACTGTCTTCCGAGAAAATTCTGTGGCGAAATTTTTCGCCCGAATCTGCAATCAGCTTTTGCAACAGATCGGCCAGGGTGGAATCCGCAGGCATGCTAATTTCCTGATCTGCCCCTCCGGCCACCAGGTCACAAATATTGGCCACAACTTTTACCTTTACTTTTACCAATAACAACACTCCCGTTTAGTCTGGCGGCTGCTCTTCATCCTCGAGGATCATCTCGGCAGCCATCCGGACAGCTTTGCCGACCACGGTAGCGCATTTTTCACTGTGTCCCTCCATGGTCAGAAATTCTTCCTGTTCTTTTTCATCCAGGAAGTTATAACTCCTTCCGAATACACCTTTCTGTACGCCGGGACAGGAAAGAGAACCGAATTCTTTCATAAAAGCATCACGGTAGGCAAAAAGCTTCTCGAGTCCCTTTTCCATTTTCTTATCGGCCACTTCACCACCCGCCTCCACTTCATCCATGGTGGGGAAATAACGGGCTCCGATCGCCAGAAGGCTGCTGCAAAGGGCTCCACAACTTCCACTGCTTGCAGCAACTCCTCCGGTCAAAGCCCACGATGCGGCAACCATGGTTTCTGGAATGAATTTAAAATAACAGCTCAAACCGTGCATCGTGCTGCGGGCACAGGTATCATCACGGATGATTGCTTCCACCGCTTTACGTTCAATCATATCAAGAATCTCTTTTTTCTCCTTTTCGTTCAAAACAGGCACTCCCTTCTTCGTAATTTTACCCTTTTCTATAACAAAGGGAAACAAGTGCTTTGGCCTTTTTTCGTTCAACCTTCTTGTTTTCGACAGAGAACTCGTATGTTATAATATATTTAATATATTATATAGGGAGGTGCAAGTCAAAACGGTTTAGAATATGTATTCCGGCCGGCTTATTCGCTTCACCGGTCGAATTATCTCAATAAATATAAAACATGAAAGGAGCGCTACTTTTTATGATCCACGAAGTTCAGGGAACTCCACCAATACTTTTCGGTGTCGGCTCCTCGGAGCAGACCGGGAAAAAAGCTAAAGAACTGGGCTGTAAAAAAGTCCTCTGTGTCTTCGGTAAAAACGTAAAGAAAACGGGCTTTGCCGACCGCATCATGGAATTGATAAAGAAGGAAGGAATAGACGTCGTCACATATAACGAGGTTGTTCCCGACCCTCCCGATAACATGATAGAAAAAGGGGCCGCTTTTGCCAAGTCTGAAAAAGTCAACGGCATCATCGGCATTGGTGGTGGCAGCGCCATGGATACAACCAAGGCTATCAATACCCTGCTCGGCAATCCCTCTCCAATAACCCGTTATCTCGATAAAAGCATTCCCCTGAATCCGGGCGTAAAAATGATTCTTTTACCCACAACCGCCGGTACAGGCAGTGAAGTTAACGCCATCAGCGTTATCACCGACACGGCCAACAAGAAAAAAGGCGGGGTAATTGGCGCCAGCTGTGTTGCCAGCGTTGCCATTGTTGATCCAAAATTTACCTTCGGCCTGCCTGCCGAGATAACAGCCGTCACCGGTATGGATGCGCTCGCCCATGGTGTGGAAGCTCTGACATCGAAGGCAGCAAATCCTGTATCGGATATTCTTGCTGAAAGAACAATTGAACTTGTCTATAACAATCTGCCCAAATCAATTGAAGATCCGGACGATGAAGCCGCACGGACTAACCTGAGCCTGGCGGCAATGATCGCAGGAATTGCCTTTAACAGTGCTCCTCCACAACTCGGGCATGCTATCGCCCATACCCTGGGGGCCTTTTACCACATATCACACGGAACCCTCTGTTCAGTTGGCACGCCGGAAGCGGTTGAATTCGTCGCCGATGTATTGCCCGATAAAATTAAAACAATCGGCAAAGCAATGGATGTGAACGTGGATGAATACTCTCCTGCCAAACTGGGCAAGGCAGTAGCAGAAAGAATCAGGAAATTTGCCCGCGATGCAGGGCTGCAGCCTTTCAGCGAACTTTCCGTTAACAAAGATGAATTTGACAAAATAGCCGAGAGGGTGCTGCAAGACGACTGCGCCTATTTCGTACCCAAGGAAATCGATGCAGGCCAGGTGCGCGAAATACTGGACAAGGCATACGGTAGGAAATAAGAAAACATTACTGCCCTTCCGGACAGAATACATTAGAGACCGCCGAAAATATTGTCTCAAAAAAGAAAGGATGATTCCAATGCTAAAAGGTGGATATACAGGGAAAATCCTGCGGGTTAACCTGACCGACCAGAGTGTTAAAACCGAATCGATCAGCGAAGAACTGGCCCGCAATTTCATAGGCGGAACCGGGTTTGGAATTAAATATCTCGCAGATGAAGTCCCGGCTGATGTTGATCCGCTTGGGCCGAATAATAAAATGATCATCTCGGTGGGGCCATTCTGCGGAACTACCATCCCCTGCGCCAGTCGGATGGCGATTACAACAAAATCACCGCTGACCGGAGCGGTGGGAATGGGCCTTTCGGGAGGCTATTTCCCGGCTGAAATGAGATTTGCCGGATATGACATAATCATCATCGAGGGCCAATCGGAAAAACCATGCTATCTCTGGATCAACAAAGATAACATAAGTTTCCGCTCCGCCGAAAAGCTATGGGGAACGAGAACCTTTGACTGTCAGCAGATGATCAAAGACGAATTACGTGACCAGAACATCAGGGTTGCCAGCATCGGGCCCGCGGGTGAAAATCTCTCACCCATGGCCTGTATTATCAACGAACGACGGGCAGTTGGCCGCAAGGGTATAGGAGCAGTAATGGGCTCCAAGAGCCTGAAGGCAATTGCTATCCGGGGAACAAATGAAGTAAATATTGCAGACCTTGATGCATACAGGGAAGCACTGTCCAAAATGCGAAAGTTAATGAAGGAAAGCGAAGTAACCTATCCAATCTTTTCAAAACATGGTTCGCCGCTGGCTTACGGAGCAACAACAGAAATGGGTATTTTCTCCACCAAAAACTGGGCTTCTACCGGTGAATGGGATCCCTTCGACAAAATCGGGCTGTCTGCCGCAGAAAAACGAAATATCGGACACCATCGCTGTTATAACTGTCCCGTGGCCTGCAGCCAGATGAATTTGGCCGGTGAAGGCGAGTACGAAGGAATCATGTCAGAAGGTCCTGAATATGAATCCATTTATTCACTCGGCGGGACCGTGGGAGTTGACAATTTCGATGCCATTATCGCCGCCGATCGTCTCTGTGATGAACTGGGCCTGGACACCATCTCCGCCGGGGTAACCATTGGCTGGGCTATGGAGCTCTATGAAAAAGGGATCCTGACCAAAGAAGATACAGGCGGATTGGAACTCAATTTCGGCAACGACAGGGCCATGATGAAATTGCTCTATGACATGGCTTATCGTCGCGGTTTCGGTGATCTGCTCACCAAAGGGACCAAGAAAGCCGCAGCCGAAATTGGTAAAGGTTCACAAAAAATCGCCATGCAGGTTAAAGGGCTGGAGATGCCGGCTTATGATATTCGCGGCGCCAAAGCTCACGGCTTGAATTATGCCACATCATACACCGGGGCCGACCATAACCGTGGTTACTCCAACCATGAAATATTTGGCATCCCCGTTCCAGCACCGGTAGATCGTTTTGCCATAGAAGGCAAAGGCAAAGAAACCAAGGGAAATCAGGATGTGGCAATAGGCTGCTGCGATTGCCCTACCATGTGTAGCTTCATCCTTGGACAGGGTCCGCTGATTGTGGAGGGCAAGCAAAACACCGCCGATCTGCTGAAAGCAGTTACGGGTATTGAGCTTACTCCGGATGAAGTGGAAGAAGTCGGCGAAAGGGTAACCAACCTGGCCCGGGTATTCAATATACTGGGCGGTTTTGACAGGAAAGACGACACTTTCCCGGAAAGAATTCTCACGGAACCAATTCCGGACGGCCCTTCCAAGGGCCATTATGTATCCCGGGAAGACCTGGATAAAATGCTAGATGAATACTATACGATCAGAGGATGGACTCCGCAAGGAATCCCGACCGCTGAGAAACTGAAAGAACTGGGCCTGGAAAAGGCGGCTGAAATGTTGCAGAAAGCAGGACATTAAAAACAGTCAGTGATTGTTGCCCAAAGGGCTCTCCCTGCAGGGAGAGCCCTTTGGAATAGTCTAATTTTTTTAAACAACCGGCAGCTCCGGCTTGTAACACCCTTGGTCACCGTCCCTGGAAATTATCTTTTTCAGGCTCCTTTTTCAAGTAGTAGCTTCCTGCAAACCTTAACCCCGGTGTCAGCCTCGGAAACCCAGTAATCAGTTCCCACCAGCTGAGAAATTTGTTCGTCTATCTGACCGCCACCAATTATAATATGGGGTTTTTTATCCCACTTTTCCGATTCCCTACGCAACAGGGCAATTGTTTCCTTCATACTTTCATAAGAGGCCGAGATTAAACCGGAAAGGCCAATAATGTCAGGTTGAATTCTGACCGCTTCTTCAACAAATTTTTCCGGAGGGACATCAACTCCTAGATCATAAATGGAAATACCGTTGCAGGTCAATAGCATCTTGACAATGTTTTTGCCCAGATCATGAATATCTTCCTTCACCGTTCCCAGGATCATTGTTCCGCTGTGCTGACAGTTTTCATCTTGACTGTCTGTCAAAAACGGTTCCATTAGCTCCATTACCTGTCGTAATATTTCACCGGCCATAATCAGGCCGGCTATGAAATACTGCCCTTCCTTGTAGCGTTCACCAACCATCCGCATGCCCTGCTGGCACTGAGAAACAATGTACAGTGGATTTTCCCCGGCGGCCAGTTTTCCCCTGACCAGGGCTATAGTTTCATCCTCTTTCAAGTTAGCGATCAGGCTAATCAAATCTGCTGCATTGGCCATACCTTAAAGTTCCTCCTCACAAATACCCAGGGTGGTCGTAAAACGCAATCGATCACCCCGGCAGATAAACCAGCCCCAGCTGACCGGTTGATCGGAGTAATCATAAAATATATGTTCAAGGTTAAAAGCCGCCATACCAACAGGAGACTTAAGCAGCAAAGCCTCTTCTTCGTTAATTGACGTGGTTTCAATACTCAGTTCTCCATATTTGAAACCACCGCCGCTCTCACCCTGGAACAGGCCCCGCAGCGATGTAACTTCCAGCTCAGATTCGATCAAAGCTCTCCTGGGGTCATAGATTAAATATTCCCGATGATACAGCAGCGGTTCCCCGGCAAGGGATATACTACGGCGGATGTATATCACCCTTTTCTCATCTTGGAGTTTTAATTTCTGAGAAACCCGCTCATCGGCGAACAATATCCGCGCTTCCAGTATAGTAACCGTAGCCTGTGTGCTGGTAAATATATCCTGCAAGGCGCTCAACTGAAACGTAGCCGACTCTAACTTGATGGGACGCACAAAAGTACCCCGACCCTGGGCAGTATCGACTATACCCTGGTCGGACAGGATGTTGATAGCCCGCCGTACAGTCATTGGACTGACCTTGTACTGCTTACAAATCTGAGACTCAGAAGGCAGGCGATCTCCGGCACGCAACAGCCCGGAAGCTACCTGCTGCCTGAGAATATAGACAAGCTGCATGTAAGCCGGTTCATATGAATTTCGATTTATTTCACAGGAAGGCAAATCGTTTATGACCTGCCGATTATCATTTTCCATAATGTGGAGCCAAACCTTTCCGTTGATCAAGTTCGGTTGTTTAAATTAATATATCGTTCCAGAGAAAGAAAGTCAACAAAAGAAAGTCTACAATTCTTGACAAACTTGTATATATAAATATATAATTAGGTTGATTAATTCAGTATATTACAACACATTTCCTTTAACGGGGGTGATTGAATTAAACATCTCTTTTAGTAATAATTACCATATAATCAGGAGGTTAAAATGCAGGACAAACTTTTTAATGCAATTGTCGAGATGAAGGAAGAAGAAGCCCTGTCTCTGGCCACGGAAATGCTTGACGGAGGTGCTGATCCACTGGAAATGGTGGAGTTGTACCGCAAAGCTGTAGGTGAAGTCGGAGATCGCTATGAAAAAGGCGAGTACTTCCTGCCCGAGCTGATGATGACCGGTGAGATTATGACCCAGCTGGCCGAGTTAAGCAAAGAAAAAATCAGTGAAAAAGAATCCGGTCCAAGCAAAACTCTGGGTAAGGTATTAATCGGAACCGTAAAAGGCGATATCCACGACATTGGCAAAAAAATTGTCACTTTCATGCTTGACGCTAACGGATTTGAAGTAAAAGACCTGGGAGTCGATGTGCAGGCCGAAAAATTTATTGAAGAGGCCAAAAAATACGAACCTCAGGTAGTCGGTTTAAGCTGCCTGCTTACCCTGGCTTTTGACTCGATGAAAGAAACTGTTGAAGCTTTTGATAAGGCAGGTTTGAGGGACAAGCTGAAAATCATGGTCGGAGGAGCTCCTATCAACGAGCAAATGAAGGACTACACCGGAGCCGACGACTGGGGCAAGGATGCTGTTTCAGCCGTCCGTCTGGCCAAAAAATGGGTAGGAGGT
This sequence comes from uncultured Syntrophomonadaceae bacterium, assembly GCA_964506505.1. Lineage (GTDB taxonomy): Bacteria > Bacillota > Dethiobacteria > DTU022 > DTU022 > M55B129. Next base: position 48,713 of record CAZDKY010000064.1, read on the forward strand.
GCGTAAGATGTTAACCGAAAATTGGTCTGAACTAACTCCCGACGAGAAATTTGAAAAAAGATTCGAGATTTTTATGAATCCGGAAGGCGTTGAATTCGCCCCTGGAAAGAAAGAAGCTTATCAAGAAAGAGTTCAGATGATCAAAGATGCGGTAGAACTGAAAAAGCCGACCAGAGTTCCGGTCTGCCCAATGATCGGTTTCTACCCACATTTCTACTCCGGTATTACAGCTGAGGATGCCATGTACGACTATGACAAGCTCGGCATGGCTCTGAAGAAATTTCACCTCGATTTCCAACCGGATTCCGTAGCCAGTTCTTTCCTGTACGGACCCGGTAAAATCTTTGAGTTGCTTGAATACAAACTCTATAAATGGCCGGGGCACGGCACAAACATCAATACCCCCTATCAATGCTGGGAAGGCGAATACATGAAGGGAGATGAATACGACCAGCTGATCAACGATCCTACCAATTACTGGATTAAGTATTATCTCCCCCGCATATTTGGAGCTCTGCAGCCGTGGCAAATGCTCTCGCCGCTGACCGACATTATTGAACTTCCCTGTGTCGGTGCAACATTTATTCCCTTCGGTATCCCGGACGTTCAGGAATCATTTAAAAAAGTCCTGGAAGCCGGAACCCTGGCCTTGGAATGGATCACTCAAATTGCGAAAATCGACAGCGACATTGCTGGTTCTCTTGGAGCACCAGTCCTGGTGGGTGGAATAAGTAAAGCACCCTTTGATTCCCTGGGTGACACCATGCGCGGTACCGAACCACTGATGCTTGATATTTTCCGCCGCCCGAAGAAAGTTCATCAAGCAATGGAAGTCCTCACAGAAATAAATATCGAGATGGGTGTTCGCCAGAGCACAGCTAATAAAAATCCCATGGTCTTCATCCCACTGCATAAAGGTGCCGATGGGTTCATGTCCAACAAGCAGTACGCCGAATTTTACTGGCCTTACCTGAAAGCAGTCATAAACGGCATGATTAAAGAAGGTTTGGTTCCACTGCTCTTTGCCGAAGGCGGCTACAATGAACGATTGGAATTCCTTAATGACCCCGAAATTCCTGCCGGAAGGATGCTGTGGTACTTCGATTTAACTGACATGGCAAAAGCCAAAGAAGTACTCGGCGAAAAAACATGTATTGCCGGTAACGTCCCGGCCTCACTTTTCAAAGCAGGGACCCCGGAAACTGTTGAAGCCTATGTCAAGGACCTGATCGAAAAAGTCGGCAAGGAAGGTTTTATTCTCAGTAATGGTGCTGTCTTAGATGACTCCACACCCGAAAACCTTAAAGCCATGTTCGATGCCGCCCTCAAGTACGGTTCTTAGCAATCAGTTCTTCATTTAATGAAACGGCGTACCGGAAATACCTGGTGCGCCTTTTTTACATAATTAAATACGTTATAGAAAAATATTTATGGCAAATCATTACCAATAGACTTACATAATAAGAATTAAATCTGTATAATATGAAAAAGGGAATTATCCTAATAAATATAATCGGAGTGAAATTTTCTGAATATATCAGTTATCGCCTGCAAAACAACCGAAGATGAAATCAAACAATCCCTGAAAAACACTGAAACTGATTATCCGTTCTACTGGATTGAATCAGGTCTTCACAATTACCCGGATCAGCTGAAGGCAAAGCTTCAGCAAACAATAGATAAAATAGACAAGAACGATTATATTCTGATGCTTTTCGGTTTGTGCGGCAATGCTCTTCTCGGACTTAGCTCACCAAAAGCTACCCTTGTTATTCCCAAGGTTGATGATTGTATATCTCTCTTCCTGGGCGGCAACCACAAACGCCGTGAAATGGAAAATACAACCAGGGCTTATTATCTAACCAGGGGCTGGCTCAGATATGAAAATAATATCTGGCAGGAATACCAGCGCAGCATTCAGATATACGGCCTGGAAAAAACACGACGCCTTTTCGGGGTAATGCTGAAACATTATACCCATCTAATGATAATCGATACAAATGCTTATAATACAGATACCTTTTTCGATGAATGCAGGAAAATTGCCACAGCACTTAAACTCGAACTACAGGTTATCCCAGGTGATCTTACTATTCTCCAAAAAGCTTTACTCCGTAAATGGGATAAAGATTTTGCGATTATTAGCCCGGGGCAAGAAGTCACCCTGCGCGATATGGACAGCTGCAAGAATCTGCTTAGCGACGGTGTTTCCTGCAAAGTCTCCTGAAATAATTAAAGCCTGTGTCAACCGCAAAAATTATTGTTTTTTCCGGTCTCCACAGGCTTTAATATCTTTCCTTTTTTAATCAAGCTTTTTTATTATTCAATTTCGTCCATTAGTTCTTCTACTTCTTCATAACCTTCCTTGTATAATTCTTCCTCGTCCGGAGCAAGCTCTTTCAACAACCGTAAAAATTCTCCGGCATGGACCCTTTCTTCGTCGGCAATATCTTTCAATACCTCTTTCGTCAGCTGGTGATCGGTCGATTCAGCAAGCTGCATATATAGCTGAACCGCCTCATATTCAGCCGCCACCATGAAACGGATCGCCCGGACCAGCTCCTCGTGAGTCAACTTGCGATCGGCAGCTTTACCGGAAAAGGCATTGCCAAAATCAGGCATGTGATCACTCCTTTCCTGTATTGTAATTAAATTATACCTTCTCGTACCCTGTACGACAACCTGATCCTCATAGATTATTTTTTTCTGCCGGCAAAGAAAATTCCCCCATAGTTTAAATTAACTGTGGTTTTTAGCAGGCAAATATTTTAGAGGCATAGAAAGAGGAACCTCATGTTCAGCAAGAATAAAATCCCCCCTGTTAAATTTGAATGGGGAGAAAAATAAGTTATAATAATTATAGTTGATAAATTATTCATGACAATTATTAATCCCTCTTCATAAACAAAACCTCTGTTATGGTCTACCAGCTCCAAACATTAATCAGGGAGGGCGCATGATGGAATATATTAACCGTGACGAACTGGAAATGCTTTTGAAAGAAAGCAGCGAACCCGGTGTGTCAATATACATGACCACCCAAAAAGGTTGGGAAAAGGCCAAAGAAAATGCCATTCGCTTTAAAAATCTACTTTCAGAAGCCGAAGAATGGCTAAATTTTACAGGGATAAATGCTTCAGAAAAAGAGCGACTTCTGAAACCGGCCAAAAAACTTCTTGACAACAGTCATTACTGGGCGAATCAGGACGAGGGATTAGCCTGTTTCCTTAATCCCAATTTCTATCGTTATTACCGTCTTCCGCTTCAGTTTACCGAAATAGCCGTGGTTAAAAGATCGTTTCACCTAAAACCTCTTTTCAGTTTGCTTACCATGGACTGGCGTTTTTATATCCTGGCCATAAGCAAGAAGGATATCCGATTGCTGAGGGCGACAAGAACATTTTGTGAAGAAGTCGATTTAAGCGCCCTTTTAGATGAGCTTGAAGCTGAATTCAGCGAGGAGATGCCCGGAAGCAATCTCCAGTTTCATACCCGGGCTCCCTATGCGGGAAGAACAAGGACAGCCGTATTTTTCGGTCATGGAGGGGATATCGAAAATATCCAGAAAGAACACCTGCTAAAATATTTTCGGTTTATAGATCGGGAACTACCCAATTACATGAAAACAACCGATGCACCCCTTGTGCTGGCCTGCGTCGATTATCTGGCTCCGCTTTACAGAGAGGCAAGCAGCTATCCCGTTCTGCTTGAGGAAATCGTCAGGGGAAACCCGGAAAACAGGAGCAATCAAGAAATCCACGAAAAAGCATGGTCTATTGTAAAACCATACTTTCAACAACCAGTCGATGAAATTAAAGAAAGATATCTCGAATTAAAGGGAACGGGGAAAACATCCAACAACATCCTCGAACTGGTAGTGGCAGCCCACCAGGGCAAAATCAGTGACCTCTTATTTGTTCCCGGAATTCAACAATGGGGACGCTATAATCCACAAACAGGCGAGGCAACCCCGGGAAAC
>CAZDKY010000065.1:0-7580 GCA_964506505.1 uncultured Syntrophomonadaceae bacterium
TAATGTCCCCGCTGAACCATCCATCCTGGAGGCGACCCCGGGTAACCGTTACCAGTTTTTGCGCAAGGGCTACTTCTATCTTGAGCCACAATCTTCCCGTAAAAGAGCTCTTGTTTTCAACTGTATCGTAGCGCTCCGTGACAGCTGGGCCAGGAAGAAAAAATAGGAGCGAAATGCCAGAGTAGCGGGTGATTAAATTGCTTGGAAAGAAGTGGCAGCAAATGGTTAAAAAAGTTTTACTGCTCATCATATTCCTGCCGGTTGAATAAGCTGCTGGCATTATTATAAAGAACAGGACAACTGGAAAATAGCAATCCTGCAGCGGCAGGAGTGAAAAATATGGAACAGCACACCGTAACTTATGAAGGATCTAATATTACATTTACCCTGATCAGGAAAAGGGTTAAAAATATCAACCTGAGAGTGAAGCCAGATTTAACCGTTATTGTCTCAGCCAATAAGACGGTATCTTCTGAACAAATAAATAAATTTGTGGAAAAGAAAGCGCCGTGGATTCTGAAAAATATCCGCTGTTTTGCTGAAAAGAATGAAAGCTACAGAGCGCTGCAGTACCAGGAGGGAGAGATAATTCATTATCTCGGGGTCACCCGTCAGCTGACAATATCACCTGCTGAGGATAAAGAAGAAATTTCCCTGGATGGTCGGTTTCTCCGGTTTTTGATCAAGGATGGCGGCGACTTTGCTTCGAAAAAGCAACTTTTTGATCAATGGCTGAAAAATCAGGGAGAAAATATTTTTAATGAAGCCGTTGACCGGGTGTTAGCCGGGCTGGACCGCTACCGGATCGAGAAACCTTTAATTACTGTCAGGACAATGAAGAGCAGGTGGGGTTCCTGCTCTTTTACCAAACGAAAAATCACCCTGAACACAGAACTTCTAAAATTCCCCCTATCCTGCATCGATTATGTCGTCCTGCATGAACTGGCTCATTTTATCCACCACAAGCACGATCGGGCTTTTTATAATTTTTTATCACAATTTATGCCCGACTATAAAGAGTGGCAGCAGCTGTTGAAAACTGCAGGAATTGAAAAAATCTAAAATATTACGAGTGAAAAAAACCTGAGAAGCTCGAGCGATAACCAGGTTCAGGATTATATCCTGACCTGTTTCGAACTGGGAGAGAAGGACTACCAGAAAGATTGGTCGTTTTTTCAGAACCTGGCTTCCCGAAAGTGTTTATCAACCTGATGATTGACCCTGCTTCGAGATATATTGCAACGATCCGAAAACCTCTCCTGAAGGTAAATCAATTGTTGATACAGGGATTGGAGTTAAGCCTTTGCATATAAGAAAGAATTTCATTACAAGATCAATTGCATAATGGATCGGATTGGCACTAATGAAATACCGGTCCCTGATTTCTTACTTCATATCATTGAGAATTTACCGGGCTAAGAAATTCTGAACAGAGATTTGCCCAAAATACTGCCCCGCGTTTACTGAGCCGCGGAGCAGACTTCATATCGATTAAACAGGTTGATAAATAAACAAAGGTGACGCGTGTTAACTGCTTCGACTTAAGCTTGAAAACGTTGGATGTTTCCTGGCACTTGAATGTTAAAATAATCTGTCGAAATCGTCGACCGTAATGGCCGGGGTTGTGGCAAAACTGATATCAAGAAGGTTGCCCATCTCTACCGAGGCTTTAATCACATTTTTAATGGACGGGAAATTAACGATAAAGAGAAGATCATTTTCGCCCAGCAGGACATACCCTGCCTTAATTGAGCCGCCGTTTTCCTGGATCAAATCTTTTGCTTTCTCGGTCCGTTCAGGGCTGATTTCTTGTAAAGCACCTGGATTATATTTGCCGAGCATCATGTAAACCCCCACCGGGAAACCCTCCTTTGGATAAGATTGGTTGGTACTTTTGTTTTATAATACAGTAAATTGTGACTTTTTGCAATACTATGTCCTTTAAATTAAACGTTCTTGGACGTTCAGTTTAATTAAAGATATAATGTAACTACTCGTATGCCCAGCGCCAGTTCTCGACCCTACAGACTTATAAATTTTTGTTAAAGCTAACCCGTGCCAAAGTGGACGGTTCGAGCGTCACCGGAGCGAAGCGGAGGTCCGAAGGGAAGACGATGGAACTGTCCCCTTGGCGCGGCATGCCTGGGTAGTTACGATATAATTAATTTTTGCAGGGCATGGTACAAACAGAAGGACGGAATACCTTCAAGTACAGACAGAGAGGTAAAGATAATGGCTATCCCAGACGAACCTTCCATTGTAATTGAAAGACGCCGGGGCCTGGCCGGGGAACTTCAGCTGCAGAGGCGGGGAGACAGTTATGAAATTATCTATAACGGGGTTTTCCTGATGGCCAGCTATAATGGTGCTTCGGAAAAAGCTGCTGTCCGGGATGCCCTGCAGGATTTGCCTCACGAGGAAAAGTCGCTGGCTGTTCTAATGGGCGGCCTGGGGATGGGGTACAGTCTGCAGGAAGCCCTGGATTGCCCGCAGGTACAACGGGTGGACGTGGTCGAGATTGAACCGGCCATCATCGAATGGAATCGGAAAATTTTCCCGACCTTAAATGGTCGGGCCCTGGATGATCCGCGGACCGAAATTGTCGCTGCCGATTTCAGGAAAGTGCTGGTTGAAGAAGCGGAGAAGGCAGCTTTGAAAGGGCCCGTTTTTGATGTGATAATGGTTGACACTGACAATGGCAGTAGCTGGCTGAGCCTTCCTGAGAATGCTTTTTTCTACAGCTCCGTGGGGCTTAAGCTAATCGACCGGTGCCTTGTCCCTGGCGGAGCGGTCTGTTTCTGGTGTTCCAGGAGTGAAAAAGAGTTTGAAGAGAGGTTGAAAATTTTTTTTCACCGGGTAAGTTTCAGGTGTCTTACTGAAGAAACAGGCCATGAAGGATGCTACTACCTGGCCGGAAAACCCTGAGCAATGGCTGCGGAAAAGGTTTGTTCTCCTTTGTTGCTAATCGATTGTTCTGCAGAAACTTCTACGAGATTCAGCTTCTTAATAAGGAGAATATAACCATTGTAGGAAATAGATGCCTTGTAATATTATATCCCTATCGTTATAATCATAAAGATATTTAGACATTTTTCCCCCGGACATCCATTTCCCGGGGAATGGTCTTATTTCGCAAATGACGCAAAGGAGGAGCAGCCCTGCAAACGCTACTGGTTCTGGAAGACGGATTTACATTGAAGGGAGAAAGTTTTTCAGGAAAAGGCGAAGTATTTGGTGAAGTAGTTTTTAATACATCGATGACCGGATACCAGGAGATGGTTACCGATCCATCCTACAGGGGACAGATTCTCAATCTTACCTGCCCCATGATAGGAAACTATGGCGTAAACGAATATGATTGCGAATCAGCCCTTCCCCAGGTGGAAGGGCTTTTAGTTAAAGAATACTGCCGGCAGCCGCGAAGCTGGCGGGCTCGTGAGTCGCTGGACGCATTACTGGATCGGTACGGCATCCTGGGAGTGGAAGGGATTGACACGCGTTCTCTGACTTTGCACCTTCGCCGGGCAGGGACTATGAAGGGAGCCCTTTCCACCATTGAAAGGGATCCTGCGGTGCTTCTACAGCGGGTCAGTAATTTTCCCGGAATCACTGACCCGGACCTGGTCGGAGAAGTGACATCGCAGGTAGTCCATCCCTGGACTGAACGTTCACCGGAAATTGTTACCCCGGTGGCCCGCCGGGAAACTGAGGCTATTGGTGAGGATCTTCATGTCGTGGTTTACGATTTTGGAGTCAAGTATAGTATACTACACAGCCTGGCCAACCTTGGATGCCGGGTGACGGTGGTCCCCTGTCGGACCTCCGCTGCCGAAGCAATGGCCCTGAAGCCGGACGGTATTTTGCTTTCCAATGGACCCGGTGATCCAGTGGCGTGCAGCGATGTTCTTCCTGCTATCCGAAGTATTCTGGGACGTGTACCCGTTTTCGGTATTTGCCTCGGCCATCAGCTTCTCGGTATGGCCCTCGGGTTTTCAACCTTTAAGCTGGCCTTTGGCCATCGAGGCGGAAACCATCCTGTCAGGGAACTGACCACCGGAAAAGTCTTCATAACTTCCCAGAACCATGGTTACTGCCTGCAGCTTGGGGAGGAAAGCGGGGCTACCGTTCCGACTCACATCAATCTGAATGATGGAACCCTGGAAGGTTTGGAGAACAGGGAACAGAGGTGTTTTTCAGTTCAGTATCACCCTGAAGCGGCACCCGGCCCCCGGGATTCAACCAATCTTTATGAAAAATTTGTGGCTATGATGCAAAATAAAGTTTGAAAAGAGGCTGGTAAAATTGCCAAGGCGGAACGACCTGCAGAAAATTATGTTAATCGGTTCGGGGCCAATTGTCATTGGCCAGGCCTGTGAATTTGACTATTCAGGAACCCAGGCCTGCCGGGCTCTTAAGGAAGAAGGTTACGAGGTTGTGCTGATCAACAGCAATCCTGCTACCATTATGACAGATCCGGCTATGGCCGACCGTACTTATATAGAACCGCTGACCGTGGAAACGGCTGCCCGGATAATAGAAAAAGAACGGCCCGATGCCTTGCTGCCTACCCTGGGCGGACAGACCGCCCTTAATATTGCGGTGGAACTTGCCGACAGCGGGCAGTTGGAAAAGTACGGCACAGAGCTCATCGGCGCCAGTGCTGATGTGATCAAAAAAGCTGAGAACAGGGAACTCTTCAAGGAAGCGATGAGCCGGATCGGCCTGGCTACAGCTAAAAGTGTGCATTTAAGAAGCATGGAGGAAGCGCTGGCTTTTGCCGACCGCCACGGTTATCCGCTGGTTATCCGGCCTTCCTTTACCCTGGGGGGCGCCGGAGGCGGCATCGCTTATAACGAGGAACATCTGGTGGAAATGGTCGAAGCCGGATTGGGCAGCAGCCCTATAAAGCAGGTCCTTGTAGAGGAAGCGCTGACGGGTTGGAAAGAATTCGAACTGGAGCTGATGCGCGACCATAATGATAATGTGGTGGTAATTTGTTCCATTGAAAATATCGATCCCATGGGTATCCATACCGGGGAGAGCTTAACCGTAGCTCCTGCTCAGACCCTCAGCGATCTCGAGTACCAGGTGATGCGCAGCGCTTCTATTGCTGCGATGCGGGAAATAGGGGTAGAGACCGGCGGCTGTAATATCCAGTTTGCTGTCGAACCGGAAAGCGGCCGCCTGGTAGTAGTGGAAATGAATCCGCGCGTATCGCGATCGTCAGCCCTTGCTTCCAAGGCTACCGGGTTCCCCATTGCCAAAATTGCTGCCAGGCTGGCTGTCGGCTATACCCTTGATGAACTGACCAACGATATTACCAGGGAAACCCCCGCTTCCTTCGAACCGGCTATTGATTACTGCGTGGTCAAAATTCCGCGCTGGGATTTTGCCAAATTCCCGGGGGCGGACCAGACCCTGACCACCCGTATGAAATCGGTTGGCGAAGTGATGAGTATCGGGCGTACCTTTAAGGAAGCACTCCAGAAAGCTCTCCGTTCTCTGGAACAGGGTTATGATGGGTTAATGAATGTTAACGACAGGGAGGAGACCGATAGTTCTCTCTTCAGTCTTGAGCAGTTGAAAGAGATTCTGCCGCTGCCCCGGGCTGCCCGTATTTTTACCATAGCTGAAGCTCTTCGCAAAGGTCTGTCAGCTGATGAAGTTTCTTGTCTTACCGGTATCGACGGCTGGTTTATTGACCAGATTTTTCACCTGGTGGAATTCGAAGATAAACTGAGACGCGCCGGAGAACTGGACGAAGAGCTTCTCTGGCAGGCTAAGTCCAGGGGATTTTCCGACAGCAGGATTGCTTTTCTGCGGGGAACAGAAGAAAAGGTGATTCGCGAACTGCGCCATAAATATTCCATTTATCCAGTTTTTCGGCGGGTTGACACCTGCGCTGGAGAATTTGAAGCTTATACCCCTTACCTTTATTCGACTTATGAACGCGGTGCTGAGGAGGAAGCGGTGCCACTTAATGGAACTGAGGAAAACAGGGGGAAAGTAATTATCCTGGGTGGCGGTCCCAACCGCATTGGCCAGGGTTTGGAATTTGATTACTGCTGTGTTCAGGCTGCCCTTACACTCAGGGAAGAGGGTTACCGGGTAATAATGGTTAACTGCAACCCGGAAACTGTAAGCACCGACTATGACATTTCAGACTGCCTCTATTTCGAGCCGCTTACCCTGGAGGATGTTCTGAATATCTGTCATGAGGATAATCCCGACGGCCTGATTCTGCAGTTTGGCGGACAGACTCCGCTTAAACTGGCCCTGCCTTTGCTGGAGGAAGGTATCCCCATCTGGGGCACCTCGCCGCAGGATATCGACCGGGCTGAAAATCGGCGCGAATTTGCCTTGGTGGTGGATAAGCTGGATCTCTGGGAACCGGCTTACGGCATTGCTACCCGGCCGCAGGAAGCTCGGAAGATCGCCGAAAAATTGGGCTTCCCCATTCTTGTTAGACCTTCTTATGTTCTGGGGGGGCTGGCCATGCGTCTGGTTTACACCCTGGAAGAACTTGACATTTACCTCCAATCAGGGCCGCCGATTAGCTCCGCCAACCCGCTGCTGATTGACAAGTACCTGGAGGGAGCAGTGGAACTTGATGTTGACGCTCTCAGTGATGGGGAGAAAGTGGTGATCGGCGGGGTTATGGAGCATGTAGAGCAGGCCGGAGTGCATTCAGGTGACAGCTGCTGTGTGCTGCCCCCTTACAGCATAGGGACCCAGCAGTTAAAAGAGATTCATCGTCAGACTGAGCAACTGGCCCGCGAACTGAATATCCGGGGTCTGTTAAATATTCAGTTCGCCGTGCGAGGACGCGAAGTTTATATCCTGGAGGCCAACCCGCGTGCTTCGCGGACGGTTCCCTTTACCGGCAAAGCGACCGGCGTACCTCTGGCAGGTTTGGCGGCCCGGGTAATTGCCGGTGCTTCCCTCTCTGATCTTGGTTTTACCTTTGGAATGATACCGAATTATTATTCTGTCAAGGAAGCGGTATTTTCTTTCAGCCGCTTTGACAATGCTGATATTGTCCTCGGCCCGGAGATGCGTTCCACCGGCGAAGTGATGGGCATAGACAGTAACCTCGGTCTGGCCATGGCCAAGGCCCTGCTGGCGGCGGGAACACCCCTGCCGGTGAAGGGGACAATCTTTATTACTGTTGCCGATCGGGATAAACCACAGGCTGTAGAGATGGCTCGATCATTATGGCGACTTGGCTATAACCTGCTGGCAACCCGGGGGACGGCGGCAGCACTTCGCGATGCCGCCGTGGCAGTAGAAGAAGTTAAAAGGATCGGCGAAGGTTCACCGCACATGCTTGATTATATCAATGAGGGGAAAGTAGACTTAATAATAAATACGCCAGCCGGTTCAGGCGCTTTCTCGGACGGCAAATGTATGCGCCAGCAGGCAGTGCAGCGGGGAGTATCCCTGATTACTACCATGCAGGGAGCCATGGCCGCCCTTGATGGAATGCGGGCGCTCCAGCAGTCTGGTATGGATGTGCAGTGCTTGCAGGAATATTATAGCTGCTGAGAATCCATCATGCAGATGCTTAATCACGGCTCGCT
>CAZDKY010000066.1:0-6885 GCA_964506505.1 uncultured Syntrophomonadaceae bacterium
GCATCTTTAGAATCAACCTGACCGACAAAGGCAAACCTGTTGAAAAACAGGGACGCAAAGCAAAAGGGTCTAAAGCGGAAAAACCGCCAAGACAGCCTGGCTACCGAAACAGGTTTTATGTTTCATCTTTGTCGGTCCCTCAGAAGGAGGGACTTTTTAGTGGAAAAGAAAGTTTTATGGCTTAAAAGCCTCAGTGTCGTTCTCGTGGCTATTATTATTGTCAGTGGAGCGCTGTTTTACATTGGTGCAGGAGAAAATGAAGAACCCTTTGGCAAAGGCAGAGTGGAAGCAGCTGCATGGGAGAATTCAGAACAGGTAGAATGGTCTGAACCGACAGCCGAGGTTTCGGCCAAGGATATAAATTATCGACGGGCCCAGATTGCCGTGGCTGCTGTTCTCGAATCGGCAGTGCCTGAAGAAGATGAAAACACTTCCGAACCAATTACAGAAGCGGTAAGAAATGATTCCCCGGCCGAAAAGGCACTTGATGAGAACAGTGCAGTTGCCAAGCAACTGCCGGACGATGAGCTGACAGGTGCTGAAGCGGTTGAAGAACCGATCATCAAACAAATCAGTTCACAGCCGACTGAAGCGGTTAATGAAGCACCGTCTGCAGTTCCTTCAGCAGCTGATGAAAATGCTGCTGTTGAAGAAGAGGTTACTGCCAAGGTGGAATCGCCTGTTTCATACAGGTGGGGTGCTTCCAAAAATTATACGTTCAGGATGGAAGTCCGGTTGACCAACAGTGGCTCGGATACGGCAAAAAATGTCCGGGTAGCTGTACCAATGCTGGAGAATAGCTCTCCCTACCAGACTACTTCTTTAAAATCAGTCAACTACAGTGCTGTTTCCAGTTCAGGACGGGTAAGCACTTTCAATGTTGGCGACATTGGCCCGGGTCAGAGCAAAACGATTACCGCCGAGTTCAATATTAATGTAAAGACAGTATCCATCAATTCATCAAATGAAACAGTGGAGAAAGCGCGGAAAGCCTATGAGAAATATGCCGGCAGTGGCAACTGCCGCACACTGGCCCGTGGTTTTATCAGTGAATGTCAGGCGATAGGTATTAAAGCCAGGGAAGTGGTCGGTTTTGCTCGTCCGCAGCGGGGCGCAATGACCGCCGGTTCACTGCAGGGCTGCCGCCACAGCTGGGCTGAATTTTATGTTGATGGAGTGGGCTGGATACCTGTTGATTTGACCTTCAAATATTTTGGTGAATTACCCCATACTTCACATGTTATAGAAAGCTATGGTGATAAATCGCTTCAGGTTAACTTTACTGGTGGAAAGCTAAGTGCAAGTTGGAGCAATGCTATCCTTTAATGCATCCCTCCTTCAGTGTTTAGAGATGCATTATTAAAAAAATCCCCGGTCTTCCACTGCCGGGGATTTTCCTGTATATCAAGCCGGTTTATTTCGGTAAGAAATATTGTCTTTCTCATATTTAGGAAACAATAGAAAAAAATAAGGCTGGTTGAAGGTAAAAAGGTAGAATTTATTGAATAGTTAATGCTATAATTGATTTGTACGCCAGCAAAGGGGGTTTCTTCATGTATCTGTTTCTTGTCGATTACAACTTTATTTCTTCCGAGCAGCTGCAAAAAATGATTGAAGATATTCTGCCCGGTGCCGATATCGTCAACTGTTTTTCCGCTGGGACCCTAATTAAAATTGCCGATAAACTGATGCCCGATGTCATGATTCTCGATTACGACCTGATCGGGGAGAATCACGAGGAATTGCTGGGCGAACTGAGGACAAGAAATAAGCAAGCCCATGTCCTGGCCTTAATTGAACCCGGTTCTTACGATGATCTATACAGGGCTATTGAAGATGATTTAATCGACGACTACGTTATTAAGCCAGTTAACAATGACGAATTCGCAGCTCGCATTTATATTGCCACCCGGAGAAAAAGCCTGGATACAGGTGAAGAAAAAGAGGCAAACCAGGTTGAAGAAACGGCCTGGGACAAGGGTCATCTGCCGGATTACAAAGAAGAGACACTTGATGAAAAAGTTGAAGAGATAGAAGAAGAGGGAGAAGAAAGCGTACTGTTTTATGAGAGACTCGATGATGATCTTGAAACAACAGTGTTTAAAGATGAAAAAAAGGAGCCTGGCGGGGGGCGGGAATTAGAAGAAGAGCCTGCTGCCGATGAATCTGTCGATGAAGAAATGACCGAAGATGATGAATTGTGGACCGGAAAATATACTGCCGACGCTTCCGGAAACCTGGATGAATTGAACGAAGATGAAGCAGAACCTGCCGGGGAGGAAGAACCGGAAAGTGGGGAACCCTTCACTGATGAAAAAGAAACAGGGGACAGTTTTTCTGATGGTTCAGCAAGTCAAGAAGGACCTGAAAGCAAAGAATACGACGATTTCTTCACCTTGGATGATGAAGAAGAAATGACTCTGGCAGACAGCACCGCAGAGGACGAGTTCATTTTTAAAGAATCGACGGATGAACTAAAAAATAAAAGCGAAGAAACAAAAATAGATGACAGTGGCGCTGAGATCGCTGAACACGATGAAGATCTTTTTGCCGAATCGTTTAACGAAAAAGTGGATGAGGAAGGCGATTTTACAGAGCTGTTCAAGACAACAGAGGAACCTGGCAGGGAAGAAGAAAACCTTTTTGGTGAAGAAGAAAAAGATTTCTCCGAAGATATCGATTTTGGAGAGGTCGCACCGGATGAGAAAATAATTAAGCCTGATACCACCGGTGGGCCGGCAGTATTTAAACCCTTTACCGAAGAAGAAAGAGAAAGCGGTCATGAAGCCCCCGGTTTTTTCGAAGAAGAGGCCGAAGAAAAATATTTCGATGATCTTTTCAGCGAGGAGACAGCCGAATTTCAAAAAGATAGTATTGATGAACTTTTTGAAGAAGAACCGAAAGCTGCCGAATCAACAGAAGAGCCGGAACCGGGTGAAGAAGACAGCGAGCAGGAGATGCCGCGCCGGGAGATCAGTTTGCCTGGAGAATCGGCGGATGATTTTCTTTACGGAGAAAATGAAACGGTGGAATCTCTTTTTGCCGAAGATGATGAAGAAGCAACGGATTCTTCGGAAGAAGAGCCTAAAAAAAAAGCCCTGAACAGGGAAAAAACATCAGGAAGCGGTTTTTCTAGATTTCTCAACACCCTCGGCAACGTAATTTTTGTGGTTATCCTGCTGATGATGGCCGTTCTTTCTTTTTTCTTGATCCAGAGCAAGATTTCCGGTGGAGCGCCCAAAATAGCCGGGTACCAGGTTTACATTGTTCTGAGCGGAAGCATGCGCCCGGAATTTGATACGGGCAGCATTGCCTTTGTCCGTGAAGTTCCGGTGGAAGAAGTAACAGTGGGCGACATTATCACTTTTCGCAGCCAGTTAAATGAAGATTCTCTAACTACTCACAGGGTTGTGAATGTTGAAAGCAATGGCGATTTAAAATTTATTACCCGTGGTGATGCCAATGATGTAAATGATCCAAACCCGGTTTCTGCCGGACAAGTTGTGGGCAGGGTTACCGGTTCGGTGCCCTATGTTGGTTACCTGCTTGATTTTGTTCAGACCCGACAGGGGTTGATACTGCTCATTTTTATCCCCGGAGTTTTGATCATCATTTATGAACTGACCAGGATTATCAGGTATGTAATGGCCGGGCAGCAGGAAAAAACTGAAGAAAAAACTGTCTGACACCGAAATTCATTGTTCCAAAAGCTATGCCTGTTATTTAGGGAGGAAAAAAACGGTTAAAAGAGGCAAGTTTTTGCCGGATAAAGCTATAAACCAGCACCCGAGTTCTCCGGCGGAAGCCGGCAATAAATACTCGGGTTTTTATTTTAATTCCGGAACCACGGCCTTTAGCTTCAACATAAGAAGTGGCTTAATAACTGCCGGGAATTGATTTGAAGTAAATTGAAGTAAGAAAGGAGAGAAACGATGAATTATCCCTTCTATATTGTTGATGTCTTCGCCGAAAAGAAATATGCAGGGAATCAGCTGGCGGTGATTTGTGATGCCGCTTCTCTCAATGCGGAAGAGATGCAAAAGTTTGCCCTGGAGATGAACTACTCGGAAACTACTTTTATTATCTCTGATCAGCCGAGAAATGGCGGTTACGATGTACGTATATTTTCTCTCGATGAAGAACTGCCCTTCGCCGGCCACCCCACTCTCGGCACGGCCTTTATTATTCAACAGTTACTAATTGAAAGGGATATCCCAAAGGTAAAGCTCAACCTGCCGGTGGGACAAATTACCGTTACTTTCACTTACAAAAATGGACAGCCCGAGATCCTTTGGATGCGCCAGGTCCCTCCACAGTTTGGCTTAACATTTTCTGCCAGAGAAACTGCTGTTGCCCTTAACGTCGAGCAGGAAGAAATTGATGAGCGGTTTCCTATTGAAGAAGTGTCCACAGGCCTTCCCTTCATAATCGTTCCCCTTAAAACACTCGCTGCTGTTCGCAGGTGTCATATCGATCGCGTTGGCTATCTGCAGCTGATCGATCGGGCCGAGGCCAAATCGATCTATGTTTTTGCCGCGGAGACTTATCAGCCTAATCATGATTTAAATGCCCGTATGTTTGACGATTTTCATGGCATCACTGAAGACCCGGCCACAGGCAGCGCCGCCGGCTGCCTGGCAGCCTACCTGGTGAAAAACAAATATTACGGTGAACAAAAAGTCACCGTTCGGGTAGAGCAGGGCTATGAGATCAACCGTCCTTCCATACTTTTGTTGGAAGCAGAAAAAGAAGAAAAGAGCGGGCAGATCTCCATCCTAGTGGGAGGACGGGTTGTCACCGTGGCCAGGGGCGAACTGCTTTAAAGGAAAGCGCCGCCCCGGGTTTATCCCTGCCTCAGTAAGAGCAGTTCTTGCCTGACCGGCAAAAGGAGCTGCCTTTTACAGAGAAAATTGAGAAGCAGCGCATTTAAAGATTTACTGTTTAAAGTATTTCGGCCACCAGATCGCCGACTTCCGCGGTGCTGTAACCCATCTGCCCTGCGTTGAGCGATTGCAGCTTTTCACTGCAAACACGGGCAACAGCTTTTTCAATATCACCTGCCGCTTGATGTTCACCCAGAAAATCAAGCATCATCGCCCCGGCGCAGATGGCGGCCAGAGGGTTTATCACCCCTTTGCCGGTATACTTGGGAGCGGAACCGCCAATGGGTTCGAACATGGATACACTGCCGGGATGCAGATTGCCGCCAGCGGCAATACCCATCCCCCCCTGGATCATGGCCCCGAGATCGGTAATGATATCGCCGAACATGTTATCGGTAACAATAACGTCAAACCATTCCGGATTTTTTACCATCCACATGCAAATAGCGTCCACATGGGCGTAGTTGCGTTTAATATCCGGGTAGGAAGTGCCGATCTCGTTAAAAGCGCGTTCCCAGAGATCGAAAGCATAGGTCAAAACATTGGTTTTCCCGCAGAGAGTCAGCTTTTTGCGCGGCCTTTTTGCGCGGCAGTAGTCAAAAGCGTAGCGCAGGCAGCGTTCTACCCCGAAACGGGTGTTAACCGACTCCTGCACGGCTACCTCCTGCGAAGTACCCCTGCGCAGAAAACCACCTGTACCGGCATAAAGTCCTTCAGTATTTTCCCGCACCACTACGAAATCAATGTCCGCCGGCTCTTTATCTTTCAACGGAGTAGCCACTCCCGGGTAAAGCTTGACCGGACGCAGGTTGATATATAGATCGAGGGCAAAGCGCAGCCGCAGCAGCAGTCCTGTTTCGAGAATGCCGGGTTTAACATCCGGATGGCCTATGGCGCCCAAAAAGATGGCGTCAAACTTTGTTAGCTCTTTGAGGACGCTGTCGGGCAAAATCTCACCGCTGCGCAGGTATCGTTCTCCGCCGAGATCATAATCGACCGTTTCCAGTTTAAACCCAAACTTATTTTCTGCCGTCTTCAGGACTTTAAGCCCTTCGGTGACCTGTTCCCGGCCGGTACCGTCTCCCGGGATAACTGCAATTTTGTACATTGAACATTCCTCCCCTTTCAGATCGCCCGGGGGCGATCACTGTTTAATATAATAACCGTAATTCAGCTTATTGAAAAGAGATAGGGTTAAGAATTGTCGGTTTTGCTCTGATACTATAAAGTGCCATTTGGTTTAGATTTTATTAATTTCCTTTGTCAGCATTGGTTTTAACCGATTATAACTGTAGATATTCGCCTTTTAAGGTTTGGAAAAAATAAGGGAATATGTTAGAGTAATGTTATGATTTCTTATAATTCCTCATTGCATTGACAGCGGGTAACTAACTGAAAAATAAATATACATCAACGGGAGGAAAGAAGATTGCTCCGCTTATTGACACCAAACGAGCATCTTGACAATATTTATCAAATAGATCCGGAGCACCTGCAGTCGCTGGGTATAAAGGGTATTATAACTGATATGGATAACACCCTGGTTCCCTGGAGCGACCGCTTTGTCTATCCCCGCCTGAGAACATTGCTGTCAGATCTGAAAGAAAAGGGTTTCAAACTATTTATCGTTTCCAACAACAGCCGAAACCGTGGAATTAGTTTGGCCAGGGAGCTTGATATTCCGGCAATCTGGTATGCGGTGAAACCGCGCCGACATGCTTTCCGCCGGGCGATGAAAAAAATGGATCTTTCGCCGGGAGAGGTAGCCGTGGTGGGTGACCAGATTTTCACCGACGTCCTGGGTGGCAATCGTCTGGGTCTGCATACGATCCTCGTTAACCCTATTTCCGAGAAAGAATTTTTCTGGTCGCGATTTATGCGTAAACTGGAAAGAATAGTTTTAAAGCGCCTCGAAGGGAAGCCCGATGAACCGTAAACACTGTTAGTTTTTTGCAGGAAATAATGCAAAGCTTTACCCTATCTGTATAAAAAAGTATTGACA
>CAZDKY010000067.1:0-6431 GCA_964506505.1 uncultured Syntrophomonadaceae bacterium
ACGAAGCCCGCTGGGGTATGCGCATGGGCGATGGGTGCCTTACTGATATCATGATTAAGGATGGACTCTGGTGCGCTTTCAATGATTATCACATGGGGATAACCGCCGAAAATATTGCTGAAAGATACGGCATCAACAGGGAGGATCAGGACTGTTTTGCCCTTGAGAGCCAGAAAAGGGCTCTGGCCGCTATCAGAAGTGGCCGTTTCAGGGATGAGATTGTTCCGGTTCCCGTACCACAGAGAAAGGGAGATCCGGTCAACTTTGTCGATGATGAACATCCGCGGGAAACTTCTCTCGAGGCTTTGGCCAAACTGAAACCTGCCTTTAAAAAAGAAGGCACCGTTACTGCAGGTAATGCTTCAGGTATAAATGACAGCGCTGCGGCAGTGGTGGTAATGAGCCGCGAAAAAGCGGAAGAACTCGGTTTGAAACCGCTGGTTAGGATCTGCGGATATGCTTCGGCAGGAGTCGATCCGGCAGTTATGGGAACCGGTCCGATACCGGCAACCCGAAAAGCGCTGAAGCGAACTGGATGGAAAATTGAAGACATCGAATTAATCGAAGCCAACGAGGCTTTTGCCGCTCAGGCCCTTGCCGTAATCAGGGAGTTCAATCTTAATACTGAGATAACCAATGTCAATGGAGGGGCCATAGCACTCGGGCACCCCATCGGAGCGAGCGGTGCTCGCATATTTATAACGCTCCTTTATGAAATGGAAAAAAGAGATATCAACAAAGGACTGGCCACACTCTGTATTGGAGGCGGTCAGGGCATTGCCTGTACAGTCGAAAGGGATTGAATGTAACAAAAAAGGAGGAACTGGTAAATGGCTGTTGATATGAAAGGAAAAGATGTAATATCAATTCACGATCTACACCGGGAAGAAGTGGAACAGGTCATTGATACTGCCCATATTTTAAAGATGAAAAATAAGCTTGGTGAGATTTATCATCCACTGCAGGGTAAAACGCTGGGGATGATCTTTCAGAAGTCATCTACTAGGACAAGAGTTTCCTTTGAAGTAGGAATGTGGCAGCTTGGTGGTTATGCCCTTTTCTTAAGTGCCAACGATATGCAGCTGAAAAGGGGTGAAACAATAGCCGATACGGCGAGGAATTTAAGTCGTTATTTGGATGGGATAATGATCAGAACTTTTGATCATCAGGATGTAGTCGATCTTGCCCAATACGGCTCCATTCCGGTAATTAACGGTTTAACGGATTTGCTGCATCCCTGCCAGGTTTTGGCCGATCTTTTTACAATCAGGGAGAAAAAGGGAAGGCTGGAGGGTATTAAGTTGGCTTACATCGGGGACGGCAATAACATGGCCCATTCGCTGATGTTTGGCGGGGCTAAAATGGGTATGCATGTGGTCATTTGCTCGCCTTCGGGTTTTGAACCTGATCCTGAGGTGATCCGTCTATCACGTTTGGACGCGGCGAAATCCGGGGCAAGCATCAATGTACAGGATGATCCCGCTGAGGCTGTCAAAGGAGCGGATATTATTTATACCGATGTCTGGACCAGCATGGGGATGGAAAAAGAATACGAAGAAAGGTTGAAAAGTTTCCAGCGTTACCAGGTGAACGGGGCATTGCTTGAAAAAGCCCAGGAAGATGTTCTGGTTATGCATTGTCTTCCGGCCCACCGTGGTGAAGAAATAACCGATGATGTTATTGAAGGTCCGCGCTCAATTGTATTCGATCAGGCAGAAAATCGTCTACATGTGCAAAAAGCGATTCTTGCCCTGGTTATATAAGCTAATGATCGCAATCAGGAACAGTTTTTGCAAAAGGAAGTGAAATACTTGTGATGAAGGCTAAGGAGCCTGGATATTTAAATGAACTATTCCTTGGCCTGGATGTAGGTGTTTTTGCAGCCAAGGGTGTTTTAGTAGATCACGATAGGACATCCGTAGTTACATTTCCCATAGCAGGGAGGCCGGTTGAAGCAGCCGGAAAGTGCATTGATCATCTACTCGAAAATTACGGTAACAGAGAAATAAAAATTGGGGTGACCGGGCAGAATGCAGCCCTGGTAGCCGAAAGTGTGGGTATTAAACCTCTCCTGGAAATTGAAGCTCTTCAGGCAGGATTGATGCACTATAGAATAAAAGCTAAGTATGTTTTATCGCTGGGTCACGAAAACATGCATTACCTGGAAATGGACGGAGAAGGGCAAATCGAGTATTTCAGCCGTAACGGTCAGTGCGCAGCCGGCAGTGGTTCATTCTGGTATCAGCAGGCTACCAGGATGGGTTACAATGACCGTGAACTGGCGGTAGTTGCCCTGGAAGCAGAATCGGCTGTGCCCATTTCCGGTCGCTGTGCCGTGTTTGCCAAGTCCGATATGACCCATGCTATTAATGAAGGAGCAACTCAGAGCGCCGTATCAGCGGGAATGGCTAAAGCACTGGTTGAAAACGTGATTACAGGGGTGGCTCGCAACAGGATTAAGGGGGACGGACTGCTTGCCGCCGTTGGAGGAGTTGCTAATAACGGGGCTGTTTTGAAATATTTGAAAGAACACTGTTCGCAGGTAGGGGTCGATGTCATGGTTCCTGCCAACCATGAATATATAAATGCTATTGGAGCAGCGGTAAAAGGGATCACAGTTAGGATCTCGGTAATTACCGAAAAGAAGCTTCGCACTCCTCCCTATAAACCGGAAAATCCGTTGCCGCCTCTTGATCCCGATACGGTAAATTATATTTTGCCAGAACAAAAGAAAACTGCATATGATCTTTCAAAGATCTACCTGGGTGTCGATTGCGGTTCAGTTTCCACAAAGTGTGTTCTTCTGGATGGCAATGGTATTCAGATTGGCGGTATTTATCTGCCGACCACCGGACGGCCTGCCCTGCAGGTTCTTGAACTGATGAAAAAAGTGGATGAAGCATACGGAGAACTAATAGGCGATGTTCCTATAGTTGCCTGTACAACCGGTTCAGGCCGCTTTCTATCCCAGAAAATTCTCAATGCCGAATATGCCGTTGACGAAATAACCTGCCAGGCGGAAGGGGTTAAATCGCTTTTTCCTGATGATAAAACACTCTCCATTATAGAAATCGGCGGTGAGGACTCCAAATATATCAAGCTGGAAAAAGGTATGCTTTTTGATTACAATATGAATCCTGTTTGTGCCGCCGGAACCGGCACATTCCTGGAAAACCTTGCCGAACTGCTGGAAATTGACATAAAGGGAGAATTTTCGGAGAAGGCTTTTGCTGCTGAGTATGCAGTTGACCTTGGTGATATATGCACAATCATATCTCAATCAATTCTTGCTTCTGCCTCGGCCCGTGGATTGCCCCTGAATGAACAGCTGGTCAGTCTTGCTTATTCATCGGCCCAGAATTATCTGAGCCGGACCGTTGATAAAAGGCCTTTGGATGGACGGTTGATCTTTGCAGGGGCAACAGCGAAAAACCATGCCCTGGCTGCCGCCCTGTCTGCTGTTACCCGTCAAAAAATATATGTGCCGCCCGAGCCTGAATTAACAGGCGCACTGGGCAGTGCCCTGATGGCCTTGAAGTTTCATCAGATGAAAATAAAGGGTGATTATTCCTTCCGCAGTCTGAAAAAGATTATGCATTTCGAAGTCAGCAAACGGCCCTGCCGGGCAGAATGTAAATACGACCATAACTGCATGCTCAATATCATTAGTTTTACTGATGGTAATAAGTTTATCTATGGCGATCGATGCGGACGCTATTCTGGACTGGAGAAAGCGGACAAAGGAAATGAACTTCCAGATTATGCTGCCGAACGATTGGCCCTGATGGAAAAAGTTGCTCCTGAGCCTCCGGAGAAGGGGCCGCGCATTGGTATTGCCCGCGGGGGACTGTACTTTGACTATTACCCATACTGGGCTGCTTTTTTCAAAACGCTTGGTGCAAGGGTTATCCGTTCGGGGGAAACAAAGGCCGAAACCTTGCAGAAAGGCAAAATCAGCCTGGATTCGGAAATGTGTTACCCGATGAAAGTATTAATAGGCCACTACCGGGAACTGAGCGAAAAAGATCTTGATTATATTTTTATTCCTGAAATTATTGATATGGAAGCGATGCCCTGGGCCCCGCAGTGGCCACGATCTTTTGTTTGTCCCCTGCTTCAGACAGTAAGGGGAACGGTGGCTAATTCGGTAGCCATAGATAAAGAAAAGATCCTCTATGCAAAATTGAATTATCGAAGCGGTATTGGCAGGCTAAGATATCAGCTGAAGGCGATTGCAAGGAAGGTCATGGGTAAACGTTTCAATGAAAATATTTTTGAGCAGGCTCTCGAGAATGCCGAAAATGCCAGTGAAAATCTAAGAAAAGAAATAGTAAGGGTTGCAGAGGATTCACTGAAAAGGCTTCGGGAAAATCCCGATCAACCGGCTGTGGTATTTCTCAGCCGTGGTTATACTCTGTATGACGAATTCGTATCCAAGAAAGCAGTCCGCTATGCCAGACAAACAGGCATGATAGCCCTGCCCCATGAGTACCTTGTTGTCTATTTACAGGCCTGGTTTAACGGGGAAATTAAGTCAGTTTACCTCGATCCGCACCGGGAAGAATTTATCACTTACCTGGATAAAGAAGTTAAAAGAATGGAAAACATTTACCCGACCCAGCTTCAGAAGATTCTTTCTGCAGTGATCATGGTAAATTTCATGAACGTGAAAAAAAGTGAAACCGGCCTCCCGGGGCTTAACCTCGTTCTGCTCGATCCTTTTAAATGCGGCCCCAACGCCATGCTGCGTCATTACCTCGGGGAAATGACCAGTTACCTGCGTTTGACGCTGGATGAACATACGGCAGCGGCTGGATTGATTACCCGCCTGGAAGCATTTAAGAATACCGTTCTTACAAAAAAAGAATTTCATAAAAATACACTGTTGTCTTCTCAAACCTGTTCTTTGATTGATCGGAACTGGCATAAAATATTAATTCCCGAACCAACGAGGCACTCCGGTGTTTTTGCCGCCATGTTCCGGCAAGCAGGGTTAAAAGCAGAAGTTTTGCCTCGCTGTGCAGAAGGGGATCTTGCTATGGCCAGGCAGTACATAAATGGGGAAGAGTGTCTTCCTTTCATCCAAAATTTGCAGGATATTTTGCAATACCTGAAAAACAAGGGGGAAAGCAATCTAAACGGCGAAGTATTTTTCCAGGGATGGGCTTCCGGGCCCTGCCGGTACGGGCTTTATGCTCCAACCCAGTCTCTGGTTATCAACAAGGCCGGCTGCAGAGAAGGACGCATTTGCGCCATTAAATTTGCTGATGTGAACAAAAGATTCGGTTTTGGATTTGTCATTGGACTGTACAATGCCCTGATGGTAAGCGATCTTCTCTATAAAATACTTCACCGTGTAAGACCATATGAAATACAGAAAGGGGAAACCGATGCTCTCTTTGAACGTTTCAGTGATAAACTGGAAAAATTGCTGGAAGGGCTTGACTTCAAACTGAGCGGAATATTAAGCAGTGGTTACCGTAAGCCACTGGAAACTTTTCTGAAGGAAGCGGCGGGGGAGTTCGGCAAAATTGAAATGAAGAAAGAAATGAGACCCCGTATACTGCTGGGCGGAGAATTTTATGTCCGACTTGATGATCGATGCAACCAGTCGGTAATTGCGAAAATTGAAAAGGCAGGCGGAGAAGTTTGCCTCGCCCCGGCAACAGAGCTCTTTACTTATACACTTTATATAGATGCTCTGGAAGCTCTGGAGGATTACAAAAACTTTCGGCGGATTTCTTCTTATTTTAAATATTTTTTGTATATGCAAATATTAAAGATTGCCCAACGTGACGAAATGGTGCTGGAGAAAGCGGCCGGACCGCTTATCGGTGGACTTGAAGAACCTGCTCCGCAGCAGATAATGGCTTTAGCTTCAAAGTATGTTTCAAAGCATTACGGTGGTGAACCGCCGATGACTATTGGCCGAGCAGCCAATTTTGCTGAGAGAGAAAGAGTTTCCGGAGCCATATTTGTTGCTCCTTTTACCTGTATGCCCGGTTCAGTAGTTGAAGCACAGCAGAGGATCATGCAGGAAGATCTGGGTATTCCAATTGTTACAGTTTATTATGACGGCAAAGAAAGTGCTAACCGCGATGAACTGGTGGAGGGTGTGATCTTCCAGGCCCGTCAGAGATTTGAAACGCGGATGCCGGGCGCCAAACACTGTCAACCTTGCTAATAGATCGCCCGCCTCCTGCATAACATTACGCGCCGGCTTTGCATCCAAGTATTGAAGGTGCTCGGATTTTCAGGCTGCGTCAGAACTCGCTCGCTTAACGCTCGCTCAGACAACTGCCGCAGTTATTCTGAAAATCCTGCGCTCCTCTCGTTTGTCGCAAAGCTTGATGCGCGTTGGTGGTATGCAGGAGGCTTTGTTATGTCCTTTGATCGGGTATATGTTCTTACACTCGGTACAGAGGATTAAA
>CAZDKY010000068.1:0-10700 GCA_964506505.1 uncultured Syntrophomonadaceae bacterium
AGGGCCAATGAGGAGCCTGCCCGGTGATTCTTGGGCCACCGTTTCATTGAGCTTTTTAAAAACCGAGAAATCAATAGCCCTGTCAATATTGTGGTGAAGATGTATAAAAAGCCCGTGCATCAAAGCTCTTTCAATTGTGTTCATAAGGGTATCCTCCTTAAGGCCGATTGGTTGTCCTGATTGCGCTACCTTAATATTCAACAATATTCAATAATCTGTTCTCAAGTTCCTTTTTCTGCAGTAAAATTGTTGTCTCATCACTTAATATCTAGTGGAAAAATCGGCCTGACAGTTAAGTCTGACAGGATGCTCTGTGCGGTTGCTTCAGCTGCCCTGGTAGTTGTCCGCTGGTGCGGGGGCGAATTCCACAAATAAATCTTCTGATTATTTATTATACGGATGCCTTGTTGTCGACTCAAGAATGAGTTAAGATGATGGTGTCCGGATCTGCGAATAGAGATGCACCATTGGGAAATAAGTTAAAGTTAAGAGGACAGGCTTGATGGAAAAGCAGTTTGCGGTAGCAAAAATACTCGAGGAGATTGGAATCCTGCTTGAGCTGAAAGGGGAAAACCCATTCAAGAGCAGGGCCTATTTTAGTGCTGCCCGGACAGTGGAAATGCTCGGTGAAGAAGAGCTGGAAAGGCTTGTCCGAGAAGATAAACTGCGGGAGGTCAAGTGTATCGGTTCCGCTCTCGACGACAAGCTTAAAGAACTGGTTCTCACAGGCCGCCTTCCCTATTATGAAGAGCTAAAAACGAGTGTGCCGGACGGCCTCCTTGAAATATTAAAAATTCCCGGCCTGGGGCCGCGCAAGGTTAAGGTGCTCTACGACATGCTTGGCATTTCCACCCTGGCCGAACTGGAATATGCCTGCCGTGAAAATCGCCTGGTCAATCTTAAGGGATTTGGCCTGAAAACTCAGGAAAACATTCTCTCCGGCATTGAATTCCTGCGCCGAAACCAGGGGCGCTATTATATCAGTGAAGCTCTTCGTATTGGCGAAGATTTTATTAATCGTCTGAAACAATTTTCCGCGCCTGGCGAAGTGAGCCTGGCCGGAAGCGTCAGACGGTTCCGTGAAATAGTCAAGGATATCGATATTGTTGCTTCTGCCGATGAACCGGACCATCTGACCCGCTTTACTGCTTCCCTGCCTGTCGTGGCTGAAGTTATTGCCCTTGGTGATACAAAAGTTTCGGTTAGGCTTGAAGAAGGGATCAATGTTGATCTGCGGGCTGTCAAAAGAGAGGAATTTCCCTATGCCCTGCATCATTTTACCGGCAGCAAGGAGCACAATACAGCCCTGCGCAGCCGGGCTAAAAAAATGGGCTTGAAAATAAATGAATACGGGCTTTTTCGGGATCAAGAACTGGTCGTCTGCCGCGATGAAACAGAGTTTTTTGCCGCTCTCGGACTGGACTGGATTCCCCCGGAACTGCGCGAGAATTATGGGGAAATAGAAGCCGCTGAGGAGCATGCCCTTCCCGAGCTCGTTAAAAAAGAAGACATCCGTGGTATATTTCATGTCCACAGCACATACAGCGACGGTACGGCAGGTCTGGAGGAAATTGTCCGCCATTGCCTTGAAGCGGGCTTTGAGTATGTGGGGATCACCGATCACAGCCAGTCTGCTTTTTATGCCGGCGGCCTTAAAGAAGAAGATTTGCAGCAGCAGGCTGAAGAAATCGATGCGCTCAGGGAAAAATATAAGGGCATTGCCGTCCTCCGGGGCGTGGAAGCTGATATCAGGGCCGACGGAAGCCTTGATTATCCTGATAAAGTCCTTGAAAAACTCGATTTTGTCATTGCCTCGGTTCATTCGGGCTTATTTATGGAACGGGAGAAGATGACTGCCAGGATCCTGCGGGCCCTTGGCCACCCCCTTGTGACAATGCTCGGACACCCAACAAACCGCCTCCTCCTGGGACGGGAAAGTTCACCCCTTGACCTGGAACAGGTTTTTGAAGCTGCCCGGGCAAACAAAGTCATCCTCGAGCTGAATGCCAATCCCGCCCGCCTTGATTTAGACTGGCGGCACCTGAAAAAAGTCAAAGGAATGGGCCTCCTGGTTTCTATAAATCCAGATGCGCATCGCCTTACCGATTTTGCTCATACCGCCCTCGGTGTTTCCCTGGCCCGCAAAGGCTGGCTGGGTAAAGAAAACATATTTAACACCCGCACTCGCTCCGAAGTAGAAAGCTATTTGCGCAATCGCTGCTCAACCGGCTAACCTCCGGCTTTTGGTGAACTTTCTAATACCACAGTTTTGCTCATAATTATCACCCCGGGGAGGAATGGGTGATAATTTGTAGAATTAGCAGTAAATTAAGGGATTTCTGTTTATGATCCTTATATCTCTTTTTTACGGGAGGTTCAAAGTGCAGATATCAAATCGTTCCCCCGTCAGCCTCTATGTTCAGCTTAAAGAGATTATTGCCCGGGAAATCAGGGAGCAAAAATTAAAACCCCATGACCGTATTCCCTCGGAAAGAGAGCTCTGCGAGAAATATAAGCTCAGCCGGACCACGGTCAGACAGGGGATTGGTCTGGCCATCAGCGAAGGCCTGCTTTACCGGATCCAGGGTAAAGGGACCTTTGTTGCCGATCCCAAGATTGATCAGGGACTGGTTTGCCTGACCGGCTTTGAGGAAACTATTCTCGGCAGGGGTCTCACTCCGTCGATGGAAGTAATTGAAGCACAGCTGATTACCGGTGATGTCCAGGTAACCAGCCTCCTCGATCTACCTATGGGGGTCGACATCGCCGCTTTCCAGCTTCTCGGTATCGCCAATAATGTACCGCTGGTGCTCTTTTATTATTACCTGCCGGCAGAGCTGGGCACGGAAGCTATAGATATGATCCGCAACTGCGAAGCTGAAAAAGGCTGGTTTTCATTCACCCGGTATTACCGGGAAAACAGGCAGATTGATCCCGGTGTAGCCCGCCAGACTTTCGAAGCTACAACGGCAACTCCGGAACAGGCAGGTATAATGAAACTTCCTGTCGGCAGTGCTCTCTTCAAAGTCACCTCCATTATTTACACCCGCCAGGGTAACCCTATCGAGCTGCGGCATGCCTATTACCGCGGCGACCGCTACAAATTTAACATCAGCAGGGATGTTGTTAGTTAAATCCGAATACTAAAAAAAATAAAAAAAGTTATCAGACAAGAAGGAATAATCATATAAGCCGTCGAATAAACATTTCACTGGATCGATATACACTATTAATATGTTCTATCTACAGCGCAACATTTAAGAAATATTTTGTTTTGTATATAAAGATGTTTTTTTGTCTCATAACGAAATACAGCAGACATTAGCCCCGTAAATTATTTTTTTTAATAAATCTGGTTATAACATGATACTATCAGTTGCTGCCTGGCACTTACTATTTCTGGATAGCAGAAACGGCCAATATTCTCTGAAGTCGATGCAGAAAAAAGGGGTTTCCGGGAGGTGGTCAATCCAGGGAATATTATCCGTAGGAGTTAAGAAGGATTAATCTGGCAAAAGATTTTATCTAGGAGGGGATTGGATTGAGAAAATTCACCTGGCAAATAATTGCCCTGGTACTGGTTTTGCTCTTCTGTGTATCTCCACTGACAGGCTGTGAAACAGCAGAAGAACCGGTGCTTGACGGCGATGATGAAGAGGTTGACGAAACGGAAGATGAGGAAACAGGTGTGGAGGAAGACTATACTATAGTTGTCGGTTTGGCCCAGACCATCCTTACCCTCGATCCGGCCAATCATCGCGACCGGGTTACGGAAACGGTGATCCGCAATATTTACGATGGCCTGGTAACCCGCACTCCTGATGGAACTGTCGTGCCCGAGATCGCTGAATCATGGGAGAACCCCGAGCCGACAATCTGGGAGTTTAAGATCCGCGATGATGTTAAATTCCACGATGGATCAGATCTGACTATTGAAGATGTAGTCTTTACCTTTAACCGGGTCATTCAGGAAGGGGCGATGGAGGGAGAAACATCACCCCGCAAAGGCCTTCTCGGTCCGGTAGTGGAAGTGGAAGCGGTCGGTGACGATACGATCCGTTTTATTCTGGAAGAGCCCTGGCCGATTCTGCTGGCCATGCTTCCTCACCAGCAGATCGTATCGAAAACTTACCTGGAAGAAGTGGGATCAGATATCGCTACCAGCCCGATGGGTACAGGCCCGTTTAAATTTGTTGAAGGTTCAATTGACGAACGCATTGTCCTCGAACGTTTTGAAGATTACTATGGTGGTTCATCGGAGATTCCGCCGGTTGGCCCCGCTCCTGCGGCCCGGATTATCTTTGAGTTTATGCCCGAGGTTTCCACCCGGGTTGCCGCGATCCAGGGTGGTGACGTTCATATTATCCACAATGTTACGCCTGATATGGTTTCCACCCTTGAAGCCGATCCCAATGTTTTAGTAAAAACGGTGGACGGGACCCGTATGCATATGTTTGAAATGAACTGTGATATGGCACCCTTCGATGATGTCCGGGTTCGCCAGGCAATCAACTATGCTATTGACATGGATGCCATTGTCGAGAACGTTCTCCTCGGATACGGCACCACTGTGGCCGGTCCGCTTCTGCCGCACGGGTTTGCTGTGCATCCTGACCTGCAGCCTTATGGCTACGATCCGGAAAAAGCGAAAGAGCTGCTGACTGAAGCGGGTTATGGCGATGGATTCGAGCTGGTGATCGATACCGAGGATGTGCTTAAAGACGTTGCCTATGCCGCCGCCAGCATGCTGCAGGACATCGGTATTGAGGCTTCGGTTCGCATCTGGGACTGGGGAGTCCTCCGTGATCAGCTTATTGAAGGTGAAAGAATGATGTGTTTCGGCAACTGGGGGAACTCCACCCTGGATCCGAGCGACCTTCTGGTGCCCAAGCTGAGAAGCAATGACCGCGGCAACTATTCACAGTATGCCAACCCGGATCTCGATGCCCTGCTGGATGCAGCGGAAATTGCCGTCGATCGCGATGAGCGCGAAGAGCTGTACCACCAGGCCCAGGAAATAATCTACAACGATGCTCCCTGGGTATTTGGTTATGTCGGGCTGGAAATTGAAGCCTGCCGGTCAAATGTAGCCAACTGGGAACCGAGCACCGACAGCAGGATCAACCTGCATGACGTTGCTCTTGAATAAACGAACAGCAGTACAGTTTGCTGCAGACACCGATTAAGGGGCCTGCAGCAAACTGTTTTCTCTACCGGTACCGGGGGTAAAAGAAAGATGAATATTTTAAGCTATTACCGGGTGGTGAATTGATGCAGACAACCAGGATTGTAGAAAGAATTCTTATATCCATTCCCGTTATTATTGGTATAGGGATAATAATCTTTTTGATTATGCGGTTAACGCCCGGCGATCCGGTTGATATTATGATGGGCCAGGCCGGTCATGTCTCGGAAAGGGAAGTAGAATTGCTGCGGGAGCAGTGGCACCTTGATGAACCGCTGATCATTCAGCTTGGTCATTTTCTTAAGGACCTGTTTCGGGGCGATCTTGGAGTATCTTTTACCAAGAGCCGCCCGGTCTGGGATTTAATTAAACAGACCCTGCCCGCTACAATAGAGCTGGCTTTTTTTGCTGCTTTCTTTGCCCTGCTGGTTTCTATTCCTATCGGAGTAATCTCGGCTATTAAACAAAACAGCCTGCTTGACCGAATTAGTATGGCTGGAGCCTTTTTCGGCATCTGTATGCCGATTTTCTGGCTGGGTATTATTTTAATTATTATCTTTTCTATTAACCTGGGCGTTCTTCCAACCTACGGGCGGATCGGGCATGACATCCAGCTCCAGCAGGTTACCGGCTTTTACTTAATTGATTCAATAATTA
The DNA here is from genome assembly GCA_964506505.1 of uncultured Syntrophomonadaceae bacterium. GTDB lineage: Bacteria > Bacillota > Dethiobacteria > DTU022 > DTU022 > M55B129. The sequence continues at coordinate 5,843 of CAZDKY010000068.1, forward strand.
CCGGGAACTGGCCTGCCCTGAACAGCTCTATTAAACATTTGATCATGCCGGCGATTACCCTCGGCTTTCCCACGGCAGCCATGGTGGCCAGAGTGATGCGTTCTTCAATGCTCGAGGTTTTACGCAATGACTATGTGGTTATGGCCAGGGCCAAGGGACTGCAGGAGTTTGTTGTTATCGTCAAACATGCTATGCGCAATGCCATGATTCCCACCGTTACGGTGATCGGCCTCGAACTGGGCATGCTGCTCGGGGGGAATATGATTGTCGAAACAGTTTTCAGCTGGCCGGGGCTGGGCCGCCTGGTAGTCAGCTCCATTTTTGTCCGTGATTATCCCCTGGTTCAGGGAGTGGTTATGGTTTATGCTTTTACCTTTGTTATTGCCAATTTGATTGTCGATATTCTTTATACCTATATAAATCCAAAGATTACGATCTGATTGTTCAGCAAAAGCCGTCAAGGGGGTAGCAATGAGCCGGATACAACCTGCCAGTTCGGAAACAATGGCCCTGCGCGACTATTATTTTATCCGTCTGCGTCTGGCTGCGAAAAACTTTGGTGATTTTTTGACCAAACTGGCCCGCAACCCCGCCGGGGTTCTCGGGCTGCTGATCCTCGTTTTCTTCGTTTTTTTATCGATCGCCGGTCCTTCTCTGGCACCCCATGATCCGATGTCCATAAACCTACTTGAGCGGCTGCGCCCTCCCATGTGGATGGAGGGAGGCAGCGCTGAATATATTCTGGGCACTGACCAGATGGGGATGGATCTTTTTTCCCGAATTATAGCCGGCACCAGGATTTCCCTGATGATTGGCGTCCTGACGGTTGGTATATCCATTCTCATTGGGGCTGCTCTCGGCATGCTGGCCGGTTTTTACCGGGGGGCGCTGGACAGCATCCTTTCCCGCTTTGCCGATCTGCTCCTTTCTTTTCCCTGGCTCATTTTTGCCATATTCACCATGGCTGTGATCGGGCCAGGTTTTTACAACCTCGTTTTTGCCCTTACCTTTAAAGGATGGGTCGGTTTTTTCCGTCTGGTCAGGGGAGAAGTTTTATCTGAAAAAACCAAGGAATATGTTGAAGCGGCCCGGGCCCTCGGGCAGAATAACTTCACAATAATGCTCCGCGAAATAACGCCCAATATATTGAACTCAATCATTGTATTCGGCACCCTGCGCATGGGTTTTATGATCATCATGGAAGCGTCGCTGAGTTTCCTGGGGCTTGGCATACAGTATCCCGAACCGGCCTGGGGTTCCATGGTTAATATCGGTCGCGATTACATGCTCAGCGCCTGGTGGATTTCCACCTTTTCCGGTATTGCCATCCTGATCATGGTTCTGGCAATAAACATGCTCGGCGAAGCCCTGCGGGACATTCTCGATCCCCGCCTGCGGCGCATTGAATAAAGGAGGACTATCTTGCTGCTCGAAGTAAAAGACCTGCGAACATATTTCAAAGGATCCAGGGGCACGGTAAAAGCGGTGGACGGGATCAGCTTCAGCCTGAACCAGGGTGAAATAATGGGGCTGGTTGGTGAATCAGGATGCGGCAAGAGCATGACTCTTCTATCACTGCTTCGCCTGGTCCCTACCCCGGGTAAAATCGTTGGAGGTGAGATCCTCTTCCAGGGTGAAAACCTGCTGAAGAAAAGCTCCCGGGAAATGACCGCCATGCGGGGTCGGGACCTTGCCATGATCTTCCAGGATCCCATGACCTCTCTCAACCCCGTTTTTAAAGTTGGGGAACAGATCCGTGAATCCCTTCATATTCACGGTTATTATAAAGACCATCGGGAGGCTGGCCGTAAGCGTCTCAGGGCGGAAAAGGAACGGGTTATTGAACTGATGGAAGAGGTTGGTATACCATCGCCCATGGACCGTTATTATGAATACCCTCACCAGTTCAGCGGCGGTATGCAGCAGCGCGCCGTTATCGCAATTGCCCTTTCCTGTGAACCGAAGCTGCTGCTGGCTGATGAGCCGACCACTGCCCTGGATGTTACAATCCAGGCCCAGATTCTCAGTGTGATGGAAAGAATTAACTGCGATCACGGTATGGCCATTATCCTTGTTACTCACGATCTTGGTGTGGCTGCTGAGTTTTGCCAGCGAATCGCAGTCATGTATGCAGGGCAGATTGTCGAACAGGGACTGACGGACGAAATTATTGAGCGTCCCCTTCACCCTTATACCTGCGGGCTGCTGCGCTCTATTCCCCGCATTGTGCCTGACAAACCCCGCCTCCAGCCGATCCGCGGCACCGTTCCCAGTTTGCTCAACCTGCCTCCCGGCTGCAGCTTTATGCCGCGCTGTGATGAAGCAGTGGAAGAATGCAGGCTGCCGCAGGAGATGCGTATGCTGGAGAACGGAAGAATGGTGCGCTGCCTGAAATATGATCGCGCCGAAAAGGGAGGGGTTTGCGATGACTAACGGAAAACCGCTCCTGGAGGTTAAAAAACTGAAAAAGCATTTCACCATCAGGCGTTCAATCCTGGCCAAACTTTTTGCTGGGCAGCAGGATTTGCTGGTCAGGGCGGTGGACGGGGTGGATCTGACAATACGGGAGGGAGAAACCCTCGGGCTGGTTGGTGAAAGCGGCTGCGGCAAATCAACACTGGGACGTTCGATCCTTAATATATTCCCCCCGACCGCCGGCGATGTTTTCTTCAGGGGTGAAAATGTTCTTGCTTACAATAAAAACGAACTGCTCAAATTCCGGCGGCAGGCTCAGATTATCTTTCAGAATCCCTATTCTTCCCTTAACCCCCGTAAAACTGTGCGGGACATTATTGCCGTTCCCCTCGTCCAGCAGGGCATTCATAACCCCCTCGACCGGGAAATGCGCATCCTGGAGCTGCTTGAACGGGTCGGTCTTTCCAGGCACCACATAAACAACTATCCTCACCAGTTCAGTGGGGGGCAGCGTCAGAGGGTAGGAGTAGCCAGAGCTCTGGCCATGCAGCCATCATTTATTGTCTGCGACGAACCGGTTTCAGCCCTTGATGTATCAGTCCAGGCTCAGATTATAAACCTGCTTGAGGATCTTCAGCAGGAATTTAATCTGACTTATCTTTTTATTACCCACGATCTCAGCGTGATATATTACGTCAGCAACAGGATCGCCGTAATGTATCTGGGGCGGATTGTGGAGGTGGCTCCGACAAAAGATCTATTTGATCACCCCCTTCATCCTTATTCCAGGGCCCTCCTTTCGGCAATTCCAATCGTTGATAGAAAAGCGAGGCGGACAAGAATTATCCTCGAGGGGAGCGTTCCCAGCCCGATTAATGTTCCTGCGGGCTGCCCTTTCCATCCTCGCTGCCCGGAGATGATCGGTAAAGTTTGCAGTACCCGGGTGCCCGTCCTGCGCGAGATTGACAGTGGGCGGATGGTAATGTGCCATCTTTACGACAGCTGATTTATAATGGCTTTTAATAGACAGGCCGCGTTTAGGGAGCTGGAATTCTTTGCCGACTCTTTACCGGACCCAAAAAAACTTGACATTAAAGCATACTGGTAGTAACCTGTTAATACAACTAAGAATTTCAGTATAATTTTACAGGCTGGGATGTACATGATTGCTTCGTTCAACAGAATAACCGTCTGCGGTGGCGGCAATGCTGCCCATGTTGTGATCCCTCTCCTCAAGAACAGGGATCTTCAGGTTACCCTCTACGCCCCAGTTGCCGGTGAGGCAGACAAATTTAAAGCGGGTGCCTCGGCCGGCGGGATTGTCAGCATCGACAGCAGGGGAAAGGAGCTCAGGGGAGCACCCGATGTAATCACTACAGATCCCCGGGTGGCTGGGAAGGCTGACTTTTTCCTCCTGGTAATGCCGGCCTTTGCCCATGGGCCGACCCTGAAAGCGCTTGCTCCTCATCTGCCCCCGGAGGCGGTTATCGGGGCTATTCCGGCCCGCAGCGGTTTTGACCTGCAGGCTGAATATATCCTTGGCGGGGAAGATCGAACAAAGGCCGGAACAATATTTTGCGGGCAGACTCTGCCCTGGGCCTGCCGGATAGTTGAATACGGTCGGCGGGTCAGGGTTCTCGGCGTCAAGGAATTGGTTGGCCTGGCTGCGGCGCCCTCCAACCGGTCGGGCGAGATGAGCGCTCTCCTGGGGTGGATGCTTGAAGTGAATTTTATTCCCTATGCCAATCCCCTGGCTGTATCGCTGGGCAATATTGGCCAGGTCATTCATCCTGGCATTATGTACGGGCTGCTGAAAGACTATAACGGTGACGTCTGGCAGGAAGACGAGATCCCTCTCTTTTACCAGGGAGTGACCGACGAGATAGCCGACATTATGAGCCAAATGAGCGATGAAATAGTAAGAGTGGCTAATGAACTTTCCGTACGCTTCGGGATCGATCTTCATGAAGTGGAAACGGTTGAAAAGTGGCTTCTCCGATCGTACAGCCAATCAATCGAAGACAGCAGATCTCTGGCCAGCGCCTTTCGCACCAACCGCAGTTATGACGGACTAAAGGTGCCGGCTGCCAAAAAGGGTGCAGGCTATGGGCCGGATTTTAAAAGCCGCTACCTGACCGAAGACATCCCCTTCGGCCTGCTGTTCAGCAAGTCGGTCGCTGAAATGGTCGGTATCCGGACGCCCGGGATCGATGAAGTAATCAGGGTTGCCGGGAGCTGGATTGGCAAACAGTATCTCGGGGATGACGGTTCCGTAAGTGGGCCGGACAGTGATGAAGCACGCATTCCCCGGAATTACGGGATCGACAGTGCGGAGGCCCTGGTGCACAGCGAAATTAATTAGCAATTATCAATCGATATGGATTAATTTGGTTCGTTCAATTTAGTTTGCAATGTTTACGGGAGGTAACAAAATGGATAAGGA
>CAZDKY010000069.1:0-26632 GCA_964506505.1 uncultured Syntrophomonadaceae bacterium
GCTCGCTCAGACAACTGCCGCAGTTATTCTGAAAATCCTGCGCTCCTCTCGTTTGTCGCAAAGCTTGATGCGCGTTAGTGGTATGCAGGAGGCTTTGTTATGTCCTTTGATCGGGTATATGTTCTTACACTCGGTACAGAGGATTAAACACTACCCTGGTAGAAGCAGGGCCAAACACTGACGGCAGTGTTTGTTGGGCTGGCAGAGGGAAATCAATCGGAAAATTTATCAAGCTGATCTTAAACAGGCGAAACGAAGATCACTTCAGCTGCCCTGATGCAGAGAGGGCGGAGCAGGCCGGTGTCAAGGAGGATTATCCCGGTGGTTGGATCCATTTGCAGTGGCACGCCGATGATATAATGACGGCCATCGGCGTTTAAGATGATCAGTTTAAGCCTCTGGTGGTGGAAGAGGGCTTTATTCAGGAGTCGTTGATATTCCTCCTGCAACTGTTCGTCAATCACCGGATGGCGTCGTTCTTCCGAGCGCCGAAGCTCGTCGGCGTGTTTTTGCAGACTGCAGCGGTGCTCGGGAAGCATCATTTTGCTGCTGCTGAATTGCTGCTCTATTTTTTTACTCATGCGTCATGCCCCCCGATTTTTCCGGCCCGGGCAAAAAGCTGGGCCCCGGTTTTCAAGGAAGCGGCTCGAAAAAGGCTGGTTTTGCCAAAGCGTTCCCGTACCATGTCGACGGTCTTGGCCAGCACATCTTCTGATTCCCGGGAACCGGGAAAAGATAACCTGAGCTGGCGATAAGCGGTGAGACCGGTCAAACTGATACCAACCGCCCGCAGGGGTAATCGATCCCAGTGGTGTCTGAACAGCAAAAGAACGATCGGATAAACTTCCATTGCTTCGGCAGTCGGCTCCGGCAGTTTTTTTTGACGGGAAAAGCCGGTGGGATGATCAAAATCGGCTCCTTTGCAGTAGAGATGAACCGTGGAACCGATTTTGTCTTCCCGGCGAATGCGGGCGCAAACTTCTTCAGTCATTTCCAGTAGAACCGTTTCAATTTCTTCCCGGCGGCGGTAATCCCGGGGCAGGGTCATGGTATGGCCGACTCCTTTTTGCTCCTGGAAAGACTGCCGCTCGATGGTCGAATAGTCGATACCATGGGCGTTGAGCCATAAAATTTCTCCGTTGATTCCCCATCGACGGCGTAGCATTTCCCGGGGCAATCCGGCCAGGTGGCCGATTGTACGAACTCCGAGGTGGTGAAGATTGCGCTCCATGCGATGGCCGACTCCGAAAAGGGAACCGATTGGCAGGGGCCAGACCCGGGCGGCGTAGCTGGCGCTGTTCAGTTCGAAAAAACCGTCCGCTTTTTTTTTGGCGAAGCAGTCGCAGGCCATTTTGGCCTGGAGAAGATTCTCGCCCATGCCGATGCGGCAACGGATCCCGATTTCGGTATTAATCTTTTTTATAATGGCGCCGGCTGCTTCCCGCGGGGTTCCGAAAAGGTTATCCATGCCGGTCAGATCGAGAAATTGTTCGTCGATGGAATAGGGGAGAATACGGTCGGTAAACTGCTCGAAAACAGTGGTGATCTGCATGGAGCAGTCAACATAGCTTTGCATGCGGGGATGGGCGAAGATGATCCAGGGGCACATGCGCTGCGCTTCCCAGGCCGGCTGGCCGGTTTTGATTCCAAAGGCTTTAGCTTCACGGCTGGCGGCCAGGATGATACCGTGCCGGAGAGCAGGGTCGCCGCATACAGCCACCGGTTTGCCCCGCAGGGAGGGATTGTGTGTCGTTTCGACACTGGCATAAAATGATTCCATGTCGGCCAGAAAGATAACTTTTTTGGGCATTAAGCTTGTCCTTTCGAACGTATGTTTGCCTGTGTTTATTATACAATCGCCGGTGGAAAAAGGGAAGGGCTAAATATAAAAGCTTCCGGCATACCAAATCCACACTGAGGGCCAAAAACTGCCGGCATCACTCACGATCGCTCGCCTCCTGCATACCACCACGCGCTGGCGTTGCATCTAAGTATTGAAGGTGCTCGGATTTTCAGGCTGCGTCAGAACTCGCTCGCTTGCTGCTCGCTCAGACAGCTGCCGCAGCTATTCTGAAAATCCTGCGCTCCTCTCGTTTGTGGCAAAGCCTGATGCGCATCTGTGGTATGCAGGAGGCTTTATCTTTTTTTTTCAACAGGGGTTTGCCAGGTACAGGAGCTGATGCTTATGACCTTTTTTATGCCCGTTTATATTTGATGCCCGAAAAGGTCATCTTCAAGGAGCAATCCAATAGGATGCTTAGTGGTGGTTAAGATAGCTTCGCAATGATTGACCGTATTTTTGGGCAGGCGGGTAATATTTAATGACAGATGGTTGAGAAAAAAGGCAGGAATGAATAAGATTCTGTCGAATTAAACTGCTCAAGAAAAGGAGGATTTAGCGAGATGCAGAAACCGTTGTCGGGAATTAAGGTAGTTGATCTTAGCCGCTTCATTGCCGGGCCTTACTGTACCATGAAACTGGGAGACATGGGTGCCGAAGTAATAAAAGTGGAAACCCCCGGCCGGGGAGACGATTCAAGAGCCCTCGGTCCACCCTTTATAAACGGAGAATCGGCGTATTATCTGTCATTCAATCGGAATAAGAAGAGCATCACTGTAAATATGCGGGAAAAAGAAGGAATAGAGATAATCCGCCAGTTAATTGTCGGTGCCGACGTCATCGTGGAAAACTTCAGGATGGGTATTACTGAAAAGATGGGGCTTTCTTACGAAGATGTCAAAAAAATTAAAGATGACATTATTTATTGCTCCATCACCGGATACGGTCACAACAGCCCCTACCGTGAAAAACCGAGTTTCGATGTGATGATCCAGGGGGAAGCGGGATTAATGAGTATAACCGGTTTCCCAGATGGTCCGCCGCAGCGAGTTGGTGTGGCCATAGCCGATATTCTCGGCGGATTCCATGCCGTGGAAGGGATTCTTCTTGCTCTCCTGGTTCATGAAAAAACGGGAGAGGGACAATTTATTGATGTTTCACTGATGGATTCAATCATTGCTATCCTTACTTACCAGGCCGGGTATTACCTGGCCACTGAAGAAGCGCCGCAGCGCGCAGGAAACCGCCACCCGATGATTACTCCCTATGAAAGCTTTGAAACGGCAGACGGCTATGTTATTTTAGCCGTAGGCAACCAGAGACTGTGGGAAAATTTTGTCCGGGCTCTCGGGCGCGAGGATCTCAACGAAGACCGGCGATTTGCCGATATGAAGGCCCGAAACCAGCATCCGGCTGAGTTGAAACTGATCATCGAAAAAATTACCAGAAAAAGGAACACCGAAGAATGGGTAGCATTGATGGAGAAGGCCGGGGTTCCCTGCGGGCGGATCAGGACGCTGGACAAGGTTTTAACAGATCCTCATATCAGGGCGAGAGAAATGCTGGTTGAAAAAGAACATCCGGTTGCGGGAAATATAAAACTAATTGGTGTGCCGACAAAACTTTCCAGGACACCGGGAGAAGTCGTCCTGCCGCCACCCGTGCTTGGTCAGCACACAGAAGAGATCTTAGCCCAGCTGGGGTATTCCGATGATCGGATCAAAGAGCTCCAGGAAAAGGGGATAGTCTGATTTGAAAGTGAGTGGCAAAGATCGATAAACTGGTAATAAAAGCAATATGGCATGCCTGCGACCTTTATACTTACGTCCAAAACTATAATTTGGAATTAGTTACCATTCACGACCACGTAGTTAACCTTTCAGATGCTTCCTGGAAGAATTTGTTGATCATAGGCGATTCGGTGCCGGCAAAGGGGCCAGCATCAATCGGTCTTTCAAACAGAGATTTCATCTCTTTTAAAAAAATACTTGTGGCCGGGGCGAAAGGGAAATTTTCTAAGCATCAGATAATATTTAAAACTAGTGGCGAATCGCTTTCTATCGACTGGAGAGAGGGGGCGCCGATTTCATTTGCTCCCGAATGCTTAAGATATATCAATCGTGAAATTGTCCTTAAGGCTGTCAATGCTTATCTGAAGATGCTGGCCGAAGAAGAGATACCATGTGAAGCTGCAGTCCTGGCAGGGCAGGGGGATGCCAATAATTTATTCCGGAAAAAAATGAAGGAAAGTTTTCCCCCTGTTGTGGATTCCCTTACCAGAAGCGACGAAAAAAAATTCTTAAGTAATTGCCGTAGCCTGGTAGGGATGGGGAGGGGTTTGACACCGGACGGCGATGATTTAATCCACGGCGCCCTGGTTGCTTTTCATTATTTGAATTACAATCGGGATTTTATAAAGCGCATTGAAAAGGAATTTTTACAGATCGCCCTGGGTACCAACCTGATGGGCCATCATATGTTGATAACTGCCCTGGAAGGGCTTACACTGCAGCCGGTCAAAAATCTTTTACTTTCTATCGGCAGAGGCAAACCGGAACAGAAAATAATGAAAGCGGTTACCTCAATTGGGTTTTCCACCGGTTACAATATTGCTATAGCAGCACTGTCATATATTCAAAAGTTGTTTAGCTAAAGAAAACAAAAAAATGCCCTAAAATTTATTTAATAATACTAAAGGGTTTTAAGCCTTTAAATTGAATTTAACAAATAGATTTAATAAATATTTTTTTCTGAAGTTAGGCTATAATATTGCATATATTTATATATTTTGCAAATGACATATAATCCATGAAAACAGCTGAGTGAATGCGGCGATTAATAAATGATTTCCATGTAAAGCATTTAGACAACGAAAAATGGAAAAGAGGTGATCGGAGGAGTAATTAATATTTAAGTTTTAAAAAATTAAAAAGGAGGAATTTGTGGTATGGCTGAATCACGAAAAATGATTTATACACTTGATGAAATACCAAAGCCTTTTACCAAGGCTCTTTTCCTGGGTATTCAGCACGTGTTAACCATGTTCGGAGCTACAGTTTCCGTTCCGTTGATTCTGGCGCCGGCCATGGAAATGTCAGCGGAGCAGACTGCCTTGCTGGTGGCATCGGTTATGCTGGCTTCCGGGGTAGCAACGTTTTTTCAGGTTAACTACGGAACCCGCCTGCCGATTATACAGGGTGTGTCGTTCTCATTCTTAGGACCTTTTTTTGCAATTATTGGTATGACGATCGCTGCCGGAGCTGATGTATCGATGCAGTACATCGGCGGCGCCATTATCCTCGGGGCAATTGTTGAAATGATAATCGGCTTTACCGGGCTGATCGGAAAAATACAGAGATTTGTTAGCCCCGTTGTTATCGGGCCTGTTATTGCTCTGATCGGTCTGGCCCTCTACCAGTCCGGAGCACCATTGGCCGGTGGAAACTGGTGGCTGGCTGGAATAGTTATTGTCCTCGGCTTTGTTTTTTCTCTAATCCTGGGGCCGAAAAAGCCTTTCTTTGCCCTGTTTCCAATTCTGCTGGCTGTAGTAGTGGCCTATATTGCAGCTCTGCTGATGGGGCAGGTCGATTTTGAAGCGGTCAGGGCTGCTGCCTGGATTCGCCTCCCATGGGGTTCAGGTGGATGGATTTTACCATGGGGTTTCCCCAAATTTGATTTTGGCTTTTTGCTGATTGCCCTGGCCGGTTACCTCGCTTCGATGATTGAATCGTACGGAGATTACCACGCCATTAATGCTGCTGCGGAGGCTCCTCCCCTTAAGGACAGCCAGATCAGCCGCGGTATCGGCATGGAAGGTGTTGGCTGCTTCTTTACAGGTCTTTTTGGAGGCTTTGCCAGCACAAGTTATACTGAAAACATCGGTCTGGTTGGCCTGACCAAAGTGGCCAGCCGGTATGTGGTAAACATTGCCGTCGTAGTCCTACTTATTCTCGGTATTGTCGGAAAGGTCGGCGGAGTAATTGCGACCATTCCCATGCCTATTGTCGGCGGTTTGTACTGCCTGCTCTTCGGCATGATTGCTTCGATTGGGATCAGCAACTCGGCCAAGGCAGACTTAAGTTCGATGCGCAACCAGATGATTATGGGTTTCATTCTCTTTATGGGTTTGAGCGTGCCTTACTATTTCCAGACCGCTGAAGTGGCTTTTCAACCGGAATGGCTGTCAAACATTGTCGTATCAATCGGTTCAACGGGTATGGCGGTTGCAGCTATACTGGGCTTAATTCTCGACAACATTATACCTGGAACAAAAGAAGAGCGTGGTTTGCATATGTTTGGGGAACAGAAGGTGGATGTTAAGCCTGCCGATTTCCCACCGGAAGAATAATAAACAGAAAGTGATAGTATAAAATCATGCGTTAAAAGGGGCGGAATATCATCCGCCCCTTTTCCATGGTTTGAACTGTCGCAAGGTTAAAGGAGATACTGAATATTTAAGAAACGCTGCTGTTGTGGAATAGTTTTAGAATATTGATTGCTATTTCAAGATTAAGAGCATTTTCAGGATTATCAAAGCTGATGCCGGTAAGCTCCTCTATTTTTTTTATGCGGTAGAGAACGGTATTGTAATGGGTATAAAGCCTGCTGGAGGTCAGTTTGAGATTGCGGTTTGTTTCAAAATAGGTCTGCAGAGTTTTAATCAGTTCACCCTTTTTGCGGTGATCATATTCAAAAACAGGTTTTAGCAATTCATCGACAAACTGTTCCAACTCGCTGCGGTTTTTTTCACTTAAAATTTTGTAAAAACCGAGGTTGTCGAAAAAAACAACACCTGCTTCATCGGAAAGTTGAGAGATTTTTAAAGCTTCACGAGCCTCTTCGTAGCTTCGGTTGATGGAACGGATATCCGGATAAGCCCTGCCGACGCCGACTTTAATATGCATCGTAGAGCCGGCAGACTCATCCATAAGTTGGATTAGAGTGGCCACTATCTCTTTCAAAGTGGCAGCAGAATTGTCGGCAGATGTATTGGTGACAACGACAATATTATTACCTTTGATGCCTGCCAGCAGGTTCAGGCCCTTTTGTTGTTTTAAAAATCCGTTGATTGCCCGCAGAAGATCTTCTTTGGTATGGGGACCTTCAATGTCTATATAGCGGTTGATCTCTTTTATTTCATTAAAACTGTTTTCATTAATGATCAGGACCGCGGTCGGCAGTTTAAGATCAATATTAAAAATTTTACCCCGGTCAATAATTTCACTGATATTTTCAAAATCGCCCGAGAGCAGTATCTCAAGGAAGTCATTGCAGTAACTTTTTTCTATTTCAAAAATAGCTTTGAGCTTGGTAAACTCCAGAGCAGCAATGGTTGCTGCTCTTTCTATCAGCAGAATATCTGTTTCTGAGATGGGTTTATTAACGATGGCTACTATGTGGCCGTACTGATATTTGTCGGCGATTATTGGAATACGGATGGCCTTGATGGTCAGAGGTTTATCAGTATCGGACGTATATTCAAGTGAATATTTTACTTCCTTGATATTGCCGATTCGCAATTTTTCTTTTTTGATTTCCACGCTTTGGTCGGAAAAGAAGAGTTCGAACTTGTACTGGTCGGGACATTCTTCATTGACGATAAGTTTGCCTTCGCGATCCATGATTGCCACGGGGTTGGAAATTAATTTTCCTGTTTCCTTGCACAGCTCTTCGAGGGGGCTTCCGTTAAGAGCAAGGTCCATCAGATTTTTATGGCCCTGTTCCAGTTTCTGGAGGATCTTGTTCTGCTTATTGAAAACCACTCCCAGAATGGGTGCAATTATTTCTGAAAAAGAAAGATCGTAGGGCACTTCCAGCAGGGGAATACTGAAGTAATTTGCGCTGGAGATTATTTCAACAGGAATTTCGTTCATGTAGCGTTTGGTTTTTATAGCCAGAGCGGCACTGTTACTTTCGCTCATGCGGGGAATAAGAGTTTTCATCTGTTCAGGATATTCACGGAAAGAATAGCCTGTTGTCAGTAGAAATTCACCGTCAATCAGCCAGTCCATTATATCGGGGACTTCGATAACATTAACCAGCTTGATAACGCGGTCAAGACCTTTGTGCCCGCCTACTATCTTGAGGCTGTTGACAATGTTCAGGGAAAGAGCTTCTTTCACCGTAATTCCATACTGTTTTTGCATCGGTGACACCCTTTCGATTACCTTTAAGCATAATAATATCAAACTAAGGTGAACAATGTCAATTTTATTGTAATTTAATCACAAAGAGAAAATATTAATTTGGTGCTCGTTTCTAAAGGATATTGCCTCTTTATGTTTAATTTTTAGAAATATATATTTAATAAAATCATTCAAATATCTGCTCAGTATCTAATTGGCACATTGTAAACATCCTGCTAAACCAGAACCGGGCAAAGGAGGTTAAAAAATTGGCTCTTAAAAGTTATATTGCCAAAAATACTTTTCGTGATTCAGTCTACCTGATGCGTTTATCCAATACTGTAAGAAATTTCGAGGATGTAATCGAGGCAGAAGTAATAATCGGCACTGATCATAACAAGAAATTTTTACGTTCAGGTGGGCTCTGGAGCGAAAAGATTGAAAAGGAAGCGGGTGCCAACGATCTGATCATTGCCGTTGAAGCGGAAAATGAGGAGAAAGCTGAAAAAGCGATCCAGAAAGCACTCGATGAATTGAACAAAGAAGCGGCAAGAGATAATCTGCAGAACGAATTTGTTCCACGTACTTTTGAAACAGCATATAAATATATGTCTGATGCCAATCTTGCTCTGCTGTCGATACCAGGACGTTATGTGGAAAGGGAAGCGAATCAAATTTTAGATAAAGGCCTTCATCTCATGATTTTCAGCGACAATGTGCCCCTGGAATCGGAAATTTCTTTGAAAAAAAAGGCGCAGGGAAAAGGACTTCTGGTTATGGGACCGGACTGTGGAACGGCGATCATAAACGGAGTACCGCTGGCTTTTGCCAATGAAGTGCGTAGGGGCAGTATAGGTATTGTTGCCGCAGCAGGCACAGGCCTCCAGGAAGTATCTACCCTTATCCATAATTATGGCGAAGGGATCAGCCAGGGCATTGGTACCGGCGGACGAGATGTAAAAACGGAAGTCGGTGGGATAACCATGCTCCAGGGACTGGAGTTGCTGGCGGAAGATAATGACACGGAAGTTATCGTTATTATATCGAAACCACCCGATGAAGAAGTCCTTGAAAAAGTGCTGGATCGGGCCGGAAAAATAGATAAACCGGTTGTTGTCACCTTCCTGGGGGGAGACCAGACAAAAATTAAAGCAGCCGGCTGTAAACCGGCATTAACCCTTAAAGAGGCCGCTCAACTGGCTGTTAAACTGGCCGGGGGGGAAGGAGTAAGCGAAAGTGCAGTGAATTTTTCTGTTGATGCCGGTTTGCTGAAAAAGACAAAAAATAACCTGAACCAAAATCAGCGCTACCTTCGTGCTCTTTATTCAGGGGGGACCCTGGCTTATGAAGCACTTTTGCTGATGGGCAATATGAAGGGGAAGATCTACACAAACCTCTCATTTAAAGGCGCTGAAAATATTGAGGATGTTTATAAGAGCAGGGAAAATACGGTCATTGATTACGGAGAAGATGAGTTTACGCAGGGGCGCCTCCATCCAATGATCGACCCGAGCCTGCGAAATACACGAATAGTAGAAGAGGCCAAAGATCCGGAGACGGCGGTTATTATGTTAGACCTGGTTCTGGGATATAATGCCCACCCCGATCCGGCCGGTTCAGTAATTGAAGCGATAAGGGAAGCCAGGGAAACTATGGAGAAAGAAAAGAGGCAAATTGTTTTTGTAACAACAGTTTGCGGCACTGATGAAGATATCCAAAAACGAAGTGACCAGGTTGAAAAACTAAAAAAGGAAAATGTTCTGGTTTTTCCAAGCAATGCTGATGCTGTTTCTTTTGTTGTTAGACTCCTATCTTCATAAGGCAATTCTTTTAACCGGTAGCCAGTTTTTTTAAAGTGCCGGAATAATCATTTCAGTTGGAGGGATACCGGTCATGAACAATCTTTTCGATTCTGAACTAAAGGTTATCAATATGGGCCTGGAAGATTTCGCGGAAACGCTGAAGGAAAGAGGAACAAAAGTAATTCATGTTCGCTGGCAGCCGCCGGCGATGGGAGATGAAGATATCCTTAGTTTGCTCGATAAATTAAAATAATCCTGGAGGTGGACGAAAGAATGAGTAAAATTGATCAGGCGAACAAGAAAGCGGTTGAAAGGATGATGAAGTCCAGGCCGGTATGGGTGGATATCGGTCGGGCCAGGGATGTTATCCCGGGGATTAAAGACAACCTGTTTCTGCACGCCGGGCCACCGATAACCTGGGAAAGGATGAGCGGGCCGTTGAAAGGAGCGATCATGGGCGGCCTCATTTACGAGGGCAAGGCGAAAAATGCCGAAGAGGCAGAAAAATTGGCCGCATCCGGTGAAGTAGAATTTGCGCCGTGCCACCATTACAATTCCGTGGGGCCGATGGCCGGAGTAATAACCCCGTCCCAGATGGTTTTCATCATTGAAGACAAGGAATGGGGCGGCTATACATATTCCAATATGAACGAAGGATATGGAAAGGTGCTTCGTTACGGTGCCTTCGACGATGAAGTGCTGAAACGTCTGCGCTGGTTGGATGAGGTTTATGCCCCCGTAATTAAGGAAGCAGTTCACCTGGCCGGAGGAATGGATATCAAATCGATCATCGCTCAAGCCCTGCATATGGGTGATGACGGCCACAACCGCAACCGGGCTACTACCTCTCTATTCATCCGCACCATTGCCTCCTTTGTCGTGGAAACGGATTGGGGTAAGAAAACCGAGTATGATACACCGCGTCTTGATTTATCCAATGTAAATGAATACTTTAAAGGTGGAAAAGCTACAGCAGCGGCAGAAGTGCTCGCTTTTATGCACAGCAATGATCTTACTTCACTGAATGCAATTATGGCTGCCTGTAAGAGTATGGCTCTGGCGGCACACGGCGTGGAAAATTCTACCCTGGTAACAACAATGGCCCGGAACGGTACTGATTTTGGGATCAGGGTAAGCAGCACAGGAGACAAGTGGTTTACAGCTCCGGCAAATGTTCCAGACGGTCTTTACTTCTCCGGATTTAAAGCATCGGATGCCAACCCGGATATTGGAGACAGTGTGATCACTGAAACAGTGGGCATCGGTGGATTTGCCATGGCGGCAGCGCCGGCTATAGTTAATTTTATTGGTGGAAACCCGGCAGATGCTTTCGATGCGACCAATGAAATGTATGAAATAACTGTTGCTGAAAACAATAATTTTAATATTCCGGCTATGGATTTCAGAGGAACACCGACCGGGATTGATGTACGCAAGGTGGTTGAAAAGAACATCGTCCCCCGGATCAACACCGGTATTGCCCATAAGGAAGCTGGTATCGGGCAGGTGGGCGCAGGAATTGTTAAGCCGCCTATGGAAATGTTTGTTGAAGCATTGAAAGAACTGGCCAAATAAAATGGTTGTGAAATGTTTTGATTCCTGTGAAATTTTTAAATGGAGGTGAACCGGAGAAATGCCGTCATACGAATATGTTAAGTGCACTGATTTAAAGCAGGTTTTCGATCTTCTGAGCAGTAGAGAACAGGCTTATCCACTGGCCGGGGGTACTGATCTAATGGTTGGAATGAGAGGGGGCAAATTTGCCGCCCACCTGCTGGTTGACCTGAAGGATCTGGAAGAGCTAAAAGTCCTCCGGGAAGATGAAAAAGGGATTACCGTCGGTGCGGCAGTGACCCTTAATGAAATTGCTGCTTATGAACCGATTTTGAAAAATATACCCATTCTGGCCCAGGGAGCACACAGCGTAGGCAGCTATTCAATCCGCAACAGGGGAACGCTGGCCGGAAATATATGCAATGCCTCACCGGCGGCTGACACAGCAGCCCCTCTTTACTGCCTCGGAGCATCAATTGTCATTGCCGGGACAGGGGGGCAGAGAACGGTTCCCGTGGAAGAATTTTTCACCGGACCCGGGAAAACAGATCTGAATAAAGGAGAGCTGGTTCATTCAGTTATGGTTCCGAAGCCTTATCCGCAAGGGATAGGCGTATATATTAAAGCATCGCGAACCGGTTCTGTCGATCTGGCTACCGTCGGAGTTGCAGTCCAGCGCTGGGGCGATAAAGTAAAAATCGCCGTCGGAGCAGTTGCACCTACGCCGGTACGGGCTCTGGCGGTTGAAGAAGCTGTTAATGAAAAGGGCGAAAAGGACTGGGCCAGGGCAGCGAAGCTGGTTCACGATAGCATATCACCAATTACCGACCTGCGAGGTTCGCGCGATTACCGCTACCATATAGCCGAAGTACTGATCCGCCGCGGGCTTGAACAGACCATGGGGGTGTGAAAATGGTTCAGAAAATGAAGATCAGTTTTACTGTTAACGGTGACAAAGAAACCAGGGAAGTGACAGTTGGTCAGACCCTGCTTAAATTTATAAGAAATGAGCTTCACCTGACCGGGACCAAGGAAGGCTGTGAAATCGGGGAATGCGGTGCCTGCATGGTCCTTCTGGACGGCAAGCCGGTTAATTCCTGCCTGGTCCTGGCTGTTGAGCTTGATGGGAAGGAGCTGGTGACCATAGAAGGCCTTTCCAAAAACGGAGAGCTGGATCGGGTTCAAAAAGCTTTTGTCGAGCACAGTGCTTTTCAGTGCGGTTTTTGCACTCCGGGTATGATTATATCGGCTAAAGCCCTGCTTGATCGGAACCCCAACCCAACCGATGAAGATATCAACGAAGCTCTTAGCGGCAACCTCTGCCGCTGCGGAGCTTACCAGGAAATCAGGGAGGCTGTCAAAGCCTCAGTGAAAAAATAGGTAAGAAAGGAGGAACAGAAAATGTCGGATATGAAATATGTTGGAACCGATGTTTCGCGAGTAGATGCTCTGGAAAAAGTAACCGGGGCGGCACAGTATATCGAGGATCGTTTTATCGGCCCTATGCTCCATGTAAAAATGAAAAAGAGTACTGTCGCCCACGGCAAAATAAAAAGCATCGATACCTCAAAAGCGACACAGTATCCAGGCGTCAAGGCGGTCCTGACGGGTAAGGAATACCCGAATAAAATTGGTCTTTACCTTATAGACAGGAATTTTCTGGCTGTTGACAAAGTTCGTTTCTGGGGTGAACCGGTGGCCATCGTTGCCGCGGTAACAGAAGAAGCGGCCGCTGAAGCGGCTGAATTAATTGAAGTTGAATACGAAGAACTGCCGGGAGTTTTTGACCCGCGCGAAGCGATGAAACCGGATGCTCCCCTGATCCATGAAGATCTGGGCAGCTATAAAGTTGTGCCCATCTTTTACCCTAAACCGGGGACAAATATCGCCAACCATTTCAAACTGCGCAAGGGTGACGTGGAAAAGGGATTTGCCGAAGCAGATTTGATCGTGGAACGTGATTATAAAGTACCTCAGATGCAACATGTGTCGATTGAGACCCACAAGGCAGCTGCTCACTGGAGTCCGGACGGCAAGCTGACCGTATGGAGCACCGCCCAGTCACCGAACGTGGTGCGCCAGTTGCTTTCCGAATCGCTGGACATGCCCATGCATAAGATCAGGGTTATTTCCAGTTATATTGGCGGAGGGTTCGGAGGTAAAGCCGGAGCTTCCCTGGAAGGGCTGGTTATCCCCCTGGCTCAAAAATTTCCCGGTCATGTGGTGAGAATCGTTTTTAACCGCGAAGAAGATATGCAGGGCACATTCACCAGGCAGGCTCTTTACGCTCATTTAAAAACAGGGGTGCGTAAAGACGGCCGCATTACTGCTCTTGAATACGAGATGATCTGGGACGGTGGTGCTTACACCGAATACGGGGTTAATATTGTCAGGGCAGCCGGATACAGCTCCAGCGGCGCTTATGAAATACCAAATGTTAAAACTGATTCTTATTGTGTCTACACCAACAACTCCATAGGCGGACCGGTGCGCGGTTTCGGGATGTGCGAAATGCAGTGGGGAATCGAAAGGCAGATGGATGAAGTTGCCAAAGAGCTGAATATGGATCCCCTCGAGATCCGTCTGATCAACGGTATGAAAGAAGGATCAAAAACTGCCACAGGGCAGGAGGTTCACAACGTCGGTTTTGATAAATGCCTAAAAGCAGTAGCTGATAAGATCGGATGGGGTAAAAAAGAGGGTAAATACCGCGGCAAGGGAATTGCCGGACTGGTTAAATGCCCGGCCCAGCCAAGCAATGCCTCTTCGTCGGCTATAATCAGGATCAACGAAGACGGCACTGCTCATATCCTGGTCGGGGCGACAGAAATGGGCCAGGGCATGCTGACGGCAATTACTCAGATTGCTGCAGAGACGCTTCATATCCCTGTTGAAAAGATCGATATCAAAATACCCGATACTGATTTTACGCCCTATGAATGGCAAACTGTCGGCAGCCGGGTTACTTACACCTGTGGTACTTCTGTAAAGCGGGCTGCGGAGGACGCTCTCGGTCAGATTTACTGCATTGCGGCAAACCTTCTTGAGGTGTCGGAAGAAGAATTAACCTTTGATGGGAAAAAGATATACTCCACAAAAGATCCGAATGTCAAAGCAACGATCAGGGAGATAGCCGATAGCTGTAAGAAATGCACCGGAGAAGGTATCGCCGGACCAATTATAGGCCGTGGTTCTTTCGTTCCCTCCAATATGACCAACCTCGATCCGGAAACGGGGCAGGGTAATCCGGGTATGTTTTACTGCTTCGGCGCTACAGGAGTGGAAGTTGAAGTTGATCCGGAAACTGGCGTGGTAACCATCCTGCAGCTGGTTAGCGCCATTGATGCGGGGAAAGCGATTAATCCGCGCCTGGCCCATGCCCAGCTGCGCGGAGGGACCGTAATGGGTCTTTCCACTGCTCTTTATGAAGAACTGCGCTTCGACAAGGGAGTAATCTTGAATCGAAACTTCACCGATTATAAAATTTGTTCAATCGATAACACGCCGCATATTGACAGTTTTATAATCGAAACGCCAGAAGAAGGAGGGCCTTTCGGAGCCCGTGGTATTGGAGAGCAGCCGATGATCGGAGTTGCCCCGGCGGTTGCCAACGCCGTCAATGACGCTCTGGGTGTCGATTTCAATACTTTTCCGTTAACACCGGAAAGGGTTTGGAGGGTGATTAACGAAAAGAAATAGAAATAAGCTGTTGCATTGAAAAGTCGGGGGGGGATGCGGCCGGCCGCATCCCCTTTTGGTTCGGCGAAGGAGGAGAAAAAATGATACCAAGGTTGATCATCATCAAGGGAGCCGGCGATCTGGCTACCGGTGTTGCTCATCGCCTGTGGCAGGCAGGTTTTGATCCGGTAATGCTGGAACTGTCCGAACCGCTGGTTGTTCGCAGGAGTGTTTCTTTTGCTTCTGCAATTTACGAAAAAAGTATTGTTGTGGAAAATATAGAGGCAAAGCTTTGTAAAGAAGTGGAAGAAGCTTTAGAGTTACTTGAGCAAGAAGTAGTACCGGTTCTGATTGATCCGGAAGCAAATACGGTTGTCAAATTAAAACCGAAAATCCTGATTGACGGAATCATGGCTAAGAAAAATACCGGAACAAACAGGGATGACGCCGAACTTGTTATCGGACTGGGACCGGGTTTTTCAGCCGGTGCGGATGTAGATGCTGTTATCGAAACTATGCGCGGACATGATCTGGGAAAAGTAATCTATGCAGGATCTGCCATTCCCGATACCAGAGTGCCCGGGGAGGTAGCCGGCTACAGCCGTGAACGCTTACTGAGAGCACCTGCGGAAGGAGTTTTTAAACCCCTGAAAAAAATCGGCGAACTGGTCAAAGCGGGCGATACTGTGGCTACGGTTGAGGAAATTCCCCTGCAGGCTGAAATCGACGGACTGGTGCGGGGTATGCTTTATCCCAATCTTGCCGTCAGGAGGGGCATGAAAGTAGGCGATATCGATCCGCGCGGTAAATCGGTGGACTGCCACACTATATCTGATAAGGCGAGAGCCATAGGAGGAGGAGCCCTGGAAGCGATTTTGAACCGCTATTTCAGCCGCCGCTGATGATTTAGTTTCTTAGGACATTACGTTATACTTTAGGCTGGGTGGATATCACTGCAGAAAAAATAACTATAATATGGATAAAGGGTCTGTAAAAACTCTTCCCGAATAAAAAATCATCAATGACAGCCAATGACAGCCAAGGATACTATTGTATAGATCGCTGTTTTTTCGCCGGTGAAAGATAAAGAAATAACAGATGGGAGGACAGCTGATGAAACAGCTTTCCCTGTCCGGCGTTTTGAATCCGGAAGCCACGAGCCTTGTTTCTTTTTATGGAGCTGGCGGTAAAACAAGTTTGATTAACAGGCTGGCGGAAGAAATGACTGCCTCAGGACAAAAAGTACTAATAACAACAACAACCAAAATATTTGCACCTTCCGGTATCCCACTGATTCTTGAGAATAATGAGAAACAGATTACCGGCAAGCTGGAAGAACACTATCAACAGTCCTGTATTGCCGTGCTGGCTGCCGAATCTTTACCTTCGGGTAAACTAAAGGGTATAAACCCTGCAATTATTGAGAAAATCCAAAGAAAAATGAACATAATAATCCTCGTTGAAGCGGACGGGGCCGGAAAACTGCCGCTTAAAGGCCATGATATGGACGAACCGGTCATTCCGGAAAGATCTGATCTCATTGTTCCGGTTGTCGGGGCGGATGCCCTGGGGAAAAGTCTTGATTTTCACACAGTTCACCGGGCTGATAAACTGGCGGCAGCGATCGGGGTTGCTGAGGGGACGTTAATTACCGAAGACATACTGGCCCGTATTTTTAATTATTTAACGGCGACAGGCCGAAGACAGGCCTGTCGGGCAAAATTGGTTCCCGTGATCAACAAAGGGGACCTGCTGATTGCTCCGGGGAAAACAGCCTGGCGGATTGCCGGTAATATGGATCCCGGAGAAAGAAGCGAAAACATGCTGGTTACAGCCGCCCTTAAAAAAGATCCGGTAAATATTGTCCTGAACTTCAGCAATGGTCGACCCAAGATTAAAGTAACCTGCGTTATCCTTGCTGCAGGCGCTTCTTTACGGATGGGTCGGGACAAGCTGATTTTGCCCTTTGGTGACAATACGATCCTGGAACATACTATTGAACAAATTGATCTTTCAGGAATTGATGATGTCATTATCGTTGGCAGGCCAGATCAAATGCTGGTGGAGCTACTTAAGTCAACCCGGCGCCGTTTTGTCATCAATGAGGATTACCGCTCGGGAATTGCCAGTTCATTAAAAGCAGGGATTGAAGCAGTTGACAGCAATACCCAGGGGATACTTTTTGCCCTTGCCGATCAACCGTTGATTCCACCATCCGTATACCGGCAGATAATTGCAAGTTATAAAGAAAAATTTAAAGCAGTGACATGCCCCATTTATGCAGGGCAACGTGGGAACCCGGTTCTTTTTGATCGTTGCACCTGGCCGTCCTTAATGAATCTGCAGGGAGATGTAGGAGGCCGGGAGATTATAAATACACTGCCACCGGATGAAATAAATTGCCAAATAGTTGATACTGAATCTGTTTTGCAGGATATCGATACCCCAGAGGATTATCGGAAATTGAGAGAGGATTGAACTGTTCAAAGGAAGAATATAACAGCAACTCTATTAATGCTGAAAACTAGAGATTTATGAAAAAGAAACAGAAACAAATAATACGTAGTAAAAAGACTGGATGGTGTAAGAAAGTTGCTGTTAATTGCAGTCAGCCTTTCAGGTTTTTATTTATAACGCTCAGGTAGGAGGCTAAATGATGAGTAACGATAAACAGAGAAGTGACAAGAAGAAACAACGGGTCCTGGCTGAAATGGAATTTGAGCCGGTCCCCCTGCAGAGGGGTTATACCGGTCACTACCTGAAAATAAATCTAAGCCGGAATATAATATCGACAGGTGAAGTAACTAATCAGATGAAAAAGCTGTGGACGGGGGGCAAAGGTTTTGACCTTTGGCTGACTTTACAGGAAATAGATAAGCACACGCATTGGGACAGTGAAAATAACCCCATCTGTTTCTCAGCCGGACCGCTGGGAGGAACGACCAGTTTCCCCGGATCGGGCAAAACGATTGTGACAACCATTTCACCGATGACCAACCTGATTATTGACAGCAACGTAGGCGGACATTTCGGTCCGTTATTAAAATTCTCCGGTTTTGATGCTCTCGTAGTTGTTGGAAAGGCTGCGGAAGAGGTAATCATTGTTATTGATGCCGTTGGGAAAAGAGTAGCCGTGGAGGCGTTACCCGGCGAAAGCGTTGACTCACACCTGGCTGTGGAAGAATTAACTGCTCTGTATGCTGATAATGAGCTTGATAAAAAAAATATTTCAGTGGTGGCAAGCGGTAAAGGGGCAGAACACTCCCGGATGGGCATCCTTAATTTTTCTTTCTGGGACTGGCGCCGCAATACAGCCAGAATAAAGCAGGCCGGCCGGGGCGGAGTAGGAACGGTCTTTCGCCATAAAAAAATAAAAGCCCTAGTAGTAAAAAACAGGAATATAACTCCGGCCTGGAATATTGAAGAAAGCAAATTGGTTCCTCTTGTAAACCCGGAAAGAATATACATCCAGGACGATCCTGCAGAAATTGAGGCGATTCGGGAAATTATTGACCGCTGGGATGGTGATCCGGAATACCTTATCGAAATGATGCAGGATATCCAGGATCATTTCAGGCATATTTCGAAAACGGCAATTGATCTGCTGAACAGGAATACCGGAACCCCGAGAGCAGAGATTTACCACATTGCCACTTTTTATAACTCTTTCAGCCTTGAACCGCAGGGGGAAACCATGATTCAGGTATGCCTCGGTACCGCTTGTCATGTTAAGGGAGCAGCCAATATTCTCAGTGCTTTTGAGCGGGCACTTGGGATCAAGGCTGGGGAAACGACCGCCGATAAAAAATTCAGTTTGGCCGGAGTACGCTGTCTGGGTGCCTGCAGCATGGCGCCTGTGGTTAAAATTGGCGATATGGTGATCGGAAACGTCGAGGCCCGGAATGTGGAAAAGCTTATACGAGAGTTTTTGCCGGAAAGCAGCGAGCAAGATGAAAGAGAGACAGAAAATAGCAATCGCCAACTGGATAAAATTACATCATCAGAAGAGCTGGCAAAAATAAAAGAAACTCAGCAGAAGATTTGGGCTAAATACAGGGGCATGCTGCTGGTCTGCACCGGAACGGGATGTGCATCCGCAAGAGGTCTGGCGGTAAGAGACAGACTGATTGAAGAGTTGAAAGCAAGGAATATGGATCGACAGTACCTGGTTGTCAGCACAGGATGCAACGGATTTTGTGCTGCAGGACCGATTATTGTTGTTCAACCGCAGCGCGTTTTCTATCAGAAAGTCGAGCCGGAAGACATCCCGGTTATTGTTGAAGAGCATCTTCAAAAAGGAAAAGTTGTGGAAAACCTGCTTTATAAAGATCCCGTTAACAATCAAACGAGAACACGCATGGAAGATATTGAATTTTTCAGCGAACAGCAGTTAATTGTTTTGCGAAACAAGGGACTTATTGATCCCGAAAATATAGACTACTACATTGCCAGGGATGGCTATAAATCCTTTATTAAAGCTATGGGCATGGAACCGCACGAAATAATTGCTGAAATCACCGCTTCGGGAATTCGCGGACGTGGTGGAGGAGGTTTCCCTACAGGGTTTAAGTGGGCAGATTGCAGAAAAGCGATGGAAGAGCACGATGAAGTATCTTATGTAGTTTGCAATGCTGATGAAGGGGATCCCGGAGCATTTGTTGATCGCTCCATCATTGAAACAGATCCTCATTCGGTTATTGAGGGTATGTTAATTGCAGCCCTTGCCGTGGAAGCCAGGGAAGGATTTATCTATATAAGAAAGGAATACCCTCTGGCTTTGAAACGGCTGAAAATGGCTATTCAACAGGCCCAAGAAAGAGGACTGCTGGGTAACTCAATTTTAAACAGTAATTTTTCTTTTGATATTCAAATTCACCGCGGGGCGGGCGCTTTTGTCTGCGGTGAATCAACGGCCTTAATGGCTTCAATGTCTGGAAGGGTAGGCGAACCACGTTCAAAATATATCCACAGTACAGAGTCGGGGTTCAGAGGCAAGCCGACGGCTCTCAATAACGTGGAAACATTTGCCAGTATACCGGCCATCATTTCCAAGGGAGCGACATGGTATTCTTCAATTGGCAGTGGAGATGTTAGTAAGAGTCCCTGGAACGGTTCGAGCGGAACGAAGGTCTTTTCACTGGTTGGTGATATTAACAACACCGGGCTGGTGGAAGTGCCGATGGGTATTACCTTAAGGGATATTGTCTATAAAATAGGCGGTGGGATACCGAACGGAAGGAAATTCAAAGCTATTCAGACCGGGGGACCGTCGGGAGGCTGTCTTCCGGAGGAAATGCTTGATCTGAAAGTAGATTTTGATTCGCTATCGGATGCAGGATCGATGATGGGCTCAGGCGGCATGATCGTAATGGATGATCACACC
This sequence comes from uncultured Syntrophomonadaceae bacterium, assembly GCA_964506505.1. GTDB lineage: Bacteria > Bacillota > Dethiobacteria > DTU022 > DTU022 > M55B129. Next base: position 20,383 of record CAZDKY010000069.1, read on the forward strand.
TGCATGGTCGATGTAGCAAGGTATTTTATCAATTTTCTTATCGACGAATCCTGTGGTAAATGTACTCCCTGTCGAGAGGGGCTCCGTGCTCTTGATGAAACGCTGACCCGCATAACCAGGGGTGAGGGCAGGGAGGGAGATATTGAATTTTTGGAAGAGGTGGCCGAAACGGTTGCCGAAACAAGCCTTTGCCAGCTGGGCAAAACTGCTCCTAATCCGGTTTTAAGTACCATTCGTTATTTCCGTGACGAATACGAAAAACATATCAGAGAGAAAAAGTGTCCGGCCGGAGTATGCCGGGATTTGATTGTTTATCATATTACCGAAAACTGCAACGGTTGTACACTCTGTGCTAAAAATTGCCCAACCAAAGCTATCAGCGGAGAGACAAAAGGGATACATAGGATAGACCAAAATAAGTGCATCAAATGCGGTATCTGCCTGGAGAGCTGCAAATTTGATGCAGTGGAGGTGATCTAACAATGACATCTGCCGGTAAAACATCCCGCAAAATTACCCTGACCATCAATGGCAAATCTATTACCGTTACGGAGGGGACCTATCTGCTTCAGGCGATCCTGAAAGCCGGTTTTACCGTGCCTACGCTCTGTCAACATAAGGATCTTACCCCGGAAGGCACCTGTCGTCTTTGCATCTGTGAAGTGGAAAGTGGAGGCAAAAAAGAAATTGTTACATCCTGTAATTATCCGGTCTGTGAAACAATTGTTGTGGCAACGGATTCGGATAAGCTTAAGAAGCACCGCCGTATTCTGGCGGAAATGTACCTGGGTCGCTGGCCAAATGTGGAAGCAGTACAACAGGTGGCCAAAATTTGCGGAATAACAGACGGGAGCCGTTTCCGAAGCGAACTTACTGATGAAAACCCGAAAGCCTGCATCCTCTGCGGCCACTGTGTCAGGGCCTGTGATGAATTTGTCCTCCAGAAAATAATTGGTTATGCCGGTCGTGGTATCAAGCGTCATGTAACTATGCCCTTCAACGAGGTCGATCCTCACTGTATTGGCTGTACTTCCTGTGCTCATGTTTGCCCAACAGGGGCGATCCAAATTGTTGACGATTTGAACAATCCGGTTAATCCTGATCTGATCAGGCGCCACGGGATGAAAGTAAATGCTGAAATGGCCAGGCTGGATGAAGATCAAAACCGCATGAGGGAAGTAGGCACAGCCAATATCGTAGAAGTAATGGATGCTTATGACCTGTTACCGGTACATAACTTTAAATATGGTCGCCATCCTGACACATCAAAAATATCATCTAATGTTATGAAAGAGCGCTACTTTACCCAGGGGGCTTCCGATGCCTGCTGGCTTGGTTGCTCAATGGCTTGCTGCAAGGCCGTGGATGGATTTATATTGAAAACAGGCCCCTATAAAGGCGAGAAGGTAATTGTCGATGGTCCGGAATACGAAACAGCGGCCGGTGGAGCGAATATGGGTTGTTTTGATCTTGATTTTATCGTTGAATATAACTTTTATTGTGATACCTATGGTATTGACACTATTTCTTTTGCCACAACGATGGCCTTCGTGATGGAAGCTTTTGAAGCCGGTATTATCAATACAGAACATACCGGTGGTAAGAAGCTGGTTTTCGGGGCTTCCGAGGAAGTGCTTGCCTGCCTCCACGAAGTGGCGGCCGGGGAAGGATTCGGTGTGGAAATAGGGCAGGGTGTGCGCCGGTTGAAAGAAAAATGGATCAAAGAATACGGAGCAGATCCAGGATTTTTACAGGATATTGGCATGGAGGTAAAGGGCCTGGAGTTTTCCGAATATGTAACCAAGGAGACCCTGGCCCAGCAAGCCGGTTATGCCATGGCTATCAAGGGGCCTCAGCATGATGAATCATGGCTCATATTTATCGATCTGGTTAACAACCAGATCCCGAGTTTTGAAGACAAGGCGGAAGCGCTCTATTATTTTCCGTTGTTCAGAACCTGGTTTGGCTTGCTGGGACTGTGTAAAATTGTCTGGAACGACATTGCTCCTGACGATAACAGCAAGTATCCGCCGCAGGAGGCGGCCAAGATACCGGAACATGTGGAAAATTACTGGAAATATTTTGAAGGCATGACCGGAGAAAAACTGGATGAAGGAAAGATGCTCAGGCAATCAGAGAGAGTTTTTAATTTGCAGCGGGTGATGAGCTATTATCTTGGCTATGGAAGAAGAAAAGATGATATTCCACCGCTGCGGGCTATCGGGCCGGTTACCGAAGAAGAATATCTTTCCCGCCAGGAACGGTATGACAAACAGATGAAGGATCAAATCGGGGTTGATCCGGAAGGGAAGAGCATCAAAGAAAAACTGGCCATCCTGCGAGAGTTTCGCTATCGTGAATACAACCGGGTTCTTGATGCTGCATACAGGAGGCGAGGCTGGAGCAAAGAGGGCATTCCTACCAGTGATAAGTTGAAAGAACTGGGTATTGACCTGCCGGAAGTGCTGGCCATGCTTGAGGGAACAGGGAGCCGAAAGCTCTAACACGATCATGGCAAAAACATCAATAAAAAATTCATCGATGCACTTAAAGAAACAGGTTCTTCCTTGATTGGGTTAAGTATTTTATTAACAAGTTGCCAGGAAAGTATGAAAGATACAATTACCGCCGTCAGGGCAGACGGGCTTGATGCTACAATTATGATCGGTGAAAATTATATAAATGAAAAGATAAAAGAATATGTGGACGCAGATTATTTTGCCACCAAAGCCAGTGACGGAGTGTATCTTGTTAAAAAGGTATTCAATGAATAATTGTTTAGCAGTTAAAATAACACTGATGAACAGTTTGGTAAAGTTTGAACGAATCGTGAAGCACCACTGGATTATTATTTGCAGAAAATTGCTGATCAGTTTGGATGGAGGAGACAATGACAGATATAGTTGAATCGAATGGCGGCAGTCTTGTTGCCGGCATCCTAAAAAAAAGAGAGATCACCCATATTTACAGCTGTCCCGGCACTACAGAGATGTCAATTATTGTAAATGTTTTAAAATTTGATGGTATGAATTTTATTCTCTTTCCTTTTGAGGGGCCAGCGGTAGCGGCAGCAGACGGTCACAGCAGAGTAACCGGCAGACCGCAGGTTGTGATGCTGCATGCCAACGTGGGACTGGCAAACGGCATCAGCCAGATTTATTCTGCGAAGATGAGCTATTCCCCGGTTGTGGTAATCAACGTTATTAAACCACGCGCTCTTCTTTCTCATGGAGGAATTACATCGACGACTCATGAGCAGGAAATGGTTAAGCAGTATACAAAGTGGAATTGGATGGTTCTTCGCCCTGAAGAGCTGGCAGAAGACCTGAACCGCGCTTTTCAAATGGCCATTAAACCTCCTTCAGGACCAACACTGCTGGTTATTCCACAGGATGTTCTTGAATCACAGATCAAGACAGGTTATTCTTATTCTGTACCAGAATCGAACATAGATTACAGGATCTCACCTCCTGAAGAAGATGTCTTAAAGGCTGTAAACCTGTTGGAAAAAAGCAGGTCTCCTTTGATCATTGCCGGCTCGGGAGTTGGCCGTGATAATTGCATCAGCCGCGTTGAGAAGCTGGCCGAAGTGCTGGGAGCTGGGGTCTGCTGCGAGTCCAAATGGAGTTTTTATAATAACGGATATCCGACAGGTAATGATCTTTACCTTGGGCAGTACGGGCTGGATAATCCTGCAGTTCGTGAAGCGGATGTTATTCTGGCTCTGGGGGCAAAGCTCTTCGCGGAATTTACCCTGCCAAAAGAGCCAATGATTCCAAACGGTGCCAGGCTGATTCACCAGCATAATGACTTAAACGAAATAGATAAGCTGTACCGGGCCGATATTGCTCTCTGCGGTAACACAAAAGAAACAGTGGAAATGCTGCTGGCGAAAATTAAAGCAGCAGGTGACAGGGGGAAAAAGGCGGAAACGCGAAAACTGAAAATTTCTCAGTTTCAGGCACAGAGAAACGAAGCGATAAGCAAAAAGATTGCTGAGGCGAAAAATAAAGAAAAGATCCAGGTCATTAGTCTGGTGGAAAGCATTTCCAGAGTCATGGATAATAAAACCACGGCTGTCGTGGATACGCCGACTTCAGACTTTCACCTTGTGGAGTACCTGGAACGGCACAACGAATTAAGTTTTTACGGCCAGGCTTGCGGTAGCCTGGGATGGGGAACGGGCGCGGCAGTTGGAGTGAAATGTGGTTCTCCTGAACGTAAAGTAATCTGTATAACCGGAGACGGATGTCTGCTATTTGGGGTGCAGAGTCTCTGGGTAGCGGTTAAATATAGAATACCGGTTGTCTTTTTAGTAATTAATAATGCCGGTTATGCAGCCATACGGAAAGGGTTGCTTCATTACAAAGGAGACAAGGGAGAGTGTGATGATTTTCCGGGTACCAACATGAAGGAAATTGATTACTGCTTAATGGCCAGGAGCTTTGGCATGGCTGCGGAAAGAATTTGTCAGCTATCTGGAATTCAGCCGGCAGTAGAGAGAGCGCTGGCAATGGATAAGCCATACTTGCTTGAAGTGATGATTGATCCGGAGGATTATTAATGCTCTATATTTAACATGTTAAGTGGAAAATAGTGATAGCAGGTTAACAATGAAAAGAGACCCCCGGCAGAGAAATATTGGCGGGGTGTTTTTTATTGTACAATATATGACTTTATAATGATCATCTATGGTCCAGTCTTAAAATTACAGCTCTAGCGGATAAATAATTTTTTTAAATATTTACCTTTGAGCAGATCAGCAAAGAAGTAATTATAAATTTCACTGCTGGTGTTCTGATCGTTTTGTAAAGCGTGGAAAATGATTCCGGTCAGATGCCTGGCCATGTGTAGGTGAGATTTTTCAAATGGTTTGAAAACTTTGATCACAATAATATATAGTGATGCATTGCATTGACAGCCAGCACCTTGTTTTATAAATAAATAAAATGATATTATAGCCGGGAAAGATGGGAAAGGATTAAAGGAGGATGTATCGTTGATCAGGGGAAATATCGGGGTGGTAGGAACCATTTTTGTTGATTGCAAAGGTTTTGCCGGGAAACCCTACAAGGCTGATGGCAGAAACCTTGGTGAAATTAGTTTCGTTCACGGCGGAGTGGGCAGAAATGTAGCGGAAAATCTAGCCTGCCTGGATCTTCCTGTAACCCTGATTTCAACTGTGGACCGGACTGCCCTGGGTGATGAAGTTTTACAGCGGTTAGATGAAAAGGCTGTTAATACGTCAATGGTGAAAAAGGTTAATAATAACGGTATGGGTTTATGGCTGGCTATAATTGATGAAAAAGGGGATCTGGCAGGTTCAATATCACAAATGCCTGACCTTTCATTCCTGGAACAGTATATTTTTGCCCGGGCAGAAGATTTATTCAGTCAGTTATCTCATGTTATCCTGGAGCTGGATTTAAATGAAAAAATCACCGGTTTTATTTTGGATTTATGCAGGAGATTGGATAAACCGGTATATGGTATTCCAGGAAACCTCGATGTTATTTTAAGGAAGCCTGAAATGCTCCCCCGGCTGGAGTGCTTTATTTGCAACATTCATGAAGCGGGTGCCCTGATGGGCAAAGAACTGGCAGGACTGGAGATAGGGGAGATACAGGAAATATTAACCAGATATTATTTTATACCTGAAATGCGAGCTCGCTGCAGTGTGGTTACTCTTGGCGATCGCGGTTCTATATATTTTGATAAAGAGATCAAAGCTTCCGGTTATATGCCTGCTGAAAAAGTTGAAACTGTCGATACCAGCGGTGCCGGAGATGCATTTTTTTCCGGAACAGTAAGTGGATTAATTCGCAATCTGACTCTGGGAAAAGCGGTAGCAATAGGCACGAAAGTGGCTTCCTGGACTGTCGGTTCAGCGGAAAACAACTGCCATAACCTGAAAGAGCGGTTTAAAAAAGAAAATATGTTCGAAAGCTGATTTAAAGTCAACAAGAGGGGGGTGATTTATGGGTGACCTTGTTTACCTGAATACCTTCGTTATGCATTATTACAGCCGTCAAAAAACTCTCTGCTGACAGGCCAATCGAAGTATCTTAACGGTAGATCATTATACAGCGCATCAGTAAAATCTCTAATTGGGTCCTGGAAAAGATAAACATTTACTGCGCTATATTTGATAAAAGTTAAGGGTTTTCCGAATCTTTTGAGTGACGGAAAACCCTTTGTTTATGAATGGTGAGCCATGCAGGGATCGAACCTGCGACACCCTGATTAAAAG
>CAZDKY010000070.1:0-11338 GCA_964506505.1 uncultured Syntrophomonadaceae bacterium
TAGATACCAACCGGCACTGCCGCTTGGCATAACCGTTATGGCCATAATGCGGGGTTATCTTCTCATTAAAAGTAAAACAGGATTTAATTGATATTAAGCACAGCAATCCCCGACAGCACCATTTCATTCAGGTAGCTGTCTTTGATCGTCTTAAATGCCTCTACTGCAGAACGCACATTGACTATCTGACCTTTCACCATCGCTGCGAAAGTATCACCGATCAATTCAGCTTCATGCAAATCATGAGTAACGTAAATGGACGGTATGCCGTTATTTTTCAGGGTGCGGCGAAATTCAGGCCAGAGCTTTTCCTTGGTTGATGCATCGATATCGCTCAGCGGCTCATCAAGGAGCATGACATCCGGGTCTGAAGAGAGGGACCGGGCCAGCGAAACCCGGCTGCGGTAACCCCCGCTAAGCTCCAGTGGTTTCCTGGTTAGAATGTTCTGCAGTCCCAGCATTTCAACCATATGTCTTCCGGTTTCAGCAGAACCCCGCCCATTCCTTGATGCATAGATAATATTGTCCCAGGCACTGAGATGATTGAACAGGGCCGGATGCTGGGGAACATAACCCAGCCTTCTCTCTTCGGGGGGCAGATTTGTGACATCCCGGCCGTCGATTAACACTTTTCCGCCGTCGCTGCTGATGATCCCGGCGACAATTTTAAGAAGGGTTGTTTTACCACTCCCGTTAATGCCAATGATCACCTTAATTCCCGATTCGATTTTCATTGAAACACCACAGAGTATCTGCTGATCACCATAGTTTTTTCTAATATTCCTGAATTCAAGCATTTTTTACCCTCCGGATATTCATTACACTCAATGCGGCAACCAGTAACGCCGATATGACAATGCAGAATGCACTGGCTGTGATAGCCATCCCCAGTTCCCCTTCTTCCACCTTACTGAAGACATAGGAGGCCAGCACCTGAGTTGATCCGGGAACATTGCCCCCGAACATGGCCACAGCCGCAAATTCGCTCAGGGACCGGGCGTAACTTAAAACAAAACCGGAAAAAAGTGCCTCACTCAGGGCAGGGATAACAACCCGTATATAGGCCTTATAGGGGATGTCACCAAGCGAGCGGGCTACCGCTACAATTTCATGATCAATCTGATCTACCCCGGAGGCAATCGTTCTGGCAGCCAGGGGGTACGATACAAAAAACATGGCTATTACCACCGCTACCAGGGTAAAGGCGAGCCCGGTCCGGCCAAGAAAACCGAAAGCGTTCCGGCCGAACGCGAGCAGCAGGGCCAGCCCGGCCACCGTATGCGGTATGGCAATGGGCAGATCGTTCATCAGGTTGGCAATCTTGTAAACAATGGTATTCCTTTTAAACATATGGTAATAACCAAACCCAAGGGCCAGGAGCAGGCTCAGCAGAGCGGCAGCGAGGGCAGCTATGAGCGTGTTTCTTAAACTCTGCCAGAAAAACAGATCCTGGAAAGTCTCTGTCACCCCCCCGACAGTCATGCGGCCCAGCAGGGCTACCAGGGGATAAATAACCAGCAGTAAAAACAGGGGGATGAAGAGTACATCAATAATGTTTTTTCTGCTCATCATTCGCACGGCTGCCATCCGTAAACAGTGAATTCATCAATATGTTCAAAAGCCGTTTCCAGGAATTTCTGGGCCAGCTCTTCATCTCCATCTTTTAAAACCGCTGCCCCAAAAATAATGTCCCCCGTATATTCAAGCGGTATTTCTTCAATGAATTCCTGGCCATTAAGTTTGGTTACGCTGCTGTAATTTAAGCCGGCGTCGAGCTCGTTTTCTTCAATCATCAAAGCCAGCTGATTAACCGTTGAAGGACGGGCTTTCAGGTTGCCGGAGGCAACCAGTTCATCCCATAGTCCCATGTTTTTGAGGGCTGTTTCTGCATAGAAACCGCCCGGCGCCGTAGGTTCGCAGATTCCGACCACCACACCCGGTTTGAGCAGATCTTCTACACAGGATACCTTTTCGCGTCCCGTTTCCGAAACAACCAGCACTTCATGGTCGAGAAGGAATTTCTCACTTTTTGCCACTCTGTCAACCTCTTCAAGTTTTTCAATGTAGACCCAGTCTGCCGAGAAATAAAGATCGCAGGGCTGATCCTCTTCAATCTGGGTATAGAGCCCGCCGGACGGACCGTAATTGGGGATTACCTCGATACCGGTTTCCTCCTGGAAAATGGCGATTACTTCATCCATCGGTTTTTTAAGTCCTGCCGCAACAAAAAGATCAAGCTGTTCCGCCTGAGATCCGCAGCCGCCGCCAATGATAACCAGGGCCAAAGCGGTTACAATGATTACAACCGTCAACACTTTAAATAATTTTGCAGTCATTTTTCACCCTTCTTTTTGAATTATTTAATTTAAGATCGATTAGTGGTCAATGCTCTTAAACTGTAAATAATGCCTGTGTTGAATAACCCAGAGTAAAAAAACAATAAAAAAACGTCTTTCGAAAGAAGACGTTCCCCGTAAAAGATCCAAAGTCAAATTTTTGCTTATATACTTTCGGATCATCTCCTTTCCACTATCGGGAGGCAACACCGTTTCCCGTGTTACCCTGTCGGTTTGCCCCCTTGGGTATACATACCGGTAGGAAGACAAACTCGGAGTCAATTGTTGTTTCAGGCTCATGCGGCAGGCCGATATCTCAACCCGCTTTTTTTCACCTCCAATCCAGCTACTGTTCAGATAGGTAATCCTTTATCTTCTGTTTAATAATATAATATATCCCCATGTGAAAGTCAAATAATTAAAGCTGCCCATCTTTGAAACTATCCATATCAATAGCCAGGAAGCAAAAATTTGTTGTGTCCTGATTGTTAAATAAATATGAATTTATAAGGATAGCTTTCAACCACCCTTCAGTAGCCCTAAAATGAAATAAATGATATAATTACGTGGATAAAAAAGAGAAGAAAGGTATAATTTAATCTATGAGCAATCCTTATTCCCGGGTCACACCCGAGCTTGAAAAATTAGCTACAATGTGTAAGAAAAGCAGTACAATCGATACTTCCCTATTCGAAAAATACAACGTCAAAAGAGGCCTGCGCAACCTTGAGGGAAAGGGCGTACTGGCCGGACTAACTGAAATATCTGACATCCACGCCACTAAAATTGTCGACGGAAAAGAAGTACCCTGTAAAGGCAAACTTTATTACCGGGGCATCGATGTAGAAAAAATTGTGGAAGGGCTAATTGAGGAAGATCGTTTTGGGTATGAAGAAGTGACCTATCTTCTTCTTTTCGGCAAACTTCCTGATGTTGAGGAACTGGCTGGCTTTACCAAAATGCTGGCCAATTACCGGACTTTACCTACATCTTTTGTCCGAGATATTATTATGAAGGCGCCCAGCAAGGACATGATGAATGCCCTGGCCCGCAGTGTTTTAACCATGTACTACTATGACGATCGAGCCAGTGATATCTCACTGCCCAATGTCCTGCGGCAGTGCCTGCAGCTAATCGCCCTTTTCCCCCTCCTGGCTGTATACGGCTACCAGGCCTTCTGTCACTATCACGATAACCAAAGTCTTTATATCCATTCCCCCCAGCCAGACCTCTCTGCAGCAGAAAACATTCTTCATATCCTGCGGCCGGATAGTAAGTATACTCCGCTGGAAGCTAAAATACTCGATATGGCCCTGATTCTGCATGCCGAACACGGTGGAGGCAACAACTCTACTTTTACCACACATGTGGTAACTTCCACCGGAACTGATACTTATTCGGCCATCGCGGCAGCCCTCGGTTCCCTGAAAGGGCCACGGCACGGCGGAGCCAACATCAAGGTCGTAGAAATGTTCGAGGATCTGAAAACCATTGTTAAGGACTGGACAGATGAAGATGAAGTGGAAAACTACCTGGTAAAACTTCTGAACAAGGAAGCATTCGACCAAGCCGGGCTAATTTACGGCATCGGCCATGCTGTATATTCCATATCCGATCCCCGGGTTGGCGTTTTAAGACTATTTGTAGAGAGACTATCCGAAGAAAAAGGGCGAACTGAAGAATTTGAACTGCACGCCCTGGTCGAAAGATTGGCCCCCCTGGTCATCACCGGAAAAAGGCGCATGTATAAGGGAGTCAGTGCAAATGTGGATTTCTACAGCGGGCTTGTCTACAACCTTCTTGATCTGCCCCTGGAACTCTACACGCCGCTCTTTGCCATCGCCCGCATAGCGGGCTGGTCAGCACACCGGCTGGAAGAAATGATCAACGTCAATAAAATTATCCGGCCTGCCTACAAGGCTGTCTGCGAAAAAAATGAATACTTGCCGCTGAAAGAACGCGAAAAAAAACAGTAAAACAGGTATGATTACTGAACCAGATTAATCGATAACAGGAGGACAGTACATGCAGATCAATTTTTTGGGCGCTGCCCGAACAGTGACAGGCTCTTTTTATATCGTTGAAAGCGAAAAAGCAACTTTTGCCGTTGACTGTGGCATGTTTCAGGGTTCAGAATCGATTGTGGAACGCAACAAAGCGGATTATTCGATTAACCCGAAATCCGTCGATTTTTTAATATTGACCCATGCTCATATTGACCATTCCGGCCTCATCCCCAAATTTTGCAAAAACGGTTTTAAAGGAAAGATCTACTGCAGTTCGGCAACAAAAGATCTCTGTTCCGTCATGCTGCCCGACTCCGGCCATATCCAGGAATGGGAAGCTGAAAGGATAAACAGGGCTTTAGAGAAAACCGATCAGCCAGCAGTAGAACCACTGTACAAACCCCATGATGCGGAGAATGCCCTCGACCAGTTCACTATCCTGGAACTGGACGAAATTCACCGCCCGGCAGAGGGTATAGAAATGAACTTTCGCGAAGCCGGCCACATCCTTGGTTCCTGTATTATTGAATTATGGATCAAAGAAAGTGGAACGAAAACAAAACTTGTCTTCAGCGGCGACCTGGGTCGTCCCGAACAACCATTTGTCAGGGACCCTGACTTCATTGAAGAAGCTGATTACCTGGTTCTCGAGTCAACATACGGTGATCGACTGCACCCGGAGATGCCGGATCGCCCTGCGGAACTGAAAAAAATTATCGATGAGACAATGAAGGCAGGTGGGAACCTGATCATTCCCTCCTTTGCAGTAGAAAGAACCCAGGACCTGCTCTACGATTTAAGCGTTTTACAGAGCGAAAAACAGCTTGCCCCCGATATTGCCGTCTATATAGACAGTCCCCTGGCCATTGCTGCTACAGAAATTTTCAAGAAAAACTTTGAGTTGTACGACCGGGAAACCAACCACCTGATCAGAAAAGGACACCATCCGCTGCAGATGCCAAACATGAAATACTCCCACACCAAAGACGAATCAATGGCCATAAACAAGATTAAAAGCGGAGCAATCATCATTTCGGCAAGCGGTATGTGCGATGCAGGAAGAATCCAGTACCACCTCCTGCACAACCTCTGGCGTCCTGAATGCACAATCATGTTTGTCGGCTACCAGGCGGAAGGAACCCTGGGCCGGCAGATTATCAGCGGAGAAAAAACGGTGGAATTATTTGGGAAAGAGATATCCGTCGAAGCCCGCATAGAAGACAACCGGGCTTATTCGGCCCACGCCGATCAAAAAGATCTTTTAAACTGGCTGGATCACTTCAAGAAAAAACCGAAAACTGTATTTATCGTGCATGGTGAAGAAGAAGCCCAGGAGACCCTTTCCCACCTCATCCAGGAAAAACTGGCCATCGAAACAGTCATACCGGACTGGCGCGACAGAATAGAACTTAAGCCTATTTAACAACAACCACCATGCAGTTCTCCGCTTCCTGAACCACGGCGTTGCTGACACTACCGAGAAGCAGCTTCTGCAAACCACCTTGTCCCCGGCTGCCGAGGACAATCATCTCAAAACCTTCTTCAGCAGCTGTTTTTACGATGGTATCAGCGGGGTGCCCCTGTTTAATAACAGTCCGGACTTCGATCCCGCGCCGGTCAAATATTTTTTTCGCTTCATGTAAGATTTTCTCTCCGGCTGCCTTTTCCATGTCCTGCAGTTTCTTTAAACGAGCTGTATCCTGTTTTGTAAGCGGGTGCACTTCATAAAAAGCAGAGGCAGGATCAAATCTTTCTTCATAAACATAAATGATCGCTGTTTCTGTATATTCCATTTCTTCGGCAATATCTGCAGCCCTTTCAACAGCTCTGAAACTGGGCTGTGAGCCGTCAGTGCAGACCAGTATTTTCATCTCATCCGCTCCCCTTTTATTAAGCTCAAATGCCGTTCAAGTTTAAAATAAATACTGCCGGGATCAATTATAGCACAGGAACAAACTATTCCGGATTGGCCCGTTGAATTGCCGGGGAACAACATTTTTCTACTTTATATTCCATTTTACTCAGGCTGGTATTCGGTATATACAATTAAAAAAGAAGGAGGTTTTATAATGTGGATTTAAAAAAATAGGCAAAATGGCCGGGAACCTGGCCAAAAATGTCGATTTGGACAACCTGGACCTGGAGAAAATTGTTACCGACTGGACCTGGAGAAAATTGTTACCGATCAGTTCATTGCCAAAAACACGAATCTTGATTCAGTAAAATCTTTTATTGAAAAAAGCGGTTTCGATATTTCAAAAATCACCGACTTCACCAATCTGCCTGCTGACAAGCTGGACTCTTATGTAAAAAGCATTAGTTCCTTTGATTCCTGGAAAGATATGCTGCTGAAAGCTGTAATGAAATAGCAACTTCATTTACTAAATTAATTTGGGTATAGAAAGCCCCGCTGCTCTGATCAGGGCAGCGGGGCTTTCTATACCTGACAATAATGGTTGTGGACCTACTTAACCGTTAACACACTGCAACTCTTTGCTTCCTGCAGAACAGCATTACTGACGCTGCCGAGCAAAATCTTTTTCAAACCGCCAAATCCCCGGCTGCCGAGGACAATCATGTCAAAATTATTTTCGCTTGCAACATCGACGATTGTTTCGGCAGGATGCCCCTGCTTGAGGATAGGTTTTGCTTTAATTCCTTTCTGATTAAATATCTCCAGAGCATCATCAAGAATCTTATTCCTCTGGGCATCCAGCTCATCCCTTAACTTCTGCATCTTCTCAACATCTTCCTTGGTTACAGAATCCTTTGTAATTGATCCGGGTTCAAACATAGGGAATGCCGAAATATCGAGAGTCTCTTCGTAAACATGAATCACAGCCACTTCATCGGCCCGGCACCCGGAAGCAATCTCGGCCGCTTTTACAAGAGCTTTCCTGCTGTGCTCGGAACCATCGGTACAGGCCAGAATTTTCATTACCCTCACTCCCTCTCGCTTAATTGTGTCAATAATCTTAAGAATATCCATTTAAATTATAACACATTCCAAAATGCCCGAAACATTAAAAAATGGAAGCTGTATGCTCAGTTCGCAATGCAATAACCGATACAATTAACAATATCGCCATGGCAGCATAAAAAATTCTGTTACCCTTCAGATACGGTTGGGAACAACAAGCAAAATCTATCAACTCTATTAAGAGGCTGAATAATTAAAAACCATTCCAGCCTCTTTCTTTCCTGTTTGTTTAAATAATACCACATTATAACAAATTATTTTACTTAACTTTCACTTTCAAGGGCAAAGCTCAGTTCCGCTTCACAGACCAGCTTGTCGCCTACATAAGCTCTGGCTGACCCCATTCCCAGAGGTCCCCGTGAACCGTTTATCTCCACTGCCAAACGCAAAACGTCGCCGGGAATCACTTTATGTCGAAAACGGGCTTTCTTGATCCCGGCAAAGTAAGCGATTTTACCGCGATTTTCTGCAAGAGATAGTATGGCCACTGCCCCGGTCTGGGCCAGGGCTTCGATGATCAACACCCCTGGCATGACATGCTCTTCCGGGAAATGTCCCATGAAATGCATTTCGTTAGCCGAAACGGCCTTTTCCCCCAATGCACTTAATCCGGGCTCAATTTCAATAATCCTGTCCACCATTAAGAAGGGATAACGATGGGGTATGATTTTCTGAATTTCATTGCTGTTCAACAGCATAACCGGTTCCTCCTCGAATAAAATAACTGTTAAAGAATTCTCAGGTTACAGCGGTACTCTTCCACCGGATCAAAAAGTGATTTGATAATTTCCTGGACCGGCCGTACCGATCTGACCATGCCGGCTACCTGGCCGGCCATGAAAGAGCCCGTCTCCAGATCCCCTTCTAGAACAGCCCGTTTCAATGATCCCAGGGTCATTTTCTCCAGTTCTTCCAGGGGCGCTCCGCCGGCAGCCAGCTTGTTATAGCTGCGAGCCATTTTATTTTTTAACACCCGCACCGGAGCCCCGGTCTGCCTTCCTGTCACAGTTGTATCGGTATCTTTCGCCTTGATTATAAACTGTTTATAGTTATCATGCACCGGGCATTCTTCAGCTGTCAGAAAAACGGTCCCGGCCTGGATTCCTTTTGCCCCGAGAACAAAAGCAGCCAGTACCTGGCGGTAATCGGCAACACCCCCTGCAGCAATAACCGGGATAGCGACTGCATCGACAACCTGAGGCACCAGGGCCATGGTGGTCTGTTCACCGATGTGTCCCCCGGCTTCGGTGCCTTCGACAATTACCGCGTCGGCTCCCGCTCTCTCCACGCGCAGGGCGAAAGCAACACTGGGAATGACCGGAATTACCGTTATCCCTGCCTCTTTCCAGGCCGCAATATAACGGCCAGGATTGCCGGCTCCGGTTGTAACGACACTTATATTTTCTTCCACAACAAGCCGGGCAATATCAGGCGTATGAGGACTCATGAGCATTATATTTACTCCGAAGGGGGCATCGGTCAACTCTCGGCAGAGGCGAATTTCTTCACGCACCCTTTCCGGTTCTTCACCACCGGCGGCAATCATTCCCAACGCTCCGGCATTGCTCACAGCTGAAGCAAGACGGTGATCGGCAATGTTGGCCATGCCACCCTGAATCAGGGGATAGTGGGTTTTGATCAGTTTACAGATATTGAGCAAAAAATCATCTCCTTGAATTCCGATTGACAATCGAAATTTGCCTATGTATAATCTACCTATTGGTCAGGAGTTGCCACACAAATCACTAAATTGATAGGAGATGTCATTAAAAACAACTATGATTATACCACATCAGGAAGAGAAAAAATACTGCGCATGATGGAACAGAAAAATAGGGCCATGATCGTGGGAACTGGCATGGCTATGCCGGAGCGAATCCTGACAAATTCCGAACTGGAAAAGATGGTCGATACAAGCAACCAGTGGATATTATCCCGTACCGGGATCCGGGAAAGAAGAATCCTTGAAGATGATCGTGGCTGTTCGGATTTGGCAGTTGAAGCCGCCATGGTAGCCCTGCGTGAAGCCGGCCTGGAGGCCTCCGAACTTGAACTAATTATCGTTTCCACTGTCACTCCTGATTACCCTACTCCCTCAACTGCCTGCCTGGTTCAGGACAAGCTGGGGGCTCGCAACGCTGCTGCTTTCGACCTGTCAGCCGGGTGCACCGGTTTCGTTTATGCCATGGCCTCTGCCCAGGGTTTTATCAGCAGCGGTGTGTACAGCAACGCCCTGGTGATCGGAGCTGAAGTTTTGAGCCGGGTCACCAACTGGAACGACCGTTCCACCTGTGTCCTCTTCGGTGACGGAGCCGGGGCCGCTGTGCTTAAAAAAAGCGACGGCGAAAGAGGAATCATTGATTTCTCCCTGAAAAGCGACGGAGGAGGCGCCGAGCTTCTCTATATCCCGGCCGGCGGAAGCAGAAAACCGGCCAGTGAAGAAAGTTTAGCCAAACAGCTTCATTCTATCAAAATGAACGGCAATGAAATTTTTAAGTTTGCGGTACGTGTGGTCGATAATGTCCTGGAAAATCTTTTGACCCGGCAGGGCATGAAGTCTGAAATGCTGGACTATCTTTTCCTGCACCAGGCCAACGATCGCATTATCGAACATATCCGCAAACGCCTGCACCTTTCACCGGAAAAGGTGCCCATCAATCTTGACCGCTATGGCAATACTTCATCGGCATCGGTTCCCATGATCATGCATGAAGAAGCGGCGGCCGGACGCCTGAAAAAGAACGACCTGGTGGCCCTGGTAGCTTTCGGAGCCGGCCTTACCTGGGGCGGTGTACTACTGAGATGGTAAGGGAAATAACGAAAAATGCCATACTTAAAACTAAGGATACAGGTGGTATTAAACAATCACCGAAAAAGACCGCCTTTTTGTTTCCCGGCCAGGGGGCCCAGTACCCCGGAATGGGGCTTGATATTTACCGGCGCTTTCCCGAAGCGTATCAGGTTTTTGAAGAAGCTGAAGCAATCCTCGGACCCGGCTTTATCGACATCATTTTTGAAGGACCTGCGGAAAAATTAATGGAAACAGCAACCACCCAGCCGGCCATACTGACCTTAAGCACAGCCATCTGCCGGGTTCTCACTTCGCATGGAATTAAAGCAGACGGCCTGGCGGGCTTGAGCCTGGGAGAATACAGCGCCCTGGTAGCCGCGGAAGCCATCGCTTTCAGAGACGCCCTTCCCCTGGTTGCAAGACGCGGCCAGCTGATGCAGGAAGCTACTCCACCTGATACGGGTGGAATGATTGCCATTATGGGACTCAGCCATGAGGACGTGACCGAAATCTGCGAAAGAGCGCGGGGAAGCGGAGTTGTGGAAGCAGCCAATTTCAACTGCCCCGGACAGATTGTCATTTCCGGGGACAAGAAAGCCCTGAAGCATGCCCGTCAACTGGCCAGTGCAGCCGGAGCAAAGAAAATTACACCGCTCAAGGTCAGCGCTCCCTTTCACAGCATCCTCCTGCAGCCCATCGAAGAGGAACTGGCCGGAATCCTGAAGAAAATTTCTTTCAATCAACCTGAAATACCGGTTGTCTTTAATATTGATGCCAATTGCTGCAACAAACCGCAGAAAATCAAAGAAAACCTGGTTCTCCAGGTCAGCCACCCCATCCTGTGGGAACAATCAGTGCATACCCTTCTCTCCCGCAGCATCAACCGGTTCATCAGCACAGGGCCGGGCACTTCACTGGCCAGGCTGATGAAAAGAATTTCACCTGAATCAGAAACCGTAGCGCTTGACAGCGCCGCGGCAATTGAAAAGTTTTTGGGAGGGATAAATTAATGATCCTTGCAGGTAAAACCGCTGTAGTAACGGGAGCATCACGCGGCATAGGGCGTGCTACTGCGCTCAGTCTGGCCCGGGCGGGAGCAAGAATAGTTGTAAACTACGGAAGCAACCGGGCAGCTGCTGAAAAAACCTGCCGTCTCATTGATAATGAAGGTTCGGAAGCTCTGCCCTTTCGGGCTGATGTAAAAATCTATGACGAGGCGGAAAAA